>NZ_JASOYK010000038.1:0-233 GCF_030226685.1 Paenibacillus sp. UMB4589-SE434 | reverse complement strand
AGTTCAATACAAAGGTGAGCATGAGTTAAATGCGACGCTTGAGGTCATTGGCGCTGATAATCTAAGGTCAACTATCGATGTTCGACCTCATAATCAAATGTATGGGCACTATGAGTTAATGCCTGCGCCGAGAAAAAACTTGGAGCTTCCGATTCTCGCAGATGCTACTACGCGCTCAAGAGCAGATCTCCAGACGATTAACTACGGTGACATGCAGCGTATGATGATTTGGA
>NZ_JASOYK010000037.1:0-235 GCF_030226685.1 Paenibacillus sp. UMB4589-SE434 | reverse complement strand
ACTTTAGGCAAAGCCCCTGTAGGCAAACACGAAAAGATTGCATCGTAATGGCCATGCAGTTCGACCATTTTACTGAATTTAAGCGGGCTTATCTTCTTTTTATGAATCGAACTGATGTAGTACTTGTCGACCGATTGGCCCGCTTTGGATTCAGAGGATACAAAATCCATGTCAAATTGGGGATGCCTGCGCAGCAATCGATACAGTTCAGCGCCTGTGAACCCGCTGCCACCTA
>NZ_JASOYK010000036.1:0-237 GCF_030226685.1 Paenibacillus sp. UMB4589-SE434 | reverse complement strand
AGCTTGCGCCAAGTGGAAACCGGAAAGTGCGAAACGGCCACATCGCCATATCGAAAATCATATTGTACTACAGGCCGGTCATGCTTGCTTAATTGAAAGGATTTACTACGCACTGGAGAGGGAGCAGGCAGCTTCTCATGCTCTAATTGAATGACAAACAGCCCGCTTCTCGGCCTGCTTTGAATATAGCCTTCGGCTATCAATTGGTGATAGGCGAGTTCTACCGTATTACGGCTA
>NZ_JASOYK010000035.1:0-240 GCF_030226685.1 Paenibacillus sp. UMB4589-SE434 | reverse complement strand
CCAACTATCTCAAGTGTAGGAAGGATTCCAAAATAGTGCTCATCATACACTACTGTTGTTAAGCTTTCGTAGTCGCTCATCAAAATTTGATGTATTGTCTCACCAGGTCGAATTCCTTTTTCCACAATACGAACTTGTTCTTCACCACAAGCTTCTATTAATACCTCAGCCAGATCGATCATACGGCACCTCGGCATCGTCATAACATAGATTTCACCGCCATGACTGTTCCCGGTTGCT
>NZ_JASOYK010000034.1:0-242 GCF_030226685.1 Paenibacillus sp. UMB4589-SE434 | reverse complement strand
GTCATTCTATTGCCCACTCGCCCTGCTCTGTATTTTGCAGGACTAAAACCGGATCAAATACGGGGTTCCGGCTTACATCACGCGTAACTTGAATGTTGTCAACCAATTCCTCAAACGGGTAATCCTGATGTTCATATGCCTGCAGAGTTGTTTGCTGAACCTCTTTTAACTAAGACATAAACGTCTTCTCGCCCGCTGGATAATTGCGAATCGCAAGGGTATTCACAAACATACCAATGAGT
>NZ_JASOYK010000033.1:0-254 GCF_030226685.1 Paenibacillus sp. UMB4589-SE434 | reverse complement strand
CCATCGGCGCTGGAGGGCTTAACGGTCGTGTTCGGGATGGGTACGCGTGGAACCCCTCCGCCATCGCCACCAAACAGATTCGGTACCTAAGTGCCGAACATTGTTCAGGTCAGCACCGCCAAGTGCTGAATGCTTTCATCTTGACTGAGCTTGTCAATCGTAATGAATCTTGCTTCCTGAAAACTGAATGCGAAGTGTACATGCTCTACTTAGAATGATTAGGATAAGCCCTCGACCGATTAGTATTCGTCAGC
>NZ_JASOYK010000032.1:0-262 GCF_030226685.1 Paenibacillus sp. UMB4589-SE434 | reverse complement strand
TTACGTTGATTGTGTTCACAGCCATAAGCTGCGCTGCACATTCAACTTGCTTCGCAATTCAGTTTTCAAGGTACAAGATGTTGCCTATACGCACAGTCAAAGCTGTGAATACAACCAACGGAATTGAAAGATTGCTCTTTCAAAACTGAAAACGAGCGGAATGTTAAGGGTGGAAGCTTATGCTCCCTGTATGTCTCCGTCACAGGAGACGTAAATCCTTAGAAAGGAGGTGATCCAGCCGCACCTTCCGATACGGCTACCT
>NZ_JASOYK010000031.1:0-264 GCF_030226685.1 Paenibacillus sp. UMB4589-SE434 | reverse complement strand
TGACCCGTAGGGGATTCGAACCCCTGTTACCTCCGTGAAAGGGAGGTGTCTTAACCCCTTGACCAACGGGCCATGCTTATTCTTAGATGTATTATAGCAATAATTTGTGGAGCTCTCAACCGGGATCGAACCGGTGACCTCATCCTTACCATGGATGCACTCTACCTACTGAGCTATGAGAGCAAAGATGGCTCCCCGAACAGGACTCGAACCTGTGACAACTCGATTAACAGTCGAGTGCTCTACCAACTGAGCTATCAGGGA
>NZ_JASOYK010000030.1:0-284 GCF_030226685.1 Paenibacillus sp. UMB4589-SE434 | reverse complement strand
TGGACGCTGACGGGATCGAACCGCCGACCCTCTGCTTGTAAGGCAGATGCTCTCCCAGCTGAGCTAAGCGTCCATAAAATATACATCTGAATCTATTATGCTCCCAACTTCGTACATGAGTTGTACGATTGGTGGACACTAACGGGTTCGAACCGCTGACCCCTACCCTGTCAAGATAGTGCTCTCCCAGCTGAGCTAAGTGTCCTTATGGTGACCCGTAGGGGATTCGAACCCCTGTTACCTCCGTGAAAGGGAGGTGTCTTAACCCCTTGACCAACGGGCCA
>NZ_JASOYK010000002.1:0-580720 GCF_030226685.1 Paenibacillus sp. UMB4589-SE434 | reverse complement strand
GCCGCCAGCGTTCGTCCTGAGCCAGGATCAAACTCTCCATTAAAGTGTTTGACTTGCTCATTGTATTGCTGACGAGAAATTTAATTCTCTATTGTTTGCTTCGTCATTTGTTCAGTTTTCAAGGAACTTACTTCATCATTCGACAATCAATGTCGAACGCTTATTTACTTTACCAGAAGCATTCTGGCTTGTCAACTCTTTATTTCTTACTGCCGTTCGCCTTAGCTTATGGCGTCGAATCGACAAGAAATAATGTAACATAAAAACAATGTCGAATGCAACTTTTAAAAATTTACAATTTAATAGAACTATAAATCTAAAAACCTACTAACAAGATTGAGAGCTGCCTTGCTTACAATTATCATGCAGACTACGTGCTATTCAACCCTAAGACATCGGTGTCCATTTATCAAACACAGCTCTGTTACACCTCACTTATTCACTTGCCCCGCCATAATGGTTTGCGCATTAATAGCGCTTCACGTATACTCTGGGTATATTTTACTAAGTGAGGATAACCCAAATGGCTGTAACTATTGTTGACGTCGCGCAAAAAGCAGGCGTATCACCTTCTACCGTATCTCGTGTAATATCCAATGACACTCGTATTAGCCAGAAGACGTGCCGCAAAGTTCGTAAGGTGATGGAAGAGCTCGGCTATCATCCGAATATGCTGGCCAAAAGTCTTGTTACCAAGACAACCAACAATATTGGCATCGTTCTCCCACGTCCTGCAGATGAACTGTTCCAGAATCAGTTTTTTTCCGAGATTATACGAGGCATCGTTACAAAGGCTGCTTCAAATGGCTACGATGTGCTCATGACCGCAGGTACAAATCAAATTGAAGAAGAAAAAGCGGTAGAACGTCTCGTTCAAGGAAGATACGTAGATGGTATCATTCTACTGTCATCACGACGCGATGATCAAATTATTTCTTTTTTGCGGGACAAGCAATTTCCGTTTGTGCTCGTCGGACGAAGCAATCAATACGCCGACATTATATCGGTCGATAACGATAACATAGCTGCTGCCTATGATATCACTCGCAATCTGATACAACAGGGGCACCGTAAGATTGCATTTGTAAGCGGCCCCCTCAACTTGACGGTATCTAAGGACCGGATAGATGGATACAATAAAGCATTGCTTGAGGCAGGCATTCAAATGCGACAGGAATATATGTTTGAGGGAACCTTCACCGCACAATCTTCTATAGAAGTAACAGATCAAATATTAGAGTTGGAAGATCAGCCAACAGCTATTATCGCGATCGATGATCTGGTCGCCTTCAGCATTATCCGTTCTTTATGGAACAAAGGCTGGCGCGTACCGGAAAAATACAGCGTTGTCGGCTTCAATAACACGCTGCTGTCTGAAATGTGTCTGCCTCCGATCTCCAGTGTGGACATTGGGATTTATCAGATGGGGAACACAACAGCACAGGCGCTCATCCAATGTATAAAGGGAGACGGCTTTGCACAAGCACGCATCATTATGCCGCATCAGCTTATTTGGCGGGAATCTGTGCAAACACTCCATACGTAAAGAACCAGGACATCGGTCAAGGGAGAGCACATCACAATTCAGCTTACTAACACAAAAACAGCGATGAATCCGAACGTTACATACCGTTCGATTCCATCGCTGTTTATTTCCTATCTTTTTCGCAGCCGATTAGACTATGCAGCTTACAAGGTAATACTCAACTCGTGACCAGTAGAATTTTCCTGCAGTTTCACTATTAATTCACCAAGTGCCGAATCATAAGCCCAGCCTGTTGTTTGTGCTGCAAGCTGCTCAACCTGAAGCTGCTCTCCTAACCCAGCAACTCCCGTAGGCGCAGCAGATATGCCAATCAAGCGGAAGCACAAGCTGCCCCGTTTTGGCTCATAACCGTAGTTTGTATAATTGGCTGTGATGTTAATATTCCGCTCTGATTCTGTTACTTGAATCAACATCTTATTCCATTGGCCTTGTTCATATGCAAAAGTAAGACCATCGTCCTCATACCATTCCAGCGTAGATGACGTACCTGCGCCTTGCAGATAGACAGAAGCCGTTACGTGCTCAGCGGCAACGATCTCTTCTGCATGCTGACGGATAGGACCTTCGAGCCAGATAGCGCCCACACGCACATACATAGGCAGCTTCGCCAGCGGAGCATGAACATGAATATGCTGTTTGCCCGAGTGACGCTCGCCGCTCCAATAATCGACCCACTCCCCTTCCGGCAAGTAGACAGACCGCCATTCCGTATTCGGACGATAGATCGGAGCAATGATTACCGAGTCTCCTACTAGGAACTGGTCGCACAGGTTGTATACTTGTGGGTCGTTCGGATACTCAAGCACTAAAGGTCTCATAACCGGAAGCCCCGTCTTCGAAGCTTCATAGAACCAATGATACAGGTAAGGCATCCATTGATAACGCAATGCGATATATTGTTGACAAATTCGTTCAATCTCTTCACCAAATGACCAAGGTTCCTGGCGCAGCGTATCAATCGCACTATGATTACGCACATAAGGGAAAAATACACCCATCTGCGTCCAACGCGCCAACAGCTCACCACTCGTATGGTGTGCGAAGCCACCAATATCCGGGCCGGCAAACGGCACGCCGGACATACCCAGATTCAATACCATCGGCATCGCCATCGACATATGCTCCCAGAAGCTGCGGTTATCACCTGTCCACACTGCCGCATAACGCTGAATACCGCTGTAGCCAGCACGGGTCAGTACGAATGGCCGCTTGCCGTCGAGCAAAACCTTTAGCCCTTCGTAGCTGGCTTGTGACATACACATACCGTACAAGTTGTGCACCTCGCCATGCGTCTTGCGATCACCTTCATTACCGTGGATTACGTTTACGTCCATCGTTTTGGTTTCATTAAAGATTGCCGGCTCATTCATATCATTCCAGATGCCGTCAATGCCCAAATCGGTATAGAAACGCTGCTTCTCCTGCCACCATTCCCGCACGCGTGATTCCGTAAAGTCAGGGAACGCACTCTCTCCAGGCCAGACCGGACCTGTATAGATGTCTCCCTCTGCCGTCTTGCAGTAGAAGTCACCATCAACACCTTCCATATATACCGCGTACATAGGATCTTTTTTCACACCCGGATCCACAATCGGTACAATATGAAAACCTAGACTGCGCAGTTCTTCCATCATCCGCTCTGGATTTGGGAAGCGATTCTCGTCAAATGTAAATACACGATAGCCGTTCATATAATGGATGTCGAGATGGATAACATCACAAGGAATCTCCTTCTCACGGAAGTTGTGAGCTAATTCCAATACCTCTTTTTCATCCATGTAGCTATAACGGGATTGATGATACCCAAGCGCCCATTTCGGAGGCAGCGGCATCCGTCCTGTCAGATCACCGTAGCGTACAATTACTTCTTTTAACGTTGGGCCTTCGATCCAATACAAATCAAATTCGCCCGTCCACGATTGAAGCATCGCCGAATTTGCATAGGTGCGCATATCGAATACCGTTTTGCCTGGGTTATCCAGGAACAGTCCATAACTCCTGCCTTGATTTAATACGGTCAAGAAAGGAATAGATTGATATAAGGATTCCATTTCGGGCACGTGAGGTGCATATACGTCTGAATTCCACATGGTATAACGCTCGCCACGCTTGTCGAGGAAGCCTGTCTTCTCACCCAACCCGTAAATATGGTCGTCTTCCGTAAGGGTAACAAATGCCGTATAGTCTCCCACCGTTTCGCGATTGCGCTGCAAGCTTACCATCTCCACAGATGGCTGCGCCTCGTTACGAATGCTGATAGCGCCTGTTAAGCGATTGACTTCAAGCATTGTGTTCCCAATTGTGACCGATACTTGCTCAGCCGTCTCCGTCCATGTAAGTGATTGAGGTGCACGGCCTTCAGAAGCAATAATTGCAGGCGTCGTGTTCCAATTAGGCTGCTGACCACGATATGTCTTAAGTCGAACGACTCCTGCATCGACCGAAGTGATAGCCAGATTAAAATGACTGCCCACAAGTAGCAGCGCCTGATTCATTTCTTGTATATGAGTAATATTCCCAAGTTGAACGCCCGTATGACTTTGCGTCTGGTGACTTGCGTTCTCTGGATGTATAGCTGCGCTTGTATCTAGCATAATAGTCCCTCCTACTTTCATTCCAATTGAAATGCTCTCTATTTGTTGTTACTACACGATTGGAACCTATACGTCTTTTGTTGTCACTAGCGTCTGTTCATGATTACCCTTTGCTTGCCCCAGCGGTTAACCCTTCCACCAAGAAGCGCTGCAAGAACAGATACAGCAAGGCGATTGGAATCGCAATTAACACAGCGCCGGCCGCAAACATCGTAAAGTTCGATGATGCATTGTTTACCATATCCCACAATCCGATGGCCAGTGTCCACTTCTCTTTCGTCCGCAGCACCAAGCGAGCAAATATAAAGTCACCCCATGCGCCAGCAAATGTCATCAGTCCGATGTACGTAATCATCGGCTTGGAGAGCGGCAGCATAATTTTAATAAATACAGTCCAGTGTGTTGCACCGTCGATCCGAGCTGACTCTTCTAAGCTTTTTGGAATTGTGTCAAAGAAACCTTTGACGACAAACGCCCCCAACGGCGCCCCCGCCGAATACACTAAAATTAAAGCCAGATGGGTATCCAGTAAGTTTAACTGCATAAGCAAGATGTAGATTGCAATCATACTCATAAAGCCAGGAAACATACCGAGCACGAGCATACCGGACATCAGGTTTTTCCGTCCATAGAACCGAAAACGTGATAAAGCATAAGCAGTCATCACCACAAGAATAACGCCAAATATCATATTAAACGTCGCAATCTTTAACGTATTTAAATACCAACGACCATATTGATATTGTTCCGATGTAAACAAACTGACATAGTGTTCAAACGTCGGATTGCTAGGAATAAGTGACTCGCTATAAATGGACGATCCAGGTCGTATGGAAGACATCACAATCCAAATCGTCGGATAAAACACACAAATCGCGATGATAATCAGCATGAGATAACTGAAAAGTAACCGAGTACGTGAATTCTTCTTAGCCCCTACACTCATTGGATCATATCCTCCTCTCGGAACGAACGGGTACGTCTGTAGCTCCAAATCGACAACGAAGCAACGATAATAAAGATGATAATACCGATTGCAGCTGCCATATTAAACTTGTTATTGTCCAAAGTCAGCTTGTAGAGCCACGTCACGAGCAAATCCGTACTGCCCGCGTACTGGTATTCACCATTAGGCGGATTACCATTGGTCATCAGGAAAATAACGTTAAAGTTGTTGATGTTACCAGCAAATTGACCAATTAGAATCGGAGCGGTTGAATACGTAATCATGGGCATTGTGATCGCTTTGAACTTGTGCCACGCTGTCGCGCCATCCACATCTGCCGCTTCATACATATCTTTTGGTATGGTCGTTAATATACCAATAACAAGCACCATCGTTACCGGAATACCAACCCACATATTTACCATTAATACCGTTACTTTTGCCCAGAACGGATCAGACAACCAAGGAAGCTTGCCCAAGCCGAAATAACTCAAGTATTGATTGATCGGTCCAAACTCACCATTAAACATGTTGCGCATAATAAGGAAAGACAACATTTGCGGAATCGCATACGGGATTATAAAAATTGTGCGCCACATCGTTTTAAAGCGGATACCCGATTGTTGAACTAGAAGTGCAACTAGAATCCCGCCAAAATAACAGGTCACCGTGGCTAGTATGGCCCAAATAATGGTCCACGCCAACACGCCGTAGAACGTACCGCTCCATGTGCCTAGCTGCAGCAAGTCTTTAAAGTTCTGGAAGCCTACCCAATCGACAAGCTTCGCCGGAGGGATATGTTCGGGAGCCGAGTAGTTAGTAAAAGCAAGCAAGATCATAAAAATAATAGGCATTATCGTAAAGAACAACACTGCAGCCGTCGGTAGTGCAAGGAACAAGTAGGCAAACTTTTGCTCTTTGACATACTCCAAGGTTTGCAAGAAATTATTCGGCTTGTCACCTTTAGTTCGCATGCGTCCTACTGCATGGGCGTCTCTTACCACAAGTACATATACCCACACAAATATAAACAGAACAAGCAGCGTAATTAATCCTTTAATAATTAAATGAATGGAATGGTCGCCAGGAACCATTTTGTAGAGCTTTCCAACCTTCATCATTTGCGACGGCGTTTCACCCAATGTGTAAATTCCCCATACCGCTCGCGGCAAATAATTAATTAAATAAATTAAACCTACAGCTTCTAACAGCATCAACAGGATGCCTTTTATATATTGACGATTAAATAGTTGCCCAAGACCCCAAAATACACCGGAAAGCACTGCAGCTTTGGCGGCAGTATTGGACTTAGTCTCCTTTGGCGACGGCTGAGGTTGGCGGCTGATTGTCGCTGCGTTACTCGCTGAAGCTGATTGTCTAGTGGCCATGAGGTTCTCCCCTCTCTCGCTAACCTAAAGATCATGTTCGCATTTGTATAACCGTAACTATCCAATGAAACGACCCGGGCGAGCGTTGATCACTCCCCCGGGCCCCCTCTCTATCTCTTTTACTTCACAGCATCTTTAATTTGTTGTACGGCATTATCAAGTGCCGCTTTCGGGTCTTTACCTTTATTAAGCACATCTGCCAAGCCAGCAGCCATCGGACTCCACACACTTCCCATTTCTGGGATTGCAGGCATTGGATAAGAGTTCTTGAACTGCTCCAGTACAGCTACTGTAAACGGATCACCCGCTACTTTACTGTCTGCTGCCGCTTCTTTATTAGAAGGAACGACACCCGTCATTTCGTAGTTTTTCAACTGTGCATCTTTTGTTGAAGCAAATTCAGCAAACAGTTTTGCAGCGTTAGGATATTTCGAGTAAGAGTTCACATACCAAGCTTTAACGCCAGAGAATGTCTTGGACGGTTGACCTTCAATGCCAGGGATCGGTGCTGCACCCAGATTAATGCCAGATGCTTTCAGGTCAGGGATAGCCCAAGGACCATCAATATTCAAAGCCAATTGTCCGCTGGTAAAGAGACCTTTCTTGACGTCACCCGTTACATCGGAAGTCGTCAGTGGAAGCACTTGCTTGGCGAATTGCTGCAAGAACGATGCTCCTTTAATGGCACCTTCATTGTTTAAGCCAATATCGGCTTTGTCACTGCCGTTGTTGCCAAATACGTACCCACCAGTGGATGCAAGGAACATGTAATCGTAGTAGAAGTTACCGATCTCCCACATGTACGTATACTTTTTGTTTTTCACGTCGTTCATCTTCTTGGACAATTCGACGACTTCTTCCATTGTCTTAGGCGCTTCTGGAACCAGATCCTTGTTGTAGAACATGATTAGCGTCTCTACAGAACGCGGGTAGCCATACAGTATACTGTCGAAAGAAGCTGCGTTAACCGCTAGTTCGGAGTTCTCTGCACGCGTCTTCTGTTCGTGGAAATCATTTGGTAAAATCAATCCGGCTGTTACCGCTTTGCCCAAATTGTCGTGCGGAAACACGACAACATCTGCTGCAATGCCGGCTGGACCGTCATTTATCAGCTTGTTCACTTGGTCAGGTGCGGCTACTTCTTCGTATTTAACTGGGACGTTGTATTTAGCTGTGAACTCCTTCGCAATTGCCTCTATGAAAGGACGAGCCTCTTTACTTTCCCATACGATCAGATTTGCACCATCCTCAGGTTTCAATTCTTCATTTCCAGCTGATGTATTGTCTGTTGTTTCTGTAGAGGTGCCCGTATCCGCCGGAGTGGAATTGCTTCCGCTAGATGTACATGCCGTAATTGTGAATACCATCATGACTGACAACAGCATTGCTACCCATTTCTTCATCTTCTTTACTGCCCCTTTCGATTCTGGTTCATGGTGTGGAACAAAGCGCGCAAAGGTAAAAATAATGACAGACGTGATTTATATCTCATTAATTTATGCAAACCTTTGCACAAATAACTAAAAAAATAATTCCTTGCTATTACTTATGTTGTAAGCGGTTACGCCTAAACCGAATTATACACAGTGCCATATTGTTTGTAAACCGTTTGCACAAAAATATTTTATCCTCTATACTTTGACACATAATCGGAATAGTTCTAGTTAAGCGAGGTATTATTTATGGCAGTAACGATTGTAAATGTAGCCGAACAAGCCGGCGTATCCCCTTCGACTGTGTCGCGGGTCATTTCGAATGATTCGCGGATCAGCCTGAAAACAAGTCGCAAAGTACGCAAGGTGATGGATGAACTCGGCTATCACCCGAATATGTTGGCCAAAAGCCTGGTAACGAACACGACACACAATATCGGAATCGTGCTTCCTCGCCCTGCAGATGAATTGTTACAGAATCAGTTTTTCTCGGAAATTATACGCGGCATGGTGGCCAAAGCAGCCTCCATTCATTACGATATTCTGATGACAACGGGATCCAATGCGGAAGAAGAGGTCAAGGCGGTAGAGCGATTAGTGCGTGGTCGTAACGTTGACGGTATTATTTTGCTGGACTCGCATAAGGATGATGTCAATATCTCCTTTCTTCGCGAGAAAAAGTTTCCGTTTGTGCTCGTGGGACGCAGTGAGGACTTTAGTGACATAACCTCCGTCGATAACGACAACATTGCAGCATCACAAGCTATCACACGGCACCTCATAAACCTTGGGCACCGTCGAATCGCCTTTGTGAGCGGTCCATTTGATTTGACCGTATCCAAGGACCGACTGGATGGATTCAGCAAGGCGCTGTTGGAAGCTGGCATACCGTTTGATCGTGGTTATGTATATGAGGGCGCATTCACACCAGAATCGGCCGCCAAGATCACCGAGCAAATTTTATCGTTAGCAGAACGTCCAACCGCTATTATCGCAACTGATGACGTGATGGCATTTAGCATTATCCGCACCTTGTGGAACAACGGTTTGCGTGTTCCTGAAGAATGCAGCGTAGTAGGATTTAACAACACCCTGTTGGCTCAGATGTGTCTGCCGCAAATCTCAAGCGTTGACATTGGCACCTACCAGATGGGTCAATCGGCCGTGCAAGCCCTTGTGCAGCGTATTAAGGGAGAAGGCTTCGAGCAAGCCCGTATCATTATTCCCCATCAGCTCATATGGCGCGATTCGGTTCAGGCACCCGTCGAAATATTAGAATCAGCATTGCTGAATAAATAATAGTTGTTTGAGAGTACTGCAGCCGCTAGAGGTATTTGTATCTCACCGCTGTCCGCTTGATAAATGAAATGATCTGTACCTGCTATGCATGTCCACCACTGCACTAAGGAGCGTGATCCATTTGTTCAAGTCCAAACCAATTGTTCGGTTTCTGCTTACAACGCTAGCTATCACAACGATGCTGTTTGCTTCCAGCTGCCAATCCTCCTCCAATACATCAACGCCAGCAGCCAGCAAGTCAACCGCACCGTCTCCACAAGTAGAAGCAACATTATCCGACGTCAACAAAACGTTACAGTTAACCGACGCCCTCACCCCGATGGGCCCTAGCAGCGGTGTCTATTATGAAATATTTGTCCGTTCGTTCTATGACACCAATAAAGACGGAATCGGGGATCTAAATGGAATTACTGCCAAGCTGGATTACTTGCAAGACCTTGGTGTTAAGCATCTGTGGCTGATGCCGATTAATCCTTCTCCTTCCTATCACGGCTACGATGTTACCGATTATTACAGCATTAACCCTGACTACGGCACGATGGAGGACTTCAAGCGGCTGCTAACAGAAGTCCACAAACGCGATATGTCACTTGTGATGGACTTGGTCGTGAACCATACGAGCAGCGAGCACCCCTGGTTCACCCAATCGATGAAAGGGATAGATCATCCAAAACGAAATTGGTATATGTGGGCGGAGGATTTGAAGCTGGATCCCGCTACCAGAGGTGCCTGGGGGCAGCAAGCTTGGCACCAGAAAAATGGACAGCACTACCTCGGCATCTTCTGGGAAGGTATGCCTGATCTGCATATGGATAACCCCGATGTCCGGGCCGAGATTAAAAAAGCCGCGCAATTCTGGCTTAAGCTTGGCGTAGATGGATTTCGGTTAGATGCCGCCAAGCATGTATACGAAGACTTTCAGAATACAAGTCAGGACCCTGCTGTTGTAAAAAGTAATCAACTATGGTGGCAGGAATTCCGAAAAGCCGTCAATGAGGTCCAACCAGATACCTATCTGGTCGGTGAAGTGTGGGACTCCCCGGCTGTTATTGGTCCGTATCTGAATGAAGCACTGAACTCTGCATTTAACTTTGATCTGTCTAAGCGACTGATCTCGATGGTAGCAGATGAGAAGGACGCAGATGTCGGCGCGATGTTGAGCCGAATTTATACGTACTACAGCAAACAGTCCAACGGTCAATTCGTCGATGCGCCCTTCCTGTCCAACCATGACGGAAACCGCGTCATGAGTGAATTGGGCAGCAACGTGAACCACGCCAAGATGGCAGCTTCCGTGCTGCTTACGCTGCCTGGCAATCCGTTTATTTATTACGGTGAAGAAATCGGAATGCTTGGCATGAAACCAGATGAGCGGCTGCGGGAGCCAATGCAGTGGTCTATGGATGCCAAGGCTGACGGCATGACTTCGTGGGAGCCTGCCGCTTCGAATGAGAAGACGGTATCTGCTGAACAGCAAATGCTGGATCCCCAGTCATTATGGCATCACTACAAGAAGCTAATCACATACCGTAATTCCGACAAAGTGCTACAGAACGGAGGCATCCAGTCCTATACATCTGGTCAGGACAAAGTAGCTGGATATATCCGGGCAACTAA
The DNA here is from genome assembly GCF_030226685.1 of Paenibacillus sp. UMB4589-SE434. Lineage (NCBI taxonomy): Bacteria > Bacillati > Bacillota > Bacilli > Caryophanales > Paenibacillaceae > Paenibacillus > Paenibacillus sp. UMB4589-SE434. The sequence goes on along the minus strand of NZ_JASOYK010000002.1, from coordinate 569,897 downwards.
AGACGAAGTGCGGCTCGTACTGCACAATTTATCTAGCACTAAGCAGGAGATTAAGCTGCAATCAGGTGCTGCTGAGACGATGAAGTCGTTGGTATTTTCCAGCATAGATGGGGCAGTCCTGGCTAATGGTACTTGCACGATACCGCCTTACAGTACAGTAGTGCTGGGACCGTGAATTCGTCAGGGCATCAGGCCGTTAGATACTTAGTTTTGTTAGCTGTTTCGTTGTTTGGCTATTTGTTTGTTTAGTTATTTCGTTGTTTCGTTGTTTCAGTCTTTAGTTCCTGAGTTGTTTATGACTTCATTCGTCAGATCAGAAGATTCAGCAATCCACTTTCCCACATTAAAGGAGATATCACATCATGCTGTTAGAAGCTATCTACCATCGCCCCAAGCAGAACTGGGCCTATGCCTATGATCGCAAAACCATTCATGTACGCATTCGCACTAAGAAAAACGATGTTAGCCGTGTGACGGTATACTACGGTGACAAGTTTGACTGCTGGGAAGGGCTGGAGAGGACAACGACTATATCCATGACACGACTATACCAAGATGAGTTGTTTGACTATTGGCAGGCAGAAACAGTTCCCACCTTCCGTCGACTCGCGTACGTATTTAAGCTGGAAACATCGACCGAGGAAGTGTGGATGACGGAACGTGGTTTTCAAAAGGATACGCCTACACCAACTAAAAGTTGGTTCGAGTATCCGTTTCTGAACCCCGTAGATGTATTTACCCCTCCTGCCTGGGTGAAGGATGCTGTTTTTTATCAGATCTTCCCGGAGCGCTTTGCAAACGGTGATACACACAACGACCCTGAAGGCGTACTGCCTTGGGGAGGCGAACCGACACCGGACAATTATTTTGGAGGGGACCTGCAAGGGGTAATGGACCACCTTGACCATCTGGCGAAGCTGGGTATTACGGCTATTTATTTTACGCCAATATTTGAAGCAACGACCAATCACAAATACGACACAAAAGATTACATGAAAGTGGATTCACACTTTGGGTCTAACGAAAAGCTCAAGGAACTGGTAGCTGCCTGCCATCGCAAGGGCATTCGGGTGCTGCTGGATGCTGTGTTTAACCATTGCGGTTATACTTTTGAGCCTTACGTCGACGTGTTGGAGAAAGGCGAAGAATCCATCTACAAAGATTGGTTCCATGTCCGCCAGTTCCCGCTAACGGTCATTGACGGCATTCCAACCTTTGATACGTTTGCTTTTACACCAATGATGCCAAAATTAAATACTGAAAATCCAGCGGTTAAACAATATTTGCTTGAAGTAGCCCGGTACTGGATTGAAGAAGTCGGCATTGACGGCTGGCGCCTCGACGTCGCTAATGAAGTCGATCATCAATTCTGGCGGGAATTCCGACAGACAGTAAAAGCCGTTAATCCAGAAGCGTACATTCTCGGTGAGATGTTCCACGAAGGCATGATGTGGCTGCAGGGGGATCAGTTTGATGCGGTCATGAATTATCCGTTCACGTATGCCATTCACGATTTCTTTGCAGAGGGCAAGATCGACGGCATACAATTCGCGCAGGCAATCGAACATCAATTGGCCAGTTATCCGCAGCAGGCGAATGAAGTGATGTTTAACCTGCTCGACAGCCACGACACAGCACGATTACTGACTTTATGCGGCGGGGATAAGCGCAAGTTGAAGCTGGCTTCTTTGTTCCAGCTGACCTTCCTGGGGACACCGTGTATCTACTACGGAGACGAGATCGGACTGGACGGAGGCAACGACCCTGACTGCCGCAAATGTATGGAGTGGGATGAATCGAAGCAGGATCTAGAACTGCTGCAGCATTATCAGGACACGATAGCATTTAGACACAAATATACAGCGCTTCGCACCGGCAGCTTCCGCTTTTTGTATGCAAAGGAAAATGATCGGGTCATCGCATATGAGCGTGCTGACGAGCATAGTCATGTTATAGTGCTGCTCAATAACAGTTCCCGTCGTCGGACGGTTCGACTGTCGTTACCTCAAGGTGAATGGCACAATGAAGTTTCGGGAGAGACCGTTGTGGTTCAAAGCAGCAAGGTTTCCATCTCGCTTGAAGCGATGAGCGCCCTTATTTTACGTCGTGAATAAAATTCATTAGTTTTTCACCCAGCCTATACACAAGGTCATTAAAGTAGTTATGTCACCATACTCTAATATATCCCTCATACGTGCTAATGCGTGCTTAGCAGCCTGAAAGGTAAAACGATGAGAACGATATAACAAAGGAGTGATATGATGTATAACTTCTACGAGGACGGCCTACTAGGGTTAGGCTGGGGTCTATTTTCCATCCTTCTTTATTTGGTATTTTACCTGATCGGAACAGTGCCTTATTATGTACTTGGCAATAAAGCCGGGTACGACAAGTCTTGGTTTGCCTTTATTCCCATTTTAAATATCGTGCTTGTAATCCGGGTGGCGCAGGAGAGCTTGTGGTTCCTCCTACTCCTCATTATCCCGTTTGTTAATATTGTGGCTAGTATTTATTTGATGTACAAATTTATAAAAGCGTTCGGCCGGAGCGGACTTGAAATCATTCTGCTTATTATTCCAGTTGTTAATCTGGTATACCTTTACTACTTGGCCTTTAGCAACAATGTACGGTATGTCCTATATCTACGTTAACATCAAGGTGTATCACCTGTTAACTTATAGCGGCTGGCTACGCTTAAGCCAGGTTTGGGATAGAGCACGAATATCGTCCCTACTGCAAACCTTCAAGGTTCGATAGCAGATGGCGGCGTACCAAGTCTGGTCGGATTTTATAGTGGAGTTAAACGCAACACGAGCAGCCCCCACTCCACGCGGAATGGGGGCTGTTAGCGCTGCAGCTTTTTATTCAGGATAAGATCGTTTTCCTTGACTAGCGAAGAGAGGATACAGTGAATTGCTACTCACCTGCACTCGAAAGGCTTTACTTCAAATTGACATGGTTATCTTATGACATCCCGAAGTATTGGTTAGTCTGGCTGTCCACAGCTATACCGAGTTGAGCCATATCATACTGTATTTATCCCTCGCCCAACGCCTCATTTAGCAAACGAACAAACTCATCTTCATCCGTAATCGTCTGAATGCCAAGCTGCTCCGCCTTAGCCAGCTTGCTGCCGGCCTTTTCGCCAGCGATCACAAGATCTGTCTTCTTGGACACACTTCCTGTTACCTTCGCGCCGCAAGCTTCCAGCTTAGCAGTGGCATCATCGCGCGTCAGTTGGTGCAGCGTCCCTGTAAGAACTACCGTTTTGCCAAAGAAGACAGAATCCGTACTCACTAGTGCCTTTGGCTCCTCGCTCTGTGGCGCAACGCCTAGTGCAAGCATCTTCTCCACACTCGCCCGATTCAATGGATCGGCAAAGTAACCTACGATGCTGTCTGCTACAATCGCACCTACATCCTGCAGCCCCATCAATTCTTCTGCTGTAGCGCTTATGACACCTTCCAAGCTAAGATAATGCTCAGCGAGCGCACGTGTCGTTGTCTTACCTGTGTTCGGAATGCCCAGCGCAAACAAGAAGGAGGACAACTCCCGCGTCTTACTTGTCTCCAGTGATTGCAGTAAATTGTTCGCTTTCTTCTCACCAAAGCGGTTCAATGCTACAAGCTGCTCGAAAGTGAGCGCGTACAGATCAGCCGGATCGCGCACCTCGACTTCGTCGTACAACTGCTCTGCTGTCATTACGCTGAACGTCTCGATATCCATCGCGTCACGAGATGCAAAGTGAGCCAACCTTGCTACGATCTGCGGTTTGCAGCCAAGTCTATTGTTGCAGAACAAATGTGCTCCGCGCATTTCCAATTCTGAGCCGCAGGAAGGGCATTGTGTTGGACATACAATTTCTTGACCATCCTGTTCTTCAGTTACCTTGCCCAATATCTCAGGGATCACATCATTGGAACGGCGTATAAATACACGTGAACCCAGAGCAAACTTTAGATTCTTACGTTCGATGTCCCCGATATTGTTCAGTGTACAATTTTGAACCGTAACCCCTGCCAGCTCTACTGCTTCAACACGGGCGACTGGCGTAATTTTCCCCGTCCGACCGACTTCCCAACTGACGCTCTCCAAAACAGTCGTTGTCTCTTCTGCTTCAAACTTAAAGGCTACTGCCCAACGCGGGAACTTGTCGGTGTACCCCAACACTTCACGGGTCCGCATGTCTGTCAGCTTTACAACAGCTCCGTCAATCAAATAGTCCAATGAAGCCCGCTGCTCTTGAACACGCTGCAATTCTGCTTTGACCTCGTCAATCGTACTGTAGTAAGTCACATATGGATTAACTTTGAACTCGTTGTCGCGCAGAAATTGCATCATCTCTTGATGGGTGTCAAACGCCAGTTCATCCGTATAACCAACGTTATAGAAAAAGGCGTTAAGCTTCCGGGTCGCCGTCACTTTTGGGTTTAGATTGCGCAGGGCGCCTGCTGCAGCGTTGCGTGCATTTTTAAGTGGTTCGGCTGCCGTCTGGTTATAGGCTTCCAGCACGGATAGATTCATAATTCCTTCGCCTTGAATCTCAAGTGTGCCAGCCGTATACGGGATTGTGAGTGGTACAGAGCGAATCGTTTTCACCTGCGGAAGAATAGACTCTCCAATCGAACCGTTGCCGCGTGTTGCCGCTTGCACGAGTTCACCGTTGCTGTATGTCAAATTTAGCGTAAGGCCATCAAACTTCAGCTCCACGACAAAATTCGGGTCTGGCAGTGGTTCAGCGTTAGGATTCTTAGTATTATAATCTGCAATTAGCTTAATGACACGCTGGTACCAAGCTTGCAGATCCTCTTCATTCTGTGCTTTGTCTAGGCTCCACAGGCGCGCAAGATGTCGATGCGGATCAAACCCGTTCAGCAGTTCGCCGCCAACCCGCTGCGTGGGTGAGTTAGGCAGCACAACACTTGTCTGCTGTTCCAGCACTACAAGCTCATCATAGAGCACATCGTACTCCTTATCGCTTGCAATGGGATTGTCGAGCGTGTAGTAATGGTAGTTGTACCGGTTCAGCTCGGTTATAAGCTCCTGAATGCGGGCTTGTTGTTCAGCGGAGGCTGCTTGGCTAGTCATGTATGGGCACGCCCCTTTCCTAATGATTAAGTCTATTTGAGTTATCAGTGTTTCTGTAGGCCTGTGTTAAGCAGATCAGCAGAGCATCCTATCCTATTCCTGTATTTAGACCCTGACTTTATATGTAACACGCCCGCACATGGCCTGTATCTGTTATTGCTGCCATGACGGGCGTGATGTACTTCTATAGTATCGCGATACGTGTACAGTTCAGTTGTACTAGTTATCAGATATTGTCTGGAAAATAAGAAATGAATATACAAGTGTATTTTTTACCCACACACTGTGCTTGCACTTTATTCATTTGTATATTTCTAGATCAAACCTTCGTAACAGGCGCAAACGCAGCCAACAAACGCTTCACTCCTACTGGAGCTGGGAAGGCAATCTGCAGCTCGGTATCCGTCCCTGTTCCTTTGACGGATACGATTACCCCGATCCCCCACTTGCCGTGGGAAACCTTGTCGCCAGCCTGGAAACTTGCATCACCGCTGCCCGCTTGCTTTGCCTTATCCAGCGGCGTAGACACCGTCACGCGGTTCGTACCTGCTGTTCCCCCTGCTCCTGCAGGGCGCATTGCACCGCCAAATGTGCCCGCAGAGCTGCGTGCCGTCGCTTGCCCTGCTGTGCCATAGCCCGTACTGCCAGGTGCTGTACCAGCGGCTGATCCACCGCCTGCACCATTGTAGCCAAGTCCGCGCCCACCATAACCTGCGGATGCAGCTTGCCGGCCGTAACGATCAAAGCTCCCGTAACGTCCGCCAGATGGCGATACATCTTCCTTCAGCTCGTCTGGAATCTCGCCTAAGAAACGAGACGACGGATTCGCATTCGTCCGTCCAAACAAAGTCCGCGTGCGCGCAGACGTCAAGAACAACTGCTGCTCCGCCCGCGTAATGCCAACATACGCTAAGCGCCGTTCTTCCTCCAGCTCCTCGTTATCCGTAAACGCTCGGCTGTGCGGGAATACCCCTTCCTCCATACCGATAATAAACACAACGGGAAACTCCAGCCCCTTAGCGCTGTGCATCGTCATCAGAATGACAGAGTCGGCCTGTTCCTCGTCTTCTGCATCGTTCATGGAATCAATGTCCGCAATGAGTGCCAGATCCGTCAGGAAGGATACAAGCGACCTGTCCTCATTACGCTGCTCAAATTCTTGTGTTACCGACAGGAACTCGTCGATATTCTCCATACGGGCTTTGGACTCTAACGTATTCTCACGCTGCAGCTCAAGCTTATACTCAGACAGTTCCAACGTCTTCTCCGTCAGCTCAGTTACAGAGACAAATTCCTGCATCTTATTCAAACTATCGATCATGCTATAGAATTCGCGAAGTGTGCCCTTCGTGCGCGGCGCAATATCAAGCAAATCCATGTCGCCAATCACTTTCATGATCGACGTGCCCCGCTCCGATGCTGCTTCCGCAAGCTTGGCAATTGTTGTCGCGCCAATGCCTCGCTTCGGTACGTTTACAATCCGCTCCAGACTGATATCGTCGTCAGGGTTGGAAATTAATCTTAAATATCCCAGCACGTCTTTAATCTCTTTACGATCGTAGAACTTAATTCCACCTACGATCTGGTAAGGAATTTCAGATTTAATGAGAATTTCCTCGATTACACGAGACTGTGCATTCGTCCGATACAAGATCGCATGCTGGCTGTACGATTTACCACTCATTTGATTCTTCTTAATTTCGGCGGTTACAAAATACCCCTCATCATGCTCCGTATCCGCTTGATACACTTTGATCGGATTGCCTTCGCCGCTGTCTGTCCACAGTTTCTTAGGCTTCCGTCCCGTGTTGTTCTGAATCACTTGGTTCGCCGCGTTCAGAATATTTGCAGTCGAACGGTAGTTCTGCTCCAGCATAATCGTAGTTGCATTCGGGTAATCCTCTTCAAAATTGAGGATATTCGTAATATCCGCCCCCCGCCAGCGATAAATTGATTGGTCGCTATCGCCAACTACACAAATATTGCGATGCTGATCCGCTAACATACGACAAAGCATGTATTGCGCACGGTTCGTATCCTGGTACTCGTCAACATGAATGTATTTAAATTTCTTCTGGTAGAAATCTAACACTTCAGGCTCGTCCTTAAACAACTGCGTTGTCTTCATAATGATATCGTCAAAGTCCAGCGCATTGTTCGAACGAAGCCGCTTCTGATACTGCGTGTATACTTTAGAGACAAGACCATCAAAATAATCGCCTATCTTCTCCTCGAATCTCTTCGGCGTAACAAGTTCATTCTTTGCGGTGCTAATCGTGGACTGTACAGCCTTAGGATCAAACTTTTTCGTATCCACATTCTGTTCCTTCATAATGCCTCGAATAACCGACAAGGAATCCGAAGAATCCAGAATCGTAAAGTTCGAAGAAAACCCAATTCGCTCAATATCACGACGTAATATACGTACACACATGGAGTGGAACGTAGAAACCCAAATATCTTGGCCTTCTGGTCCAACTAACTTGGCAACACGCTCCTGCATCTCGCGCGATGCTTTATTTGTAAATGTAATCGCCAAAATGCTCCACGGCGCCGCCTTACGCGTCGCGATTAGGTAAGCAATACGGTGCGTCAGCACACGTGTCTTGCCTGATCCCGCTCCCGCCATAATAAGCAATGGTCCTTCCGTTGCCTCTACCGCTCGCCGCTGCTCAGGGTTCAGCCTCTTAATCGCCTCATGAATGTCCGTCGCCATCTTCGCTGGCTTCTTCCCCTCATCCGCTGATTCCAGAAATTCAAACATAAGTCCGCAAGCTCCTTCCCTACCTAATATTTATTATAACGATCCATAAATTAATCGTGACTATCCATCAAATAAGCTTATTGGGATCTCTGATCTGATGCCAAAAACTCACTCTTAAGAAGAAATATTGTGTCCCCATGATCTCAAAAACACAATTAATCAAAGAAGCTCCCTAGCAAAGCAACTACTACCTCTGATTTTATATTTATCACTAAATACATACCAAGCCTTAATGAACTTTCTTTAGTAAAAAACTACATAACAGCAATTTAAATATGTTAATCCTTAAATCCTAACATTAAACCTTCTAGTCGCTCGCCTTGACGGCCTCAACAGTAGCAAGAGCAGCCTCCAAGTCTTCGTACACCACATTACCTACCACAATCGTATCCGCAGCTTGCGCAGCCAGTCTAGCCTGCTCCACAGTCCGAATACCACCGCCATAGATGACATGCGCCTGGCTTGCCGCCTTCCTAATCTGCCTAACCGTGTCCATATCACCAAACATTCCGCTGTACTCTGCATATATAACAGGCAGACGCATCAGCTTGTCCGCAATATGCGCATATGCCGCTGCTTCCTTAGCTGTTAGGTTTGCATTCGCCTGACTTACTTTCGCCGCTGTTGCTTCCGGATTCAAAATAATATACCCCTCTGGAATAATCATTTCCCACGGCATCATATATCCGTATTGTTCAATCGCACGCTTATGCTGGCCTACTAACCAATCCGTGCTCGTTGTATTCATCACCATTGGGATAAAGTACGCGTCAAAACCGGGTACGACCGCATCCAGATCGGATACCTCCTGTACCACAGGCAGTGCAAATCTGCGAACGCGCGCCATCAGGTCCACTGTATTCTCAAATGTAACTCCACTTGATCCTCCAACCATAATGGCATCAGAACCGGACATACATATCCGCTCCAGACACTCATCGTTAATTTCTTTGTCCGGATCAAGCTTAAATACATGTTTCCATTGTCTTAACTGTATATCATGAATTGCACTCATTCCATTTGCGGAAGCCGCCACTTCAGTTCCTCCACTCTCTGTATATACATCTCACGCTCCAGCGCATACAAGCACTGACCAATGGCCCATAAGATGGGCCTAACAGAATAAGTCTAAGCCAGCGGAAAGGGGGTGTCAATGAAATGGGAGCAGAAAAAGAATGGATGTTCGCATTTACTGTTATATTCCAAGATCTACTCTAAAATGAGTAGTATAATATAGGTTTTCTATTAGTATTAGGATTATTTCTAATACCTAGTTAAGGATGTGATATAATTGCAAGAAGTAAGGATTATTTGTCAAGGAGTGTCACTTCAAGAGTTCTGCTTTTCAGTTGAACAAACGCCAGTTTGTTGATTGCAGAGTCCATTGACAGTATTAATAAGTAAAATGAACGAATTGAGTTCTGGCTTAATTACAATCTAAAATTAATTGACATACTCATTCAGAGAAAATACCATAAAGTATTCATAACGGTATCTCTCATGCAAAAACTACGGCCCGAAGGATAGACATCTACATGATTGTCATCTTCCGGGTCGTAGTTTTATTGAACACCTATCAAAATTACTTTCCTACTTTTTCGAATTTAATATCGTAAATAATAATATCTTTGTCCATTTCGTTAATACCATCCACAAAGAAACGCAATTTTGAATCTTTCATACTTTCACTAGAAGAATTAAACACTACATTAAACTCTTTAAAGTCATTGCCAATATCCTCGTTCCGATATTCCGGTAGATTATCAGGAAATAAATCAACGTTCAGTTTATTATACCCTTTTGCCTTATATGACAATAAATAGTCCGTATTCTGAGATAGATTCAACCCCGATTTGCTTAGAAAAACCGTCTGATTCTTAGCACCCTTTTTAAGCAGATATCCAATTTTACCTTTGATGTCAATCTGACTTACATTCTTATCAATATAATCAAAACTTATTTCTTGAATGTCTAGCTTATTTAAAGCATCTTGTATAAATCCATCTAATATTTTCGGTATATTTTGTTCATTCATTTCAACAATAATTGCATCTTTATTAAATACATCCGTTTCCCAATCAATCGAATTCACCGGACCCTTATCAGATCTCTCTTTTCCAATTTCATAAGTAACTAATCGTTTATAATAAAAATAAAAATCAATAGATGAGGTAACTTTATACTCATGTAAAAGTTCAATAATTAAATCATCAAAACTTCCGCCTTCGATTAAAATTCGAGGCTTATAGTGCTTACCCGCTGTTGCATTTATTATCGGGTGATATGCCTCGAAGTTATCTGGGGTATTCCATAAATTCAACAGCTGAGCGATATCTTTGTCTGAGCCTATAGGATTATTATCGATTTTTACATCCTCTAAAGAAAGTTTAGTCAAATCTTGAGACAATTGCTCCTGTAAATTATCAATAATGGCTTGAGTAGTGTATAAGGCGCCTAACTTATTCCAGTGAGTTCCGCCCTCAGGGAATAAAGGATACTGTCCTTGATTCCTCTTCAATCGGGTAATTTCATGCCCATCCACATAATTAATTTTATATTTATCCAATAAAGGAATTAAATTATTGTAATTTCTAGGCTTCTCATTTTGAGAATTTAAAACATTCGAAATATACTCTGGATATATCGAGGCTTTGCTAGGAGTCACAACCAGTAAAAAGGCAATGCCTCTCTTTTTAAGTAAAAGTTGTAACTCTTTAATTTGTTTAATTTTACTCTCCAAGAGGGCTATATCAATTGGAGGTGTTATATTAAAGTATTCCTTAATGTAATGTTTTTCAAAAAGATTTTTATTTTTCCCCACTAATAGAGTACTGTTATTCGGCGTATCATTAAATAATGAATAGTAAATTTGATTGTTAGTTCGAATAAAGTATTCTTTAAAACCAACATTTTGATTAAACCAAGAGTTATATTCCTCTTGAAAATTTCCTGATAAAAAATTAGCAATAGTAAATGTGGGTTTCTTTTGAGAAACCTCAACCCCACTCGTCTTAAGAGAAGGGAAAATATTATAAATCATTTGTAATAATGGCAAACAAAAGAAAATAATAATGAATATAATAAATGTTTGCTTATAAAAAAAATTTTTCATAAATTTAAATTCTCCAAGTATAACCAAAGTTTAAAATCTAAAATATATAAAAGGACTAAAGGTAGTGGACACGCACTTTGAGATCGATAAAATTAACAATAGAACAATAATAAATATCCTAAACACATCATGTTTAACCCAACTAATTTTATTTACTACTTTTTCAAATTTGGTGAACATCGGAATAAATACTACTATCAAGCCTAGTAACAACATTATATAAATGCTACTACTTATATTCAAAATTTCGAGAGAAGGATCAACTGTCTGTTTAAACATGCTAAACATTGATCTCATAAAGTTGAGTGCATAATCTATCGTCTCGGATCTAAATAAAACCCAGCTAAACATTATTAGAATAAAGGTTATGAAAATATTCAATATTCTTGGTATTTTTTTAGAAAAATCCAACCAGAATATTTTATCAAAAATGATACACAACCCATGAAAAGCTCCCCATATAACAAATGTCCAACTCGCCCCGTGCCAAAGACCTGATATCAAGAAAACAACCCACAAGTTGAAGTAATTTCTAAATTTAGAGCATCTATTACCTCCTAATGGTATATATATATAATCTCTCATCCAGTTCGAAAGAGATATGTGCCATCTCCTCCAAAACTCTGTTATATTTTGGGATATGTATGGTTTGTTGAAGTTTTCTTTAATATCAAAGCCCATCATCTTACATAACCCAATTGCCATATCTGCATAACCGGAAAAATCAAAATAAATTTGAAGTGTGTAGCATAAAATTCCTAACCATGAATGATAAAATCCTACATCACCTGATGGTACAGAAAAAATGTTATCTGCAACATTGCCAAAGCTGTCTGCAAACCACACCTTTTTTGTAAGACCTAACACAAACCTGTATAGACCCTGAATAATATTGTCAATACTATTATTTCTCTTTCTTATTTGATCAACAATATCTTGATACTTGATAATCGGTCCTGCTATAACCATCGGAAACATTAATATATATATTAAGTAAGAACTAATTGTTTCGGTAGGTTTCTTTACATTTCTATAAACATCTATAATATAACTTATTTTATGGAAAACAAGGAACGAAATACCAATAGGTAGGCCGACTTGAGTCCACTCTATTACATGAATGTTAAAATATCTTAATAAAGAATTGATGTTATCCACAAAAAAGTTGCAATACTTAAAGTATCCTAACATTCCTATATTTAGAATCAATGATACTACAAAAAAATACTTTTTTTTCATTACTTCTGCATTATATTTAAAAATCAAATTACCTAATTGCCAATCTACAACTAAAGATAGAATTATTACAAATGAGAATGACGGTGCACCCCATAAAAAAAATAATAAACTTGCTATTAAAAGAACTCTATTCTTATACTGATTATTAGTTAGAAAATAAACTATAAAGAAGATTGGCATAAAAACAAATATGAATAACGGTGATGCAAATACCATTTAATATCCCCCAGATTATAGTAAAATAGCGTATCAATAATTATGAAATACGCTATTTCGCTTATTATATCTCTTCGTTTTTCAAACCAAAAATTGTATATTTATAAAAATCTTCCGAGCTTTTTACCATTTTTTCAACGCTAAACTGCTGCTGATATTTCTGTAAACCATTCCTCCCAAGGCTTTCTCTAAGAGTCGTGTCTTTTATCAATGTAGAAAGTGCTTTAAATAACTCCATAGAATCTTTGGGCTCTATGAGTATTCCACAACTCTCATCGACAATCTCTTTTACTCCTCCCGTACTGCAGCCAATAACAGGTTTACCGTATCTCATTGCTTCTAAATATATAATTCCAAAGGATTCATAAAGTGAAGGTGCAACAAAGATATCACATGAAGCATATAACTCGTGTAAAGTATTATCATCAACAAATCCATAAAACTGAACATCACTAATATCCATAGTTTTTGTCTGTTCTTCAAAATATTCTTTGTACGTTTTACCTGTTTTCTTATAAAAACCATCGTGTCTACTATTATCTTGACCAGCAATAATCAGCTCAAATTCAAATTTCTGCTTCAACAACTCGATAGCAGCGTCAATAAGCTCTAAAATCCCCTTCCTTTTTTCTAATCTGCCTACAAATAGTATTTTGGGTTTGCTATTAACCTTTCGTTCTGTTAGATCCACTTCTTTTATTCCTATAGGGATCATCTCACACATTTTTTTATTGAGGTCAATATTATAAAGTTCACTTATTGTACTAATAATGTTGTTACTAATACCAATAATACCGTCCGAATTTTCGAGTAGCCTTCTCTCTAAGGTTGTCGAAACTTCCAAATCGAGCGTGTTTTTCATTTCATGAACTTCAATTAGCTTCTTAAGAGGTGTCTGTAATCTCGTTACCAACGGAACTGATTTATTTAAAGAATATATATAACCTTCAGCATTCCAGATAGGGCTTTCGATTATGTCTAATTTATACTCTAATACAATTTGATTAATTTTAGAATTAACAGAATAACTGTAATCTAGTTTGCCTTTAGATTCTGGAAATTCATTCAACTCAGTTGTCGGGCAGTTCGTAGGAACAATTGCATGAATAAATAAACCTTCTCTTGAGGACGTCACTTGTTCCCGCTCTCCTCGTGTAATGACATGAACTTCGTGACCAAAATCTACAAGTCCATTCGCTAAATCAAACGTATATGATGCGATCCCTCCGTGCCCGATAGGAGGATAGTCAATACTCAATAATCCTATTTTTAGCATAGCAGTCTCCATTGTAAACTCAGGTTTTATTTGCTTTTTGTATAAAAGAAAATCAGTGTACGAAATTTCAGAAGAGTCCATAAAACTTCTTTTTCGTAATAAACCAGATACAGTGCCATGAAGTAATCCTTTGAACCACATTCTATTGAATTTTATAAATTTCTTACCGTCTATGTTTTTATTTTTATACCAGCTTAAAAATGATCTTAATAAACCAGAATATCTTTTTATAGTTTTAAAATACCCTATTGGACGTTTCATACCCCTTGTATTTTTTAAAGCAAAATAAACGTTATTCTTCACCTCTGCGAACCAGTTAATCTCATAAAATGATTTTCTATTATGACTCTTTGCTGGGTAATGAAATACCACTGCTCTCTCATGATGGATTATTTTATAACCTTTCTGAATTAACCTTAGACATAAATCTGTCTCATCATGAATATATTCAAAAAACTCATCAAATCCCCCAACATCTATTAAGGCATCGCGTCTATACGTTGCATTGGTACCCATTTGCCTATTAAACCAAAATCCTTCTTTATCGTTACACTGTCCCGGCTCATTCCTAATATCTTTTATCTCGCCATACTGATTGACAATTCCATATTTAAACTGCAAATTGCCTTGTCCTCTTCTGGAATCATAAACTTTCCCACCAACACCAGTAACTTCTTCATCTTTTGTAAATGAAGCGACAACTTCTTTTAACCATTCTGCATTAGGTATCGCATCATCGTCAATAAAGACTACTATTTCACCACCGGCTGCTCTTATCCCGATATTTCTTGAAATTGATAGATTAAATTGATTGTTTTGATATACTTTTATTCCATCAACATTAGAAAGAAACTCTGTTGTCCCATCTGTGGAAGGGCCATTTACAACTATTACTTCAAAGTTATCATAATTTAGATTATTTAACCCATGAAACACATATTTTAATGTATCTAATCTATTTGTAGTGCAGATTACTATCGACACCCTAGGTGAATCCATTAAGTATACCCTCCAGCACAACTATTTTTCTGCTCTTATTTCCATCTCTAAGCAAGCACCATTTTTTCTTCCTAGTTCAATTACTTTAATATTTTTAAAACCTACGGATATTAATAAAGCAGTTAACGATTCAGGTGAGAACATATTATAGTGATAATTCCCTGCATATTCCTGACCGCCAAAGGTAACTTCTCTCATATCTTCAAATGATATATTGCCATTAACGTATTCTTTCATCATACTCGTCCAGTCTGGGCAAATGACAGTAACCTTCCCACCTGTCTTGAGAGTTTTGTACCAATGATCCACTATTCCATTAATTTGAGTGTGTTCAAAATGTTCTACTAGGTGCGCTGAATATATTTCAGAGATAGTTCCATCCTCAAAAGGTAATTCGGTAACATCAGCAACTAGGTCAACAGCATCAAGTGGTCTACCGTCAATATTAATATAATCTTGCTTTGGTATTCGACCACATCCTAAATTGATTCTTATATTATCTCCCATTTCTTTTTCTTTTTTGTAAAAAGAAGCTCTGTATTGCACATTTATTGAAATCATTTTGTCATTTTGACTGGTATTATTTTTGATTTCATGAAATATTTCTCCTCTTATATTTTCCATTCTATTGATTAATCTCGCCTCTTGTTCATACATATACTGCTCGTAATGTTTAATCTTAGTTTCCAACTCATTTTGTTTACTTTCCACTTTAACACTGTTGTCTGTTACTAATCTTTCATTCTCGCTTTTTGTATCATGGAACATAGTTAATATTTCATTTTTCATCATATTAATTTGATTAATTAATTCATTAATATTGGATTTATATAGAACCTCATTCTCAAGGTTAACTGTCTTAACTCGTCTATTTTCTTCAGTTAATATCTCCAATTCAGAACGAATAGATAATATTTCCTTTTCCAATAGGAGTTTAGATTCTTTAATCTTTTCTTCCAATATTGATAATGTCTTATCATCTCGTTCAGTCAACAAATGTGCTTTATTCAAATAATTAACAATATATCCATTGAATTCAACTTGTTTCAACATTACTATCTTTGTAATAGGTTTTAAAAGCTTTCTAACTACCTTTTTCGTAAATACTATCAACTTCGCAAAAATGCCAGTACGGTTTGAGTGAATAGTTCCTCCCTGGCTTGTATCAACAGTAAGGTTTGCATGATGAATAAACCATTTCATATGCTCTAATTCCATTTCCAAGTTGGAGGAACTATACCCGCCAGAGATCATCTTGAGTTTTCTCTCTAAATTATCAACGATTAGCTCAGCCTGCTTCTTCATATTATTCTCCTTTTATTTCCCAAGAATGTGAAATTCTCACAAGTCCAATATCTGTTTGCAACGATCTAACTTCAAATTTGTTGCATTTTCTTTTATAATCGTAAGGAATACCATCATCACTATGTGATGCAACATCTAAAAAATAAGTACCTGGTAACAAAGAAAGTGAATTAATACTAAACCCTATGCTCCCACTATCAGGCAAATCCGAAAGATCTATTCTATCAATGTAAGTATTTGTCCCGTAACATAACACCCCATCCCCATTATTTATCGCAATACCAAAACAAATTGACTTCACTTTTTTATGCACCCTATAGTAAATCTCAAAAATATATTGATCATCGGTCTGTAGCACGTATCTCTCATTAGAGAATTTATCTAATATTCTCACCCTGCTAATTTCAACACTAGGTCTTTCTTCTGAATTGATAATGGTCGGATTTTTTTCCTCCGCACCTTCCTTTATCTCTTCTAGTTGATGCCTTTTCTCCTCATTATCGCTTAAAAAAGTTAAATACTGATTAATTACTATTCGAGGATCTCCACACTCTGCAACCCTTCCGTCGTTTATCCAATAAACTTGATCACATAGCTTCTCCATAATCCCATGGTCATGAGATACAAATACTATTGTTTTCCCTCTCTGCTTTAACTCTTGAATACGATTTATACATTTTCTTTGAAAAGATGCGTCCCCAACTGCGAGCACCTCATCTACAAGCAGAATATCAGGATCTACATTAATAGCTATTGAAAAGGCCAGTCTCATGTACATACCAGATGAATAACTACGAACAGGATTATCAATAAAATCTTCTAATTCGGAAAAAGATATTATGTCATTCATTCTTAGATCAATTTCTTTTTTAGAATATCCTAATATAGAAGCATTCATATAAATATTTTCTCGACCAGAAAAATCAGGATGGAATCCTGCTCCTAGCTCAAGCAAACTGGATATTTTCCCAAAAACCCCAACATGTCCATTATCTGGATATATTATCTTCGTTATTATTTTCAATAACGTGCTTTTGCCTGAGCCATTTTTCCCAATCAACCCAATAGTTTGGCCGCTTTTAATTGTTAAGCTTATATCTTGCAATGCTTTGTACTCTATATATTTAGTTCTACCTGCATAAACAAGGCGCTCTTTTAATGTTGTGTTCTTCTCTTGGTATATTTTAAAAGTCTTAGAAACATTTTTTAATTGTATTACATCCACATTAAATCCTCCTACTATAGTTCCTCTGCAAATTTCTTTTGCAGTCTTTGAAATAATAATGAACCTGAAATCAACATTATTATTCCTATAATGAAAATTATTGCCAATGATAAAAAGTCAGGAGTAATATGATCATAAAAAATATTATGATATGCGGTTATAATCGGATTCATTGGATTTAATTCAAACAGGTATTTAAATTGTACCGGAACCATATCAGCAGTATATAGAACTGGAGTTAGGTAAAACCATACCATCAACAAAATAGTTAGAATATGCTCTAGGTCTCTAAAATAGACATTCAAAGATGATACAATAAATGACAGACCAATTGTAAATATAGTTTGTATCACAAGAATTAACAAAAAATAGATGGCATTCACACTTAAAGGAAGGCCAAATAGATACAGAGCTGGTACTAGTATTACAATCGACAACAGAAAATTCACTAGTCCTGCTCCTACAACAGATAATGGAAGTATAATTCTAGGGAAATATATTTTTTTTACGAGATTACCTTGTCTTATTACTACACCAGCACTAGCAATAATACTATTAGAGAAGAAATTCCAAGACAATAACCCTATAAACAGAAACATAGGGTAATTTTCTATATTAATTCTCATTATTGTAGAAAATATAACACTATACACTACTAGCATTAACAAGGGATTTAAGAAAGTCCATAAAAAGCCAAGTAGAGAACCCTTATATCGGGTTCTCAAATCAGTTAATACTAAGCTGTATAGCATCTGTCTATAAGCATATAGTTGTCGTAAGCTATTAATCATTTGCAATTTTCTCCTGTTTAACCAAGGTTCTTCTTTCTATCATTACGTCTCGAATAGTTTTGTGTATGTCTATCTGAGTACCCCAACCTGTGTGATTAATCAATTTATTGTTATCTCCAATATAAATTGGATTGTCCAATGGTCTGTACCTTTTCAGATCTTTTCTTACAGTGATCTCTCTTGTAGAATAACTAATCATTATATCTAATAGATTCTCTACAGATCTTCCTATACCACTTGATACATTATATACTTCACCTGATATTTCAGATATAGCTAACAACCAATAAGCTTTTACGATATCTCTTACGTCTGTAAAATCTCTTATTGAGCTTAAATTACCTGTATAAATTATCGGATCTTTATCAAGGGCTGATTCTATCGATACTATTTGATTAATCAAGTCCGGTACAACAAAGCCGCTTGATTGCCCTGGTCCAATGTGATTGAAGGGCCTCACATGTATTGTTTTTAATCCATAGGCTTTGTTGTATTGTTGGGAAATCATACCCATGGCCATCTTACTCAAACCGTAAGGATTGGTTGGTGTAAGCGTAGAACTCTCTACAAGAGGCATGTCTTCCGTATTTTTCAAACCATATTCTTCAGAAGATCCTATAGTTACTATGACTGAATAAGGCACTATCTCTTTAATTGCATCTAACAAAAAAATTGTTCCATTCAAATTAACTTCAAATGTCCCAATTTTATTTTCCCATGACTTATGAACATTACTTTGCCCTGCAAGATGAAAAACAATATCTGGCATAACGTCTTTTATTACTTTTTTTATAGTTAATGGATCGCCCAAGGGCATTCGAATATAATTGAAGCTGCTATTTATGTGGGGCACTTCATTCGCATAAGTACACCATATTTGGTGTCCATCATTAAGTGAATTTATGTAGTTAGCCAAATGTCGACCAACAAACCCTGTCCCACCTGTTATCATGACTCTAGACATAAACAACACCCACAGATCAGTTTAGTTTTTGGTATTTATTTACATCACTATCAACCATCATCTTAATAAGCTGTTCAAAACCTACCTCAAGTTCCCAACCTAGCTGTTGTTTAGCCTTGGTGCAATCCCCTAGCAAAAGATCAACTTCAGCAGGACGAACAAACTTAGGATCAATCACCACGTATTCTTTCCAATTAAGTCCTGCATGTCCAAATGCAATTTCCACTAATTCTTCCACCGTATGGGTTTCATTGGTAGAAATAACATAATCATCCGGCGTATCTTGTTGAAGCATCAACCACATCGCTTTTACATAGTCTCCAGCAAAACCCCAGTCCCGCTTGGCGTCCAAATTCCCCATTCGAAGCTCGGATTGCAGTCCAAGTTTGATACGAGCCACAGCATCCGTTACTTTACGAGTAACGAACTCTACACCACGACGTGGAGATTCATGGTTAAACAAGATACCTGAGCAAGCGAACATGTTATAACTTTCACGATAGTTGACAGTAATCCAATGCCCGTAAACCTTTGCCACACCATAAGGGCTCCGAGGATAAAAAGGCGTTGTTTCTTTTTGAGGAGTCTCCATTACTTTGCCAAACATCTCACTGCTCGAAGCTTGATAGAAGCGTGCTTCAGGCTTAACTAGGCGAACTGCTTCCAACATGTTAGTAACCCCTAGCGCTGTCACTTGAGCAGTCAATCCCGGTTGTGTCCAAGAAGTACCTACAAAAGATTGGGCAGCCAAGTTATAGACTTCATCAGGATTCGCAATCTTAACCGCTTGCATGAGCGAGGTAAGATCCAGAAGATCGCCATCAATAAATTCAATCTCATTCTTTATATGTTCAATATTCTCCATAATCGGAACACTGGTTCTTCTTCTTAATCCGAATACTTTATATCCTTTTTCCAATAATAATTCCGCTAAGTAAGAACCGTCTTGTCCTGTAATTCCCGTAATCAATGCGCGTTTTTCCACAATGCATATCTCCTTTATGCTTAATGTTATAAGTAGTGCTCTAGCTTTTGGATCCTAAGTTCCTTAATTAGAGACTTGATCTCTTGTGCTTTTTCTTTGTTACAAATCAGCGTTACATCATCCGTCTCCACAATAATTAAATCCTCTACTCCTAGGGTAGCAATCAACTTCCCATTACTTTCGATAATGCAACCTTTAGTATCAATATTTAAGGTGTTACCCCTAATAACATTACCATTATCGTCTAATTCATCAATTCGCTCTAAGGCTGTCCAACTTCCGACATCGTCCCATCCAAAAACGCATGGGATCACATAAATGTCTTGTACTTTTTCCATAATACCATAGTCAATGGACTGATCTGGCATCTTAGGAAACTCAGAACGAATAACATCATTTCGATCACATTGACTAAAGGCAACTTTCATCGTTTCTAGTAAATCATGGACTTGAGGCATATGCTCTGCGATATATCCACGTATGACAGAAGTTTTCCATACAAATATACCACTATTCCAGTAATAATTACCTGCATCCAGATAAGAAGTTGCTTTTATTAGGTTGGGCTTCTCGACAAATTGTTGAACTCGATGCACCTGAAAATCATTTAAAACTCGGATATCTAGTGTGCTCTCAATATATCCGTACCCTGTTTCTGGATATGTAGGTTTAATGCCTAGTGTAACCAAGTTCTTCCCTTCACGGCTAACATCCACTGCGGTTTGAAGGATGTGAACAAACTCATCTTCATCTTTAATGATATGATCGGACGGTAGTACAACCATAGTACTATCAGGAAACTTTTCTTCTATAATTATAGAAGCCAAACCCACACACGGCGCCGTATTACGACCAACAGGTTCGATAATAATGTTCTCATAAGGGAGAGCTGGAATCTGGCCCTTGATCAGTTCCGCATAGAGTTCATTCGTCACCACAAACACTTGTTCAATAGGAATAAACTTCTGCAGCCGATTCACACATTGCTGAATCATAGACTTGCTGCCAGAGATATTAAGAAATTGCTTCGGTAAATTAGTCCGGCTCTTTGGCCAGAAACGTTCTCCCTTGCCTCCTGCCATTATGACCGCAGTAATTCTCATTTTCAAACCTCCATTGTGTACTGACCCAAAATACTATTATAATTCACTATTAATTTATAGTTCAATGTAACATTCGCCAGCTGATACCTAATTTCTTCAAAAAGAGTTATAATTGATGAATACTATTATGCAACTTACATGGTAACAATAAATCATACAAATTTCTACAGCTATATATTTGCAGATTGTCGTATATCAAAGAACTATGACTTGGAGGATAGACACTTTGGAGTATATGCATGTCAAAGCCAAAGAGAGAGATAACATATTACCACTGCTAGAGCTGAATAAGAGAATGGAAACAAAGAAAACGATGGTCCAAACGTTTTCTCTTGTGTTTTTATTGTTAGAGATAGGGCTTCTTACCTTTTTATATTTCATCTTTTATGCATGGCGGATCCACTTGGAATTTAATGTTCCTTTTGAAATGTTTGAATTAACTAATCCACGCTTCTCCTATTACTTATATTTCTATTTAATGTTTATTGCTCTATATGGGTTCCTTACATTTCGTTATCGGATTCACTCTTTTATAGCAACTAGTGGACTAGTAGATGAAATTCTCAAATCAACACAAGCAATCGCCTATGCCATATTGTTCGCCGTAGGACTTAGTTTCCTATTTAAGTTGACAGATATCTCACGAGTAGTAATCCTTCTTTTTGGAATATCAGCATTAGGATTAGTAACGACATTGAGATTTGTGAAGCGAAAGCTCTATCTTGCCTTCAATGCGAGAGGGATTTTATCTCGAACAGCTATTATTATTGGAGCTGGAAAAGTAGGCAAGTCATTAATAGAAGAGTTGCAGAAACATAAATGGTTAGGATATACGGTAGTGGGATACGTAGATGATGAGGTTGATGATATCATTGCTGATACAACTTATTTAGGAAAAACAGAGGACCTACAAAATATATACAAACTTCATACTTTAGCTGATGAAATTATTATAACAATTCCATCTGAGAGAGAGCTTGTTCAGAAAATTATTTCAGACTTTCGAAAATCGCCTGTTGAAATAAAAATAATTCCAGATATGTTTAATTTAGTTTTAGGAACAGTCCAAGTAGGCAATATCAATTCCCTGCCAACAGTTTCTTTAGTTCGAACACCGATGCGGGGAACTGGTTTCTTATTAAAAAGAGCCTTTGATTACTTACTGACGCTAATTGCCTTGATCATATCATTACCCATCATGCTTATTACCAGTATTTGCATTAAGTTTGAATCGAAAGGTCCCGTGTTTTATAAACAATCCAGAATTGGAAAGAATGGCAAGCCGTTCAACATGTATAAATTCCGTTCAATGGTTCAAGATGCAGATCAGTTGTTAAATAAGCTAGCCTCGCAAAATCAAGTGGATGGAATTGCATTTAAGATGAAGGACGATCCACGTATTACACGCACTGGTAGATTTATACGGAAATATTCCATAGACGAGCTGCCACAGTTATTTAATGTCCTAAAAGGCAATATGAGCCTGATAGGCCCTCGTCCTCCATTGGAAATTGAAGTTGCTCATTACAGTGACTGGGAATGGAGACGTTTAGAAGTTCTTCCAGGTATCACAGGCTTATGGCAAGTTAGCGGAAGAAGTGATCTTTCATTCCAACAGTGGGTGAATCTTGATGTATATTATATTGAGAATTGGAGTATCGCTCTTGATTTAAAAATACTCCTTAAGACCATCCCAGTAGTATTAAAAGGAGAAGGAGCATATTAATGAAGGTATGCATTGACGGACAGCCCTTGCTTGGACCTCTTACAGGAATCGGGAGATACACTGCTGAACTGTTAAAGGTCCTCAATACATATGAGGACTTAACCATATCCGTCGGATTGAATCAGATTTTGAAACAAAGGGAGTTAAACAGCCCTGTACCTAGTACATGCTCCATTTATAATAGTCGTTATCCATACAAAGTAATTCGACGACTCATGAAACCTAACTTCTTATATAAGTTCCGATATGATGAATTCATAAACGATCCTTTTGATGTATATCACGGAACTAATTATACTCATATACCAATCAAAAAACAGCGTTATGTAGTTAATATTCACGATTTGGCTTTTATGAAATATCCGGAGACTACGAGCAGTAAAATATATAACCATCATATGAAATGGGTGCCTTACAGTGCTGTAAGTGCCAATCATATTATTGCATTATCGGAATCTGCTAAAGCAGATATTGTTAGCTTGCTGAACATAAACCCTGAGAAGATTACTGTCATTCCATTAGCAGCTGACGCCCGTTTTAAACCATTAAAAAATCAGGTTGTTCGGCCAATACTTCAGAAATACAACATGCCTGATCAATATATTCTTTGTGTGGGGACGATTGAAGCGAGAAAGAATTTAATTACAGTTGTAAAGGCCTATCATCAACTAACTAGTAAATATTTGCTTGATCACAAGCTCGTCATTGTTGGAACAAAGGGATGGAAAACCTCTTCTTTATATGAATATATTGAGCGGCATAAGCTTCAATCATGTATTCATTTTGCTGGTTATGTAGATGACGAAGATTTACCTGCCATTTATAATGGAGCAACTATGTTAACTATGCCATCATTATATGAGGGGTTTGGATTGCCACTCGTTGAAGCTATGCAGTGCGGAGTACCTGTGATTGGATCGAACGTATCCTCTATACCTGAGGTTATTGGAGACGGAGGTATTTTATGCTCACCTCACGAGCCTGAGGATTGGGCAGATCAAATATTAAATGTTCTTCATGAGGATTCCAATTATCTGGATAGGAAGCAACTCGCTCTATCTAGATCGTCTACATTCAGTT
The DNA here is from genome assembly GCF_030226685.1 of Paenibacillus sp. UMB4589-SE434. NCBI lineage: Bacteria > Bacillati > Bacillota > Bacilli > Caryophanales > Paenibacillaceae > Paenibacillus > Paenibacillus sp. UMB4589-SE434. Next base: position 546,024 of record NZ_JASOYK010000002.1, on the reverse strand, counting down.
GGAAATTAACTGCAGATAAAACGTATAATATTTATACTTCTGTGTAACTATTATTAATTGCTTAAATAGGAGAAGGTAAATGAAACTAGCCATTATTCATGATTATATAAATCAACACGGAGGCGCGGAACGGGTATTAGAGACCTTCATGGAACAGTACCCAGAAGCACCAATCTACACACTAATATCGAATCTCAACAAAATGCCTGATGTCTTTAAGCAAGCTGAGATTCACAATTCATTTATACAAAATATACCATTTTCTCAAAATCACTATAAGAAAATGCTATCCTTGCTCCCTTTAGCAGTAGAACAGTTTGATATGAGAGAATACGAAGTAGTTTTATCTACTTCTAGTGCATTTGCCAAGGGTGTAATCACGAACTCCTCTCAAACGCATGTTTGTTATTGTCACACCCCCATGCGTTATGTATGGGACTTATACCATCAATACATGGATGAACTTAGAAATCCCATTTTCAAATGGGTGTTACCTCGAGTCCTGCACAAAATACGCCTGTGGGACTATGCAACCGCCCAACGCGTGGACCACTTCATTGCTAACTCGAATAACGTTGCCAAAAGAATCAAGAAGTACTACGGAAGAGAATCAGTTGTCATTCACCCACCAGTGAATCTAGAGCAATTCTCGATATCAGATAAGATAGAGGATTATTTCTTAATTGTTTCGCGACTCATTCCTTATAAGCGTATTGATTTGATTATCGAAGCGTTTAACGAGCTTAAATGGCCATTGGTCATTATTGGAGATGGATATGATCGCAAGCGATTAGAGCAGATGGCAGGTTCGACTATTACTTTCCTCGGCTATCAATCAGATGAAGTCATTGCGCAGTACTATTCGAAGTGTAGGGGATTTATCCTAGGAGGGGAAGAAGACTTCGGTATAACTCCCTTAGAAGCACAGGCTAGCGGTAGACCCGTATTGGCTTATGGAAAAGGCGGTGCACTGGAAACTGTAATTGAAGGAGAAACCGGATTATTCTTTAGGGACGCAAGAGTATCTTGCATAGTTGAAAAACTTAAACAAATGAGCACTATACAATTTGATTCCAATCACATTTATCAGCATGCTGCATCTTTTAATAAGCAACGTTTTCAAAAGCAAGTACATCAATTCATTGAACAAGTTCATAACAAGGGAGTGCAGTAATTAATGTCAGAGTACGGCTATAGTAAGTCTACGACCAAAGAAAAACGATTAGCATGGGATAAAATACCTTTCTTTGCTCTTATCTTATTCTTTATATGGGCGCCATACCAAGTGGCTTTATTTAACGGGCAAAGTTCTAATTTTGAACCCCCTATTTATTTATCCATGCTGTTTGCATCCATCATTTCTTTTTTATTTTTCCCTAGTTTTTATAAAGAAACCAAAGAAATTAATACAAAAACCATCATAATTCTTGGAGCATTTCTCCTCCCTATTACTTATTGCATTTCAATGTTTGGTGCAGCTTCCAGTTTTATGGCAACCAACCTAACTTTAATTATGTGTGTGTATTTCATTTTCTTTGCTATTACTTCTACTTACCTTAATAAAGATAGCAATAATAATTCTATACAATCACTAATCATTATATCCTCCTATGGAATCGTTGCCTTTGGATTATTACATTGGTTAAACAGTGTGAAGTGGATTCAAGTATCATTGGGATGGCTTATTCCGTTCGATGCAAATGGCTTGTTTAAGGACGCCGTGATGATGACTGTGGATGGCGCCCGTTTAACATCCGTTTTCCAATACGCTAATACATACGCTGCATTCCTTATGGCCTTCTTATTTGCAGCTGTGTTTTATGTCGGAAAGTCACGTAAATGGTGGAGCCGAGCGACACACGCTTTCATGATGGTTCCTATTATGTTGTCTATCTTCTTGACTTTGTCTCGTGGTGGTTTGTTACTTTTACCAGTTGTGTTCATAATCCTTTTAGTATTCTTAAAGCCTCATCGTCAGCTGATGTGGATATTCCACTTAGTAATTAGTGGAATTGTCACTGTTGGAATTCTTAATCCTGTCACAGATATTGGACTAAATGTCCAACAGGCTTTTTCAACAACTGAATCTATGAAGGGCTGGGCTTATGTGGCCGTAGGTTCATTGATATCAGCAGTGTTGTCTTTGGCCCTTGAGAAATGGGTAGCACCTTGGTTAGAGAGTAAAATGTCACACTTGTCTAACAAGAAGTGGGGTACCTTCCTTTTCCCTATTGGAGGTGCACTACTTGGAGCGTCTCTCTTGTTTATTTTCATGGGTACAGATGCTAAAAATATTCTTCCTGAGAATATTCAAACTCGACTAGGAAATATCAACTTAGTACAGCATTCTGTCTTGGAGCGCTTCACATTCTATAAGGATTCCATGAAAGTTATTGCAGATCATCCAGTCATCGGTGCGGGCGGCGGAGGTTGGGGGGCTCTATATGAGCAGTATCAGAACAATCCTTATACTTCTCGTCAAGCGCACAATTTCTTTCTGCAGTATCTGATTGAAACTGGGATACTAGGGTTTGTCATATTTATGACTTTCTTAGTTTACTTGTTCTATCAATTTATTCGTTCTTATATACGTGCTCATGAACACAAACGCGAAAGTTACTTTTTATACTTCATCATTGCACTTTCGATTCTTGTTCATAGTATTTTGGACTTTAACATGAGTTACGTCTTTATGGGAATTCTCGTATTTATTGGGCTAGGTGGGATGAGTGCTGCCATAGATAGCAAGCCGTTCACTAAACTAAGTTGGAATCCTACAAAAGTGCGTTCTATTTATATAACTGCGTTAGGTCTTGTATCTGTTGTCTTACTCATTACTGCTATCACATTTGTATCAGCATCTAATTCATTTAATCAATCCGTTGCTGCTGCAGGCAGCAGTAATGACTATACTCAGATTACAACTCCGCTGGATAAAGCGCTTGGGATTCAAGGACATCATCCCAATTATGTAGGTATGAAGGCTGATCTATTGAGTCAAATCTATAAACAAACGCAAAAAGAAGAGTTCTTCACTGCTGCTGATAGCTTATTAAAAGATACACTTAAGTCCGAGTCGTCTAATAAGCAATTATGGATGCAATTAAACAAACTCTATTCCTACAAAAATATGAATAAAGAAATTTACGATGTTTATGACAATAATAAATACCGTTACCCATGGGATATTGAGTGGTATGAGCAATTCATGCACATTTCATCCCTATTGGGATCTAATTCGGACGACAAAGCTTTAAAGGATAAGTATTTAAATTCCGTGTTTGATTCCTTAAAGCATATTCAACTGGGTATTGAACATCTGAAGACGCTCCCTGAGGGGCAGCTTCAAGGACGTAAATTTGAGGTTACACCTAAAGTAGCACTTCATGCGGGTCAAGCTTACTATCTGACGGGTAAAACGCAAGAGGCTTACGACATGATGAAAGCACATCTGCAAGAGGATTTAACACCTGACCCAGCTAAGCCGAATGATACAAGCAAGGTCGACCTTCTAAGATGGTACCTTGCTATGACTAAGAAGCTTGGATTACGAGATGATGCGAACCTAGCTAAGCTCCTGGCTCTTGATCCAGAGGAGCAGGCAAAGATAGATAGTATCGTAAACATGCAAATCCAATAAACGTGTTGCAAGCATATGTAACAGAAAAACGACTCGGGATTAATCCCGAGTCGTTTCTGTATGTGCTGACCGTATTTGCTGTTCCATGTAACGAAGTAATGGCTCTCTCAAATCAGAGTGTTGGAGCGCATAATGAATCGTTGTTTCAATAAAACCAAGCTTCTCACCTACGTCATGGCGCTGGCCTTCAAAGTGATAAGCGAGCACTTGCTCCACTTGGCTTAAATGCTGGATCGCATCTGTTAATTGAATTTCCCCATTTACACCGGCTTCTTGCTCCTCTAGTATCTCAAAAATACGCGGAGTTAAGATATACCGTCCCATTATAGCCCAGTTAGAAGGTGCCGAATCAACGAGTGGTTTCTCAACTAACCTTTCTGAACGCATAATACGCTCGGACAATTGATTACCAGCAACCACTCCATATCGACATACTTCCTCCCATGGCACAGGTTGTACACCTACTACAGTTGCTTCATAATCGTTATACACGTCTATCATTTGTTTAAGGCAAGGGTTCTCCGCTTCGACGATATCATCACCTAGTAGTACAGCAAAAGGTTCATCTCCTATAAATTTACGCGCACACCATATGGCATGTCCCAATCCACGAGGTTCCTTTTGTCGAATATAATGAATATTTGCCATATCAGAAGACTTGCGCACTTCTTCTAGTAGAGCATGTTTTTCTTTTTCAAGTAGCATATGCTCCAGCTCAAAATAATTATCAAAATGGTCTTCTATTGCACGTTTTCCTTTACCAGTCACTATGATAATGTCTTCAATGCCTGAATCGACTGCTTCTTCTACAATGTATTGTATTGTGGGTTTATCAAGGATTGGAAGCATTTCCTTGGGCATTGCTTTTGTTGCAGGCAAAAAGCGTGTTCCGAGTCCAGCTGCAGGAATTATAGCTTTACGTATTTTCATTTGTTCCTCCGCCTTATTTCATTTATAAATAACAATCACTTTCACAATTATACATGATAATAATGGATATTACATGATTATTGAAAGTAATATGACCCATGATTCAAGTTGAGAAAGTAATATCCTAAATGCCCATGTGCCTGTATAAATTATATTATTAATTTCAAACTGGTATAGAATTAAACCAATCAATTAGAAATCCCTCAACCTACACATACAAGTTATATCTGGCTGAGGGACTCTCGTTACTTCACCAATTGTCCACGTGTAACGCCAAGCTGATTTGTTGCCTTGAGCGTACGCCACACCTGTGTGCCACTAATCTCGCCGCACAGGGAGCGGTTGTACAAGTCAATGACCTGGTTGACCTGCTCTGCGGTCTCCTCCAGGAACTCGACGCGATAGGAGTCGACACCAAGCTCGAGGAAGTTCGGCAAGTATTCCGAGCCGGACTGCTCGATGGCGTTGTACACCGTATTGCGGCAGCCTTCGTCTACGCGGACCGGATGGGACATTCCGATACGGTCACGCAAGGAGACGTTGTGCTCTTCGCACGGACGGCCACAGTTCGTGTAGTCTGTGCCTTCGCTGAGGAACGTACAGTACACACAATGCTCCGTATGGAACATCGGCAGATGCTGATGAATGACGATTTCGAGCTTAGACGTGTCCGCGTGACGCAGCATATCCACCATCTGCTGAATGTTCAAGTCATACGATGGTGTAATCCGATCGAGACCTGCTTCCGCAAACAGCTGCACCGTCTTGTGATTCGCTACGTTCAGCGAGAAATCACCGATCAACTGCGGGAACGAGTCGGCTCCCATCGGCTTCGGCGGACAGATAGCCAGATTGGAGTTATCTGCTGCTTCCGCCATGATCTCATCGCTTGGCAGCACTGCCGTGCTGGCCTCAGCACGCTTAAGCTCCCATTCAGCCTTGGCCTGCTGGTAATAATGCAAGGCACCCGTGTTGCGAATTAACACCGCATCCGGCTTCAGATTCAGGATGTTGCGATGGTAGCCGTTCTCGTTTGGCATGTGGATGCGTGGTGTAACCAGCGCAATCGGCTTGCCAGCAGCTCGGCAGGCTTCGATTGCTGCCGGGAACTGCTTAATAAACTCGAAGTCGGCGTAAATTAACGCCACATCGGTCAGCACTGCTGCCTGCACCTGCTCCAGCGTGCGGCAAAGCGCAGTAAGCTGCGCGCCGCCAAACGGCACCGCCGTATGCTGCACGCCGGCGCCTGCCAATACGTCTACGTCATGCTTGACGTAGACAGGCGGCTTCGGCCGTTCGCCCGCCAGGTGCTCCACCGCGCGGCGGCGAATCGCATTCAGCTCACGCATGGGCACGATCACGCTGCCTTCCAGCTCAGCGTCCAACTGCTCCAGCTGGTACACCGTACCGCCCAGACGTCCGAGCTGCTCTTCCAGCAGTTCACGATCCATCGGGCGCTTCTGCGCCTCTTCCAGCAGCAGCTCCGAATCTACTTGAATGGTCGTGCCCTTCTGCACATCCGTCCACCACGTCTTCAGCGGCTCGCCTACACGGCCTTCTACGCGTACATGCATCGGAAACACCCGATACGGTTTCTCCGTTTCAAATGTGGCGCGCATCCGCTTGTCGAGCGCCTGATCGCTTGTCTTCCAGATCCGATCGCCGACCTTAACCCGGCGTAAGTTCACATCGTTGCGTCCTGGCACGATGTCCACGATCCAGCCTTCCTCAGCCTCGCCCTCCAGCTTCACGCCTTTGCGACGTACATCATAAACACGGCCGCCCTCTTCCTTCTGCGTCGGATCACCCGCGTCAAATCCAATCCCGTCACCGCGCTTCAGCGGCGCCTCCAGCTTACAGACCACGCCATCACGCAGCACCTGCTCGACACGGCCCAAATACACGCCGCGGCTCTTCGGAAACGTTCCGTCTACGAGCTGCTTGTTGTTTGTACCCGACAGGAAGCCGTGCGTAAAGCCGCGTGAGAAGCTCTGCTGCAGCTCGCGCACTTCTTCCTTGGAAGGCCCCGTCCACGTGCCATCAAAATAATCATCTATTGCTTTCCGGTACTTGCTCACAACGTTAGCTACGTACTCTGGCTGTTTCATACGTCCTTCAATCTTAAAGGATGTCACACCCGCTTCAATGAGCTCTGGCACGATGTCTATCGCTGCCAGATCTTTCGGCGACAAAAGATAAGTAATATCGCCCATCGGCTGATGCTCACCGTCTACCATCATGTCATATGGCAAACGGCATGCTTGCGCGCATTCGCCACGGTTGGCAGAACGACCGCCCCACATCTCCGAAGTTAAGCATTGGCCAGAATAAGAAACACACAAAGCACCGTGTACAAATACCTCCATCGGCACTTTAGCGATCTCGCCGATCTTCTGAATTTGCTTTAAATTATTCTCACGGCCCAATACGACCCGCTCCATACCAAACGGTTTCGTAAACTCAGCTGCCTCAGGAGACGTAATCGTCATTTGTGTAGAACCATGAATCGGGAAGTCCGGAGACATCTCACGGATCAATTTCACCAATCCCAGATCCTGTACAATAACCGCGTCTACACCTGCATCGATACAAGCATCAATTAGCTGCTGCGCATCTCGCAGCTCATCTTCAAATACCAAAATATTAAAGGTCAAGAAGCCCTTAACCCCATAACTATGCAAAAACGCCATAATCTCAGGCAGCTCGTCCATCCGAAAATTGTTCGCACGCGCACGCGCGTTGAATTTTTCTACACCAAAAAATATCGCATCCGCACCATTCGCCACTGCAGCACGCATACAATCCCAATCACCCGCAGGCGCCAACAATTCTATATCTTCACGTTGTATCTCTCTAGTCATCTTCATCCTCCATCAAAGTGCCCCATCAGGAGCTCTAAATATACAGTTTACCCCATAATAGAGGCTGAATCTACCTCCTGACACAATGAAATATTTCACACTAATAAGGATAGTAATAAACACAAAGCACCCCAAGACCATGCCTCATGATCTTGGAGTGCGCTCATCTATAGATCTTCGTCTATAGTCACCCTTACTTGTGTACCGTCATAGACTCTATCACTTTCATAAATTGCTGCTCTGCCTGAGACGAATAAGACGCCTTTAAGCCGCGCATATAGAAAACAACAACATCCTGTTCTTGCCAACACAGACGATATATAACGTGGAAAGAACTTATAATTCATATACTCGTATCGTAAAAATACAGTCTTCTGCTTGTTAAGCTTAGGATGTGTGTCCGCTAGGGTTAATCTTAACTATTCTTTTCCCATCTGAATCGGCTTCATTCCAATTGGAACGGCAGAAGTCTGGAATGTTGGCACAAACGTATTCCATATCTCCTCATATTCTTCAAAACTACCTTCCGTGGCAAGTAATACGTAAGCTTTTCCATCCTTCTCGTAGCGCCTCATATAAGAAGTCTCTAGCGTTTTCTTCTCTTGAGAAACATGAACAATGGTCTTTAGCTCAGCAAACGTATAACCATGAATCTGCCCCACTTTTATGTCCTTGATATCCTCATGTGGCTCCACCCACTCTTTCAACGAAGACATCATATCATCTCCTGTTCTAGAGGTGCTCGCCGTACTGCTCATGTATAATGCAAAGTATGAAGTGCCGTCATTTGTTAAAAATTGAATGTTTCCTTTGTGCTCTGCATCCTCCCGATAATACCAATTGTCTGGAAGATGCACTGACCATCCGCAAGAAGGACATCCTGAACGGGCCATATCCACATTGGCTTCATCAGGGTTCCACAATAGGGATACGGAACGATCTTTGTTTGGTCTGATAACAGCTCCCAAGCCTTCCGCCACATCCCTAAGTGGGAGCATTAGAGTGTTGCCTCTTATCCTTGGCCGCACTTTCAACGTAACCTGCTTACGGTTGATCATAGCGTAAGAACTGTCCAGAGAGACAGTTAGCTCTCGTTGGCCTGCCATTATTACAAAAGCCTCTTTGGGTATTTCCCAATAGCCATGGATACCAAATGCCTTTATCAGAACTCCAGCAGGAATCATTGTAATTCCATTGGTCTCGTACGGCTGTTCAATCTTTGTCGTTAGCCCATTCACTACAGCTAGGTTACTTCCAATCCTAAATCGAATTTCCTTAACCATATTACTCGAGGTAACCCTGTCCATTGATTGTGCAAAAGCAGCTTCGTTTGACAATATAATCCCTGCAAGGAAAAACATCAGGATCCCTAATGTCCTCAACCCGGACCATAACCAATTCTTCTGACTGACCACCGTCTATGTTCCTCCTAAAAATCTATAGCCTATCGGTCATCCCATTAAATAGGAAAACATAACCTACGACTTATAATACTCCCCAAGCGTAACCTGCACAGTTCTTTTCTTACCGCCATTAAGCAGAACTAGCTTGGTTTGCTTGCCTGGCAGCAGCCCTTTTAATGCCTCATTAATATCTGCTAGCGTGCGTACGTGCTTGCCATTGACCGCCAACAGGATGTCACCTTCCTGGATACCTGCCTTTTTGGCATTCGCACTGATGACGACGTCAATCCTCAATGACTGCTCGGTGGGAAGGCCATATGCTGCCGTCCAGTTCTCATCCATCTGTACGCCAATCGCAGCCCGCTTCAGCTTCCCATACTTCAGCATGTGGTCAATTGTCCATTTCACCGTATCCGCCGGTATAGCAAATCCTAAATTATCAATATCCTCGCCGTAATATTTTAACGTGTTGATGCCTACTACTTCTCCCCGCATGTTCAGAAGCGGTCCTCCGCTGTTACCTGGGTTAATAGCCGTATCGGTCTGCAGCAGCTTGAAGTTATTATCAACAACACGATTTATACCGCTAATGACACCTACTGACACCGAATTCTGAAGGACAAAAGACACTGGAGTTCCAATAGCCACAACCCCTTGTCCAGCTTCAACTTTCCCAGCTGCGGGCATAAATGTCGCAGGCTTTAGCCCTGTTTTATTGATATGGACTAACGCCAGATCCACATCCTCATCCCATATCACTTTGGTTACGACATGGGACATTCCGTCTGATGTGATCACCATCGCCTTCTTCAAATGACGTACCACGTGAGCATTAGTCACGATCCAGCCATCTGCACGGACAACCACACCTGTGCCGTGAGACAGCGCATCACGCGGGTCTTCCACTTCCTCCAACGCCTCTTCGTCTTGTCCTATAATGGCCACAACAGACGGGCTTACTTTTTTAACAACACTAGGTACCGTACTTAAAGATAACTGGTACTGTTTGCTCTTAGCATCGTATTGACCCTTTCCACCCAAAACATCTGCAAGTGCACCTGCTTCTATGTAAGTCTTGCCATTAGCCTGTATTGCTGGCAGTGATACGGATTCAGCTGACGCAGTAAATGGCTGTGCCATCGTCATCCCAAGTATGACGGCCATCATGCAAATCAACACTTGTCCTCTCCGTGTTCCACTTGCACGTTTCCCAGTTGCTATGTCCTTGTTTGATTTCTCCATTTTTCTCCCTCTCCCTTAAGAAGCGAATTCCAATTTATTTCTATTCGCATCTTTAATCATTCTAGCTTCTGTCCCGTAATACCTCCAAGACGGCATTCAGACCAAAAAAAGACCCCTTGATATCGTAATCAAGGAGCCTTTACGCATGTTTCATTTCAGATAGGATATGTATAGATATGCGATTACCTAAGAGTCTCTAACCGTACCTTATGCATTACCAGCCGCTAATCATAATAAAGTCAGCAGCTACAAACACCAAGAAGCTCACAACGGCGAACCCCAGGGCAAACATATTTCTGGGACGCTGCTTCACTTGACGAATAACAGCCCATAGCAAAATCAATGTAAGCACGAGCATGAAAATATCAAAATAATCGAAAGCGCTCTCTTTTGCCGCTGCCGCCGCCTCAGCTAATAACATGGTGCGACCTCCCTCTAATCGTGCGATATACGTATCTTCATCTATGTTATATTTACCCAGCTCGACTTGCAAGATAAATTGTTCATATTTAACAAGATTGTCACCTTTTCTTCACGTTTATACCATTGCATTCTATATTTTCATGATTAATTTCACTGATATGATTTCATCACGTCTTTTTTATGGCTGTTTTCGCTTCATAAGCGGTACATACGCCGTTCACTTGTAGACACAGGGGTACACATTTAAAATCAATAAATATTAGTTCTCATTAGAAAGTAAGGTTACATTGACCTTCGGTGAAACCATCCTCATGCTGCTTCATCAGCATTCTATATAGACTAGGCTGAGGTGATATAAGGAGGTCTTATGAGACATTTCGGATAAATAAAGGCTGACAAGTGCAGCAACTTTAATAGTGAACGCCTTCATCTTTGGCAAATAACAACAAACAGCCCTGATCTCCTTTGCAGAGCACTCAGGACTGTTATATATGAAACCTACTTACTCAAACTTCAATGCCTCATGATTGTTTTTCCTGGTACATGAATTCATCGCTTGACCAGCACAGCTTTCATTATTCTACAATAGTGCTTACATCTATCGTCATCGTTATGGCAGCACGAATAAATGCAGGTGCCCAATATCATTGTCATCTGCGTCTAGTTACGTTCGCGCTTGCAATTCAATATCATGAAAGGAACGTATCATAGCATCTGTACACGCAGGCGGCTCCTCAAAACGCAGTTCCTCATCGATAAAAATTTGCAGCATAGCACCCGCACTCTGCCCCATTTCCATATCTCCGACTGAGTCACCAATAACAGCGACCTCATTAGGCTCTAGCCCAATCTCACGACACGCAAGTTCCACCATATCCGGAAAAGGCTTGCCATGCTCCACGCAATCATCACCCACCACAGCATCAAAGAAGTGGCGAATCCCCATTTTCGTCAAATGCTGTTCAGATGGTCGCTTGTCATCCGCCGTCACAACCGCAAGACGCAGACCGAGTGCTTTGCAGCGCTCAAGGAATGAGACAACCCCTTCTACAGGACGAATATCGGCCTTTTTCAGGATTTCCTCATTTGCATGCTCCACCACTGCTGTCACGCGGCGAGTCGCTTCATTCCAAGGCACGCCTGTTCGATACAAATAATAAGCAGCAATTCCGATCATCTGCGACGGGGAACCCATCGCAAGCGGGCCAAAGCGGTCATGCGCCGTTACTTGACGTTTTTCATTTAAGAATACGCCAAGCAAATACCCAGGACCTTCTGGGAGCTCTGCTCCTTCTAGACGAAGCTCACGTTCCAATCCATCCAACACTGTCTCTGCCCAGCTTCCCCACAAACTAATAAACTGCAGCAGCGTCCCATCCTTGTCGAATAAGATACCACGCACTTGCGCACGCTTCTCGCCGACGATTATCTCTACCATGCCGTAACCATCCTTTGTCCGTTTTAAGCCACAGTACATTTACAGCTTCATTACGAGTTCTACATCCGCCTGTCGGTTCCTGCCAACAGACAATAGAACTTTTATCCTCTTTGTGTTTGAAAACCAACCTTTATACATGCATTTTGATAAAATGCAGCATGAACTTGTACCAAGCTGAGCTGATACTGCACCTCACTTCCTAGGATCAACATCCACTACTTTTATACTAAGAAAGGAGCCCCGCAGGACTCCTTTCGATAAGCAATACCCTGTAAACTGAGCTGCCATCTTAACCATTTACGTATGTGCAGCCAACTCTTGCGCCTGTTCGGTGCGCAGGCGATCACGTGCTAGAATAGGCTTCAGGTAGCGTCCTGTATACGAAGCATCTACCTCTACAACCTCTTCAGGAGATCCTTGCCCAACGATCATACCACCGCCGCTGCCGCCTTCCGGACCGAGATCAATGACATGGTCAGCCGTCTTAATTACGTCCAGATTGTGCTCGATTACAAGCACACTCTCACCAGAATCAACGAGACGATGCAGCACCTCAAGCAGCCGATCGATATCGGCAACGTGTAGGCCTGTTGTAGGCTCGTCCAAAATGTATAAAGTCCGCCCTGTACTGCGGCGGTAGAGTTCAGCAGCAAGCTTAACGCGTTGTGCCTCACCACCCGACAAAGTGGTTGCCGGCTGTCCTAGCTTCATATACCCCAAGCCTACATCCATAAGGGTCTGAATCTTACGGTGAATACGCGGTACGTTCTGGAAGAAGTCAACCGCAACTTCAATCGTCATATCCAGAACATCAGAAATATTCTTGCCTTTATATTTCACTTCCAATGTCTCGCGGTTGTAGCGCTTGCCTTTGCATATCTCACACGGTACATACACATCCGGAAGGAAGTGCATCTCAATCTTAATAATCCCATCACCACGACAAGCCTCACAGCGCCCACCCTTAACGTTGAAGCTGAACCGTCCCTTTTTGTAGCCGCGAATCTTCGCTTCATTCGTAGTAGAGAACAAATCGCGAATATCATCAAATACACCCGTATACGTGGCAGGGTTGGAACGAGGCGTACGACCGATTGGCGATTGATCGATATCAATAACTTTGTCAATAAGCTCCAAGCCGCGAATCTCTTTGTGTTCACCTGGGCGTACCTTAGCTTTATTCAAGTCACGCGCAAGTGTCTTATACAGGATTTCATTAATAAGAGTCGATTTGCCCGAACCGGATACTCCCGTTACAGCCGTAAACATCCCCAGTGGAATCTTAACGTTTACGCTGCGCAGATTATTCTCCTTGGCACCGCGAATCTCCAACCAGCGGCCATCTGACTTACGTCGATTCAGCGGTACAGGAATAAACTTACGCCCGCTTAAATATTGGCCTGTTAACGAATGCTCGCTTGCCATTACCTCTTGCGGTGTTCCTTGTGCAATCACCGTGCCACCATGCATGCCCGCTCCCGGCCCAATATCAATAATGTAGTCCGCGGCCAGCATCGTGTCTTCATCATGCTCTACCACAATCAATGTATTGCCCAGATTACGCATATGCTCCAGCGTCTGAATCAGACGATCATTATCGCGTTGGTGCAGGCCGATACTCGGCTCGTCCAATATATAAAGGACACCCATCAGACTTGAACCGATCTGTGTAGCTAAGCGAATTCGCTGTGCTTCTCCACCAGACAAGGTACCTGCAGCACGATTCAGTGTTAGATACTCCAAACCAACATTAACCAAGAATCCTAAACGTGCATTAATTTCCTTTAAAATGAGATTTGCGATTAGCATTTCCTTCGCAGAAAGCTTTAACAATTCAAAGAAACGCTGCGCTTCACCAATAGATAACGACGTCACGTATGCCATGTTCTGTTCGCCTATCGTAACGGCCAAGCTCTCTTTCCGCAGGCGATGACCTTTGCAAGAGCCACATGGCTTCGCGCTCATAAACCCTTCAATGAACTCGCGAATTCCCTCAGAGGCTGTCTCACGATAACGGCGTTCCAGATTGTGAATAATCCCTTCAAACGTAACCTGCGCTTCCTTCTTATGGCCAAAGTCATTCTCGTATAGGAAGCGGATCTTCTCATTACCGGTACCATGCAGCAGCTTTGTCATATGTTCTGGCTCCAGCTGAGACACCGGTAAATCCGTCGGAATACTGTAGTGCTCACACACGGCCTGCAGAAATTGAGGATAATAATTCGACGTACTGCCTGCCCATGCCTCAAACGCGCCATCATCAATAGACTTGCTGCCATCCGGCACTAACAGCTCTGAATCCACAATCATCTTCAAGCCGAGTCCGTCACATTCCGGGCAGGCTCCAAACGGACTATTAAATGAGAACATCCGTGGTGCCAGTTCATCGATACTAAATCCGCAAGTCGGACAAGCCAAATTTGAACTGAACACAAGCTCTTCCTGATCAATAATATCGACAATCAGTTTGCCTCCAGAAAGGTTCAACGCAGTCTCGATTGAGTCCGCAAGCCGGGCTTGAACGTCTTCTTTCACGACAATACGGTCCACCACGACCTCAATGTTGTGTTTCTTATTCTTCTCCAATTCAATAGGATCCGCGACTTCTCTTAGTTCTCCGTCTACACGTACCCGTACAAAGCCTTGCTTCTGAATATCGGCAAATACTGTCTTATGCTCCCCTTTACGACCAGATATAATAGGGGCAAGCAGCTGCAGCTTGGTACGTTCCGGGTATTCCATAATACGGTCCACCATCTGCTCTACCGTCTGCGACGTAATCGCTATACCATGCTCAGGACAATGTGGGTGACCGATTCGCGCAAATAACAAACGCAAATAATCGTAAATCTCCGTGACTGTCCCTACTGTGGACCTCGGATTGCGGCTTGTCGTCTTCTGGTCAATAGAGATTGCAGGCGATAAGCCATCTATAGAATCAACGTCCGGCTTCTCCATCTGCCCTAGAAACTGCCTCGCATAAGCAGACAGCGACTCTACATAACGACGCTGTCCTTCCGCATAGATCGTGTCAAAAGCCAGGGATGATTTACCGGAGCCACTTAATCCTGTTAAAACCACAAACTTGTCACGCGGAATCGTTACATCGATATTTTTTAAATTGTGGGCACGAGCCCCTTTGATTACGATTGAATCACTTGCCACCGCTTTATCCTCCCGCTCTAGGTCCACTCGAACCACTTCATTAGCATTTATTTAATCATTACGAATTGAGGCACTTATCATAGAAACAATCGGGACGATATCGCCCTCACCATTTTCCTCAGCCGTATCTCGTACCGGAGCCTGGATGATTGCCTCGGCTGTAATATACTTTCACAGCATACTTATACGGAGTGGTCAAAGATACAAACGCATCACAAACGACCCTTTATGACGTGTTCTGTTTCAATTAATCCATCGCCCGCAGTTCAAGCAGAGCGTCACGCAGTTCAGCAGCACGCTCAAACTGCATGTTCTTCGCGGCATCTTTCATTTCCTTCTCCAAGCGTTGAATTAACGATTGGCGATCTTTCTTCGACATCTTATCTATGCCTTTATCCGCAGAGAACTCCGACTTCGACTCTGCTGACTTAGTAGCTTCAATAACATCACGTATCTTCTTCCGTATTGTCTGTGGTGTTATACCATGTGCTTCATTGTAAGCAATCTGAATCTCCCGGCGTCGTGCAGTCTCCTTGATCGCTTTGCCCATGGAATCGGTAATCTTGTCACCATACATAATAACGCGACCTTCCGCATTCCTCGCCGCACGACCAATCGTCTGGATTAATGAGCGCTCTGCACGCAAGAAGCCTTCTTTGTCAGCATCCAGTATCGTAACCAGCGAAACTTCGGGAAGATCAAGTCCTTCCCGCAGAAGGTTAATGCCAATCAATACATGATACACCCCGAGACGAAGATCCCGCAGTAGCATCATCCGCTCCAGTGTCTTAATATCCGAATGCAGATAGCGCACCTTGATGCCAATCTCTTTCAAATAGTCCGTCAAATCCTCCGACATCTTCTTTGTCAGCGTCGTAACAAGTACACGTTCGTCCTTATCCAGCCGTATCCGAATCTCGCTGATCAGATCATCAATTTGTCCCTTAGTAGGACGTACTTCAATGATAGGATCAAGCAGTCCCGTTGGACGAATAATCTGCTCGATCATCTGCGGGCAGTGCTCTAACTCAAACGGACCTGGCGTAGCCGAGATAAAGAGGGCCTGGCCTACCTTCTGCTCAAACTCATCAAACTGCAGCGGTCGGTTATCCAACGCCGATGGGAGACGGAAGCCGTGCTCCACGAGCACCGTCTTGCGGGCCCTGTCACCGTTAAACATACCGCGTATCTGGGGAAGAGAGACGTGAGACTCATCTACCACCACAAGGAAATCTTCCGGGAAATAATCAAGCAGCGTATATGGTGTAGCTCCGCGCTCACGGAATGTCAACGGACCGGAGTAGTTCTCAATCCCCGAGCAGAACCCTACTTCCTGCATCATCTCGATATCATATCGCGTACGCTGCTCCAGCCTTTGAGCTTCCAGCAGCTTGTTGGCTTCCCGAAGCTCAGCAAGTCGCTCTTCCAGTTCACGCTCAATGTCAACAAGCGCCCGCTTCATCGTCTCTTCAGCCGTCACGAAGTGAGAGGCAGGGAAAATCGCAATATGATCACGTTCAGCGATAATCTCACCTGTCAGCACATCTATTTCGGTAATTCGTTCGATCTCGTCGCCAAACAACTCTACGCGCACCGCGTGCTCACTCTTGGAAGCCGGGAAGATCTCAACGACATCTCCACGCACCCGAAATGTACCACGAATAAAGTTCAAGTCATTCCGCTGATATTGAATGTCTACTAATCTTGCCAGGATGTCATTACGCGAGCGCTCCATTCCAGTACGCAGTGACAATACCAGATTCCCGTACTCAATCGGTGATCCCAGGCCATAAATACATGAGACACTTGCTACAATAATAACATCCCGCCGTTCGAACAAAGCTGATGTGGCAGAGTGGCGCAGCTTATCAATCTCGTCATTAATGCTTGAATCCTTCTCGATAAACGTATCCGATGAAGGGATGTAGGCTTCAGGCTGATAATAATCGTAATAACTAACAAAATACTCTACCGCATTATTCGGGAAGAATTCCTTGAATTCACTGCATAATTGCGCTGCCAGCGTCTTATTGTGTGCAATAACCAACGTTGGACGGTTCACTGCAGCTATAGTCTGCGCTACCGTAAAAGTCTTCCCTGTTCCTGTCGCACCAAGCAATGTCTGATATCGCTTGCCTGCGTGCAGCCCTTCTACCAGCTTGTCGATCGCTTTCGGCTGATCGCCTTGCGGTTCAAACTCAGACACAAGCTCGAAACGCTTCGAGGACACTTGAATATCTGCCATGTTAATCTCATCACCGCACCCTTCATCAATGTTCCTTATTACAGCATTACCCCAGACTGCCCTATTCATAGACATGTCTCTTCATTCTTGTGACACAAGTAATATTAATGTGAAGCTCTCCACGTTAAAGTCTGTATGTTCATTCTTCATCGGAGAACCAGTATAAAAGTATAAGTGTAGGCATAAAGAAATACCCGAACTCCCAGTACGACAAGCCTTGAACCGCAACCATTCATACATAGGTAGGCCTTCAGTAGCAAATGCCCGTCAATAAGTAAAAACGCTAAACTTTATGATCAAAACACCCGATAAATGTATCATACCTTGATTCCTCAAGGCTAACCGCATAAGCGTTCAATGCACGTCCGTATACAACATAAAATAAGAATGTTTGTTCCCGTTTATTATACTCTTAACTTCGATTGGTTGCAAATGGGAACTGCATCAGGAGGATGGATTATAGCATGGATAAGACAACTTTAATTGGCATTATAGCGGGACTCGTCGCTTTGATCGGCGGATTCCTTTTAGAAGGAGGCAACCTCAGCGGATTATGGGAGGCAACTGCGGCCCTGATCGTATTCGGAGGAACATTTGCAGCTGTTGTTGTCAGCTTCCCCGGCAATCGTCTACGCAGCATTCCGCAAGCCTTGAAGTTGGCATTCCGTCAGACACCTACCCAAATGCCACGCCTTATTGACGATATCGTTGCTATGGGCACACAAGCACGCCGCGATGGCGTATTGGCCCTTGAAGATATGGTACAGAAGCACAAGAATCCCTTCCTTCGCGACGGCATGATGATGGTTGTAGATGGAACTGACCCGGAGCTCATTAAACAGATCCTTGATATCGATATGGATGCTGTTGAGCACAAACATGATGGTTACGCTAAAATATTTGAAGCCGCTGGCGGCTACGCGCCAACAATGGGGATTATCGGAACCGTTATGGGTCTTATTCACGTGCTGAGTAATCTAAATGATCCCACCATGCTCGGACCTTCCATAGCGGTTGCATTTACGGCTACTTTATATGGTGTTGCGACAGCTAACGTAATATATTTGCCGATTGCATCGAAGATTAAGACCCGAAGCGAGCAGATGATACGCGAGATGGAAATGCTTCAGTTTGGCGTACTTGCCGTACAAGCCGGAGAGAACCCGCAAATTATCCGTAAAAAGCTCAGCTCCTTTATGCAAGGTGAAGATGCCATACAACCGTTGCAGCGTGTGCCTGAGATGAAGCGGGGGATGACATATGAGACGCAAAAGTAGAACCCGGCGGGGTCAGTCCGCTGAGAATCACGAACGCTGGCTGATTACCTATTCGGATCTTATCACTTTATTATTAATATTTTTTGTAGTCATGTATGCGATGAGTCAAGTGGACTTAGTCAAATATGAGTCATTATCCGAGACGTTGCAGACTACGTTCCGCAGCGGTGACGGGCAGCTGCCAAAAGGATCAGGTATTCTTGACGGTGCTTATACCAAGCCTGGCCAGACAGGGGCTATTAACACCAAGAAAGATGGAGCAACTGGTGACCAAATAAACGCCAAGATGAACAAAATGCAAGCTAATGCGGCTCAAGATGCTGATCCAAACAAGCAAGCTGTGATGATTGGTCAAATTACGGAAAAGGATCTTGCATTCCGTAAGCAGGAGGAGATGCTGCAGCAGACGATGTCCGTTATCCAACAATATATTGAGGACAATAAGCTGCACGACGCCCTTAGCGTCACGGATACACCTAAAGGTATCGAAATAAGACTAAGTGACCGTTTATTGTTCTCACTGGGTAGAGCGGAGCTAACAAGCTTGGCGACACCGACATTGGACAAGCTAGCCAGTCTATTCAGCAAGCTGAATACAACAATTAGTATTGAAGGACATACAGACAACCTGAAAATGGCCTCGGGCGGTCGTTTTAAGGACAACTGGGCATTATCTGCCGAACGTGCTCTTTCGGTCCTACGATTCTTCGTAGATGAGAAGAATCTGGACAGTGCTCAGTTCCAAATCGCAGGTTATGGGGATACACGTCCTGTGGCTTCCAACGATTCAGACACCGGGCGTCAGAAAAACCGACGTGTCGAAATCATTATTCTACGAAACGTCGTACAGCCATCCACATAGTTCAAACCTTAACAGGGCCGTTCTTATAAGTCACTTTTTATAAGAACGGCCCTGTTGCTATATCTAACCCAATCTTGACGCTGATGAAGCATCCCAGCTGATGACGTATAGGTAGAAGAAGCGCCACATTTTATAAACAAATTGTACACATCTAATTAAAAGTTATTCACGTTTTGTACTATCTTACCCACAGTTTGTTAACAACTTGTTGACAGATTCGATGTTTTTCGAATAAGTTATCCCCAATTCACAATAAAATGACCGATTCTACCTTATAAAATAAGAAAACGCTCACTTCTCCACAGAAATGAGCGTTCGTATTATGCGGATGATTCCTTGTCTTTCGTGATACCTGCATACCCAGATCTCTTCCAAGGCGCTGACAACAAATGCAATAATGAAGCTGGCTTCGTAACCGCGACATAATTCACATCGTCATCCGGGGCAAGCAGTACACCCAACTGATGATGTTCTCCTGCATACACCGCACGCTGCACAAATTTCAGATCACCGCTGTTGTTATATACCTCAAGCTTGCAAAAAGCCGCGCTGGATCGTAGTGCTTGATGGAGCTCTTCCTTTGTCCGCACGGGAATACCATTCACTTTAGAAATCAGTTCACCTACGCGAATGCCTAGTTCCTCAGCCGGACTGCCAGGCAGAACGGCTTGAACTCGCAGCCCGTTCCGATCATGCGTAAGAATAGGACTTCTACCTGATTCTTCAAACTTGCTTTGCCAAATCAGCCATTCATGCATACCGATTGCAATGAGACCAGCCACGGCTATTAGCGGTGTCCACCAATTGGCTAAAAGTGACACAGCCAACAACGCAACAGCGTACATAAACAAACGGGATGATGTTACAGCTGCTTTCTCTTGTGGTAGATAAGTATACGTTAGCTCCGAGAAACCAATCATCACGGGAAAAGCCATCAACATCCAGCCCTGCTGCCAAATGTCTCCGCTTAATAGCGGTGTCCATGGAAGCTGCTCGCCTGCTGTAACCGCTGGAAACAACAAGAATAACGGAATTGGCCAAAGCGTCTGCATCTGATAGGCCCCCACAATTCGACCACGCTTGCTTTCCATAAATAAAGGACTCGCAAACGTGGGCGCCTGTTTGCGCACAAGCCAAGCCTCTGCAGCATGCAGCAGCGCAACAAGTACCAACAATCCTGCTGCATTCATCCCGCGCAGGTCTGCTGTTAGCATTCCCATCCAGCCTTCCGGATTCCAGTCCGGCATGAAGCGCAGTACCGTCTGACCAAGTGCTGCTACACCCGCTGCATAAGCAAGACACAGCATCCTCACACGGAACAACAACAGCACGATGCTGATACCCCATAATAAGAACACAATCGACTGCGGAATGGTAATACCAAGTCCGATGGAGGCTGCAGATACGCATAAACCTGCGAGCATCCCCCCCAGCCAAGCACGCCAGGTCTGCTCAATCCAGCTATGCATCTTCACTGAGAATAATCGTCTTTCGAGCAGCATTTGTCTACGATAATGTATAGCAATAAATACGACTGACAGCCAATAGAATGGCGACAGCAGCAATTGTAATAAGGCCCACGCAACACGATAGCCGAATTCAAGGGCAATGTCCACATTATTCGCTCCTTTCCGCGTATCGTTCTAAAATCAAGCCCAAAAAAGAAGAAGGCCGAAGCGAGTAGCTTGCGACCTTCTTACTATTCGACAATCGTTAGCGAATTTCCTTCTGCACGGTTTGAATCGCTGCTTTTAATTGAGCGTCATTTTTAGGTTCGCGCATCGCTTTTATAATTTCTAGTTCCAGCTTCTCAGCTGTTTGTTTGTCAACTTGACCGTTAGCTGTCAACGTATGCTGCTTCTGGAAAGCCTTCAACGCCGTCTCCGTACTGGCTGAGAAATAACCATCTTTACGATCCAGCTTATAGCCTAGTCCACCGAGTATAACCTGTACGTTTTGTACGTCGGAGGAGTTCATATCCAGCTTTAACGTCTTGTCTTTAACAACTGGCGCAGCATTAAAGTAATCCGGCTGCTTCACAGGAACGTCTGGTTCAATTCCTTTTTGGTGAATCCAGTTACCTTTAGGAGTCAGCCATTTGGCAATCGTAATCTTGATCAGACTGCCTTCATCGCCGCTTGTCGTGTAACTTGTCTGCACAGTACCTTTACCAAAAGTATGCTCGCCCACTATCTTAACGCCTGCAGACTCCTGCAATGCACTAGCCATAATCTCGGAAGCACTTGCACTGCCCTTATTCGTCAGAATCGCAATCGGGTAAGTTTTCGGCTTAGCCGTTCCCTCCGACTTGTGCACTTCCCGTTCCTTATTGCGGTATTCCACTTGCAGCAGAGGCTTGCCTTTCTGGATAAACGGCTGTGTCATCTTTTCCACGATATCGAGCACGCCGCCTGGATTGTTGCGCACATCGATAACTAAGCCCTTCATACCCTTCGCTTCCAAATCATCCAGCGCTTTTACGAAATGCTCGTGTGTATTCGTTGAGAACTGACGGATCTCGATGTATCCCACTTTGCCTTCCAGCATTGAAGGATATACCGTTTCTAAATCTACCTTGTCTCGAACGATATTAAACGTCATCGTATCGGGTGAGCCTGGTCGTTTAACTTCAATCTTGACCGTGCTGCCCCGAGGTCCACGAATCTTCTCTACCGCCTGATTTAACGTTAAGCCAGTCAGATTAGTCCCATCAACCGAAATCAGCACATCTTTGGGCTTCAGCCCTGCTCGTTCAGCAGGCGTATCTTTAATAGGGGACACAATCGTGACATTGCCTTCTTCCATCGACACCTCGGCCCCAATACCTGTGAACCCGCCCTCAACGCTAACATTAAAGCTATCTGCTTCCTGCTTCTGCATGTAAGTGGAATAAGGGTCTCCTAAAGCAGTAAACATCCCCTCCACAGCACCATTGACCAGCTTGTTACGGTCTACTTCTTTGAAGTATTTGCTTTCAATGACCTGCAGCACCGAGCTCAGCTTCTGAACTTCTTTTGTCGATAGTCCCCCGCTGCCTGCGCTAGCCTGTCCACTGCTGGCGAATATCGGCAGATCCTTTGCTGTCATGGTGAGCAGACTGCTAACTACAATTGCAGTCCCAACCATGACTGCAACTGTACGTCCTTTAAAATTCATAAGATCACCGCCCTTATCTCGTCCGCATGCTGATGTCAAACTACTCTATCAGTCATTGTTCACATGAGAGCATGTGTTTGAACACTCACTATTATATGCCAACATATCTATTTTTATTTCAAATACGGCGCTGGATCTACTTTCTCTCCATTCAAACGGACCTCAAAATGCAAGTGGTTACCCGTCGCGCGTCCTGTTGCGCCAACCTCTGCGATCTTCTCGCCACGTTTGACATCCTGCCCTTTATCGACCTTAATACCGCCTTGACGAATATGACCATAGAGAGTCCATAAGCCATTGCCATGGTCAATAATGACACAATAGCCATAACCGCTCCACCATTCTGCTAAAATGACGACGCCGTCATCCGCAGCATAAATGTTTGTACCACCCGGTGTAGCCATATCTAAACCACTATGGAACGCCCCGCGGCTGCCCGTAATTGGATCTACCCTTGAGCCAAATGGAGATGAAATATAATATTCTGCACGAAGCGGAACACCCAGTTTGCCGCCAGAATAAGCACCATTAGATCCGGAGCTCGAGCCTGAATCACTTCCAGAGTTGGAACCGGATTGCTCCCGCTCTCTTCTGGCCGCTTCTTCTCTCGCTCTTCGTTCAGCTTCTTCCTGATCCGCTATCTTCTTCTTCTTGGACATCAATTCAGAACGCTTCATCGCAAATTCGACCAGCAAGCGGTCCTGTTCTTCACTTAAACCATGAGATTCCTCAATTTGTTGGTCGAAGCTTGCAATCATAACTTCCTTCTCACGTTCTTGCTTCATTAGCTCCAACTTGGTCTGCTCCAGCTTAGCATATAGAAGTCGGACGCGCTTAAGCTCGTCCTCAATCTCTTTTTTCTTTTCCAGCACAAGCTGCTTGTCCCGCTTATGCTCCGCCAGTATTTGCTTATCCTGGTTAGCGATTTGCTCCAACGAGCTGAGTCGGTCCAAGAAGTCCATAAAGCTAGTCGAGCTAAACAATACGTCAAGGTAAGAGACATTACCGTTCGTATACATCAGCTGCACACGAGCATCGAGCAGCTTCTCACGATCAGCAATCCGAAGGTTTGCATCTTCAAGCTGCTTCGCATTCTCCTCCAGATTGGTCTCCGACTCGTCAATCTGTGTAGATACAGAAGCCAACTCATTA
Organism: Paenibacillus sp. UMB4589-SE434; assembly: GCF_030226685.1. Classification (NCBI taxonomy): domain Bacteria; kingdom Bacillati; phylum Bacillota; class Bacilli; order Caryophanales; family Paenibacillaceae; genus Paenibacillus; species Paenibacillus sp. UMB4589-SE434. The sequence continues at coordinate 522,230 of NZ_JASOYK010000002.1, read as the reverse complement.
GCCTTCTTATCGATCTGTTTCACAATCACTTGCATATCAGACTGCGTCTTCTTCTTGCCCGATTCCGCTTCAGCACGTGTATCTTCAGCCTGCTGCTGCTTGTTCTCGGCAGTTTTCATCTGCTGCTGCAGCGCTCTTAATTCTTTGTTTACTTTGCTCATTTCCGAAGCTTGCCCCGTTGACGGGGACACCATAGTGAACAACAGCATACAGCTCAATACGAGCAACAACCATTTCTTTTTCAAGACGGGTCCTCCAATCGAATCGATCTGTAGATGGTTTAGACTTTCAAAAATTTACGAATAGAAAGAGTGCTGCCCCATACTCCTATTAATACACCAAGTACAACCAACAACCCAGTCAGCAGTAACCACAGTTCTTGCAATGGAATCAGCTGGATAAATTGCATGCCGCTCTGCGAAGCTAATATAAGCTGGTGATAACCAACAAATAAAACGGCAAGCGTAATAAGCGATCCCAGCAATCCAATCAACATCCCCTCAATAAAGAAGGGCCAGCGGATGAAGGAATTCGTTGCCCCTACCAGCTTCATGATGCCGATTTCGCGTTGACGGGCCATAATGGTCACTTTTATCGTATTGGATATGAGGAACATAGCCGTGACAGTCAGTCCAGCAACTAAGATTAAGCCTACATTACGAATCGTCTCTGTAATCTTAAACAGTTTCTCAACCGTACCTTTGCCGTACTTTACCTGCCAGATCGGCTTCTCGCTGTTCGTATCATTCAGCGCCTGAATCTTCTTGGCTACCATCGGCACTGTGTCCGGATTATACACATCTACAGTCATGGAATCCGGCAAAGGATTGGTCTTCTCGGTATAACCTTTCAACAATTCTTTGCCGTCCTCACCAAGACTTTGCTGGAGCAGCTTCATCCCCTCAGCTTTGGATATCGGTGTCACCTTGCTGACCTCCGACATATTCCCAATGTCTGTTTGCAGCAATTCCATCTGTTCTTTAGTCGTATTTAATTGAAGAAACACCCGAATCTGCACTTGGCTGTCAATCTGCTTCGTTAACGTATTCAAGTTAAAAGACAGTAAAATAAACACACCTAAAATAAACAACGAAATGACAATGGAGCTTATCGAGGCAATCGACATCCACCCATTTCGAAAAATACTCTTTCCGCCCTCGCGTATGTGACGGGTGACTGTGTTAATTGTCATAACCGTAATCCCCCCGTACTACATCGCGAACTATATGGCCATGCTCGATCGCAATCACTCGTCTGCGAATGGTATTCACGATGTCTTTGTTGTGTGTTGCCATCACAATCGTAGTGCCTCGATAATTAATCTCTTCGAGCAGCTTCATAATCCCCCATGATGTCTCGGGGTCCAGATTGCCTGTCGGTTCATCTGCTACTATAACTGACGGATTGTTGACGATAGCACGTGCAATCGCAATGCGCTGCTGTTCGCCCCCCGACAACTGTGCCGGCAGGCTGTTCACCTTATGCTTCAAACCTACAAGCTCCAGCACTTCAGGTACTCGGCGCTTGATGACTTTCTTGGGTGCTTCAATAACTTCCATCGCAAATGCGACATTTTCATAAACGGTCATCTTAGGCAATAATCTAAAGTCTTGAAATATGACCCCAATATTGCGGCGAACAAAAGGAATTTTCCGGTGCTTTAACTTGCCGATGTTAAAGCCATTTACCGATATCTGTCCTTTGGTCGGCACTTCTTCTCTATAAATCAATTTCATAAATGTTGATTTACCCGCACCCGACGGTCCCACCAAATATACAAACTCATCCTTCTCGATACGAACCGAGACGCCGCGCAGTGCATGCGATCCGTCCGTATACGTCTTCCATACGTCTTGCATTTCGATCAAGCGAATCACTTCCTACGTGTATAAAATCAGCTTATATATATTCGACATAGCTACCTCAATTCCTTTAATTAATTTCGATTTTCAACATCTTTTTACTTTTCCAGCTGCAAGGAAACATTATTTCCCGGGAAAATGTCGCCTACTGTAGGCTTCCATTGTAGTCCTTTGTATTTCGACTTGGATAGACGGGTTTATTGCAAAAATAAAGATATTCACTTGTGAAATGTCGAGGTTTAAACCTTATCCTGCTTCTGTATTTAGTCCCTGTTCGCTGCCTTGAAAGAGGTAAAGATTTAGACTTCTCCTGCATATACATGTTCACATAACAATCCTTATATGGCTGAAGCTATGACCATTTTGCATTAAGAAAAGGCGCACCCATGCAATGTGCAGGTCATGGTGTCGATAAGGCATGTCCCACAGGGGGTAAAGGGATCATGGTGTCAGTAGACAGGAGGCTGTCGTGTGAAGAAGTGGTTAAGTTGGTTGTTAGGGGGCATACTGCTCCTGCTAATTGCTACAGGAGCAGTATGGGGTTGGGCAAACCATTATGTGAATACTACCGCTCTACCTCCCAGAGTACACTTGTCAAGCTGGCTGATTGGCGGTATGGAGCGGCAGTCATTTGAAACTGAACTACTAAATAAAATTAAAAAATTAGAGCAGACTCCAGTTCAATTTATATTTAAAGGGGCCAACCTTAACCCCGTGCAGACTACATTAAAAGACCTTGGTGTTCGCTATGATTCCAAACCGCTGCTGCTAGCCCTAGACAAACTCTTCACAGGAAGCTTATGGGAACGTTTCCAAGCCCGACGTACTTTTAAAGAAACGTGGGCACTCGGATTTACATGGAATAATAACATATGGAAACAGCGATTTAATTCTGCTTGGGAAACCCAGACTTTTGGCAAGCCTGTTAATGCTCGGCGTGAGATTACAGCTGCGGACCAAGTGGCGTATACGCCTGACAAAAAAGTATACCGGCTTGACCGAATGCAGATGGAGCAGCTTATTCGTGTGGCTATTCCTTCGGATTGGAGCCTGGATCAGCGGCTGACGATTGAGGTCCCGCTGGTGCAGGCAAGTGCGGCGATTACTTTAGAGACGCTTCAAAATGAAGGCATCGAGCGTAAAATTATCGAAGTATCTACCTTTCTTCGACCTGGTGATGCAGGTCGAATTCATAATGTAAATGCTGCCGCCAAAACTATTGATGATATGATCCTAAAGCCAGGAGAGGTATTCGACTACGATAAAGTAATCGCCAAAACGGAGCGCTTGTATGGATTCAAAGAAGCCCCCGTCATTTTGAATGGCAAACTCGTTCCTGGAATAGGCGGTGGAATCTGTCAAGTGTCGAGTACACTCTATAACGCTGTACTGCGTACCGGTCTTGACATCGTGGAGCGGCGCAATCACTCGATGCCAGTCGCTTATCTGCCTTTGGGTCTGGATGCAACCTTCTCGCAAGGTTATATTAATTTCAAATTTAAAAATACTACTGAAAAAAATCTGCTCATTCGTACTTCGACGGAACACGAAAAAATGACAGTCAAATTGTTTGGCACGATGGATGGCAGCATTACGTACAAAATGGAGACAAAAACAGTTAAAGTATTGGAACCTACTGTGAAGTATGTCAAAAACAGCGATCTCCCAATTGGGACACAAGAAACGCTGCAGCGAGGCAAGAAGGGATACACCGTTGAATCCTATCGGATTAAAATGCTTAACGGCAAAGAAGTATCTCGCGAGCGTATGGCTATAGATACGTACCGCGCACAGCCTACGCTTATCGCGATCAACTCTGGTGAAAATGGTCTTCACCAAGCACCAAACGAACAGAAACCAATTGTAGAGGACGGTGTTAATGGGCCAAACTTCAGATAAATGAATAGATCCATTTTCATTTTTATTACTACTGCTCTTTCACCCATAACAGATGATTACTCTTTCTATCCCCTGGTAAAACTGCCGTATATTCAGGCATCAACATGAGTAATGATTGGCATCACATTAATTCCCATATGAAAAGGGGCTGTTCCATGCAGGTGTAGTGACACCTCTCAGGAACAGCCCCTATCGCTGCATCAGCGCACACGCGTGAGGCCTCACAGGACCCTATTAACGCGCGGCTGAAGCCAATTCATTTACTTCTTAGCAGGATCACGCGCTGCTTAAACGCATTCCCTTCTAAATGAGGCACATAAATGTAAGGTAAACTGAAAATACCTTTACCATCTGCCCCATGCTTCTTGCTATCACTTCAAACGTTTAATTAGGATCACTTTACGCCATAATTTCCTTTTAGCGATCATTACAAGTTAAAACCTGTTTTCGTGCTCAACAAGCCACGATTCGGTTTTTTTGAGCGCCTCGCTTGCACGTCCGACTGCCGCCTGTACCTGTACGGTAGCCGTTCCACCGTACACATTACGGGCATTCACAACCTGCTCCGGTTGAAGGACTTCATAAATCGTCTCATCAAACAATGGCGAGAACTGCTTAAACTCCTCCAATGATAGATCAAGCAGGTACACATTTTTCTGAATACAGTACAGTACTGTCTTCCCGATTACTTCATGTGCCTGCCTGAAAGGCAGACCCTTGTTCACCAAGAAATCAGCGATATCGGTAGCGTTTGAGAAATCCTGCCGAACCGCTTGACGCATCCGATCACGGTTCACCTTCATCGTGGCAATCATCGGAGCAAACAAGCGCAAGGCACCATCCAAGGTGGAGACGGTGTCCAGCATCCCTTCTTTGTCTTCTTGCATATCCTTGTTATAAGCAAGCGGCAGCGACTTCAGTACGGTCAGCATTCCTACGAGATTGCCATATACCCGACCAGTCTTACCGCGAACTAACTCAGCGACATCAGGGTTCTTTTTCTGCGGCATAATACTCGAACCTGTACAGAATGCATCGTCGAGTTCGACAAATTGGAATTCTGTACTGGACCATAGTACCAACTCTTCACATAGGCGAGACAAGTGCATCATTACCATCGAGGCATTCGATAGAAACTCGACGATAAAGTCACGATCACTCACAGCATCCAAGCTGTTCTCGTACACACGTTCAAAGCCGAGTTGCTCAGCCACATCATGACGGTCAATCGGAAACGTAGTGCCAGCCAATGCCCCAGCTCCTAGTGGAAGCGTATTGATACGCTTATAGCTGTCTTGCAAGCGTTCAATATCACGTTCAAACATCGATACATACGCCATCAGGTGGTGGGCAAATAAGATTGGCTGCGCACGCTGTAAATGTGTATATCCGGGTACAATCGTATCGTAATTGGCCTTCGCCTGCTCCATCAGTGCGATCTGCAGCTTCGACAATAGTTCAACAAAAATAACGACATGCTTGCGCAAATAGAGATGCATATCTGTCGCCACCTGATCGTTGCGGCTGCGCCCCGTATGCAGCTTACCGCCAACAGGACCAATTAACTCAATGAGTTTCTTCTCAATATTCATATGAATATCTTCATCCGAAACGGAGTACACCATCTCTTTGCTGCGGATCAATTCCAACACTTGTGCCAAGCCTTGCTGAATCTGCTCTACATCTTCTTGTGGGACAATACCACAACGGCCAAGCATTGTGACGTGTGCTAGACTGCCTTGAATATCTTCTTCCGCCAATTGCTGATCAAATGAAATCGATGCGGTATACTGCTCCACTAGTTCATCTGTCTGTTTTGTAAACCGTCCGCCCCATAGTTTGCTCAAATAACTTCCCCCTAACCGCTTTCCACAGGTATACGTTTTCTACTTCTGTAACGAGCCAGTGCTGGAATATAGAATCAACACTATTCCCGGTTCCAACTGATACAGCAAGGAGAAAGTCTTAATTTCTATACTTCCCCCCTGCCCTGCAGCTTACTTGGACATTGACGCTTCAACTGCCGTCGCCTTCTGATCAAGCTTTAATTCCACACCATGCACACTTATGCCGTGCACTCCAGAAGCAACTTTGAGACGCAATGCATTCAGATGGATAAACCCTGTCGCGTCATTCTGATCATAGGCTTGAGACGGGTCAGCTTCCATTGTAGCGATGTCAGGGTTATACAAACTAACCGCGCTTTGGACGCCCGCACCTATTACATTGCCTTTATAAAGCTTCAAACGCACAGTCCCCGAGACATACTTCTGACTCTCTTGCACGAGTGCTTGGATCGCCAGCCGCTCCGGCGCAAACCAAAAGCCGTTGTAGACGATGGAACTATACTTAGAAATTAACGAATCGCGCAGATGCATGACCTCACGATCCATCGTTAATGACTCCATCTTACGATGCGCCGTAAACAGAATCGTTCCGCCTGGCGTCTCATATACACCGCGGCTCTTCATGCCTACGAAGCGATTCTCCACCATATCCACACGTCCAATCCCGTGTTTGCCCCCGATGGCATTTAATTGCTCCATGACCTGCAGTGGGCTTAACGTTTCACCATTAATGGCTACACAGTTCCCCTGTTCAAATGTCAGCTCCACATACTCCGCTGCATCAGGCGCGTCTTCCGGAGCTACGCTCAGTACAAACATCCCCTTGTTCTCATCCGCGCTTGGGTCAAACCAAGGGTCCTCTAGCACGCCGCTCTCAAAGCTGATATGGAGCAAGTTGCGGTCCATCGAGTATGGCTTAGCAGCAGATGCCTGCACCGGAATGTCATGCTTCTCAGCATATGCAATCATCTCTGCACGTCCAGGAAACTGTTCACGGAACGCTTCAGATCGCCATGGCGCAATCACCTTGATCTCTGGTGCCAAAGAAGCCGCCGTCAACTCAAAGCGAACTTGGTCGTTGCCTTTGCCTGTCGCGCCATGTGCGATCGCTATCGCACCTTCCGCTTTGGCGATTTCGACCATACGCTTAGCGATCAATGGCCGCGCAATACTCGTACCTAACAAGTATTGTCCTTCGTATAGAGCCCCCGCCTGAAACATCGGATATATAAAGTCGCTTGCAAATTCATCGCGCAAGTCGTCAATGTACACTTTGGAAGCACCAGTAGCAAGCGCCTTCTCTTCCAAACCTTCTAATTCATCTTTTTGTCCAATGTCAGCAGTAAACGCAATAATTTCGGCATCATAAGTTTCCTTTAACCATTTTAGAATCACAGACGTATCCAAACCGCCTGAATAAGCCAATACAATCTTATCTTTTGCCATGATAGGCTCCCCCCGCTTCTCTCTTCTCCAATCACTTCCAACGCTCACAACGTAACATTACGTCGTCATGTCCTCTTTAATCGTCTAGTCACGCATAAGGGAAGCCAGCACAGCTTTCTGTGCATGCAGACGATTCTCCGCCTGATCAAACACAATGGAACGGTTTCCATCAATTACACCTTCACTAACTTCCTCGCCACGGTGTGCAGGCAGACAATGCATAAACAAATAGTCTGACTTCGCCCACTTCACGAGTTCCTCATCCACCTGGAAGTCACGGAACGCAAGTTCACGCTTCTGCTGCTCGGATTCAAAGCCCATGCTGGCCCACACATCTGTATACACCACATCAGCATCAGCCACTGCTTCACGAGGATCATTAGTCAAGGTGATTGTTGAACCATACAGTTTGCCCTGCTCTTGCGCTTGTTTCACTACATCAGCATCTGGCGCATAATTGTTAGGCGTGGCAACCGTAATATTTATACCAAACTTCGACGCTCCCATAATAAGAGAATGCGCCATATTGTTGCCGTCACCGACATAAGCCACCTTTAACCCTTCCAACTTGCCCTTTTTCTCGTAAATCGTCATATAGTCAGCCAGCGCCTGGCAGGGATGATTAAGATCCGATAATCCATTAATGACAGGTACAGTCGCTGCTCGTGCCAAGTCAATGACAGTACGGTGAGCAAAGGTACGAATCATAATACCATCGACATAACGCGACAGTGTCTGTGCCGTATCGTATATCGTCTCTCCGCGTCCGATTTGAATGTCATTTTTGCTGAGAAATAAGGCAGTGCCCCCTAATTGAAACATCCCAACTTCAAAAGACACACGAGTACGGGTCGAAGACTTTTCAAAGATCATCGCTAGCGATTTCCCTCTTAATGCCTGTTCTGGATCTCCTGCTTTCTGCTTGCGCTTCAACTCTATACCATAGTGCATCAGCGCGTATAACTCCTCTTGCGTATAATCTGCAAGCGCGACAAAGTCACGCCCCCTCATATCTAATTGCGTATTCGTCATGTAGACCGCCACCTCCGTGTTTGAATGTTAGCTCTATTGCTCAATGGACGCGTCCATTACGATTCATATCGTATCCGTCGATTAACATGCAGCAGTTCCATTCCATGAAGGCTCTACCGCATGTTAATCATGTATTAAGAAGTTATTAGTTCAGACGGCCAAGGCCTTGATGTTCAGGAACCGGATGATTATTACATCCGACTACACTGTCACCGATGCTGCCTGTAAAATAGGCTGAAGTATGCTTATCGCTTCCTCAATCTCTTCTTTGGTTACAAGCAGATTAGGCAGCAGACGAATGACGTTAGGTCCTGCAGAGACAAACAGCAAGCCTGCTTGCTGAGCCTCCGCCAGCATCCCTTGCACAGGAATGTGGCATTCAATACCGATAAGCAGTCCTATACCACGAATCTCTTTGACAATTGGCAAAGAGCCGATCTTATCGTGCAGCTGTGCCATGAGATACGTTCCAGTATCAGCCACGCGAGCTGCTATTTGCTCGCTGATATGTGTTTCGAGCGTTCCGATTACAGCAGACATCGACAATGGTGTGCCACCGAAGGTTGAAGCATGGCTTCCTGGTCCAAAAGCTTCTCGCAAATATCCCTTGGCAAGCATCGCCCCCACTGGGAAGCCGCTTCCCAGTCCTTTTGCCAAAGTGAAAATATCAGGCTGCAGGCCATAATGCTCGTGCGCGAACATCCGCCCTGTCCGCCCCATTCCTGTCTGCACTTCATCAATGATCAGCAGCAGACCCTGCTCCTTGCACAGCGTCTCAACTTCCGCTGCAAATTCAGGCTGCAGCAAGTTAATTCCGCCCTCCGCTTGGACGATTTCCAGCATGATGGCCCCTGTCTTATCGCTAATTGCACCACGGAGCGCTTCAATATCATTCAGCGGTACATAGCTAAAGCCCTCAGGTAATGGCGCAAATCCATCCTTAACCTTATCCTGCCCCGTTGCAGTCAAAGTTGCGAGTGTCCGACCATGGAACGATTGGTGAAACGTGATAATCTCATACCGTCCCGTGCCAGCTATATTTTGTTGGTAACGACGAGCTAGCTTAATCGCCGCTTCATTGGCCTCTGCGCCGCTGTTGCAGAAAAATACAGCATCCGCACAGCTGTGCTTCACCAGCAATGCCGCAGCCTCTTCCTGCTGAGGAATATGAAACAGGTTCGATACATGCCACAACGTATCCAGTTGTGCTACGATCTTCGCCTTTACTTGCGCTGGTGCATGCCCTAGATTCGTCACGGCCAAGCCACTCATAAAGTCCAAATAACATTTTCCAGCGTCATCCCATAAACGACTGCCCTCACCCTTGACCAAAGCGATCGGATAACGTGCATACGTCGGAAACAGCGCACTTTCTTCGGCTGCTGTATAGTTAATTGAAGTTGACATTATGATTCATCTCCATTCATCATCTATCATCGCTTTACATGCTGCCCTTAGCGGCATTACTTCCTTTAAGCCTCACATCAAGTACATAAGTTCTTAAAATGGATTCACTTCAATCTCATCGTCGTGAACTCGCCGTATGTACGGTTGCGCGTACAATACGAGTACCGATCGCTTCACCTGCTGCAAGCCGCTTCAACACATTCGGCTCAGAACCTTGTGCGATAACAACCTCCGATACACCACCATCCAAGCACTTCATTGCAGCTCGTACCTTTGGAATCATACCACCGTAAATGTCACCGCCTGTAATCATTGCTTCAATCTGTTCTGTTGACACAACAGGCAGAACAACCTTCTCATCATCTACAACCTTCATAATTCCGGGTACGTCTGTAATAACTAGCAGACGCTCTACTCCCAGGTGAGCAGCCACTGCACCTGCCGCCGTATCTGCATTAATGTTGTAACGCTGACCCGTTCCATCTATGCCAATCGGAGCGATGACAGGCATATACCCCATGTTGAGCACACCTTCGATTAAGCTTGCATCTATACCAACAACATCCCCAACAAATCCAATCTCATCAGTTTGAGCCACTGGTTGCGCCGTAATTAGCTGCCCATCAGTCCCAGACAACCCGATGGCAGAGGCTCCGACACGGTGAAGGCGACGCACAATCTGTTTGTTCATGCCGCCTGCGAGTACCATTTCAACGACGTCCAGCACTTCTTCACTTGTCTTGCGAAGTCCGTTGACGAACTCCGTTTCGATACCAAGCTTCTGCAGCGTATCCGAGATTGCAGGCCCACCGCCATGTACAATAATCGGCACCGTTCCTTCAAGCTGTATATCCCGCAACTGCTCATAGAAAGAATCCGGCAAGTCAGCCAACGTACTCCCACCGCATTTCATAACAAATCGTGCTGCATTCATCCGTATCTCCTCCTTCTCTTGCAAGCTTTATCAACCAACAAGAATATCCACTGGGGTAAACCAGCTCTCTTTCCACATGTCTGAGGTTCAAATTTAGTTCTATCCCACAAACTTTTGCGACCTACCTTTTTTTGCATCAATTGCTTTTGCTCTAGGTTCGATAAGCTGCATTAATGCGTACATAATCGTAAGTCAGGTCACAGCCCCATGCTGTGGCTTTTCCTTCTTCCATATGGAGATTAACGGTGAATACTATCGTATCCTCCTTTAAATATTCAAGCGCCGCGTCTTCGTCAAATTTCACAGGTGTAGATTCCAGCAACACGGGAATCGATCCCAAATAAATATCAACCGCATCCGTTCGTACCTGCTCGCCTGAGTAACCTACTGCAGCAATAACACGTCCCCAGTTTGCATCAGCGCCAAATACCGCAGACTTCACGAGGCTTGAGCCTACAATAGACTTTGCGATCTTTTTCGCGGAGTCGTCGGAAGAAGCTCCCTTTATTCGTACCTCAATCAGCTTGGTCGCCCCTTCTCCATCACGGGCAATTGCCTTCGCCAGCACCGTACAAACATATTTGAATGCGGCCTGGTAAGCAGGCCACGCCTCATGCTGCTCCGTTAACGCTTCATGGACCGCGCAGCCGCTTGCCATAGCGAGCAGCATATCGTTAGTGCTCGTATCTCCGTCAACCGTGATCATATTAAATGTATCGTTAGTTGTCTGTTTAAGCAGTGCGTGCAGTACTGCGGGCTCAATGTTCGCATCTGTTGTCACAAACCCCAGCATCGTTGCCATGTTTGGATGAATCATACCGGACCCTTTTGCTGTTCCGGCAATCGTAACGATCTCACCGTTAATGCGAAGTTGAACGCAAGCTTCCTTTTTAACCAGATCAGTCGTCAGTATAGCCTGACTGAACTGTTCAGCTCCGTCTCGTGCTGCTGTTAGCTGATCCCCGATGGATGCAATGCCCATTTCGACGCAATCCATCTTCAGATTCTCGCCAATAACCCCTGTTGAGGCTACCGCTACATAATGGGGTTCAACGCCAATCTGCTCCGCCATAGCGCTGCGCATTCGGTAGGCATCAGCTTCACCTTGCTTGCCCGTGCACGCGTTGGCATTGCCGCTGTTTACAATGACTGCCTGCAGCCTGCCCACCTCTGCCAGGCTGGCACGTGTAACACCAAGCGGTGCCGCTTGGAAGGCGTTCAACGTGTACACAGCAGCTGCAGCAGCCGGCACGTCACAGACGATCGCACCAAGATCATTGCGGGACGTCTTCTTTAAGCCGCAATGAAGCCCACCGGCACGGAACCCTGCTGGAGTGGTTACCGAACCGTCAATAATTTGAAACGGCAAACTGTCCATATCCTCTTCCAGTTCTGTAGTAAAACAACTGGCCGTTGTCGTTTGAATCGTCATCAGGCATCCCTCGCCTTTCATTTTTAAATCTGACTCTATTAAAAACAGCTATTTATGGGTATACTGGAGCATAGAACAAGCCTGTCGTTTCATCCCAGCCCATCATTAAGTTCAGGTTCTGTATCGCTTGACCAGCTGCGCCTTTTACCACATTATCAATGACCGATACAATGGTCACACGCTGTGTTCGTTCATCTACCGCAAAGCCGATATCGCAGAAGTTGGAGCCGTACACTTCCTTAGTAGCTGGCCACTGGCCGGCAGGACGAACTCTTACAAACTGACGCCCCTCATACAGCTCACTATACAATTGAACAAAATCACGATTCGTATATCTTCCATTTAGCTTGGCATACATCGTACACATAATGCCGCGTGTCATAGGTGTCAAATGCGGCGTGAATGTAACCGTTACAGGCTTGCCATAAATATTCGTTAGCACCTGTTCGATCTCTGGTGTATGCTGGTGTGTATTTATCTTGTAAGCCTTAAAGTTCTCATTAATCTCCGAGTAGTGCACCGTTAGACTTGTGCCTCTACCTGCACCGGAGATACCTGATTTTGCATCGATGATGATCGAATCGGGCTCCAGCCAATTGGCTTGCAGCGCGGGTGTCAAGCCGAGCAATGCTGCTGTTGCATAACAACCTGGATTAGAAATGAAGGACTTGCCCCGGACCTCTTCACCGTACCACTCGCACAGTCCATACACTGCTTGCTCCAGCGTGTCGACATCAACGGCTTCATGCTTATACCATTTCTCGTATTCCGCACTATTCTTCAACCGAAAATCGCCAGACAAGTCAATTACTTTCAAGCCAGCTTGCAGCAGCTGCGGCACTAGCTTGGCACTTACTCCTGTAGGTGTTGCAGTAAAGACAACATCTGCTTTCTGCCTCATAAGTTCTATATCAACGCCATCCAATGTATTACACATGATCTGATTCAAATGCGGATACCCGTCTGCCAAAGCCGTTCCAGAGCTCGAGGCCGATATGACAGACGTGATCTCCACTAATGGATGATGTAACAGAAATCGTATTAATTCAACGCCGCCATACCCGGTTGACCCTACAATAGCAACTTTTAAACGTGCTTGTGACATGTAACCTAATCTCCTTCACAATCAAATAAAAGACTGATGTTCACTAACGTCCGCTCCATCTATAGGCAATCGTTACCTGATGAATAAATATGTATCATTATACGACTCTATTTATAATAATACAACACCTTTACCAAAAAAATATCCGCAATGCAGCTTTATAAAAAGCAGCAATGCGGATATTAATCGCGCCCTACTATTATTCATGAATTTATGCATAAGCTTGTATAACTAAATTGCATAAGAGGAATGAGTACTACCTCACACAGCGTTGTGCCAACTAGGAGCTGAATGCTTTCCGCTGCAAATTTTACGGGTGTGATTCGTCAACAATAAGCTTCCTACATAAGGATTGACATCGTAGTCTATATTCAACTTATCAACTAATTAAGAATGTATTTTGAATCCCTCACCCAGCACTTCGTTCGTATCACTTATAATAACAAAAGCATGTGAGTCCACTGCTCGGACGATATTTTTAAGCTTAACAATCTCAGTTTGCCCGACTACGACCATTAATACGAGGCGACGGTCGCCCGTATATCCACCTTCACCATGAAGCTTGGTGAGACCACGATCCAGGTCGTTCAGAACGGCCTCACACATCTCCTCCGTCTTCTCCGTAATAATAAAGGCTACTTTTGTATAACCAAATCCTATCTGTACGACATCCAATGTCTTACTCATGACAAATAAACCGATTAGGGCATACATCGCATCTTCAAACGATAACAGCACACCTGCAAGCAAAATGACTATGCCGTCGCATATGGCAACGGCTAGCGGAAGGCCGATCCCAAGAAAGGTATGAATCAATTGAGCCGTAATCGCATTCCCACCTGTAGACCCTCTGCCCCGAAAAACGATACCAAGTCCAAGTCCAATACCAATTCCGCCAAATATTGCGGCAAGCAGCGGATTATGTGTACCTGCAGGAAGACCAGACGTAAGGTATACAAAGGATGGCAGTGCAATAGAACCAACTAACGTGCGGATGCCGTAGCGCTTTCCTAACAGAGAAACGCCTAGAATGAATAACGGAATATTAAATGCATATTGTGTAATGGCCGGTTTCCAGCCCAGCACGTCCTCCAGAACGATCGACAGACCCGAAATCCCTCCGGAAGCAATTTTGTTCGGTAGCTGAAGCATGTTAAACGTAATTGCCATAATAAAGGCACCAATCAGTATTAGAGCGTACTCCAGCACGGTTCGTGCCGGATGGCTAGCTGGCAGCAGCGGGCCACGCCGCGGCTTTTTGGTAAGGGATGGGGATGACATGTAATCTCTCCTTTTCAGTTCTCACTCACAGCAGTATGGTTATATATTAGAAAAATAGGCTTAGGCTAATAAAATAGACAGATTAGATCATGTTGCACGTTGATCAACGTAAATAGCAACTGAGAAATTTGCTGATGCTCTCTCATGCTGACCAGTTCCTAACTTCCCGCAACTGCCCCTTAGTATACGCAACGCCTGCATACACATACTCTGTTCAGGCACAGCGTTCAAGTATAGCAAAAAACCTGCCCCGACAACGTCGGCGCAGGTTCATCATTCAATCCCCATATTTATTGTTCTGCAGGTTGTTGAATGCGCGATCTTAAGTACGATTCAATGAACTCATCGAGGTCCCCGTCCATGACGGCACCGACGTTGCCGGTTTCCACCGACGTGCGGTGGTCTTTGACCATACTATATGGATGGAACACGTAGGAACGAATCTGGCTGCCCCATGCGATTTCCATCTGCTCACCACGAATTTCCGCCAAGTGCTTGGCTTGTTCTTCGATCTTCTTCTCTACGAGCTTGGATCGAAGCAGCGTCATTGCCCGTTCACGGTTTTTGATCTGGGAGCGCTCTGTCTGGCATGTCACAACTACTCCACTCGGGAGATGGGTAATCCGGACGGCAGAATCCGTCGTATTGATATGCTGACCACCTGCACCACTCGCACGGTACGTATCAATCTTCAAGTCCTCAGTTCTGATCTCAACAGCGCTGTCGTCATTAATCTCCGGTACGACATCACACGATACAAATGAGGTATGCCGGCGGCCAGAAGAGTCGAATGGCGAAATGCGCACTAAGCGGTGCACGCCCTTCTCTGCCTTGAGATAACCATAAGCGTTGTAGCCCTTAATCAATAAGGTTACACTCTTAATACCCGCTTCATCACCTGGTAAATAGTCAAGCACCTCAACCTTAAAGCCTCGCTTTTCTGCCCATCGTGTATACATACGCAGCAGCATTTGGCCCCAGTCTTGAGACTCCGTACCACCAGCTCCCGGGTGCAGTTCCAGAATCGCATTGTATTTATCGTATTCTTCACTAAGAAGCAGTTGGAGTTCAAACTTCTCTACCTTGGCAAACAACTGCTTGATACTTTCCTCTATTTCACCAGCCAAGCCCTCGTCGTCTTCTTCCTCTGCAAGCTCCATCATCATCTCGATATCTTCCTGCTCTTGGAAAAGAACTTGATACTGGTCTACACTGCCTTTGACAGCATTCATTTCTGATATGAACGCCTGAGCGCGCTCATTATCGTCCCAGAAGTCTGGTGCAGCCATTTTCACTTCAAAATCTGCTATGAGTTCAAGCTTGAGGTCTAAGTCAAAGAGACCCCCTAAGATTTAATAATTTAGCTGCGAGCTCACGCAGCTGATGTCGAACGCTTGCATCGATCATCGTCAGTCACCTCTGTATCCATGATGATTGGCCTTTATCCGGGATGACAGATTACTCTGGCTGTACCAGATAAAGGCGAATAGCACTGAACAACGGGCGCCGATTCGGGCGCCCGTTGTTCTATCGTATGCACGGCACACTTCCTACGCGCTGGCACGTACCTATATCACGTGTCGTGACGCGATTACTGCTTGCCGTGGCATTGCTTATACTTCTTGCCACTGCCGCATGGACAAGGATCGTTACGGCCGATCGTGTCGTCCTTAGTTACTGGACGTTTTACGGCAGGCTCTGCATTAGTCGACATCTTGCTCTCCTCGACAACAGCCTGACGTTCCACGTTCTGCTCTACTTGAGCTTTCATGATGTAAGTGGATACCTCTTCTTGAATAGATGCAATCATGCTATTAAACATCTCATATCCTTCGAATTGGTATTCACGAAGTGGATCGGTACCGCCGTACGCACGAAGGTGGATACCTTGGCGAAGGTGATCCATCGCGTCGATATGATCCATCCACTTGGAGTCTACAGCGCGTAATACGATAACCTTCTCAAATTCGCGCACGAGCTCTTCGCCCATCGCTTGCTCGCGTTCAATATATTTATCCATAACTTTATTAAATAAGAACTCTTTAAGCTCTTCTTGCTCTTTGCCCCACAGATCATCTCTTGTTAGCGTGCCCTCTTCCAGGAAGTGGCGCTGCATATAAGTGATAACCTCTTCGTATTCCCAGTTCTCTGGCACTTCTTCCTCACTGCAATGAGCATCTACGATCCGATCAATACAAGGCTTCAGCATATCCATAACGATTTGGCGGATGTTATCTGACTCCAACACTTCACGGCGCTGGCGATAAATAATCTCACGCTGTTGATTCATCACGTCGTCATATTGAAGAACCACTTTACGAAGATCGAAGTTGTTGCCTTCAACACGCTTCTGGGCTGATTCTACTGCACGTGTGATCAGCTTGGATTCGATTGGGGAATCCTCATCAAAGCCAAGGCGCTCCATCATGCCCAACACGTTGTCTGCTCCAAAACGGCGCATCAGTTCATCTTCCAGTGATAAATAGAACTGAGAGGAACCTGGGTCGCCCTGACGGCCTGCACGACCACGAAGCTGGTTATCAATACGACGGCTCTCATGTCGCTCAGTACCGATAATATGAAGGCCGCCAACTGTAGGCACGCCTTCTCCAAGCAAAATGTCTGTACCACGACCAGCCATGTTGGTTGCGATCGTTACAGAGCCTGGTTGGCCCGCACGTGAAATAATTTCCGCTTCCTCCGCATGGAACTTGGCATTAAGCACTTTATGTTGGATGCCTTTCTTGTGAAGCATATCCGAAAGGCGTTCTGAATTCTCAATGGATACCGTACCTACAAGAATCGGCTGATTCTTCTTATGACGCTCTACGATCTCATCAACCGCAGCGCGGAACTTACCATTCACCGTCTTATAGACGACATCCGGCATATCTTTACGCTGATTCGGCTTGTTCGTTGGAATTTGCAACACTTCAAGACCATAAATACTCTTGAACTCTTCTTCCTCTGTCTTCGCCGTACCTGTCATACCAGCCAACTTGCGATACATACGGAAGTAGTTCTGGAACGTAATCGTTGCGAGCGTCATGCTCTCGTTCTGAACTTCCAGTCCTTCCTTCGCTTCGATTGCCTGATGCAGACCATCGCTATAACGGCGGCCAGCCATCATACGACCTGTAAATTCGTCGACGATTACAACTTCACCGTCATTAACGACATAATCTACGTCTAGTCGCATAATAATATGCGCACGCAAAGCTTGCTGCACATGGTGATTCAACGTAACGTTCTTCACGTCAAACAAGTTCTCTACGCTAAATGCCTTCTCAGCCTTCGCCACACCCGCTTCGGACAAGGCTACTTGGCGAGTCTTCACGTCTACTGTGTAATCATCCTCGCTCAATCGGTTAATAAAGCGGTCTGCGGTAAAGTACATATCGGTAGACTTAGCAGCTTGACCGGAAATGATTAACGGTGTACGCGCTTCGTCAACGAGAATAGAGTCCACTTCATCGATAATTGCATAAGACAGCGGGCGCTGAACCATTTGTTCTTTATATAGCACCATATTGTCTCGTAGGTAATCAAAGCCGAACTCATTGTTTGTACCATATGTGATATCTGCTGCATAAGCTTCTTGCTTCATGTCTGGGTCCATGCCGTTCAAGTTAAGACCGACAGTCATACCCAAGAAATTGTAGATCTGCCCCATCTCTTCACTGTCACGTGTTGCCAAATAATCATTGACCGTAACCACGTGGACACCTTTGCCTGCAAGCGCATTTAAATAGACCGACAGGGTTCCGACAAGCGTCTTACCTTCCCCGGTCTTCATCTCTGCAATCTTGCCTTCGTGAAGCACCATACCCCCAAGCAACTGAACGTCATAATGACGCTTGCCAAGCACACGCTTGGATGCTTCGCGTACGGTAGCAAATGCTTCAGGCAGCAACTGTTCCAACGTATCGCCCTTCTCCAGACGAGCGCGGAATTCATCCGTCTTGGCGCGAAGCTGTTCATCCGAAAGTTTCTCGAAATCCGGCTCCATGCCATTGATAACCTCTACTGTTTTCATTAAACGCTTCACTTCGCGTTCATTGGTATCACCGAAAATTTTCTTTACAAGTCCTAGCATGGTTAACCCCTTTCATGCAAATCAGATCATTTATTGTCTATAGCCACATCTTGCTCGTGCGGTCTTCAGAAAAAGAACCTGTCCGTTGACTCGTTTTGCAATAAATTGTAACAGTTTCAAAGAGGAGTCGCAACCGTTATGGTCACTATCCTCCGTATATACAGCAATCTATACTCTATTATACGTTAAAAGAGCCTATTCCGTTGTGGAAATAGGCTCAGTTCATTACTGGTATGATATGCAGGCTCTGTTAGAGGTTAACTAATAAGGAAACATCTTGTTCCTATTACCCCTGTCCAGCAGCAGGCTGCATTGTGCTTAGCCCTGTTCAATGAGGCCATATCGTCCGTCATCCCGGCGATAGACAACATTGACTTCTTTCGTGTCCGCATTCGAGAATACGAAGAAGCTGTGTCCAATCATATTCATCTGGAGGATCGCTTCTTCCACATCCATCGGCTTCAACGTAAAGCGCTTCGTCCGCACAAGCTCGAGCATGTCCTCTTCTTCATGAGCAACTGTCGTTGACGGCTCTTCTCTGAATAACAGATTCAAGCTGTCGTCGCGTTGACGGAACTTGCGGTTCACCTTGGTCTTATGCTTGCGGATCTGACGCTCTAGCTTATCGACGACCGAATCAATCGATGCGTACATGTCCTTGCTGCGGTCCTCCGCTCGCAAGAGCAAGCCTGGCATTGGAATCGTGACTTCTACGTTATGCAAATCGCGGGTTACACTCAAAGTTACACTTACGTCAGAAGCGGGTGCTTCAAAATAGCGTTCAAGTCGGCTGAGTTTCTTCTCCACATATTCGCGAAGAGCTTCGGTTACTTCAATCTGTTGACCTCGAATGCTGTAATTCATAGTGCACTCCTCCTTTGCTTACCTTCATTATAACATAGGCAAAGGGTCGAATTCAAAATAACGTTTACAATTCATCGACACTTGCGTATACATTATTACCTATATAATGTACTTTTGAAACGAAGTCGAAAGTGTTAAAAAATGACTGAATGTAAACCGTGCTGCAACGTATGCAAATCAGTGCTCGCAGACTATTGCCTGTTCATAACTTACCTGATTCATAACGGCCATCAATCGGGTTCAGACACACTAAAAAAACCCTCTGACGAATCAGAGGGTTTAAATTAGCTAATCGAATCATATATAATTCGGCAATCGCCGTTATAATTACAATTTGATTACGTTAGCTGCTTGTGGTCCGCGTGCGCCTTCCACGATATCGAATTCTACAGATTGGCCTTCTTCCAAAGTCTTGAAGCCATCAGTTTGGATAGCGGAGAAGTGAACGAATACGTCGTTTCCTTCTGCAGTTTCGATAAAGCCGTAACCTTTCTCTGCGTTAAACCATTTCACTTTACCTTGCATCTTAAAATCATCCCTTCATCTTCAAATCCGTAGGTAAATGTACCCTACAAATCGACTATATCACCGGGTGGAAGCGGTGTCAATGAGAAAAGGGATTTTTTTCTTATAACCGTAGAGGATATTCGTATCTACTATAAATCGAAAACAACTTGTATCAATTATTCATATACCACGAAGCAAGAACACCATTTTATACACATTCTCATCTTCAATAAAATATATATACGCGTTATTTCGTTGCAACAAAATTTATCCCTAGCATATGCAGACTTCTCTTATTTCTCTTCAGTAAGTACACATATTTTATTGAAAAGAAGCCACTGAGTAATGTTATTCTAGTATTCAAATTATTGTTTTAAATAAAGACTTCATTAGTATACTTTTTCAAGAGTATACGTTTGGACCCATTCCGATGATGGATTCATCTCTTTCATTTGTAACAAAACTACATCAGCTTCGTCATACATTTTCTGCTCGACCAGCAGAAGGAGAGTTTCATAAGCATACTCAAACTCACGATTAAGCTCATAATTTAACTTAGCGTAGTGCAAGGCATCTTCAATATGGTTCAAATTCTTTAATATCTGTACAACAAGGGCGTAAATCTTAGTATTATCATGCCGATTAGGGGATTCTACAATTACCTCCACTGCTAGTTCAGAAAATCCCTTTTTAAATAATTGTGAGGCCATGTGGTATCTAAGTATCGGGTTACTATTTATTAATATCAGTCTTTCAACCTCATCATACTTCTGTATCGACATTAGGTCCTGACATAACTCCGACCATATTTCTTCCAATTCATTTGAAATGGTCGACAGGTTATTGTCTACGCCAGTAACGACCTTTAGGAGCCACTTCCATTCCTTGTCTCTTAAGTTAAAGACTACTTTATGTTCCCTCATGAGAGTTACGTCCCTGGTGAGCAAGCTTATTAATAAAAGATCCCTTCTTAGTTCTGTGCCAATCTCCTGAGCATCGGATAGCAACATCATAGCCTGCTCATAATTTCCTTCGACAATATGAAGCCAAGCACGAACTGTTGAAGGCGGTTCTACATTATAACATTTAATCAAATCAACTGTTCCAGGGTGGCGTAATTTATACAATGCTGCAATAATTTGTTCAACTCTACCTGACTTGGTGAAAGGCCATATTTTAATCAGAGCCTCTACGAAATCTACTCCTGTTAAAGTTGGATGCAAATCTACAAATATTTTAATTAGGAAAATTAAATCCGGCGCTTCTTGAGCACCCAATAAAACATGTTTTTGAGCAGAAGTATGGTCGCCTCTTTTTAAATATAATTCAGCCAGCTTACCATGTGCTAAATAAGACCCTGTACCCTCGATATGGTTAAATTGTATAATTTCTCTATCCTCACCGATGTCTAAACAGTTATGGAAACATAGAATGGCATCTTCAAAGTAATTGTAATGTTCATATAACAAGCCCAGTTTAAACTGAAAATCAGCTTTCATCGGATATAGCATAGAGCTATCTCGTCCTATCTGAATAGCTTCATCATGGCGCTTTAAGTCAGTCAAGCACTTCATTATATAAAGCAAAATCCTAG
The DNA here is from genome assembly GCF_030226685.1 of Paenibacillus sp. UMB4589-SE434. Taxonomy (NCBI): domain Bacteria; kingdom Bacillati; phylum Bacillota; class Bacilli; order Caryophanales; family Paenibacillaceae; genus Paenibacillus; species Paenibacillus sp. UMB4589-SE434. The sequence goes on along the minus strand of NZ_JASOYK010000002.1, from coordinate 500,924 downwards.
CTGCATATGAGAACTCCTTCCCTAATTCATAAGCCTTTTGTAGTGCTTTCAATGCTTCTTCAGGATGATTGTCATTCGAAAGCTGCATTCCCAGATTATAGTAATTAAAGGCATTCGGATTTTTACGAACTTCTTCCTTAATGATATTCATATTCCTGCTCGATTTAGCCTTATCTTGTACAATATGTTCCAAATATCCATCGTGATGAATCGTGGCATCCAAGAAACTGTGTGATCGATCACTATGTTTAATGATGTTGATTTGCTCGTGAAGCGCACCCTCATATTTGAATTCTGGGGCATTTCTAAATAATCTTACAAACTGATGTACTTCAGCCATACCTGAACCAATATCATTTCTTATTCTTAGAAAATAGTAGTCCTTATTTAACTCATCTTTAAGAAAATCAGCTTCACCATCTAAAAATTCATCTGCATCCAAATGTAAAATATAATCGCAGGTGGCATAGCTAAGTGCGTAATTGCGCGCTTCAGCAAAATCATTTGTCCATACAAATGAATAAACTTTATCAGTATAATGTTTTGCTATCTCCACAGTTCGATCCTTTGAACCGGTATCTATAATTATAATTTCCTGCACAACTTCTTTAACACTGTCCAGGCACCTTGCAAGGCATCTTTCTTCATCTTTTACGATCATACATAATGATATAGTAGGTACTTTCATTTGACTTTCCTCATTTCAAATTAGTTAACAGCCTTAATCTATGTTGTGCTTCTCCATAACCCTGCTGCAAACTTTTTTCATAGTACATTACTGCCTGCTCCTTTTTGCCTATAATCTCGTAATACAACCCCAAGTTAAAATTTGCTCTATAAGAACCAACTCCGGGAACGGTTTCAAATTTCCTTCCATCAGAATCACCTAGTTGCAAACACGCTTCAAAAGCAGCTGGTATTTGTGAAAACCATTGCACATTGCGAGATTCAATTAAAGCAACACCGTACATATAATATAAATCGGTATAATCCGGATAAATTTCGAGGCCCAATTTAATAACTTCAAACAGTTCATCCCAATCATTAGATTTCATCAAAGACTTCGCAAGCTCAAGCAAAAGCGAACTTGCAAATATCGGATATGGTTTAGATAAAAGACTACATGCATGCTTCAAATACTGTTTTGCCATGTTCCAGTTCAACAAATGTACATGACATCTTCCAATTTGAAATAATATATAAGGGTTATCTGGTTGTTCATTTAAATCCAATAATAATAAATTAAGATTTCTGTTTACTTTATCCTTATTTGAAACTTCATCTGTTTGATATCCATAATGATTAAACATAATATTTGAATCGAACGAACTCGGAGGATTCCGTTTGTAATGAAGCTGTTCATGGATTCTCCCCACATACTGATACTCAGAACAATTTGGAAACATGCGGGTCACCCAAGTTAAAGATGAAGTACCATTATTCAAAATGTTGTTTATACCGACTCTGACAGCAGCACCCGTTCTGTTGTGCATCCTTTCAAATGCTAGCCTCAGTGAGTTTACATCAGAATCAAATTCTTCATCTGCATCCATTATCATAATTGCAGAACCTTCAGCATGACTTATTGCGTAATTTCTTGCCTCTGCAAAATCATTACTCCAATCACGCTCATAAACTTTTGCCCCTAATTCAACTGCTAATGATAGCGTTGAATCAGTAGAATAATGATCAACAACAATAATTTCTTTTACTTGTTGTTTAATTGAAAGTATACAATTCTTAATATGTTTCGACTCATTTTTAACAATCATGCATACGGAAATGTCCAGCATATTCTCTCCTTAATTATGGAAACAACAGGTGTTCACTTAATGAACACCTGTTGTCTATGCTTGTTATTAATTATATGTGTAGGCACCTGGAAGCAAGGCTTCCTGACCATCCGGATTAATGACTTTGACATCAACCGGACCTGTTATTGCTGATCCTGGAACACGTAGGACCATCTGACCACTACCATAGAAAGAGGAAGCAGACAGAACTCCGTTAATATATACAACAGAGCCGTTCACAAAGTTTGCTCCAAGTACACTAATTACATTCCCACCAGTCTTAGCTCCGTTATTCGGTGTAACTGAGTTAATAACCGGACCTGGCTTAGGTGGCTGTGCAGTATAAGTAAATCCACCCGCTACCGCACCAAACTGTCCATCACTATTAATCACCTTAACATCAACAGCACCAACAGCTGATGATGCTGGTATTTTAGCTTGCACCTCAGTTGGATTAAAGTAAGAAGAAGGTGCTTCTACATTATTAATATATACTTTAGTTGTTGCATTAAAATTCTTACCTTTAATAATAACAACCGTCCCACCTGAATTCAATCCAGTGTTAGGTGTGATGGAATCAATTGACGGAGGAGGAGGGAGAATATATTTAAGACCTCCTGCTAATAATCCTATTTGTCCATCTGGATTAACAACAATAACATCAACAGCTTCTGCTTTACTCCATACCGGCACTTTAACAGCCAATTGCTTGTTACTCATAAAAGTAGCTGCCAATTCCATAGTACCGAGACGAACTTTTGCTCCATTAACAAAGTTTTCTCCGTTAATAGTTATGTTTGTGCCTCCACTAAGAACAACCTCATTAGGTGTCACAGCGTTTACTACTGGCGCTGGTGGCGGCGGTGGTAGAATGTACTTAAAGCCTTTGGCCAATACGTTCTCTTGTCCATCCGAATTTACAACTTTAACATCTACTTCTTCATTAGTTGCCCACTTTGGAGTACGAAGCTTAAACTCTGTTGCAGAATAGAATGTTGCACTTACCAGAGTGTCGTTAAAGTAAACTTTCGAATCAGACTTAAAGTTTTTCCCAATAATTGAAATTACATATCCGCCTGTTGTTTCTCCTTCATTAGGTGTTGTGTTCAACACCTCTGGTCCTGGTGGTGGTGGCGGTGCAATAAACGTATACGCATCTGCCAACATTCCCACTTGATTATCAGGATTTACAACTGAGACACTCACAATCTCACCTTTAGTCCATGCTGGTACTCTTACTGAGATCTCAGAAGCGTTCATCACAGTGGCCATTACTTCCATCTGACCAAAACGGACTTTAGAGCCTTGAGTAAAATTGGTTCCTTTAATGGAGACAATGTTACCTCCGCTTTGCGGACCACTGTTAGGTGTAATACTAATTACGGTCGGAGCAGGCGGTGGCGGTGGCGTTTCAAATTCATACCCTTGTGCCAAGACCCCTTTTTGTCCATCTGGATTGACTACTGTTACATCCACTTTTTCAGCTTGAGCCCATACTGGGGTAACAATTTTTAATTGCGTTGCTGAAATAAACGTGGTTTGTAGCTCTTTACCACCTAACTGGACTTTAGCACCATTTACAAAATTAGTACCATTAATCGAAACCGCAGCTCCTCCAGCTAACACGCCTTTATTTGGTGTTAAGGAAGTTACCTCTGGTTTAGGCAAAGGAATATAAGTGTATGCATCCGTCAAGCTTGCTTGTTGACCATCCGGATTTACAATTTTAATAGACACTTTACCCGGGATAGGCCATGCTGGCATTTTGATACTAATGGACTCTTTACTCATGTAACTAAATGTCTTGACTTCAGTATCGTTAAAGTACAATTTTAAGCCGCTGGCTAACTCCTTGCCGACAATATTAACGACATTTCCACCTGCTTGGGGGCCTGACGCTGGAGATACGCTTTCCAGTTTTGGCGCTGGTGGTGGTGGTGGTGCTAAGTACTCAAAAGCATCAATTAATACAGACTCTCGACCAAAAGAATCTACGATTTTGATATTTACTTTACTTGGGTTATCCCACTTAGGTGTATTAGCGACAATTTGATCTTTTGTGAGTGAAGCTATAACAACTTCTTTTTGTCCTACGTATAATTTAGTTCCTGCTGTTAGATTGGCACCTTTGATAGTGATCGAAGTTCCTCCAGCAAGAGGTCCATTAGTAGGTGTAATTGAGCTAATTTCAGGTGATAAAGGGAGTATAAAAGTGAATGCACCCTTTAACGTTGCATCTTGTCCGTCAGGATTCACTACTCGTATATCGACACTTTCTCCCTTTGACCATGAAGGTGTACGGAATTGAATCTCTTTATCATTAATAATGGTTGTTGCTGATACGAGCGTATTATTTAGATATACTTTTGCACCAGTTACAAAATGTGAACCAGTTACTTTTACTATAGTCCCTCCGCTTACTGGACCTTCAGTAGGTTCTACAGATGTGATTTCAGGTTTCGGGAGAACATAAGCGTATCCATTCTTGAGTTCGCTCGTTTGCCCGTCTGGATTCACTATTTTAACTGCAACAGATTCTGCCTTTGCCCATTTCGGAGTTACAATGGTAAGGGCTGTGTCTGACACGAAAGTAGCATTTATTGCTTCGTTATTGAAATATACCTTAGCCCCTTCAAGGAATCGTTCGCCTGTCAAAGTAACAGTCTCCCCACCCAATGTTAAACCCTTGTTTGGAGATAACGAAACTAGTGTAGGACCTAAAATATAGGTATAACCCTCTGCTGCAATTGCAGAAGTATGATCTGGATTGATTACTTTTACACTAACAGTACCAACGTTTGTTGAACTAGGAACAGTTAGAACTATTTCTTGCGGTTTAATAGAGTTGATGCTTGCTAAGTTTTCTCCAAATTTCACTTGAGCACCGGCTAGGAAGAAATCTCCTTTAATTACAACTTCAGATCCGCCAGATAACGGTCCCTTATTCGGTGTTATGCTGGTTATTACTGGATTTGCTTTGTATTGATACGGAGCCACTGCAAACTGACCATCGACATTGGTTACTTTTACATCAACTGATCCTTGTTGTCCCGCTGGGGCAACCACACTTAATTTCGAAGAATCAACGAACTGCACAGTATTAACCTTGTTTGTACCAAATGTAACTGTAGAAGCAGCTTGAAAATTCTTACCTTTAATGACTACTGTTTCTCCGCCTTGGATCAATCCATTATCTTCTTGAATTGACGTAATGACTGGCGCAGGATACGATACCTTCACCTTTGGGTGAGGTGCAAGAAATTCATGTTGCTCCCCAAGGTAGTCTTTATAGCCAACATAAATATCGTTAGCACCTACAGACAGATCACCTACAGGACTGCCCTGCTTGTGTCTAATTTTATAAGTAAACGTCAGTGTTTCTGCCTTGAGCTCATTAAATTTCCATTTCAGCTTATTACCTGTTACTACTGGTTGAGGAATGTTGTCCTTATAGGAATCTGGCACAATCTCAAACTCAGGAGAAACGCTATCCTCTAACGTAACATTATATGCACTTGCGAGGCCTATCTCCTTAACAATAGCATTATAGATTTCAGCCAAACCAACAGAGCCAAGAACAAAATGATGATGTAACGCTGTAGTTGCCATGTCCTTTAGGAGGACGTTCGGTGCACTAGTACCCGGGTTCTCATCCTTTTTTAGCAGAGCAATTGTATAAAATACAATCGACTCCCCCTTCGCAGCACTTGCTTCTTCAAGCGCCTTCTGTCTCGCTGTAGCCTCGGGAGAAGGAATTGTAGCCTCACCATCAGTCATTAAAACAATGACTGGCTGCGCGTCGGGACGATGATTCTTCAGGAGATCACGTGCTTTAGTAATGGAACTTGCTGTAGCAGTCGATCCACTAGCTTGCAAACCATCAACATACCCCTTGAGATCAGAAGGATTTGATGAAAAATCTTTTGCACGCACATCTGAACTAAAGTCTACAATTGCTACGCGATGCTTGTTAAAATCAATTAAATCTATAAATCCTTTTGCTGAGGATTTAGCATGACCTATTTTATCTTCTCCACCATTTTGGTTTGGATTCATACTACCAGAACGGTCAATGATTAAAACAATATCATTTGGCTTCACAAAATTTACTGGATTTGATCCTTGAATGCTAAGTTTAACCTCTGTCTCTTCACCTTCAAGTATACTAGTAGGATTTATAGACTTACTTACTTGTACAACTTCTGTAGATTGACTAGCTTGTACCAAACCTGGCAATTGTGTTACTACCAGTAAAAAAGCAAACAATACATTTAATAACTTTGTTGAAAACTTCCTCATACTCAAGCCTCCCCTTAGCCTTACCTTACCTTTTTTGGTCTAAAAAATACGACTCAGTCCCATCGTATACTGACAATTTACTATATTTATTACTAACTTGCTTCTTTCTTTCATGAAGGTTCATATCTTCTCTTACACTCAATTGTTCTAATAAAATAACTCTTATAAGTTGACTATGCAAATCTGACAATGCAGCTAGATCTGATTTTTGCTGCTCATTGAGTTGTAACCCCTCTAGACAGCTATAACAAAAATCAAACTCTTCCTGATGCTCCTCATATCGATCAAAGCAAGGGTCAAGCATGATCTTTTGATATAATTGACTAAGCTGTTTAATCACTTCGTCTGGAATCATATTAGCTTCTGGCATGCTAAGCACCTGTCTTTATCGTTCTAATCGCTAGCTTCCAGGTTTCAGCCATACCTCTGGCAAATTCCAAAACATCTTCAAGCATAGACACTTCCCTTTTAATCATAAATTCAGCCAAGTGACGATTATAAAAGGAGTACAGGTCATGTAATTCTTTGGCGATATCATAGTCCATATTTAATGTAATTAATAATTCACTAAGTATAGCTTTCACTTTAAATAAGGCCTGATTCATATCTTCATACTGACTCAAAGAATATAACCGCTTTGCCTGAAGCAATGATTTGACCATTTCCTGATATAACAGCAAAGTAAGCTCTCCTGGGCTTGCTGTTTCAACTTGAACCTTCAAATATTGCTGTTGTTGTGCGTTCTGCATAGTTATCCTCTCTCCATCAGTCATTCTATTAGTTGAGTTAAGACATTACTACCCCCCTAGTTGTGAAGCCAACCAGGACCCTTGACTGTTCAATTTCTGTAAAGCTTTCTCCATTGCTGTAAATCGCTTGTAGTATCGATTTTCAATATCAACTAACCTCGATTTCATTCTTTTCTCTTCTTTATTCAGATCTCGCAACTGAGAACCCAAAACACTACTGTCTTGTGCCTCTAATGAGCCCGATCCAATTTTCTTTGTGAAATCGTTTACTTTGTTATTGATCTCCTCGTATAATCGATCTGCAATGCCAATTTCAGCTCTCCTCTTTTTTATATTTTCAGGAGTATCTGCAGGTGTGTTTGAAGATTTAATGAAAAGCTGCTTTACTTCATCAAATCGATTGTTCAGAGCATCCTGAAGTTTTTTCTCATCGATTTGCAACTTGCCATTTTCCTTATAGCTACTTTTAGCCGTAATTCCAATTTGAGCCAATAACCGCAATTCATCTTGACCTACATCTAGTGACGTATTTATTGCTGAACGTAATGATCCTAAAGTACCTGTTAATAGACTTTCATTATACAATGTGCCTACCCGGGCTTTTTTCTCCCATGCTTCAACTTCACGTTCAGACATAGCACTTCTCTCTTCAGTTGTCAAAGGCTGATAATCTCGATTTCGGCGTGTTGTGGAAGCCGAAGAGAACTTATCAATTAAATCATTGTACTGATTAACAAAGTTCTTAATCTTGTCAATTGTTCCACCTCTGTCACTATTGACACCAATCGTCGCCTCTCCAATGTTACGAAGATTAACCTGAACACCATTAATATTTACAGTGTTTGAAGAAGCAGTTAACTCGGCACCACTCACCAGTTGCCCATTTGTATCATATTTGGCGTTAACGGAATACTTTGCGTCTTGCCCTGTTGCACTAACAGTAGTAAGATTAAACACATTGGCAAGGGCATTATTAGCCAACGGCCCAATATCCACTTTCGACTGAGCTCCTGTTACACTCGAACTTAAATAAAGTACGCCGCTTGACGTATCAAAACTAGCTTTAACTCCCGTTTGCCCAGAATTCGCATTAATATCCTTAATAATAGAATCCATTGTAGACGCCCCGGAAGTAATCTTAATATCAGCTGTTCCCTTTGAACCAGTGATACTAACTGTACCATCAGCAGAGACAAGATCTGAAGGCTTAGCACTCACTTTGCCACCAATAATACTTGCAGAGTTTGCTAATTGTGTAATTTTGACACTACTCATTCCGGCATTAGACCCACTTGACGCAACTTCAAGGATCCCAGAGTTAGAGGAAGTAGCTTTTGTAGTTTCAAAGTTACTCTCAAATCTTAAATCATTAATAGCATTTCTAAATGATATTAACGCTGTATTCATTGAACGATAATCTTCACGCTGCCACATTAAAAATTGTTTTTTTCTGGTTATTTTATCCAGAGGGATACTTTCTGCTTTCATTAAATCTTTGATTATATTTGTTGTATCCAATTGGCCACTAAAACCCGATAGACGCATTGGTCCGTTTACGCCTGCCATTCTAATTCCCCCTTCCTACATTTTCTCGTCAAGAAAGACGCCCACCCGAGTACACATGTTATACATCAGATCCAGCATCTTCTCACTAGGAATTTCTCGAATTATTTCATTTGTTTCGTCTTTAAGAACAAGAACCATAATTGTGTTAGTCTTGTCATGAACCTTCACTCTAATATGAGTATCAGGTTCAAGCATTTTATTTATCTTATCAATCAACTCTTCAACATTGTATTGCTTCCTATCTTTGGACAGAGGATTCATTGATGTCGTTTCTACAATTGCTGACGATAATTCTTTTAATCCTGGCTTCAAAGATATAGGTGAAAGGTTAGAATCCACTTTCATCCCTTATGTCCTCCTTTAGCCAACTATGATAAATTAAAAAAACCGACCGGTTTCCCGGCCGGCTCTGTCTAATGATTAACGGAGCAATTGCAATACACCTTGAGGTTGTTGGTTAGCTTGTGCCAACATTGCAGTAGCTGCTTGTTGAAGAATGTTATTCTTCGTAAATTCGCTCATTTCTTTAGCCATATCTACATCACGGATACGGGATTCTGCAGCTTGTAAGTTCTCAGCAGTTGTACCCAAGTTGTTGATTGTGTGCTCCAAACGGTTTTGTACAGCACCCAAGTTGGAACGAATTTCTGATACTGTGTTAATAGCAACTTGAACCGCAGACAAGTTAGCAGATGCATCTGTATTCAATGCGTTGCTACCAGACAATGAAGTCAATCCAGTACCACCAAATTGTACACTAAGGGACGTTGCAAGTGCAGCAGAGAGATTAAGGGAAATTGTTTCACCTGCGTTAGCACCTACTTGGAATACAACTCCTGTTGTCGAAGCATCCAGCAATTTCTTAGTGTTAAATTGAGTTTGTTTAGCAATTGCATCGATTTGTTCAGACAATTGTTTAACTTCAGTATCGATCTTAGCTGCATCAGTTGTAGTCAATACTTCGTTTGCACCTTGAACATAAAGTTCAGCCATACGTTGAAGCATAGCATGTGTTTCATTCAAAGCACCTTCAGCAGTTTGGATCAAAGAAATGCCATCCAAAGAGTTCTTGGATGCTTGCTCCAAGCCACGGATTTGGTTACGCATTTTTTCGGAAATAGCAAGTCCAGCTGCATCGTCAGCCGCACGGTTAATACGGTATCCTGAAGACAATTTCTCCAAAGATTTACCTTGTTGACCATTGTTAGTTGTCAATTGACGGTGAGCATTGTAAGAGCTGATGTTGTGATTAATACGCATAATATAGTTCCTCCCTGGAATCGTGTTATGGTGCTCGCTTCCTTGCTAACACCCTTTGGTCCCGTTAGATTCTTCGGCCGTCAGAATCATTACGAATGACCTACTAACTTATATATCGGCGACACTTGTTCTAAGTTTATAGCAATCGAAATTTTTTTTAATATTTTCGTTTATTTTTTTCTCTTTAATAGAGAATTTATCATATCCAACTTATCAACAGATAGATCTGTTTGGGCAGCAACCTCATTTTGTTCTTTAATACTCTTGAAAATTTCTTCACGATAGACGGAAATATGAGAAGGGGCTTCTATTCCGAGTCTAACTTGATCACCATTCACTTCAACAATGGTCAGTACAATATCATGACCTATCATAATCTTCTGCCCTTTGGCCCTCGTCAATACCAACATTATCTTCCCCCCCCTACAGGATGTTGCAATGGATATTCAGGACCATCCAATATGATTTGGACTGCATTGTTTGTATCTTTATTTATAATAATAGGCGCTTTTAAATTGATAGTGGTACTACCATCAGCTTTTGCGGTAACAATTACTCGAACGATCGCTTGCTCGATCGATGAAATCTTTAGTTTATTGTTCCAGTCCTCGTTTAGATCGAATGAGTAATTTTTTTCAAACAAAAACGGATCTGTAATGATAAATGTTAAATTTTCTTCGTCTGCAGACTGTAATAACTCTATAACAGAATCTTCAGAATCAGCAGATAGCCAAGCATATTGTTTGTGTGCAGAGAACCCCAAAATCCCCTCCGGAAAGCAGACAATCTCACTCTCATCTACCATAAGCTGCCCAAGTCGCGTCGAACGTATTTCAATCATTAAAAATCCCTCCAAAATAAAATAGCTATAAAGAACATCAAGCGTTCCGTATAGCTAAAATATTAAACCACTGCATCTAATTGTTGACCGTTACTTGAGAAAAAAATAAAGTTTTTCTGTACTAAATAGGGATTAACCTTCCCCGGGTAATAATCCACTTGTGGCTTAGTACGCTCAAAATTAATATCAACTCTACCTGTGTTCCATTCTGTAGTGAGTATACCAGGAATATAGTTTACTTCAACATTATCATAGCTTGATGGTCCTGCAAATTCAATGGGGTACTCCCTGAACATCTTTTCTCTTGCTATTTCAGCAAATGCATTCTGCTTATTATGAAATGCCATCATGCGATCGCCTTCACTTGCAATATTTGAAATATTTCGCATAGAAATCTGCAAAGAATCCTGTGCTATGCGGTCCGTAATCTCCTCAAATCTTCCCTTTCCTAATGCAGACCATGCCTTTCGAGAATCAATTTCCAATCTACCCTCACTATGATTCATCTTGACAGAAACATGTTCTTGAGACACCTCTATTTTAGGTAACGGTGTCTCCATGTTTAAGCGACCAGGCGTCGTATCCAATCCAATTTTGGCAAATTGTTGGTTGATTTGTATATGAGGTATATTCATTACTATCGTAGAAAATCAAGCAAACTCGGACGTGAAATACGGGCTATAGTATCCAATGATGCTTGGAATATGCTTTCTGCTGTTTTTAACTCCGTAATTGTCTTCGGCATATCAATATCTTCCGTCTTGGATTGAAGATCAATATAGTTTAAATTCAAATCATCCAAGCGACTCGTAGTAAATTCAAGTCTATTTTGCTTAGCTCCTACCTCTGCTTGGGCTAAAGTTAACTTTTCAAGAAGACCTTGAAGTTTAGGAATAGAACCAGCAATATTGGGTGTGTTATCATTAACTAGTGCTTTTTTCATTTCATCTACAACAGTAAATATACTGTCACTGGCACCTTTAGCACCGAACACTTTATCCCCCAATGTATTAACATCAACATAAATTCCAGCTCCAACCTGATACTGTACAACCCCTGTATCTAAACTGTAAGCCTGATTAGCAGGGTCATCCGGATACGGCTGTTGGTTAATTCGTTGGCCGTTAAAAATATACTTCCCTTTAAACTGTGAATTTCCTAACGAAACTAAATGTTGATATAGTTGTTCTGTCTCGCGTGCAATGTTTTCACGAGCATCATCAGGAACCGTATCCGTTCCACCCTGAACTGCCAGCTCAGACAATTTTTGGATTACTTGCGTCGCCTCGCTTATTACAGAATCTGTAAATTTCATGAATGAGTCTGCGTCTTGCACATTTTCTGCAAACTGTGTTGTCGAACTTATTTCCGAACGATAGTGTAGTGCACTTGCAACCCCCACAGGGTCATCGGAAGGGCGATTCAAACGTCTGTTTGTCATAAGCTGCTCTTGATACTTATCAAGGCGCTTATAATTGGTCTGAAGGTTTGTCATCATGGACTTACCCATCATGGATTGTGTAATACGCATTAATTAATGACCTCCTATCTTCCTACGACACCTGTGCCGTTAATAAGCTTATCCAACATCTCATCTATAGTTGTTACGATACGAGCAGATGCACTATAAGACTGCTGAAACTTGATTAAGTTCGACATTTCCTCATCCAAAGAAACACTGCTTACCGATTGGCGAAGGTTATCAGCATGGCTAGTGAGCAGCGTACTGTTCTCCAGCATCTTGGTTGCATGATCCGCATCCGTCCCCAAGTTAGCCACTACAGATTGCAAGTATCCCCCAATAGTAGCGGAGTTTGTAATGGAACCCGGCTGCGTAAAGCTGTACACCTTCTCATTTAAGCTTGCTATCAACAACGCCATGTCTCCGTTACCTTGTAATGCAACTTCTGTTGTTGTACCATTTGCAAGTGTTTTAGACTCTGTGCGCATCGATGCGCCGATATTTTTAACATCATCTTTAATAGCTTGATTAATGCGAATGTTCTCTGCAGTAATGGTGCCACTTCCATCTGAAGCCACAAAGAAATCGAGACCAGATTGAGCTGGCTCCTGCAAGTTATAACCAAGCTTATGCAAACCATTCAGACCATTGACGGTATACTTGGTGTCATTCAGCAGCTTTCGAGAATTGGCTGGGTCGACTACAGCGTTAGGAATCGACACACCTGGCGGAAGTATTGTTCCTGCAGGAAGTGTCACTTCAACCGGTCCGTTTGCAATCGTATTAGCGATGACATTTAATTGTTGACGATAGTTGGCAACATGAATATCCCGTGAATCTATATACCCTTTAATTTCGCCATTGGTCAGAGCTCCAACATCACCAAGTGTAATGTTAGTGGAATCCATATTATCGACAACCATCGTACCGCCAAATGTGACTTGATAATCTGTATCCGTTTCGAAAACCTGCACATTTCCTAGGCCGGACAATTGATCCACTAGCAAATCGCGCTTATCACGAAGATCATTTGCATTGTCGCCAAGCCCTTCAATACGCTTGATCATTTGCGTTAATTCCGATATTTGTCCTACATAATTATTTCCCTCAGAAATCTTAACATTGATTCGTTCTGTCAAGTTGCTGTCCAACACTTTGAGCTGGCTTGAGATATGGCCAAACGTCTCCGTCAAAGCAATTGCTTTCTGCTGTACGACTGTACGGGAAGAAAGGTCGGAATTGCCTGGATTCTTACTTAAGAGCTGCCATGAGTTCCAGAACTCAGATATACTTGTTGCCAAACTGTTCTCTGATGGTTCGTTAAAGATGCCTTCAATATTACCAAGCGTCTCTTGCTGCACTTTCCAAGTAGACTGTACAGTATTCTGATTACGATATTCGATATCCATCAAATAATCGCGAATCCGTGTAATACTCTCGACCTCAACCCCCATCCCCATCTGGTTCGGGAGCTTGGAGTTGTTGTGAATTCCTGGATAATCAATCGGACGAGCTGCAACAAGTCTGGCTACTTGTCTCGAATAACCTGGTGTATTCGCATTTGTAATGTTGTGTCCTGTAGTCGCAATAGAAAGCTGTTGGGCTACAATTCCTCGCTTGCCAATTTCCAAAGTATGAAATGTAGAACGCATCAGGCTCGTTCCTCTCTGTTATAAACTTGGTTAAGCTCTAGTATCGAACATACTTCTTGAAGATTTGTTATGCCCAAGACTAGGATGCTGATAAATCGATTCATCTTCCGGTCGGCTGGTCAACAAATTCAAAGAATAGTCCACAAAATTAAGCGATTGCTCCAGTAAATCTTGAATGTTCCGGTTCTGAACCTTTAAAGCTTCTAGCACTTTCGTCAATCGAAGCTGAGCATCATGCAGTTCAGCACGTTCCTCATGATTAAATACAAGTTTGGATAGTTCGGTAACTGTAAGCTGAAGCGAGGAGCGAATACCCTTTTCTTTTAAAAATAACTGGGCAGCTTGATTACGTTCTTCATCAGCCTCGTTCACTAGCTTAATAAGCCGAGACTCTTTATTCGTCAGGGCAGCCAGTACATCAACCTCGTTACGAATAAGAACGCCTTTCTTCTCTTCAGCTATCTCTAGCAGTTGTTTATGAAGTCCGCTTAATTGATCCAACGCGGCAATGACACGTGTAATACTCATTCTCGCTCACCTTCTTACTTCTTATCCTCACGGAATAACGGAAGAAGCTTCTCGGCAATCTTGTCCGCTTCGACGTGGTATGTTCCTGTTGATACCGCCTGCTTCAGCTCCTGAATTCGGTCAGCGCGATTCGAATCCTGAACACGATTCTGTGCGTTCAACATCTGCTGCGCTTCCGTGGAGATGGAGACTTCGTCCTTGCGTGTCTGTGCTTTGGCTGAACGTTGCATAGCCTGCTGACGCTGATATTGCTGAGCTGCGCCAATGCGTTGCGTATCATTAATCTTCATCAGTGTTCACCTCATTCCAAATGTAACAAGCTCTCTATTCGGGTAGTTTTAAAAGTTAGTTGATTGTGTATGGTGGATAATGTTGTGTTCGGTGGATATTGCGGCTTTTCTCTAAAACTGTGTGGCTGCTATCAGAAGCTTGTCAAAATAAAAAGTCTCTATGTGAAAGCTTATCATAACAGTATGCCTTCATGCATAATCAATATCCAAACCTGCACATCAAAAGATATCTGCAAAGGTATATTCCCTTTAGAGAACAACATAAAGCCGATAACCTTTACTAAGATTATCGGCTGACATGTAACATTTATTTAGTTTTCTTCAAAAGAAATGACTTGACAACTTAAAGTTTTTTTATTTACTTTTCTGAAATTCGATAAGTCCCTGTGTTGTGCTTATCAGATGCTGCGTTTGCATTGCTATTGTCTTGTTTAACCCGTTCCAAATCGCTCATCAAGCGGCGTCTGCAATTCTCACACATATGTCCATCACGAATAAATTCGCCGCACACCTCACACGGATAAGCCAGATTCGGCATGTTAGCAACCGAAATTCGACCCTCACGAATAAATTGTGTGATCTGACGTGTACCCACGCCTGTCTCATCGGATAATTCTATCATGGTCGCCTGCCGATTCTCGCGTAAATAGTCAGCACAGCGTGTGTATTCCGCTTCTATATCTCTTGCGCAATCTTGGCAGATATTACGATATGCCTTGGCGAACAGCTTTCCGCAGCGGTAGCAATTACTTAACTCCATACGATACCCTCCCACTGTCATATAGCTACATCATAGCGCAACATTTGACAGAAAACGAGAGGTAATCATGAAATTTGTTGATCATCTCTTCATGCATACAATTTCGTCTACCTGATGTTAAGCACGTGCCCAGGTATAACTGGTTATAATCGCATTATATTCATTCTTCTGCATCCCCCTCTGAATCTCGTATGCGCATGCTCGAAGCGTATTGCCAGTCGTATATACATCATCAACAAGCAGAATGTGTACCCGATGATCCTGCTCGTTAACACGCCAGAACTTAAGCTGCTCGTCAGCACGCCCATCCCAACGATAGGTATGTTCCAAACTACGTTCTCGACCAGCACGTGATTGCTTGCTCTGATGTCCATAATCTGTTACCCGAACAAGACAACTTATGAGGGGTCGACGCCACGTCGTTGCAAGATTAGACGCTAGCACCTCTGCTTGATTGAATCCCCGCTCCTGAAGACGAGGTAGTGAAGTGGGGACAAACGTAATCAAATCTGGCAACGAGCTTCCAAGGTATGGATACAACCATGCACAGACCGTACTCTTCCAAGTGCGCTTCCGTCTCTGCTGCGCAAGAAACTTTACTCTCGCTGAATTCATTAACGGTTGATATTGATCCAACATCATCCCTGCCATTACGTGAGCATAACCGATATGACCTTTAAACTTAAACTGATTTAACCACTCCTTCATCTGCTCATTATATTGCACAGCGCTGCGATTGCAGGCGAGTCCGTATGGCGCAAGCGGCTGACGAACGCAGTCTGAACAGCGGATTCCCCGACCACAGCTTACACACCCCACATCTTGGATGAGCGGGATAGTTAGATAACAACTCCTACATAGTTGCTCCCGCCATTTCTTTATACTTGTCCCATCCCTGTAAATACTTTGACCACCAGCGCTTGCTTGCTGACCACAAACCAGACAAGCTCCTCTGCGAGGCGTACTGATTCGTTCGTACCATCCGCTGCTCATACTCAGGAATCTCCACCTCCAAACTTAGTATCAAGCCAAGCTATTACGAGGCAAGAAAAATGTTCGCAAAAAATATCACACGAGCTTCTGCCCACAGCACCACAACTCTTATGAAGTTGATGTACGTAAATAACCCCGATTGCGCGCGATTCGATTCATGCGCCTAATCTGACGTACAGCATCTCGTTGAGAACGGGTCCATTGCGGTGCACCGAAACAGACGACACCGTACGGATCATCCTTTGAACGTCCAGCTCGCCCTGCCATCTGGACTAAGGAAGATTCATCGAAGAGTGAGTTATCCGCATCGAGAATAAAGACGTCGCTTTTCGGCACGGTCACACCACGTTCTAGAATCGTCGTGGTAACGAGTACACGAATCTCCCCCTGCCGGAAGCGACGTACTTTATCCGTCCGCTGTGAATCAGCAGCGGACGTTCCTGCCACAGGCTGCTGCGGGAACGATGTACGCAGCAGCTCCACTACGCCATCAATATGGCGTATGCGCGCAACAAATACAAACAGCTGCGCGCCCCTGTCCACAGCACGTCGCAGCGTAAGCACGACGTGCTGTGGCAGCCGCCCGCGTGCAATGCAGCGGGCTACACCCGGCATCGCCATTCGCGCTGGAACTGGCAACGGATGGCGATGATACCGCACAGGCACAATGGCCTGTGCGAGGCGGCCCCGCCTCACGGCGCGCTGCATCGCCTTAGGCGGCGTAGCCGACAAATACACAAACGTGCCGCCCGGCGCACAAGCCCGCTGCGCTGCACGCTGAAGCATTGGATTGTTGTGGTATGGGTAAGCATCCAACTCATCCACAACCATCAAATCAAACGATTTATAAAAGCGTAGAAGTTGATGAGTCGTCGCCAACGTAATGTCCCCTTTTGACCAACGATCATCACTTCCGCCATATAACGTAACGACACGCGCTCCCGGAAACGCCTTCTCAATACGCGGCTGCAGTTCTAACACGACATCTCGTCTAGGAGTCGCAATACATACCTTTTGCCCCCTATTGAATGCATACGCCGCCATAGGGAATAACATCTCCGTCTTGCCAGCGCCTGTTACTGCCCACAACAAGAACTCTCCCTTGCTCGAGTCAGTACTCAAATCTCGTTTGCGCAAATAACAAAGCGCTGCCCTGCTCGCCTCTTTTTGAGCTGCTGCCAAACCATACCGTTCAAGAAGAAGCTCGGTATCGTCAGTCGTCAACTCCTGTGTCTTCCTTTGCGGATGCACATCCACGCGGGCTTCTCTTATTTTAGGCTTCGTTACACCGAGGACTAACAAGGAGCACGAGCGGCTTCTGGCTAGGTTTAAACAAGATAAGCAAGTATAGCAGGCAGCAGATCCACAGCTGGCACAAGCAGAGATTTGCAGTTGCTCCTCTCTGCTGCCACATCGACGGCAGTGTGGTTCTGTTCCTGACACCTGCAGCTTCACATTTTGTTCCTGCAAGACATTTCCATGAGCAAGCAATCTAACTACAGGCAAGCTGCGCCCTACCAGGCGCTTGACTTGTTGGCTAAAACGAATCCATCCACTCGTCCTTTCCCCTGTCGCAACACCATTAGTAAGCTCAACATCCCCTTGCAGCATACCTAACTGTAATATAGAACGCAGCAGCTCGAGGTTTATCTCATATCCATGAGCTTTCATCAAAGATAATACTTCCGCCTCCATTAGCGCCCTGCCTTCAATTAACGAAACTAGGCGATCGCACATCTCCTGTATGTACCTCATTTCTGATCTCTCGCTCATCTTCCACTCCGCTGTTGTCTGCCTGCCATTACACAGTTCATAACGTGCGGTTCCTTCCGCTACCATACTTCTTGTTGGACCTGATCTTGTGACGTTGCTCGTTTCATACCTCATGCCACAATGAGCTGATTCCACGATTGTATTCCTTTTTTTAAGATCTTGAATAAGCTCAACGCGCAGCGGTTGTAGACTCCATTGAGTTCGGCCATCTTCCCCTCCAAACCACTCCGTATACGAACAAAGCATGCGAGCCGTGTAAGCCTTCCACTGCTGTTCTCCCCAATCATCCATGCACCTTTCCGAGACAAATCGTTGTGTCATTCGAAGCGCCATCGGGAATGGAAGGGGCAAGTGTATGATGGCCATCTTGTAAACACACCTTCCTGATCCCTCATCTGATATAGATTCCTTAGAACTAGCATGCGTTGGCATAGCAAATGCTCCTACCTGATTCAGTTGAGCTTTCTGTTCAACTTCCACCGCCTGCGACATCTTTGCAGCGCCCTGCTCTATTACCGCCCCTCTCCACTTCTTTGCATCAGTCTGATCATCTGCCGCTCCTCGCTGAATCATTGGGGTACTCATTACTTCTGAATGACCTTTTGATCCTGTGAAGTAAGTGTTCTCGAACGAGCTCTCTCCCCCAATATCTGATTCTGCAACCATGCACCAGTACTGACTATCAACCCAGCTATCCAGTGTAAACCCCATCTGCCAACCTTCGTTTGTTCTAACCGTATATAGCTTCACTTGCATCCTTCACAACTCCCCTTCAGTAAATTAATAACTGCATTCACTACTTCTGAAATGACGAGGTATAGTCCTTTATTAACTTTTTTACTATAATTTGTATAAACATCGATTCTACGATTAACTTTAGGGAACCCATGCCACTTAGGAACAAAAGATTATAAACAAAATCAACGCAGCGTCTGACCACAGTTTGGTTTGTACATGGTAGAGTAGCGATAATTTTGAAATAACCGTCTCTCTGCAAATTTCACATTCCAATTCAAATACACGATACGACAAAAAAGCACACCCGCTTCGACTACTTGTCGAAAGCGATGTGTGCTTCACATCTTCATGCTATTCAATTCATACACCTTAATGAATTCGCTGTCATTTCCCTCTCCGACGGCGGCTCCAATGCCGTATCCGCCTCTTATAACGAGCTGCCAGCCATAAAGGGAACTTTACGCCAATCTTCCTTCCGCTTCAGATACAGGACAAATTGTATTTCTTCCACCTGTCTCTTCTTCTCTAGAAGCGTGACCACTTCCATCTGTTCCTTCACACTACTTACACTCATCATATCACATGTCACATCATAACGCCTTGCCATACGCCATACAATATCGATTGTCGCATCCATAGATCCGCTGTCCACCATCGTGAGATGCAATCGTCTCCCTTTTAACCAGGCAAACCAGCAGTAGGCGCGAACAATCCACTCCATATGTCGCTCATCATTATGTGTTGCCACGATAACATGCATCCATGGCGCCGGCTTATCGCCGCGCAACTTCTTCTGCAAGCGGTGCATCAGATGAACAGTTGCTACCGCCACCCCGTAGCATCCCACAATCCATAACAGCATTGCGATCATGCGGCCCACCTCCTTATTACCAAGTGTATGCCGCAAAATGTGCTACGGTGACGGACAAGCGTCGCCAAACTTCGATTTTTCTACAAGTCGTACATCTTACAAATTGAACTACAGTGTTACCCAGCCGTTCTTAATGGAGTTGATTACCGCTTGTGTCCGATCATCCACTTCCATCTTTTGCAAAATGCTGCTGACATGGTTTTTTACTGTCTTCTCGCTGATAAACAGGAACTCACCGATATTCTTATTACTCTTTCCCTCTGCCATCAAACGAAGGACTTCTGCTTCACGTCGAGTAAGCGGGTTATCCTCCATGTTGTTCAGACGAACACCATTCTCCTTCGATGCATCCTGCTCCATAACTCCACGCTCGTCTAGCAACGTCATACGGCGAAGCTGTTGGATCAGCTTGCCCGTCACTTTTGGGTGGATATACGCATAACCAGTCACGACCGAACGAATCGCATTAATTAAAGATTCCGCTTCCATATCTTTTAATAAATAACCAGATGCACCTTTGCGCAATGTTTCGAAGACATAACTTTCATCATCATGAATGGACAGAATAATAACTTTTACATCCGGAAATATGTCCCTCATCCGTTCAGTCGCTACAACACCATTTTCAATCGGCATATTGATATCCATTAAGACAACATCGGGTACTTCATGATTGCAAAATTCAAGCACTTGAATGCCGTCTCCGCATTCCCCGATCACTTCCAAGTCCTCTTCCATATTCAAAATGCGCTTCAAACCCTCACGAAACAGCTGGTGATCGTCAGCAAGGAGCACTCTAATTTTGGATTTCCCCGTCTTGCGATTCTCCATATGCTTACTCCTCTCTCTTGTCCACATTCGTTGGAATTAGTATTATGATCTGTGTCCCTTCATTCTCAGTCGAATGAATCTGCATCTGACCTTCCAACAATTCCACACGCTCACGCATGCCTATCAAGCCAAAGCTGGTTTGTTCTTTCCCTTTAACCTCAAGCGAATTCAAATTAAATCCGCGTCCGTTATCCTCAATCATCAACCGGATTTCATCTTGATCATATGTAATCTTACATGAAACGTAGGATGGATCTGCATGTTTAGCGGCATTGCTGAAAGCTTCCTGAACCAAGCGGTACACAGCAGCTTCCATGGCGGATTTAAGTCGATTCTCTTTTCCCTTCACTTCAAACGAGGTGCGGATCTTGCTCTTTTCCTCAAAGTCATGAACAAATTTACGCAGCGTAGGCACAAGTCCCAGATCATCTAGTGCCATAGGCCTCAGGTTAAATATGGTTTTACGTATCTCCTCTAGTCCCATCCGGACCTGGGATTTCAAGTCTACTATTTCGTGCTGCACCATTTCAAATTCCTGCTTCGACAGCATTCTTTCTACAATTTCCGTCCTAAGCACTACATTGGCAAGCGATTGAGCTGGGCCATCATGAATTTCTCTTGCAATTCGCTTACGTTCTTCCTCTTGCGCCAATATAATCTTAAGGCCTAGAAGCTGTCTATTCTTAGCAGACTCCAGAATACGTGTTAACTGAGATAAATCACCCGATAAATATTCCAACGCTACATTCATCTGCGAACCAATCGTTTCGGCTCGTTCGATTGAGGTTTCCACATTTTTTAATCGTTTCTGTAAGTCATCGCGTCGCGTCTTTAGATAGCTCTCCTTCTCCCTGTATATCAGAAGTTCGACCTGCAACTGCGTAGCTCGTTCGTACGCCTGCTTGCTGTCCTCCTCCGCATACTTCATGAAGTCGCGACTAACTTCAGTCAAACGCAAACGAGCCAGACGAAATTTTCGTTCCAGCTCGTCTACCTTATCGCAAATGCGAGCCGTTTCTTCCATCAGCTCATGCATCTGATATTGGAGAGCAACCGCCTCATCGCGTGCCGAATCCAGAATCTCATAAATTTGATACTTGCTATCCTGCATCACTTGAATGGCATTCTTTATGACGCGGTCAATTTCATCGACTTGTTTCTCCACTTACGTTCCGTCCCCTTATTGAGATAAGTCTCTATCCAGGTCTATCTCAGTAAGATCGACCGCGTGTAGAGGTGGCTATACGTTTAGAATGATTGGTTGTTTCATCCCTTATCATACCACATCAGCGTATCGTAATGGACTTCGACTTTATATCCCAATTTATGACTAGGCCTAATTGTTCGGATACTAATCTTAATGGGACTAATGTTCTATTTGAACGTAACAAAGGAGCTACTTCAGACTTATTTCTCTTGCCATTGCTTATAAATTCTTTAGCGTCCACCACTAACTCGATATATCGGTCCCCACGAAGCACAGTCACTTTCTTTGACGCGCTGTTCCAAGTAGATTTCCCACCAAACTCGTCCAGGATCACTTTGACTGGCACATAGGTTGTATTATTCAGCATAATTGGTGCAACGTCCAACTTCTTGTCCTTGCCGTTCACGGATGCCGTCTTACTGTTGACTTTCAACTTTACATCAGCATTCGGAAGACTGATTGAGGAACCCGCAGGCATATGGGCACGAATGTTATCAAATGCGATCTCGCCAGTAGCTGCACGCTCATCTTGACCGTCCTGTAAATTCACCACATATAGGCGTTCCAACTTAAGGTTGCCTGATGCACCAATACTGGACATGTCGATATCTAGCGTCTTCCACCCCGACCAATCGATATATTTGGATACATCATGTAAATACTCTTTACCATTCTCATCGGTAAACTTGGCGCGAAGCCAGTTCATGCTGTTATCTCCGTACACATCGATCTTCATCGATGTCGGCGTACCACCTAGTGGAACCCCTGTACCCCCATTTAAAATCGCATATGCAAATTTATTAGCAGCACCTTTGGACATGTCATAAGTCAGTTTCACAACTTTATCCGAGCCAGATCTGCCTTCGTAATTGCCAACAATCGAGGCCGTTCCAAACGTTGATTCCTTAGGAAGTCCCGCGAAGCTTGGAGACAGAGTGGACTTGTTAAAGTCCTCAATAAGTTTTTCTGCACCTACCGTTACGGGGATCATTGTCTTAAAGCCATCATAGTTAGCAAATGCATATCCAATCTGGGCCCCGTCAGGTACCTTTGTCACATGGAGCACACCATCTTTAACATTCCCGCTAAAACCTTGCAGTTCCCACGTCACAGATGCCTTTGGCACATTAACCGTCGTTCCATCCTTTAGCTTAGCCTTAACGGGTAGCGTTACGGCAGATCCTGCTACGAGTGGCGCTCCAGAGGCTGCGATGTATAGCTCATCCAGCGAATTTGCCCCGATCACCTCTACGTCCTTTGTAGTCTTGGCAGCCCCTGACTTGGCCACCACTTGTGCAGTTCCGGACTTCTTCGCTACAAATGATGTGCCGTTCCACGCAAGTACGCCATTGGATGAACTCCAATTCACGTTCGTATTAGACGCATCAATTGGATTGTAATATTGATCGTATGCTTTCATTGTATAAGAGGCTTCCTGGCCTATAAACAGCTTCTCAGAACCAGCAAGCATCATTCCTTTGACTTCACCCTTCGGAGCCGTCGTAAAGATGCCCAGCCCATTCACAATCGAACGCTGTGTTGAACCCGTCTCTGTATCATGTGACAGTATTGTGCTTGTCTCTGCCAATGGACGATGCACCATCGTGGTCGATCCGCCGCCATCCAAGTTAACAGCTTTCCATATGTTTGCTTGTACGAGTGCTTTTTGCATTTCAGATAGCGTAAGCCCAACACTGCTGTCATTCTTCTCTACCGTAATGATATAGGCATATCGTCCATCCTTGGAGTATCCTACTGCTGTACGTGCACGTGCACTACTGCCGCTGATCGAGTCGGTATCACGCGTAAATCCAGATGCCTTGCCATTTTCCACAAGTAGTGTATGTCCACCAATCATCATTTGAAATTGATCTGGGTCGACTTGCTGTCCCGTCGTCTGAGAGTTCAAATGATACTTTGCGCTCACAAGCATTCCCACCTGCATATGCTGACGCATATACTCAGCAGCTTTCCCATGCCCGCGGAGTATGTAGCCATCTTCTGGAGCCGTCATCGGCAAGGAAGACATTTCTGCCAACTGTTCGACAACCCCATTCCGTACAAGCACCTCGGTTGGTGTCGTAGAGCTCTTTGAGGGACGCTCTTGATTCTTCCAGGCACTAGTATAAATATACATCGTGTCCATATGGCTGTATTTTTTGTCCGGTTCTGTCATATACGTCGCTTTATTAATCCCGGCAAGTGGAAACGTCGAACTGTCTTCTCCCTGCACATAACCTTCAAAGCGATATTCATCTATGCTTGGCTTACCGTCTTTTGTGACAGCAAAAGCATACATTCCCTTTAGAGCGGATGGGCTGGACACCATCGTTCCTCCAGCTATAGCTCCGCCCAGCGGTACGCCTTCTAAACCTGTGTTGTAGTAATCACCGTTAACGCCCGCCACAGCGCCTGTATCCTTGACCATTCCAGACACACTTTGACGCGTTGTTAACTGCCCGCTCTTGCCTGTCATCGTGTCCAGCTTTAAATACGGATTAGAAAGATCGGCTTCAATGACGTTTAGTTTAGCCGTTGCTGACTTGCCGCTGCGTGTAGTTGTAAATTGATAATGAATAAGTCGAGCGCCAGAAGTAATAATTTCTTCACTAGTCTTGGTTAAACGTGAGGCCGCCGTAGAAGTAGCACTCTTTCCATTCTCTCCGTCTGCGTGTACAACAGGTGTGAAGCCGTAACCAGGCGTTAGCAGCATCGTTCCCGTAATCAACATAACAACCCATTTCGAACAGCGCGACTTGCGACGCGCTCCCTTCGTGTTTCCCATTTCTGTTGTTTCACTCCCCATGATGTCGTGCTTTATGCTTGTTGAAGCAACGGCAACAAATTAGTTCTACTGCTCTTTGTTAATAGTCGCGTTAATGTTATTGATGTCTATGAATCTCTTAACTTACTACCTTCGCTTACTCCAGTTGTACGCACACAAAAAGTCAAACTCTCAGCATTCATTGTGAGAATGTAATCAAAATATAAATGTCTAGTTACATTACGGGGATTATCATATACTCATCCGCACATATCCAGATTATATATAGCCCTATTACTAATAGACTCATAGAAGAGGAAAAAAGTTTCGTTTTTTTCCATTTGAAGTTCATGGATTGCTTAAATACAAAAAAAGCTAGCACTTTTCTCCCTGTTCGTTACAGGAATCAAAAGTGCTAGCTGTAAAATATATTCACTAATTAAAGTTATTCTTACATGAAATCAATTTTCTGCATCAGACGTTTAATCATAACGCTTGCTTGAGCACGCGTAGCCTGACTGCGCGGTCCGAATGTATCATTCGTCATCCCTTGAATGATACCGACCTCCAGCATCTTAGCTGCAGCGTCCTGTGAGCTTGTGCTAATTTGCTTGCGATCTTTAAACTTGGACATCCATTGACTTGCCGACTGCGACAATTTCACGGAGTTCCCTGTATGCGTCATTGCACGGTTCATCATGAGTGCCATCTGCTCGCGTGTAATCGGACTGCCTGGTTTAAACGTCCCATCTGTATTACCCGTTATGATACCAGCCTTTACAGCCGCCCCGATATAAGGTGCGGAAGTGGACGTGCCCGAAACGTCACGGAAACGTTTTGCCGCTTCGAGATTGCCATCCAAGCCAATCCCCTTCGCGATGAACACAGCAAATTCTTCACGTGTAATCGCTTTGTTCGGCTCAAACTTGCCGCTTTGACGAGCCGTCGCTACAAATCGACCTGCCAGTGCGTTAATATCTGCCGCTGCCCAGTGTCCGCCTACATCCGAAAATGTACGAGTACTGCGCGCGATTGCTATTGCACCATTCGCATTTAGAATGCTGTTCGTAACGTTTACGCCGCTTTCAGATTTCACTTTTGTAGGAACGTATGCTAAACCTGCTCCTGTACCCACATCAACACGTACAGCTGAGATCTGAGTTGCAGTTACAGCAGACGTCAATCGATTGCTTACATTTGTTTTAGCAACAACGGGAGCAGCCTTAGCTGACGGATAACTCGTAAATGCAGATAAGTTAAATTGATAAGGTTCCGTTATAGCCGCACCAGATTCATTGCGAATCGCAGTAGCTAAATAGGTTGACTGCTGGCTTGGCTGCTGCTCGATTTGGAACAATAACGTTGCATTACTAGCTGTCCCGTTTAACTGGCGCCCAATCTCTGAATAAGGAATATTTTGCAGCGCAATTGTGTACAGCCAGTTACCATAACGTACGCCAATCTCGAGATCCTTGTCCGTCCTCGACATGTCCTCAAGTGCCTTCACAGGAATCGCAACAATGGCTGCCTTCTCACTCTCAGCCAGATCCAAGGCTACCACTTGTCGGCCATTACGGGTCGCATATTCCATAACGCCTTTCCACTGAGCGTCATTAACATTGTAGCGGTTTACGTATTGACCACTTTGTGTACGGTCAGTTGTCTTCGCTGCTGCCGCTGTATTTACCAAGAGCATGTCCTTTAAGAATAAGTTCCATGATGCCTCCTGCGTATACTGCGGTATCGCACCTGTTCCACCATTGTTATTATTTCCTCCTGAGGTCGTGTTTGTTGCCGTCAGGTTGGTGAAGCTGCGAACCTTGCTGCCGTTCAGATCCATTAGACCGTTGGAATACGGCGCCGTATACGTGACTACAACCGTTTCGCTTGATGCAGCCGCAGACGATAAAGTCAAGGTAACAATCGAATTGTTCACTTGCACCGAACGAAGCGTTCGAATCTGATTGCCTACACGAACGGAGAAATAGCTCGCAGCAGGAACCGCTTGATTATCCAACTGCTTATTAAATGTCAGTGTGATGAGATCATTTGTAATCGTCGCTTTATCCACTTGTGGATAGCTAGAATCGGTCACGTTGCCTACCTCGAGAAGGCTAAATGCCGCAGCTGGATTATTCGATAGATCTGTCGCTCTCGGGAATCCAGGTACGTATGACAAAGTCACTCGATCTGTTTTTGAAGAAACAGCAGAGGCTAAGGTCAAAATAATCTGATTATTTCGAACTTCAACCTTGTTTACATAACGGGCCTTGTCATTAACGAGAACCGAATAATGGCTTTTCATAGGAATTGCTTCTGGGTTAATACCTTCATTGTAATTTAACACAAGACGTGTTCCCTCTACCTGTGTTGTTAAGAGTACAGGTGGTTTCGTATCCAATCCATTACGTATATATATTGGACCAAAACCAGTTAGTGGTCCTTCATATCGATCTTTTAATGGATAAGAACCGGGCTGATATTGCAATGTTACCACTTGGCCATCTGTGATTGAATCATTTAGGGTTAATGCCAAATAAGTACCATATCCAACCACACTATTGATACTTCTGGAAGAACCATCCACCATGACCGTAAACTGTGAATTTGCACGGCTATCTATTTCCTTAATCGAATCATTAAACGTAACTTGAATTGTGTTTCCATAGGCATTAGCCCCAATCACTTTGGACATGGAATTCTCTACCTTGTTAGTAACTTCTCGGTTAGTGAAGCTGGCAGCTCTATTCCCATTAATGTCCTTCAATGGAACCGTACCTTGCGTATAAGAAAGACGTACTTCTTGACCTACTGCAATACCACTTTGCATATATATTTGTACCTTTTTACCCATTACAATGACACTTACTAATTGACGCTCTTCACCATTAACCGTCATTTTAAAATTAGTGGCATATGGTGTACTTGTTCCATCCAAATCCTTATTATAGTTCAGTTCCACAACTTCCGACTTTAGCATCACAACTGACTCCAGTGTAGGAGGTACTGTATCAGGAACTAATGTCGAGAAACTCCAAGCATTAGTGATTCCTGGATAATCGTTCCCTGCTAGATCCTTGACTGCCCCCTTACCAACATCAACCGTATAAGTAGATCCACCTACCAAAGCCGATCTCGGTTTAATACGCACAACTCGTTTATTGTTGGAGTCAACTACCACATCTGCTGTCGTACCGTAGCCATTACGTTTAAGTGTAATGCTGCCACTACCAACCTGTACTTCTTTATTCATTGTCATCGTGATTTCAGTGGCCAGTGGTACATTCTTAGAAGTATCTGTAGGATAAACATATGCAATTGCTGGCACACCCGTATCCTTTGTTACACGGAAGCTCCACTGACTTGTAGCAATGCCATTAAACGAATTACCGTAGATATCACGGAAAGCTCCGGCATCTACTTTGACACTATAATTCTGATTATCTTGAAGATCAGCTGATAGATTAATCTGAATTGTATCAGATCCACCACCTGTAACATTCGTTGAACTCGCTCCGAACGTCATAACAGGATTGCTCCCGTTGTAGATCGTAATGTTGCCAACGCCAGGATAAACGGGCTTGTTGAATGTTACTTTAAGCGTTGGACGCACTGCTACGCCTGTAGCGTTATTAGCTGGCAATAACGCTGTAAAAGTTACTGGAGCTTGGTTCTGACCAGCCTCAGTCGTAAATTGCCAAGTGCTTGACGTCTGAATGCCTGCAAACGGAGTGTTGTCTGAGTCCATAAATGCACCTGCATCGATCAGCACATAATATTCCGTATTTGCATCTAGACCCGCGACATTAATCTTCGCTGTTCTACCACTAACGGCTACGTCGTTAACACTAATCGTTTTTGCAACATTATCTTTTAATCTCTTAATATAAACGTTACCTTGATTCTTAAATATATCTTCGTTAAATTCTAGACTTAATGTAGGATTAACGGACACCCCACCAGCTAAACGCTGAGGAACGTAAGAGACTACTGTTGGGGGTGTATTATTAGCGGATACCGTCTTAAACTTCCACTGCCCTTTTACAATCTCATTAGAGCCTTTACCGCCTGCATCCACAAATGCACCACCAGGTACAACCACTTGAATACCCGTCTGATTAGGTAATGAGAATGGACCGTTTATCGTAATCGTATTTGTGCCTGATCCCGTAACACGCGAATCTGTTACTGGTATAGACGCTAATTGAACTCCATATTCCGTCTCAATCGTAATGCCGCCTTGATTGGCAAACACAGGCTTGTTAAATGTAAGTGATATTGGAGTTGTTGTAGGTACCCCTACTGCATTGTTGAGCGGACTACTCCCTGTTAATGCTAAAGGATTCGTATCCACATCCGCAGCTGTCTTAAATCGCCATTGAGCACCACTTTGGATACCCACATATGCCCCTGTTACTCCATTAAAAGCATCTGCAGATACTAATATGTAATAGTTAGTATTCGCTTGAAGTCCATTTACATTAAACTGCACCAGACTTTGGGTAATGCTAGTTTGGGCAGCTGGAATCGCCACAACCTGCGCATTATTTGAAGCTTGATGTATCGTAATCATCCCTGCTCCAGCAGTCACATTTTCTGAGAAGTTAATAGAGAATGAGGAACTGCGCTGTACACCTTCCGTTCCGGAAGTAGGTGAGAATGAGACTGCATTAGGGCCTGTTGCCAAAATACTGACTTCTTTCGCACTACCGGCAGGTTTAGCCGAAACCGTATATGCAAGCGTTCCTTGCAAAATAAGCATCACAGCTAACATAACCGATATATATCTTTTCATTTGCTTCATTTGATTTTTCCCCTCCGACAAATAAAGACACTCGTACTTCTATTTTCGGTAATATCTGTGCAAATGTTTAGAGTTACGCAAAAAAACCTCCGTTCCCATTTAGGAGCGGAGGTTTTGTGTTATGATGGCAGTTATTACAATCCAGCACCTGCACGAAGCACTTCCGCTTTATCAACACGTTCCCAAGGAAGGTCAATATCTGTACGGCCAAAGTGTCCATAAGCTGCTGTTTGTTTGTATATTGGGCGACGAAGATCCAGCATCTTGATGATTCCAGCTGGACGCAGGTCGAAGTTCTGTTCGATCAGCTCTTCCAGCTTCTCTTCAGCTACTTTACCTGTTCCATACGTGTCCACGTTTACAGATACTGGACGTGCAACACCAATTGCATAAGCTAATTGGATCTCACATTTGTCAGCCAATCCAGCTGCAACGATATTCTTCGCTACGTAACGCGCCGCATAAGCAGCTGAACGGTCTACCTTCGTTGGATCTTTACCAGAAAATGCGCCGCCGCCATGACGTGCATAGCCGCCATACGTATCTACGATAATTTTACGGCCTGTAAGCCCAGCATCACCTTGCGGTCCGCCGATTACAAAACGACCAGTTGGATTGATGAAATACTTCGTATTCTCGTCCAACCATTCAGCAGGTACAACCGGTTTAATTACGTGTTCTTGGATATCATTCTGAATCTGAGTCAGAGTAGCATCTTCAGCATGCTGTGTGGATACAACGATCGTATCAACACGCACAGGCTTGCCTTCGTTATATTCAATCGTCACTTGTGTCTTGCCATCGGGACGAAGATAGTTCAAGGTTCCGTTCTTACGAACTTCTGCCAAACGGCGGGAAATACGGTGAGAAAGAGCAATTGGCAACGGCATTAATTCAGGCGTCTCGTTGGATGCAAATCCAAACATCAACCCTTGGTCACCAGCACCGATGTTTTCCTTCTCATTCTTAACGTCTTCTTCCGTACGTGTCTCAATACCTTCATTAACACCTTGAGCAATGTCAGGAGACTGCTCGTTTAACGATGTCAACACTGCACATGTGTTATAGTCGAATCCATATTTCGCACGCGTATACCCGATATCTTTAATCGTGTTACGAACGATGGATGGAATATCAACATAATCGGCTGAGGTGCTAATTTCACCGATAACAAGCACAAGACCTGTAGCAACGGAAACTTCGCACGCAACCCGAGCATTCGGGTCATTTGCCAGAAAGGCGTCCAATACCGCATCTGAAATCTGGTCACAGATCTTATCTGGATGTCCTTCAGTAACGGATTCGGAAGTGAACAAGTGGCGTCCTTTAATAGACATTGGACTCAACCCCCCATACAAATAATGTGAGCTTTCCATAATGGAAAGTCTAGACAAAAAACGAACCTTTCCCATTTTGGAAAAGGTTGTTATACCAGCCTTCGAGAAAACATATTACGTTATTTGTCGGTGCATGTCAATGATAGAAATAAAAATAGTTTTTCCTATTA
The DNA here is from genome assembly GCF_030226685.1 of Paenibacillus sp. UMB4589-SE434. NCBI lineage: Bacteria > Bacillati > Bacillota > Bacilli > Caryophanales > Paenibacillaceae > Paenibacillus > Paenibacillus sp. UMB4589-SE434. The sequence goes on along the minus strand of NZ_JASOYK010000002.1, from coordinate 470,236 downwards.
TTTCTTTACAATTAAATAAGAGAGTGGACGGATTGTTCGGCTTGTGAGATTAACCGTTTTGTGATCTCTCCACCAATTGAACCAGCCTCTCTTGAAGAAAGGTGCCCCCAATTTTCACGCCCACCTGTGCTATATGATGTTTGCGATAACTCCCCAAATTCCGTTCCAAATTCCGTTCCAAATTCCGTATCACTGTAGCCCGATGAAGCACTCTTATACGTAACTGGCAATCCTAATTCTGCTGCGATTTCATACTTCATTTGGTACAAAGCTGCTTTGCTTGCAGGAACTAATTTATTTCTGGACATCATATTTCCTCCTCGATCACTACAATTATAATTGTTTGTTCTGTTAACATCCAAGCACAGGCGCTACTGCTTAACGTTGCCCCGTGCTTGAGCATACCCAGCACAATTAATGAATTAATCATAGTATGTACTTTGGTGTCTAGAGCACCCGAAGGAAATAATGAGATCGTTGTAAAAAAGAAGAAGCGGCCAAATGGCCGCCTCCTTCTTGAACAAATAAATTATGTTAGGAATAAATCTAACCGAATCATCTCATCATATTGACATGTCCGTGTTACGAGATGACTCCCGTTAAAGAGCTACTCTTTAACGGTTTGAACTTCATAACCGCCGCGAACTGTAACTACTACGCTGTTCTTAGGTGTATCCTTAGCAACAATACCACGTCCATCACGTGGAAACATAAGCAAGTGATTGCTTGGCACGTCCATGCCTTTGGTGAGATCTTTACCATCCGTTAGATCTGATACACCACTTGCATCTGAGCTGAAGATTTCTGCCTTGCCTGCACGAATCACAAACTCTGTACCGGCTTTAGCTATCAACTGCTGCCCTGGCTTGATTGTGACAATCTTCAGTTCATTGCTCGAAGAACTGCCATTGTCCGGGTTGCTCCCTGTTCCGGTACCATTCCCACCGTTAAGCTTGGCAATCTGTTCATCAACATAGCTTTTGGTCACCAAAGGATCTTGGGAATCGCCTGGCTCAGCATGTAATAAATTTGTACCGCTTATTAAAGACCATCCTATCATAATTACCGTTCCGCATATAAGAAAAGTTGTCATACGTTTTTTCACTTGATTCATAGGTAAGCTCCTTTTACTTATTCTGAACCAAAGTTACCAACAAAGTGATTCATTAGTAATTTGCGAGCACCGTCTACCTCTTCGTACAGATTTAATCTAAATCCAGTATTGCCTACACCCTTCATTGCTGGATCTGTAATATTAAATGATTGGCTAATCTTTTCACCTACAGCTAAACTATCTGTTCCACTACCGAGCTGGAATACTTTATCAAATTTTTTGCCGTAGTATTCAACCTGAACCACTATTTTTCGATCAGCAAGTCTTTCTTGGAAAGGACTATACTCACTTAAAGTGTAATTAAAGTTAAATTGAACATTATCATTGTCATTTGTCCGAGCATTTACAGAATTAATTTTAAATGTAAACGGACGTAGTTCCATAGGTTCAAACAACGTTGTTACTTTTGTATCATCCTGACCTAGGGCAAGTATAGCTGCATTGACGAAGCTCTCAGCCTTTTCTGTACCAGACACATACTTACCACCCGTAATACCTTGCCCTACAATAATTTGCAGGTCTTGCTTCTTAATATTTTTAGGAACGTCCGCACTTATAGCTATTAAATTAGCTCCTTGCGGACTCAATTCCTTATCAGACAATGTGACCTTAGCTGGTATGTATATACCAGTACTTGTTTTATAATAAGCTTTTAGTGCAGGCAGTTTTGCATACCGTTGTCCTGAATTTCGATATAGGAGTAAAGTCCGAACAACATTGTTATTGACACCCTCATACGTGCCCGACTCTAGTACTCCCATCTCTGCATCAACACCAGGTTGTTTTAATGCATATTTTGCAGTCGAACCAGGTGTATAAATAGGAAGGTTCGCATTTTCTGCTGCAACCATAAAGTTACCTATTGTATTCACTGGTTTTTCATTTATGATTTCAGACAACTGGATACGTGCTGAATCAAATTTTGACTGACTTGATACTTTAGAAGTTGCAATTAATTTGGCAGTGTCTCCAGGCTTTAATGCAATGGCCTCCTCAACTGGGAGTAACTGAATGTCTTTAGCATCAACTTTCACTCCATTTAACCAAGCTGTTGCATTCATTTTTGGCATAGGTTGCGTTTCTTTGCCAATATTTTTAACTGTTATTGTTGCATTTATAATATCCTGAGTGTCCCATGGTAAACGTTCAAAATTCTCAACTGTCACTTCATATGCACCTTGTTTATTCACATAGCGGGTTGTCGTTCCTTCAGTAACCCCAGTTTTTTCAGGAACGAGATACTGAGCAAGCAGATAATCATTTTTTTTATTTTCTTCAGCTATCCGTTTAGTAATCAATTTCAAATTCTTAATGTTCGAATCCACAGGCAGTGACGCTGTCATCGTTATTTCCTTACTAATTCCTGGTAGCAATTCACCTGTAAGCTCTACTTTCTCGAATGGATAAGATATCTGCTTATCAGTAACAAGTTCATAACTATGTTTAGGCACGGCAACAGCTTTCTTACCTTTATTAGTTAGTTGGTAAGTCAATGTCACATTATGATACTCAGCTGTAGAATCAACCATTGTATTTGTAATTTTGGATTCTATTGCTTGATTATCAATGTTTAATGAATAAGATTGATTCGCACGTGTAATTGACTTACTAGAGTCTCTGATCATAAGTGCATAACTTGCAACAGGCAGCGCAGTCTTCTTTTCTGTCCCTGTCTCTTCAGTAACAAAAATTTGATAGGTTTGCTTTCCTAGGTCGTCTGGTAATTTGGCATAAAAATTCACTTTTACCTTTTCCCCAGGAAGAACAGAAAGATTTAATTGATCTGGATCCAATGTGTAATAACGATTAGTGTTTGTACGCAAGTAGTATTTATACGAATCAATTTTAATAGAACTATTGCTAGTATTCTTGAAATACATAGAAACCATAGCTTCAGTTGCATTTCCTGACTTAACAAGTTGGAGTGCACTTGCAGTTGCAACTACTGTGTTTTCTCCCTGCTTAATCGATCTATCTTTTCCAATTGGTGTGACATTAGAGTATGTTGCAGGAATAGATATGGAACCAATTGAACGCTCAAAGCCGGGTACAGAAAAATCCCACTTAATCACATGCAGCGATAAATTAGATAAATTCAATTTTGGATTTACTTTTGTATATATTTTAAATGTTTTAACTGTGTTGGCTGTAATTAAATTATCCTTTTTCTCTTGTAAGCCCATAAGTTGAATTGAATATTTTTCACCGGTATTTGATTTAATGGAGAACCAGTAATCCATAAGATTAAGCGACTGCTTACCACTATTATGTACAGTGACTGTATAATAGACAATCTTCTCTCCATCAACATGATAAAATTGAACATCATTAACTTCCAGATAACTTTGTGCATTTATTCTAACTGTTTTTAGCGCCTCAGGTTTAAAGAGACTACTCTGAGCCTGTACCGATGAACTAGACGATGCTGCCTCCACCCGGTCCTGCCACAATGGTTGTGAAAAAGCCATTACCATCGTCATTGATAGAACAGCAGCAGCCCAACGTTTATGTGTCATGTAAAATGATTCACTCCTCTTAAATAACAGAATTTATATATAGTATATACGTTTCAAGTCCTAATTAAGTTGCTTTATATCCATTAGAATAAGGATGTAAAAAAAACGATCAGGATAATTTATCCTGATCGTTTTTTGAAATTCCGTTAAACTGGATTATTTTACATTGATGATGAAGTTGCTTTGAGCTCCATCAACAGAAACTGTAACATAAACTTTCGCACCAACTTCAAGGCCATTAACTACAGTGTTAGTAGAACCGTTACCAACGATTTGTGGCAAGCTTACAACATCACCATGTTGATCAATGACTTTGCTTACAAATGTAGTCACAGTTTTGCTACCAGTAATTTTGGACAAGAAGTCTTTCAGACCATATTGGTCTTTACCTTTTACTTTAGTAAGAAGGTCATTTACATTAAGAACATTACCTGTACGTGTAATGTCAAACGCAACTTTATCATCGTCCGCAAATACGGATTTCACTTGTTGTGGCATGTTAGAAACAGTCAACTTAGCATCGACAGTTGCTGGTGTCAACTCTGCACTCTTAATGTTAACTTTAACTGTCAACTCAACAGTTCCTCTTTGTCCAAGAGCATCATCTACATTTGCAGCAGGAGTCAACTTAGAGTTGCCATCCACTTTAATATAGTTAGAATCAACTGTTACGTTGTAGTCAGTAGGGCTAAGTTTAACTTTTTCACCATTTCCACGTTTACCGAATACCTCAAGATCTTTGTAAACTTCTGTAGAAACAGTTGAACCAGTCCAGATGTTGTTTTTACCAACATACAGAGATCCAAGTTCTTTAACTTCATAAGAAGAAATGTTATCAACTGTTACCGCGCTAACACGTACTGTAGCTTCGGAATTGTTGATTTTAGCACCTGTTGCTTTGTCGAACAATGCTACTTCTACGTTAAACTCACCTCTAGCTTGTGCAGTAAGTGAAACGCCAGTAGCGTCAAGAATTTGGTGGTTATTAGCTGACAAAGCTGCTTTCTCAGCTTGTGTACCAAAGAAGCTGTTAGCTTTAATAGCGTCAACATTTACGATACCAACTTGGTAGTTAGCCTTAACTTTGTCATAATCCATTGTACGGTTGTACTGATCGACGAAGTTGAAGCTCTTCTCGTTCAATTTCAATTGTGCACCCAGACCGTAAGAAGTTTCAATATCTTTAATGAAACCTTTTACAGCAACTGGTTTAGCAACTTCTTTAACGTCAAAGGAAATAGAGTTAGTATTTCCGTACTTCGCAACAGTGGAATACAACATTACTGTTGTTTTAGATCCTGTTGCAGCAACTTTGTATTTCAACACAGCTGCATTAGTCTTAACATCTTCTGTGAAGTACAGTTCAGCAGATTGCAAGTTAAAGCTAAGAACTTTGTTATCATAAGCTTTTTTAAGATCTTTATAAGTTTTGATTGCTTCTCCGTTAGCGTCAGTTGCTTCAAACGGAATTGTTACCGCATCATCACCAAAGGCAACATCTGTTTCAGGTTTGAACATTTTGAAAGATTTCAGTTCAGCACCTTGTGTTACAGACAATTTATGAGTAGACGTTTGGCCATTACCAAAAGTGATAACATTAATGTTGACTTCACCAGATTGGCGGAATACCGCTTGATCAGGAGATTTCAATTTAATAGCTACGCTATCACCTTTAGGTCCTTTTTTAGTAACCAATTTATCTTCTGCGCCCATAATCATAGGGTTGGAAGAAGTTACCAATGCGTTATCTGGAACATATGTGTCGTTGATAACATTACCATATTGGTCTTTAAGGTTTACCAAGATGTAGAACTCATCTTTAGATGTGTCCGTAGTAGATGACAATGTTTTGCCATCAATGTTGTAAACATCTTTAAATTCTACTGTAGTAGCTTTAGCAGGTGTACCAACATTAAATGTTTTGTTTGCAACAACGCCTGTATTCTTGTCATAAACCATGATTGCAACTGGCTCATTGTAGAAATATTTGTTGTTTTCAGTAGTTTTAAATGTTACAAGACCATTTTTAGTATCTACTGTTGGAGAAGTGTTATCCGATTTGGATACAGTCCATTGGATATCAGCCAATTTGGAAGCATCTTCACCGTATTGGTTAACAACTTTAAAGCCTACTTTAATTTCAGTATACTTTTCATTTACAGATGCTTTGTCACCAAGAAGTTCAATCTTAGTTACTTTTTCAGCATCTACTTTAACTGTAGCGGATACTGTTTTGTCGCCGCTTGTCAAGTTAACTGTGTATTCACCTTCGGACAATTTGTTGTTCGTAGTGACTTGTGCAGTCAATTTGTCATCGCTAAATTTGATACCATCTTTAGCAATTGCAACTTCAGTAGATCCGCGTTTCACAGTCCATTTAGCAGCAGCTGTGTCGATTGTACGGTTAAGTTTAACTTCAAATGTGCTAGCTCCAGTAGCTTTACCTTGGATAGAAAGCGCACCGAGTGTTACTTTAACGTCGTATTTTTTGCCTTTATGTGTTACGGAAACAGTTGTTTCTTGACCTTCTACAAGAGCTTTGTCAAGAGTTACTTTTTCTTTCTCTTTGTCGGAGAAAGTAACTTCTACTGTTTTCTCGTCAAGTGCTACTGCGGATTCAACTTTAACACCGTTTTTAGCTTTGATGTCGTAAGCTGCTTCTACCAATACGGAACGTGGAGCTGGGACATTCCATTTACCGTTTACGGAGAAGTCGAAGCCTGCTGCTTTAATAGCTGCTACCCAACCAGTTGCCCATTTAGTAACGCCATCAGCTGCAGGAGCGTCAGCTACTTCTTTCAAACCAAGAGCCAATGCGAAGGATTTCGCCATTTGCTCACCAGTTACTTTACCTTTAAGATCGAATTTGCTGTTGCCTACGCCGTTCATGTAACCAGCTTTAACAACTGCTTCGATGTAACCTTTAGCCCAATGTTTGCCGTAGTTTTGATCTTTGAAGGAGTTACCTTCTGCTTGATCCAAACCTGCAACAAGTGCCAAGATTTTTGCGAATTGTGCACGGTCAGTCAAAGTATTCAATTGCGGATCAGTTTGACCTGGGAAACCGCTGAAGATACCTGCTTTAACCAATTCGTCGTACTTTTGTGCTGTAGTAAGTGTGTTTTCTGCACCGAATGCTACGTTTGCGAACATGGAGAACGCCATAGCAACGGATAGTAATAGAGCCAATCTTTTTTTCATAACCTTTTTTTCTCCTCCTCTAAATTGCTTCGGTTGTTGAGAGTGTTTCTCTGAAGATTCATAACTCATTTCCCTCATTCGCCGATTCACCCCCTTCCCAGAGTAGAGCGAAATGTATTCAAAAAGAAGTCTGTAACACGGACATGTCACAGAAACTCGTAAACGAATGGGAATAATAGAGATATTTATGCCACTCTAGACATTATACATGGGCACATGCCTAGCGTAAAGCATATTTTTGAGAAAAACAGGGAAGAATAATGAATTTTGCCGTCTGTTTTTCAATCTCATGTAATTAAACGCACCAGTTGCGGAAAAGTTGCGCTTAGAGAGAAAAAATGTTTTTTATTTCGCATTTTTTCTTTCGTATAACATGAAATCTCCATTATATATACGGTTATGCAATACTTTATGTATGCTTCCGCCTACCACGTCACCTAGTATACCTGCATCCATCATCTCAGTCATTCATCAAAGTTTTCCAACTGATGTAAAAAATTCAGGTTAATGACTTTTATGTGGTTACCTTACATTTGTCCAAATTGAGGCAGACATGAGGACTGCTAGCTTATAAAGAATGAGGAGAGCCGAGTATCATCGACTCTCCCGTGAATTATCTAATAATAAATACGCCCTACCAGAAAGACATCTTACATCTTAGGCAGCTTTTTCATACTAATCATCACACGAGCCATAATTAACGCCGCATCACCACGAAGCATGTTAGCTTCCGGTTGGAATACGTAGCCCTTCTTCGGATCGGTGGAATCAATTGGCAAGCCACTGATAAAGCCCTTCTTAGCAATAGCTAGTACAGAAGGTTGTGCGTAATAGTCAATTTTATCAACGTCCTGGAAGTACTTAAGCAGCTCTTTGCGGACTTTCGCTCTGTCCGTGTCCAACTTCAAGTTAAGAGCCTTAGCTATCATAACAGAAGCATCTTGACGTGAGATATTAAGGTCCACACCAAATTGTCTTGGCGATATGCCTCTTACGATTCCTTCACGAGCCGCCGTTTCAATATAACGGAAATCCCAAAGTGCACTGGCGCTGATTTGATTCATCTGATCATCAGGCAGATTGGCATCGTCAAAGTGTCTTTGTCCTTGATAATTTAACGGAATTGCCAACGCACGCACGATCATACGCGCAAATTCCCCACGTGACACATACAAATCAGTACCAAAATAGCTTTCTTGCTCGTAAGCATTCATTACACCTTTAGCAAACACAGTCTCGATGAAATCACGAGCATATGGATGCTGTACAACATCACCATAGGAATACGCCAGCTTACCAACTGTGTAGTAACCAAAGCGATCAAATGGAACTGTTACCGTATGTTTCTTCTCATCTACTACGCCACCAATGTTTTCCCATTGCTGCAGCTCTGGATCAAAGCGGAACACCGTCACCATGCGTCCACCATCATTAGACAAGTTTTTGTCATATGCCAAAGTAAGCTTCCCTACCTTGGAAGGCACAAGTTCACGCGATGGATCACGCTTGTAGAACATTTGCACAGGTGCTCCCGGCAATTGATAAGGATCACTACCAACACTTATTGGATCATACAAATTCTTAGTCTGAATATCGTCAGCCAAACCTGGATCGATCCAGAACACAGGGCTGGACTTTATGAAGCGATTAGAGAAGCTGCGGGAGAAAATAATCTCTGAAAGCTGCATCTCCATATCATAGTTTGGCGGGATATATTCAAAGTCCCGTCTATCAACAACACCATCGGTTGGATTGGCAATAGCAAACAAGAACTGGTTGCCAGTGTACACTTGTGTCTTAAACTCCGTTGGCACATTATAATCACGGCGAATAAGATTAGTACCTTTAGTCAGAGTAAGGGACAACTGGCCATCAAACACCTTATGACCGTTCTTCATTGTCTCCATAAATTGCGCCCCTGGTATGCTTGTAGGCACGTATTTCACTGTAATATCGCTCTTATAGCTATCTTTGCCTCTAGTAATAACAATTTCAATCTTTGTATCCCGATTCGGCTTCAAATTAGTAACAAAGGCTTTGTAAGCATTGTCGTACACATGCTGACCATCATAACCTTCGTCATACTTGAACTTCTGAGCCTTAACCTTATTGATTGTTACTTGGTCGGCACCAGGCGAATGAATAATAACTTCCACGAAGTTCTGGTTCAGAATACGCTTCTGAATGTTAGGTTTAAGTATAGTAAACGGTACATTAATAGGCACTACTTCCAAACGATACGTGGCACGCGGACCACCCTCGCCGCTATTAAAGACAGTCATGTTGTAAACGATCGGACTGCCATCAATCGGAAGCTGTACGTCTTTTAAATGGAAACTAAAAGTTTGGCTGTCCTGGTTGTACATCACCATAATGCCCGTAACTGCGCCAGATGGACCGCTGATCTCAACTGGTGCCTGGTTGTTGCCAATTACGGTTACGTTATTTTGCAGAGACCATACGATATCATCTTTTAATACTGGTGATTGGATGCGAAGCTTGTATCCTTTAGCTGTATCATCAGCATTCATTCCCGACAACTTGGTTGTTGCCTCCCCAACAGAATGACCCAAGTCCACAAAGTCAAATGTACCATAGACATGCATGTATGCTTCTTTGGTATAGTAGATGCCGCCCTTTTTATCAAAAGCAGGATCATTCACTTTAGGCTCAGGATAAATCACGCTATATGGGAAAATTCCATCTGTGTTCTTTGCCGGTATTTCTGGCAAGTTCGTAGGAATTAACGTTACCGTGATCGTTTTCTCGTAATATTCTTTTTTGGAACGATATACAAATTTAATTTTGTTATCGCCGCTGAACAATGCTTCAAATGCTTTCTTCTGTTCAGCAGGATCGCTAATCACAAAGTTAAATTTACCTTTACCTGCAACTTCTTCAATTTGAACTTGTGTATTGTTCACGTAGAAGAAGACTGTCTTGCCTGTACCTCCATAAACGATCTCATTCTCATTGGCGATATTAAACATTTGCCCTTCCAAGTTACCCAAAGTCGTATTCATAACTTGAGTAAGACGTACATCTGGGGACAATGTAGTATCAGTATATATTTTGATGCCATCATAAGCCTTCTCGTATTTCACAAATGGTCCATAAAGAAGGGTTAATGTCGCAGCGTATCTTTCGCCGTTCATGCTAAATTCAATATTTAACTTACCTGTTGTCGGCAGCTTCTCCAACTTATATACAAGCCTTGTCAGGTTAGTAGGAACACCGTTTACATTTTGAACAACCGTATCCGAAGCAATACGAGCGCCCAAACCAAAACCGCTTGTGACATCTTTGCCAAAAGCGTCCGTAATCTTGCTAATTGTAACTTCATTACCGCCAGGATCATTAACAACGTAGAACTCCAAGGCTGTCGGCAAGGAGAAGATCTCCGCACCATCCAGCTTCACACCAGTCAGTGAGAGTACTTCAGAGCTTGACATGGAACTGGAGTAGCTTGGCAAATATTTACCTTCAAGAATGTATGGCTTAGTACCATCCTTCAGCAGCACACCAAAGTTTGTTGATGTTTCCAACATTGGTGGTGTTGTAGCCATGTTTGTAGACTGTAATTCAATATTCACACGTTTATCCAACGGAATTGCTGGATTCGGAATTTCGAAAGACATAATCATAAACTTGGTATCAATTTTCTCGATTTTCGGAGCACTTATCGTTCCAGCCACCCCATCGATCTTATAACCTACGCTTGGCGGCATAGTTGGAGTCGTGTTAGGTGGAATTGGAACAATGACCTTACCGTAAACCGTCGTATTGGTACCTGCGCTTACAGTCGGATATCCACTCAAGTCAACCTTGTTCCCGGTATTATCCAACATATGAACGTCATAGAATGTGACTGAGTCATTATAGAATGCGACTTCGCGGGTCGTTTCTACGGACTGTGTTCCATTAAACGCTTTAATGGTAACTAAGTTCTTACCTTTATTCACTGTAATAGGAGAAGCAAAGAAGTTCCAATCATTGCTCGACGAAACTGTAAACGACCAACTTCGTCCATTGACTGTGACTTGTACTTTATCCGCATTTGGAGCTTTACCCGTAATACTGATGTTCGCCGTAGGTTTGCCCTTCGAAGCATCTGAGAACACCACGGTTGTTTCATTTTCTTTCAGTTCATATTTGTATCCGTCCAATGCTACGGACATATCATACATCGTTGGTCCGTTACGGTACTCAATATAAATGGAATCGTAAACTTCACTATTTCCCTGGAACCCTTTAAATGTTACGCGGTTGAGGCCTGGATATAGCTGCAGGTTAAATATTTTGAGGCTGGAACCGTTAATTACGATGTTAGCCGTTTGTTGTTCTCTTGAATTGACAACAACCTCCTGGCCTCCACTCATCGTGATTTGGTATACACTGTACGATATATCTTTTCCGTTAACGCCATTCAACGTCCCCTCTAGGGTGACACGCTCGTTATTTGTGACACGGGCGCTATTTGGAGCATACTGCTCGTTCGGGAAAATAAAATACTGGGCGCCTCCCGCTGCCTCTGCAACCGAGCTAAAAGGCAACGGCACCATCGTTACGATAAGCGCCAGCGTCAACATCATCGACAACAATCTCTTCAATGTTAATGTCCTCCTTTGTGCATCCATTGTTATTCCTTCGCTCCTCATTTTGAAAAGTTTCTTGTATTTTACTTATCGGTTAAACGGATGCATAATTTTAGACATTTTTCCTATTGATTCGATTTCCCACGACAAAAAACATATATAAATCTATCCTTTATCCGAGTACACAACAAAAAAAGCCTTTGTACGTTCCGGGCTTATCCCGAAGCATACAAAGGCTTATTCATAATAACGTAACAGATATTCTACTCTGATCGAGAATGTGCCTTAACACGCAGCCGATGCAGCATATCCAGCATAGGACGCCTTGTCTTACTCACTATACCAATCACCTCTGCTCCAAGCTGCAGTGACACCAGCATGACACAGATTACAACAAAGGTTACCCAGTTCGCATCATGCGATGCTGCAATGGACTGGATAATAGCCAGAATACCGAAAAATGAAGCTATACCATAAATGATTAATACCGTCTTCCGGTGACTAAAGCCAAGCTCACGTAGACAATGATGCAAATGCCCTTTGTCTGGCGCGAATATCGGTTTCTTTTGCAGCCAACGGCGTATGATCGCAAAGAATGTATCGGATAAAGGTACGCCAATAATAAGAAGCGGCGTAATAAAGGACACGATAGCAACTTGTTTAAAACCGAGCATGGACAATACAGCTAAGCTGAAGCCCAAGAACAAGGAACCCGAATCCCCCATAAAGATTCGTGCAGGATGGAAATTAAAGAACAAAAATCCGATGATGCTGCCAAGCAGTAATGCACATAACAGGATGACTACGGGATTGCCCATAATAACAGCCATCACAAGCAATGTAGCAATGGATATGCCGGACACGCCTGCAGCGAGTCCATCCAAACCATCGATCAAGTTAATGGCATTGGTTACACCAACAATCCAGAAGATCGTAAGCGGAATTGCAATCCAGTTATCAATATTTAAATATTGGTCACCAAACGGTACATTAACAAAGTTCACCGTTAAATCAAAGCCAAATACCACAACACATGCGGCAATAATCTGACCAACTAATTTTACTTTTGCCGACAGCTCGAAGCGGTCATCCAACGCGCCAATAATGACGATGATGGTTCCCCCAGCAAGCAAAGACTTAATCAGGTTAGCGTCTCGCACTGAACCAAATAACGTATCCGGAATCACAAACATAAGTGCGACCAATGACAACACAAATGCTCCGTAAATCCCGAGACCGCCCATACGCGGCATAATTCTCGTATGCACTTTACGCGCATTCGGTACATCGACAGCTCCGACCTTAAAGGCCAGTTTCTTTACTAGCGGCGTTAATCCGGTGGCTAGCAGCAATGCTAATAGTCCACCAAGTACATATACGATTATCATTGGATTATTTCAACCTCCATTTGTGTTACCGGATTGAATTATACTCCGTTCAAAATGGAAACACCAACTGTAGAATACCGTGAAAACTCGCGTAATCGAAAGATAAACCGCGATTTTAATTTATTTTGGTCACCTTTTCTTTGTCACGCATCACTTTCAAGGCAAATTTCGGCAAAGCAAGCATTCGTGTAAATCTCCATGGTTCTTTCACTAGTCGATAAAGCCACTCTATACGCATCGACTGCACCCATCCAGGCGCTCTCTTCGAACGGCCAGAGATCACATCAAAGCTTCCCCCAACTCCCATCATCACCGTACAATTCAAACGATCTCGGTACTTCGCGATCCAGGGCTCCTGTGTGTCCGCGCCCCGAGCGACAAAGAGGATATCCGGACGCAATGAACTAATCTGCTCAACAACTTGATCATCTTCCGCAGCCCCAAAGAAACCATCCCTGTACCCAACGATTTCAATCGCCGGATACTGTTGTTGTAACCTCGCTGCTGCTTCTTGAATCACTTCTGGTGATGCCCCGAGCATATATACTCGCCATCTATATTCCTGTCCAGCAGTCATCAGCTGATGCAGCAAGTCAAATCCCGTTACACGTTCTGGCAGCGGATCACCAACATAATTAGCCGCCCATACGACACCCGTACCATCGGGCACGACAAGATCAGACTGCTTCATAACTTTCATGAAATTAGCATTCTCCAAAGCAGCCATAACCATGATGGGATTTGCTGTGATGACATGTGTGCTTCGTCGTTCTTGAATCGCTCGAGTCAACCATTCCACCGTGTCCTGCATCGACAACTTAGAGAATGGGATACCGTATATAGGCACAAAAGGATACTGCTTAGTCTCTTCCATCCGATAATCACCTTATTTGTATTGACGCAACATTCTTACGACTTGTTGCGCCGGTCTTTCAGCTTCCTGTATTAATCGCTCGATCGCTCGATGATGGTTGTGACGCCATGCATCCAGATTGTGCAGTACAGATAACACTTCATCTGCAGCATCTACGGGATCAAGCTTCAGTGTTGAACCAATTGCTTGTTCGTCCAAACGATGTAAGAACTGATCTATCTTCGGATCGTAGGATATGCCAAGCACCGGAACTTTCTGAGATGCCGCATAGATAAGTGAATGCAATCTCATGCCAATAAGTAGCTGGCAACGGCTTACTTCAGCCAACATGTCCACTGGATACGCGTATGCGGGACTTATGCTTGCGGCACTTCCGAATTGGCTTATGTCGCCCAACTGTTCCATTACAAATCGAGAAGCATCTTCATCCGCTTGACCATGAAATGGAACAAAACGAAGATGTACAGCATGGCGCTTCATCACAAGCTTAAGCATCTCAGCAACTCGCATGAGATCGGTATGATCCGCATTCCAATAACGTACAGACACTCCTACGTAAGGCAAACCTGATTCATCTACTGATGAGCCCTGTTCCGCTTGCTCAGGCAATCTTAATCCCATGACCGGATCAGGTACGACATCAATCTTCTCACGGGATAGCCCCATCTTAACTAAAAGTTCTGCCGATTCCGTATCTCTTACGGATACGTATGCCGCACGTTTGAACGTATGGCGAATCAGCGGATAAAATGACTTGCGTTGAACCGGACCGATACCTTGAGCATACATGAAGGTAGGCTTGCGAAGCAACTGTGCCAGCTTAATAACGCCGATATAATAGGGAATCGTCTTAGAACTTGTCGCATCCTGCAGCAAGCTCCCTCCTCCGCTAATAAGTCCGTCAGACTGGCGGATTGCGTTCCATACCTCACCGATTCGCATCCGATGTACGGCACGAACCCCATACAACTTGGTCGTTGTTGCCGGGTCACCGGACAGCACAACAGGCTCTATACGAACCCCCTGTGCCTCCCCTGCTCGTTCAAGTGCCGTCAGAATCGACTTCAGAACGGCTTCGTCACCACTATTATTAAACCCGTAATAACCGGATAATACTATTGTTTTAACTTCGGACGCCATGCATCCCAACACCTTTCAATGACGTACCAGACTAAGATGCCGATCACACCAATAATAAGTCCCAGACCCAATCCAAGGCCCGTACGGATTGCCGATATGATCACCGGCGTATGAATATGCGCAAATGTGTCTACCATTGACAGTTGTCCCATCGCAGCTGCGATAAGCAAGAATTGACCGATACGATAGCGGAAAGCAATAAAGGCACCTACAAGCAGTAGCGGATGCGCAAACAAGAACTCTTTGTTACGCGGCCGTACGCCAAATGTATTCTCCAGCAAATATCGGAACATTTGCTCCAACGAGCTGACATTGCCAGCATTACCTGTCCGAGACAGATAATAGTACCCTCCTATTGCTGCAACACCAAAACCTACCACCCACAGCAATGTAAATGGCATCATCAACCAACGTTTTGCTTCCTTAAATACCGATTCACCACGGTATAGGAATACATACAACGCGGTTAGCGCAAGCGGTGCAAGATGAAGCAAGCTTACTCCACGGAACTGCGTTAATACCAAACTATACGTAATATTATTCAAAAATGCAATGACATACGGTACCGCAATCAAAGACAACAACACGGTACGAACAAACAGCATAACCGAGCGGCTCAAGCGTGATCCTAAGCTTGAATCGATCGCACTCATTTCAATTCTTCGAATGGCGAGTACCATAGCAATAGATGGTGCACTTACAGCTACCCCAAGCGCCAGCACTTGCTCAAGCAATGAGGAGTGCATTGCAAACAAACCAGCTGCACCTACTAGACCAACAATAAAGACCAATAACATCACATAAGGAACAAAGTAGGATATGAGTAATGCAATTAACGCTACACCCCCAACTACTGCTACTGCCTTCGCATAACGCTGCCAGCCAGCATCCTCAATCTGGAATGGCTTTGCCTGCCCAAACTCAAAACCATCATGCTTGATTTTGGCCAATCCTTGACCTGGCTCTTGCATCGAATGAATAAGATTCTCGACGGAATCTACAATCTCAGACTTCGTCACGTCCCTCTTCACAGTCGCATTTAAATAGAACATACGTATGTTACGATCCTTGGAGGCAAGTGCCAGACGGTCACCCAACACTTTCGGATCATTAAACGATTCCGCTTCTGCTATAGAATGAATACGAGCCACATTATACTTAGTTAGATAAGCCAGCTTATTAAAGCCCTTCTGCGGAGCCTTCAAGCCTTCAATCGCTGCGATTCCGATACCATGTTTATTTAACAAGTCCGCAAACGCGGTAAGACTATTCATCTCAACGTCATCATTGAATCCTTTTACTGATTCTCCGTCAAATAAAATGCGTGTAACACCAATTGCATCGTACATCTTTAGCAGCTCTTCAGTCTGCTTTTGATTGTATAAGGATGAATCAGATAAACGAGGCACAATATTAAAGCCTTTGTCTCTCAGCTGCTTCATAGCTATTGGATCTTGCGGCATGGACTTCATCAATGCACTCTCGATTGGTGTCTCGATAACAAGACCATTCTTACCATCAAACTTCCAAAGACGAACATTTATACCCAGTTGGATAAAGGTCTTTTCAATAAGCGGAGACAATTCCCGCTCGTCTTCCTGGCTCTGGAATAACAAGTACGTATAATTTTCATTTGGATTAGCCACTTTATTGTGAAGCAGCGCAGCATCATTTGAATTGTATAATACAATACGACGAGCTGACTTCATCTCTTGCAGCGAGCTTTCAAACATAGCCATCGATTGAACGCCCGCTTCTTTTAACCGATCCAATTGTTCATTAATATAAGCAGCCGGATTAGGCTTATACACCGAAATGTCTACAAGATCACGATAATCAAATACAAATTCCACATTTTTTGAAGTCTGTTCTGTCTGTACACGTTGCACGACGACTGGCAAAGATGCCACCAAACCGACGATAACTAGAAGCCATAACCATTTTTTGAAACGTCGATTCATCTGTTCTAAAGATTGAAGCACGAATGTCCCTCCTCAAACCGTCACAATGAAGGCCTATAGCGGTAATATCGCTATAAGCCCGACTCATTATGATCGTGAACCTTCCTATCCTGGAAGGTGATTACCATGTATAGTGTCCAAAAAGCTATATATCCATCACGTTATTCAGGCTTAGATAATGCAAACATAATCTCAGCTTCAGCGACCACGTTATCGCCAACTTTAGCGACTGCTTGTCCTTTTCCTATAGAGCCTTTCATGCGTGTAATGTTCACTTCAAGTGTTAGGGTGTCCCCAGGCACAACCTGACCACGAAAACGAGCGTTATCAATTCCCGCCAAGAAACCAATCTTTCCTTTGTTTTCTTCTTTCATTAACATACAAGCAGCCCCAACTTGAGCCAATGCTTCAATAATAAGCACACCAGGCATTACAGGATACGTCGGAAAATGTCCTTGGAAGAACGGTTCATTAACGGTGACATTTTTAATTCCCACTGCACGTTGACCTTCAACTACCTCATCAATACGATCTACCAACAGAAATGGATAACGGTGCGGAATTATTTCTTTAATTTGTTCGATATTTAATTGCATGTTCATTCTCCCTTCTGAATAAAAACCTCCAAATTTCGTTAACAATAACTACATCCTTCAACGACTGCAGGCGAGAAGGTTAAGATAAGGAGCTTTCCCGAGCCACAAAGCGGTGACGGAGAGCTCTTTTTTCCTATTTATGTATGTATTGGATCTAGACAGATCCCCCTCTGCCACATTACATTTCAACCTGACGATTAATACGTACGAATTGAAATACATACTGCAGTGAAGTGATAAAGGAAAAAATAATGACTGCCCACAAACAAGGCACTGCATACTCCCATTGGAAGTATACACTTACGATTGCCGCATAATATAGCACGGTTGTCAGCTTACCCATCATATTGGCGGGTACGGTCTTCTTGCCTCTAAAATGAAATACAAGTGAGCCCACAATCATGCCAGCATCACGTATAAACATCGCAATTGCAGCAACCAGTGGCAAATCGCCTGACCAGAGCAGCGATAATATAACTGCTATCATCATTAGCTTGTCTGCCAATGGGTCCAGCAACATACCTACGTAGGTAACTTGGTTGCGCTTGCGCGCGATATAACCGTCAAGAATATCCGTAAGTCCTGCCAATAGCCATACCGCAAAAGCTGCATAGCGTTGACCTGTAAAAAAAAGAGCTAAGTATACAGGGATAAGCACGAGACGAAACGCCGTTAACACATTCGGGACATTCACCCCAAAACCCCCAGTAACCCCCATTTTTCATCTTTCCTCCAACCTATTATACATGCCCCTATTCAAAATTAAAACTGCTGCCGGTTAGTAGAACGCGTGATGGATACATCTGAGCAGCAGGGAAGTTGAAGGTTAGTAGAATGCTTAAAGGAGCTGGATGGTTCTAGTTGATTATCCTTTGCAAGGGAACGGCTTTGGATTATCACTGCTTGGACCAATTCATACATATTAGAATGTATTAATGCGTGCCGCTAGAATGATAATCAGCATGTTTAGATTGATCAGCATGATAGAATACAACATCTCCATCACGAAGTTCGAACACAGTTCCATCTGGTGCCTGATGTTTACTTGAAAACCCTTCGCGTCTCCACTGATTAGTAAGCGGGGCGTGTATATATTGTAAATGAGGCTGAACTGTGTTACCGTCTCTAATCGTCTCAATGTTAAATTGAACGATGAGATAGCCATCCCTTAAAAAGAAGGATGATTGCTCATCGAAACGAAATTGCTGTTTAAGCGCAAACCCCTTTGGCACGATATACAATTTGGCAGGTACATTATATTCTCCGTACCATTGCTGAACAGCACCCGCGGCACGCGCGGCATCTACTATATAAGGAACTTCATGTGCACCGGGACCTATAAATGTCCGCAATTGATAAGGGAGCTGAATGTGACTGTATCCCCCAACAGGAGTCTCCTGAAGGGCGCTCTTCAGCCATTTCTGCACATATGCCTGCTTGGATATTGACAATGTTGAAGCGAATAATTCAAAATAAGCTTCTGCTGTTCTGCGTATTAGTGGTTCAGACACGTTGCGAAGCCTAGTATTTAGAGCGACTGTACGCTGTAATGTATCCTCCGAAGATCCAATTCGAACAAATAATTTCTTGTCCGTATGATAATACACATCAACTGGCTGGCGCTTTCGCCCATGACGATCCGTGAAATAGAAGGTCGGCTTAATGCGCACACTGTCCTGGGAACCAAACATATTGCCCATCGTTTTCAGGTCAAATTTGAAGGCGTACCCTGTCTTTATCGCCACACGCTGAAAGCCAGCAGCAGGATGACTCCCAGGAGCTATTGGCAGCCGATAGGGCAGGTTATTTCCCCGCACAGCACCATTCAAGTCATTTAGCCCCGTCCAGTAATAGGAACCAGAATGTTCCTTACTCCCTTTCCCGACACGAAAAACTTGTTCCCAGTTCAAATCCATAACGTCGCTTATCCGAAAGTCATACACACGCCCGATCACTTCAACTTCGATCGTATCCACAGCCACATGGTTGCTCAGTTCTGTATTGGCATAGGGTTGATTTGTCGATTGTTGAGGTGCATTTTCAGCAACTGCACGGTAGGAGACCGCGTAATTCCCCTCATCTACCCATACAGGCAAGTGAAACGTCGCGGTTGTATCAAGAACAGGTATACTGAGCCAAGTGTGTTTAGGTACGTAGGTTCCATCACTTGTATATACGTCAAATGGGAAATAAACTTGCTTGTCACGGATGTATTTTGCATAATCGCGATGTCCATAGCCAGGATAATTGACATGCTTGCCTGTAGTAGGAAGTGCTATAACAAATGAACGGTTCAAAACGAGCGCTGCCCGCGCAGCATTTGGGGTTGTTTTCTGATTGTGTGACTTATCGTCAGAAATTGAGGCATACATGACAGTAGGGGTATGCACAGTAACCGGATTAATATGTGCAATAGCAAATTCCTTATCAGATCCTGCACGTATACCTGTGTTTAGTGTATAGAAGATGGTTCCCTCACTAGGTGCGTGCTGCACATTAGGCTTATGGCTTTCGATGCGCAGCTCATTCTGATTTAGCACATTCGGGCCAATCGTCGCGGCTTGCGGAATAACCTGCGGCGTAGGTGTTCTCTCCTCATATAACGCTCCATTCATTAACGAATGTCCATTTAACAAAAGCTGATCATTATGAACCTTCATCTGAGGTATGCGTTGCTCAGCCTCCCGAACAAACAATGTATTTACTTCATTTGGAGCCAGAGGAGGCGTCTTGCCACCATAATTGATATGCTGACTAGGAAGTTCAATCACTTTATTAAAATCAGGCAAATATGCATGCTCCTCAAAAGTCTCATAAACCTTCGCTTCAATATTAACTGGAACATAGGAACGTGGAATTAAAGTGACCTTCTCACCCGGCAAAGCATAGTTACCAACCTCAGCGCGATCCATATCATATACTTCTAGATTATCTATGACCCAATAGCTATATCTGCGCTGGACTTCAATCAACTCAAGGGCACGGTAATCCATGCGCTGAGGACTAGGCAAGCTTGGACCTGGCTGACCGTCAGGACTTAAAGGGCCTGGTTTCCCTGGGTCCCAATGCAATACATACGTCTTTCGTACTTCTACCTGTGCCTGACATGTTCCTGTCATTTCAACAAATTTGTGCTTAAACAAATAGTGTGATGCAAGCACGTTAGTACGCAGCGTTTCTGAAGTAGGAATCCCACGCGACACATCAAAGACCTGATCCGCTTGAATCGAACCCGTTGCAGCGGGGTTCATCTGTTCAGCCCGTATCTCTTTACCAGAAGGTATAGGTGCTGAGCATTTAGTATCTGCAGGATTACAATTATGACCAGGCGGGCATCCAGTATTGTCCTCATCTATATAAAAAACCTTCATAAGATCAGGATAGCGGTAAGTGTAAGAGTGAATATCATATGTATAAGCTGCAAAGAAAAACATCATCGCTGCCCCAGTGGCAGGCAGATCATACTTGTAGCCTACATGGTCATACTTTTGTGTAAATGTAACGGTTGCTCCGTTGAGGTCCTTGACTTCGAAGCCAATGATTTGAGTGGACTTGTCAGTATATCCAGAGATGGTTGGGGAGATAACCTTTTGTCTCCAATCAATTAGTGGGTTTTCGTCTTTTTTCCATGTATTTAGACTCGAAAGCATTGATATGTTATCTTCTATTACAGTTGTTGGAAAATTCATTTTGTAATTCTTATTTACAAATGGTTTCTGGCGGGCATACGTTTTACTAAGTTGAATATAACAGCCAGGGTATTTATCCATCCTGTTACCTCTTACATCCTCCCACTCTGGTACAGGCTTGCATCTTTTGCTTGATACCTGGCTTTCTGGATCTCCATTAAGTGATTTGTATTCTCCAACTCCTGGGTACCAGTGATTGTTGTATCCCCCTAAAGCATACCGTTGCCATGCAAACCATGTACCATTACCATCATTTCTGGACGATACAACAGGTACTTGTTCTCCAT
Source organism: Paenibacillus sp. UMB4589-SE434 (assembly GCF_030226685.1). Classification (NCBI taxonomy): domain Bacteria; kingdom Bacillati; phylum Bacillota; class Bacilli; order Caryophanales; family Paenibacillaceae; genus Paenibacillus; species Paenibacillus sp. UMB4589-SE434. The sequence continues at coordinate 448,875 of NZ_JASOYK010000002.1, read as the reverse complement.
TAAATGAGATAACTCCATTAAACTTCTGTGCGTTTACATTCAGAGTCTTTATATTTATATTGTCTTTATAAAACTCAATCCTAGTTATTTTCTTACCCGTACCAACAACTTCATTTAACATTTTAGTTTTTAATGTTTTGAATTTAGAAAATACATCTTGATGGCCAGCTATAATATTTTGTGAATCCACATCATATACTATTTTTTTAGCAGGAAGCGAGTACTCGGAAGCTGAAAAAGAGGTTTCAGAAATTGTAAGAAGGCATATGAAAATAATGCTACTTAACAATACAGTTGTTAATTTAATATCAATATTCCTCACTTTGTCCCACTAACCTCCTTTAAAATAGGTTTACTTAAAGGTCCTTCTACCGTAAGGAGTTCGTTTGACTTGTAACCAGATCGAGAATATGCTGGCGTATGAATAGCAATAGAAAGATGGCCATTTTGTAAACCTACTTTCTTAGGGATAATGAAAGCAGGAATATCTCCGAGTCGCTCCCTGTATACCCCAGATGGCATATTTAATACCCCATTAAAATAGCCTTCCATATCCGGAGAGCTAAATCCTCGTAGCAAAAAAGGCACATACTTCTCTTTAGCGTACATTTTCGTATCCTTGTTATATACCTCATGTCCTTTGTAGTACAAAATGTAGCTCTTCCTCCACTTATGCACCATCAGATCGTTACGTGATGTGTCATTGTTAAACCACTTCAATTTGCGTACATCTGGAAGCAGTGCCAGGTTAGGATCATGTGGATCTTCGAGATCTATCGCCACTAACGCATCCAATTGGCCACGATATTTCCCATCAACAGAGTCGATGACCATCTTATCCTTTCTCCATAACTCTTCAATCGTCTTACCTGCATATTGACTGGCGGGTGTCGTGAATATCTCTGGCATAATCGTAAAAATGTTCGTACCGTGCCATGCTAATTCAGCACTGGATACAGCATACTTATCGGCAGACAACTTGCCACCGCTCTTAACGGTTAGCATACGCTCGATAATAGTGACAGCCTGAGCTCGATTAGTTGTGTCCTTTACGCCAAGCGTCCCTTTCTGGTCCTTACCGGTGATAAGCCCTCTCTTTGCCGCTAGATACATCCACTTTCCATCGTCTGAAGTACGTTCACCAATCGCCCTTGCAGCTGTGCTCGCCATCTCGAAACGAGTCATTGGCTGGTTCCATTCTCTTGCTGACCATTTTGTTTCCCCTGTCAGCTTGGCGCCACCTGCCGCTTCCACATAGGGTACATACCATTCTTCCCCCGTAGGCGCTTTCACCTCCAGTTGGAGCGCAACTGCTGCCATTTTAATAAATTCCGCCCTTGTGATCTTTTCATTCGGTCTAAAACCTCCATCCGGATATCCGCTCACGTATCCTTTAGCAGCGGCAATTGTAATTGCCCCACTTGCCCAATGATGATCTGGCACATCCTTAAAGTGACCTTTTCCAGGCATCTTAGACACTTCGGTCACATCAGACGCTGCAAAGGCTGCCGCACCACTAATGCCACCGCAGACTGTCACAAGACACACTAACAACCACCCATACTTCCTCATTTCATCAGGCCTCTTTTCGTATAAAAGTAAACTTCATATAAACGCAACCCCATAACGTGACGTATTGTCACATGGAATTCCAAACAATATGACCAAAGATCGATTACCACTCAAACGTCAGACAGCCAACTACCCAATATTCTACTAATCATAGGTAATACAACATGTATTTCACGCTAAGCTCCTACATGATGCGTTATCGTCACACAACAACATACAAGAATAATAGACATCACAAAAAAGCAATGAATACAGCTATTGGACTATATTATTGATAGAACAAGAACTAGATCTGCAATAAATCTTCTACGGAGTGTATAAAAGAAAGCAAGGTAGTCTACCTAATAACAAAAGTGGAAATAAAAGCAGCGGATAAACATCAGAAGCAAAAAACAGCACATCTTGCTATAGCAGAGTGCCTTTTATTTGGAGAAAGTTGATCAATATCCCCCTAAATATATCATATCCAACAGATCACTCCTGTGATGAACGCAAAAAAAGCACCCGAAACAGAATAGATTCTGTATCGCGGGTGCTTCCCGACAATCGTATTATAATTATCCAAATACTAAACGGAACAAATGTGTCCACGTACTAAAGTTCAACGCTTCGGCAACTGTACCGTGGCCAAGTACGACCAATCCGATGACCATACCTGCATATGCGGTAAGAATACAGAGCATCGGTGTGATCAGCAACCGAAATACCCACTTCATGGCAGAAGACTTCTTACCAGCCTTCTCCCAATCAGAATTATTAGAAGACAAATGATTGTCATCTTCTTGCTGACCCGTACTCGTAGAACGAGTGCGATCAGATCGACTCAACCGTTGATTCGGAAATGCTTCCTGTTCATCATAACTCATACCACGATCACCTGCTTCGCTTAACCCCTCATGCTGTTCGCGAGTCCCCACATTGCGTCTCCCGAAGACAATGCACGAGCGGACATCTGATAGGCGCGCTGAGCTTGAATCAATTCGGACATCTCATCACCTAGCGAGACGTTCGAACTTTCCAGCACACCTTGACGAACCGTCAATGGCACCTTACCATCTGGCGGAATATTCGTCAAGTCCAATGTTTGTAAGACAGTATTACGGTCCACTGTTGGTGGGATTACATACATATTATTGTCAATCTTCTGCAACAGTTCAGGCTTAATGGCTTGTACAAGCTTCAAAGTCCCAACAAGAATCTGCTCATTGGTGCTTGGCTTTACTTCATATACTCGACCAGCAGCATCAATCTTCATCTGGTAGCCTTCCTGTACACGAATACGGATATCCGAGTCATCCGTCGAAGTAACAACTGCTCCTGTCCGTGTCGTCAGTAGGGCTTCGCCTGTATTCGTAGGCACCATGTGGAAATCGCCTTCACGCACAAATGCGGTCCCCTCAGGTGTTCTCACTTCAAACAAACCATTACCCTCGATCGCAAGATCAGTTGGCACGTTAGTCGTAAGCAAAGAACCTTGGCTAAAATCGAGTCCGATGCCTGTCATCATGGAACCATAACCATTTGTAAATCCAAGCGGAGTAGCTCTGCCCGGAAGCTTGAAGTCGCGATTTTGCTGTTGAGCATTCGTCAGGACATCAGCAAAGCTCGCTGTCTTACGCTTAAATCCTCGTGTATCCACGTTGGCGACGTTGTCAGCAATGACGTCCAATTTACGTTGCAGCCCGCTCATCGATACCGATGCAGCAATAATAGAATTGTTCATGTGTTACGGCTAGCCTCCTTATAATTGGCGTAAATAAGCATAACAGGTACTAGACCCGCCCTACCTCATTTACCGTCTTGTCCAACGTCTTATCGTAGAATTGGATTATTTTCTGATTAGCTTCATAAGCACGAAAAGCAATGTTCAAGTCAACCATCGACTGTGCAGGGTCTACGTTCGAACGTTCCAAGTAGCCTTGCTCCACTCTGGCATCCCCAATTGCTGCAGGCGCACCTGCTTGTGCTCCATCCTGCAGACGGAACTGTCCTTCACCAGCACGAACAAGATCGTTTGGATTATCGATACGTGTGATCGATAATGCTTGTCCCAGTGCTGCCCCTGTTCGAGCGTTAAACAACTGACCAGTACCATCAGCCTTAACATCAAACAAGTTAATGTTGTTTAACACAATTGGTGTATTATTACGGTTCATTACTAGTGAGCCGTCAGCCGTAATCAGCTCGTTGTTCGCGTTCAGTTGAAAATGTCCGTCGCGTGTATAACGTACTTCTTCACCTGCACGTACTGTAAAGAAAGCCTCTGGCTTATAAGTAACATTACCTTGAGCATCGATAGATTTGCCTGATGCATCAAATGCCACACCTGGCACCTGAATATTCGATACTAGCGCAAAATCGCCCATCTGATTGGTCTGCATCAAGTCCCCTTGGGTAAATACTAGACGGCTCTCTTCGCCAAATACGCCTGTATTGATCTTGCCAATCTGTTGTCCGGCAGCAGCATCATTGCCCATAAGAGCAATCATCATCTCTGGAAATGAGCGCTGCACGCTATTCACAGCCTTAAAGCCTGGTGTATTCATGTTGGTGACGTTATTTGTAACCGTGTCATGACGACGCTGCTGCGTCAACATGCCTGAAGCGGCTGTATATAACCCTCTTAACATATGCCGTTCCTCCCGGATTCCCGATATCAGATTCTATTCCTATATATCGGCTTATCCGAACGATTTCTTTACAACTTTATCTAAATTATCAAGCATGATTCCTGTACCCTTCACGACGCAATGCATTGGATCTTCTGCAATTAGAACAGGAACCTTCAATTCTTCTGCCATCAGCTCATCCAAGCCATCCATCATGGCGCCGCCGCCTGTCAAAATAACACCACGATCAATAATATCCGCGGACAGCTCTGGCGGTGTACGTTCCAGCACCGACTTGGCAGCAGCTACTATAGAAGATATCGGATCCCATAGCGCTTCACGCACCTCGTTGGATGTAATGGTTACTGTGTACGGCAGGCCAGATACCATATCGCGGCCGCGAATGTCCATCTCGCGCTGTCCTCCGCCTGGACGAACGGTACCAATATTAATCTTGATATCTTCGGAAGTCCGCTCCCCAATTAACAACTTATACTTATGTTTAATATATCTCATGATGGAGGCATCGAATGTATCGCCAGCTACTTTGATAGATGAAGCTGTTACGATATCACCCATAGAAAGCACTGCGACATCGGTCGTTCCGCCGCCGATATCCACGACCATATTGCCGCTTGGTTGGAATATATCCATGCCCGCGCCAATAGCGGCTGCTTTAGGCTCTTCCTCAAGGAAGACTTCCTTAGCGCCGCTCTTTTCTGCTGCTTCTCGAATCGCCTTTTGTTCGACTGAAGTGATGTTAGTCGGCGCGCAAATTAAGATGCGCGGGTGCGAATACCATTTGCGGCCGCCGACATGGTTAATAAAATATCTCAGCATGGCTTCGGTAATCTCGAAGTCTGCGATAACGCCGTCCTTCAACGGACGGATTGGCACGATGTTGCCTGGGGTACGCCCTACCATCTTACGCGCATCTTCACCAACCGCCAGTACACGTTTCGAATCGCTCTCGATTGCGACTACTGACGGCTCGTTTAAGACAACCCCCTTTCCTTTCACATGAATCAGAACGTTCGCCGTTCCCAAGTCGATTCCGATATCCTTGCTAAACATAGGTTCGAGAGCCTCCACAATAATTATTTCTACTAAAATACGATGAATTCCGACCAATTCCTGCAAAATGTACACTCATTCCTTAACATAGCACATTTCCAGCTCTCGGTTCAATGAAAGATTAAGAACGTATACGACAATCTCGGAACGATTATTTAGGGCTAACGTTTGCGCATGTGAGGAAGGCTATGATTTGCCTGCAGTGAGCACCTCGCGTTTCTTTGTGCTCGTCTTTTTGTACTTGATCTTGGTGGCCTCTCCTCCACGCAAATGACGCACGGATTTGTGGTATTCGAGAATGTGCTTAACCTGATCCGCGAGGTCCGGATTGATCTCCGGAAGCCGCTCGGTCAAATCTTTATGCACCGTGCTTTTCGACACGCCGAACTCTTTGGCTATGGTGCGAACCGTATGCTTGGTTTCGACAATACAGCGGCCGATTTTGATAGTCCGTTCCTTGATGTAATCGTGCACGTTCCCGCCTCCCTACTCGGATTAGTTTGGTACATTATATGAGGGGTCTGCCCACTTATGCTTTATAACCAAGCCTGACAAGCTTGACCGCACCGATTATTTTCACAACAAACACTTTGTGAATCGCAGAAAAGGAAGGAAAAATGCTTATAGAACAGCACTTTGAGCTATTTCTTAAGAATGAGACCTCTGTTTAACTTCGCTGAAACGCTGAGTCAGGGGGTTGAGATCTGGATGCTGAGTTGCTTTCATGGACTTCTGCTAACTTCACTTATGCCCCAACAACAAAAAAAGACGGAAGCTTATGCTCCCGCCTTTTTGAGATATAAATTAATTTTTCGCCAGCAAGCTGGATGGATTAACTGGGGTCGTTCCATCAAATACTTCAAAATGAACATGAACGCCCAGGTCCTTCTCCATTTCACTACGCCCAGCGGAAGCAATTGCTGCGCCTTTTTTCACTGCATCGCCTTTTTTAACCTTTAATTCCGCTACGCTTTGATATACGGTCTTCATGCCATTACCATGATCGATCTCCACAACATTTCCCATCATAGGATGTTGTTCGGCTCGTGTAACCGTTCCACTCATCGCAGCAAGCACTTCAAACGGCTTCTGGTCTTTACGTGCCAGATCAATGCCGGAGTTCGGCGTAAAAGTCTGCTTGTATTCTACTACCGCACGTTGTTGATCTTCTTTGGAAGCTGCGGCATCAAAAAATCCCATAACGACGTCGACACCTTGTACATCCTCTACTGGCCAACCAAGCGTTTCATTGTTAGATACAACAGCTTTCACATCTTCTTGTGTTCCTGCTGCAGCGTCTGTGCCTTGCGTCGTTTCTACTTGTGTCTTGGTGCCGCTAGTCTGCAGCGGTTGCAAGTTGGAGCCTTGATAGACCCAGACTAACGTTAAAATAATGGCTGCTGCGGCTACATACAAAGCAGGGAATGCCCACTTCTTAGACAACAGCTTTCTCCATCCCGAAGTTGGAACCGCTTGAGCTCCTGCTAGTTTTGAAGCTTCCGGCGTGTTCGGCGTATTCGAAGATGATGTCGTAGATTTGTTAACCTTAGAGTTTTGGTTTTGTTCACTCATTGTGATCACCTCAGTAACCATTGTTACCGCGACTCTCACTTTTATACGCAAGCAATTACTAATTTTTGAGATTATCTCTATTGGCTATCGTTTGGCATAAGCCGTATCTATCTTCTCTAATACCCGCGAGACTGGAGTCAACTTAACTCCCTGATAATAGTAGGTTAGTATACGTTCTGCACTCGCCCCCTCCAATGCCATGCCTTGGGCGCCATACTGACTCATACCTACGCCGTGGCCATAACCATAAGTCGTAAGTACGATCTTGCCGTTTTCCATTTTCCAGCTGATAGCAGATGAACTTAACCCTAGCTTTTCTCTAAATTCTCTACCTGAAAAGGTGTGTGTCCCTACCTGCACTTCCCCTATTCGTTTCCCTTTGGTAACGGAGAGCAGTTCAATGGCTGAAGAGAGAGAGTCGGAAGATTCAACTCCCTTGTCACGATTTGAAATCGCCGCCTTAAGGGCAGGCACTGCATTTACGGAGACACCCAACTTCTGCAAGAAGTCATCAGCTTCCATTCGAACTGTTGTCATAAACCGCGGCGATAGCTTCTTGTCCCATGGACTGGATACGCTCCGCAAATAGGGAAGCTTCTGATTCCAGTAATCTTCCACATTTTCAGTATACCCGTTGCTCGTTGAAAAAAAGGTAGCCTCGATAGGCTTGTCCTTATAGGTCAGGACGAGCCCCGCCGTGTCGTTAACGGCGCGGTTCAGCTTGGCAATCGCGTCATGCTGGCGTTCCGTGAGCTTCGCAAGCGGCACATAGGCTTGGTGGGCAACAGTGTCGGTGACGTCTGCCCCGCCCGCCGCGCCGCCGACATCGCCCCGTGCCAAACGGCGCACGATATACGTGCGGGCGGCAATTGCCTGTGCCTTGAGCGCTTCCAGCTCAAAACGCTCCGGCATTTCTGCGGCGACGACGCCGCGCACGTATCGCTCCAGCGCGATACGCTCCACTTTGCGTGTGGCCGAGATGTACACGCGTACATACGGCGGCGCATCGGCAGGCTCTGCCGCGAGTGATACCGCCGCCTTCCCGCCCTGCGGACTTGGCACCGCTTGCTGCTGGTGTCCCTTCGATACCAGCAGTAAAGGCGCAAGTATAGCAAAGGTCATGAGCAATCCACTCCACATGGCCAAGTGAAACCAACCTCGAGAAAAGCGCGTCTCCTTCATTTGCCGCCTTTCACGTCCTCTATTTGTATATCCACGCTGGGAGTGTTCTTGCTCTTTTCTTCTCCCACCCTCAATTATTTGCTCAACTTCCATCTGCTCTCCCTCCTGTTTCTATCAGTATGCCCAATCAGAACGGCCACACCCGCTATACTTTCATGTTATGAAACGTTGGGAGAAGGTAGAACGCTAGAATAAGAGAACGTATTATCTTTACATACTTCTCAGATACTCCTTATACATATTGAGAATTAAACAAGCGGATCAGTAACAGCATTCATCACCCTGCTAGCAACAAATCTACTCGCACGCTCGTTATATAAAGAAATGTCCTCGATTTGTAATAAAAGAGGATCGCCCCTGTAACAAAATGATAATAAATATAGTAATAGAAAAGTAAGAGGAGCTGTTTTGTATCGTACGATTTGAAATGGCGGCATCAGTATCTCCTTGTTTTGATCTGCTAGCTGAATGAAACAAACACAAAAAGACCGTCTCCCTAAGGAAACGGCCATCTGTTTCTATCTTCAGTTCGTGTACACCACTTTAAGCAATTAAGCCCAAGTCGGCTGCACGTTAAACATCTTCACTTCTGGAATATCCTCGACAGACTCAGCTGCTTCGGCTTTCTCTGCGTGGACACGCCAAATATCAGCACCGAGCGCAGACAATTTCTCAGCAAGATGTACATAACCACGATCAATATGATGGGTTCCGCCAACTTCAGTCGTGCCTTCTGCCACTAGCCCTGCGCAAATGAGCGAAGCGCCAGCACGCAAATCTGTTGCACACACTTTGGCACCAATCAGCTTTGCGCTGCCTGGAATAATAGCCGAACGGCCATCTACCTTAATGTTTGCATTCATCAGGTTAAACTCATCGACGTGCATAAAGCGGTTCTCAAACACCGTCTCCGTAATCACCGACGTACCTGATGCAACCAGCAGCAACGCCATCATTTGAGATTGCATATCTGTTGGGAAGCCTGGATAAGGGAGTGTCTTAACGTCAACCGCCTTTAACGGCTTATCCGCGATAACACGTATGCCATTCTCATCCGGTACAATTGTGACACCCATCTCTTCCATCTTCGCAATAACCGGACCTAGGTGGTCTGCAATCGCACCTTCCACATATACATCCCCACCTGTCATTGCAGCAGCAACCATATAGGTTCCCGCTTCGACACGGTCAGGGATAACCGTATGCTCAGCACCGTGCATTCGTTCTACACCTTCGATGCGAATAACGCCTGTTCCAGCACCGCGAACGATAGCACCCATCTTGTTCAGATAGTTTGCCAAATCAACGATCTCCGGCTCACGTGCTGCGTTCTCAATCAGGGTCGTGCCTTCTGCGAGTGTGGCAGCCATCATAATATTCTCGGTAGCCCCTACACTTGCAACGTCCAAATAAATTTTTGCGCCCTTTAATCGGCCTTTAACTGTCGCTTCAATATAACCTTGACCTAGTCCAATTTCGGCACCCATCGCTTCAAAGCCTTTCAAATGCTGATCGATTGGTCTTGAGCCGATTGCACATCCGCCTGGCAAGGAAATGCGCGCCTTACCTGCACGAGCGAGCAGAGGTCCCATCACTAAGAAAGAAGCTCTCATCTTACGTACAAGCTCATAATTAGCTTCAAAAGACTGAAGCTGTTCCGCTTGAATACGTACGGTCTCGTTGGCATATGTAAGGTTTGCACCTAATTTTTCTAATACTTGGTGTATCGTCTTTACATCCTCGAGTGGAGGCGCATCATGAATAACGCTGACGCCTTCTTCCCCCAATAACGAAGCTGCGAGTATCGGAAGCACTGCATTTTTGGCACCGCTAACTCGAACCGTACCCGACAACCGCTTGCCTCCGCGGACGATAAATTTGCTCATCACGTTTCCCTCCGCGCTTTTATTCCGCCCCATCACATTATTGCTCTGTAAGAAAAGCTTCTTTAATCGATGCACCATGTTGATGTGCTCCTGTGTAAAAGCGACTGCTTTTCCCTGGAGATACGGACATACATACTTTTGTCATACATACTTTTGCAAAAAATAATAGCTACTCTTCATAAACCATATGGGCCATCTTAACCCGACCTTAATAATACCATCCCTTTACAAAGATGGACAAGCGTTAATTTCGACAACAACATTCCACATTTTCCATGGGGCTATCATCCATTGTTGACATCTTCCTTCGATGTTATTCGACAATTGTGACGATGAGCCATGAATTCAGTGTAAGCCTTCCTTTTATAACCCATTCCACCCAGTGTTCAAACAACGTACATAACATCCAGATTCGGTCACCTTTAAAATAAATATTTCAAAGATTGTGTCCAACCCCAGTAATCTATAAAGAAAAGGGATACTGCACGGCCTAAAATGATAGCCAACAATAAATGCAGCATCTTGCCCGATGCACTCTTTGGATATCGTATCACCAAGTCCAGCTTAACATGCTGCAGTGACCACCACGCTACCGCGATGCAGCACAAGGTCACAATCATTTGTACGATGCCACTTACCCCTACCGCTGCCGATATGTCGTTAAATGAATCATTCAACGCACACGCCTCCTTCTCCTCCACTCTTCTATTGCTCCAGATCTATCCTGCAACCGAGTACAGCATGGCTACAAATTCTGCTCTTGTCGTGGGTCTATTTGGCGCAAAAGAGCCATCTTCATACCCTTTGATCAATTGCTGTTTCTTCAATTCCGCCAGCATTGGCGCTGCCCAGTGACTGAGCAGCACATCCACAAAAGGTGGTTCAGCTGGCATTCGAGCGACAAGATGAAGTGCATTGCCAATCATAACCCCTGTCTCAGCACGGGTGACATCCCTAGCCGGCGCAAACCTGCCTGTTTCATAACCAGCTGCGATATGTGCTTCCGCTACTCTGGTTACCGCCGAATAGGCCCAATGAGACTGCGGCACATCTGCAAAGGCAGGTGGCTTTGCAGCACTGCCAGTTAACTTAAATGCATTTGCCATAACAGTAGCAGCCTCTGCCCTTGTGATAAATCGATTAGGGGCAAATTGGGCATCAGCGTACCCTTTAATCCAGCCCTTCTTGACTGCACCTACAATCGCTTCCTGTGCCCAGTGCCCCTTAATGTCTCGCATGCCTGCAACCAACGCCGTCTTGGTTGCACGCAGCGTATAATAGTTGGTATCGAACTTCTCATTAGCGGTTAACCGAATGTAATAAGGACCCTTTTCCAACTTCATGCCCGCTTCAAGCTTGGATTCGCCCTTGCGATTACGTCCTGATATAAGCAGCTTCTGCTCTTTATTAAAGACGCTCATTTCTACAGTTCGGTTGCTCGGAATACGCTGAAGCTCGAAATTAATATACGCCTGCTCTTCCAATTGAAGCTGAAACCAGTCCTTGTCGCTATGTGAATGAAATACACCTGTATAATTCGTATTTGGTGTTATGGTGACTGCCTCATACATTTTATCATTAGGCTCATTCGGGTCCGTATACTGCGTCAAGAAGTCGAGATGCATCGTATATTGACCTGCGACAGGTTCTGCTTTTGCTGTTACTGCATTTTGGATGCGAATATAATATTTGCCCGGCTTCAAATCGGATAGCACCGACATCTCCGTCTGCCCTTCCGTATTATCATCAATGATATGCTCATAATTGTCTGGCCCTGCTACTTCCACCATCGGATCTATTCTCACCGTATCCGTCGTGACTTTGATCGTTAATGTTCCTCTGGATGGGATTTGTACTTCAAACCAGTCTTTGTCCCCTGTATGGCTGAAGGTACCCGTAACCTGCTGTTTGCGGGCAGGCAAGGCGTAAGCTTCATACTGCTTATCGTTTGGTTCAAATGGATCTGCTGCAATACGGAAACGAGAAGATAGCTTATAAGTGATCGGGTTGGATTTAGTCGCCTGTGCAGCACTTATTCGAATGTAATGCACACCTTTTTTAACGGATAGAGACATAGGCTCCTTCCCAGTAGGACTATACCGTTTACCCTCTTGGCTGGCTCCTTCATAATGAACCGCCTGAATTTGGCTATTTCCCGCAACACGTTGATACACCAAGTCGAGCGTACCATCATAAGGTACCTCCACTCGATACCAGTTACCATGCTGTCCATCTGATAGATAACCTGTATTCATCGTATCGATCGGGAATACACGCGCTTTATTCCTTGCCTGATGGACGATGTATCCTTCTGGCTTAGGAACCGTCAACAACGCTTTATCCGCGCGTACCATCCCATAGCCACTTTTGTTATCCCAACCTTTGGTAAGAATATCTTGTGCAGTCATGCGCAGATGTTCCCGAATTTGATGAGGCTTCAATGTAGGATATTTGCTCCACAATAGGGCAGCTACGCCGGCAACTTGTGGCGCCGCCATCGAAGTTCCTTCCGCATTTTTGTATCCGCCGCCAAGCGCAGTCGTATACACATGCCATGGAGCAACAATATCTATCTCAGGACCAATATTCGAACGTGGCTCAACGGTTAGTTGAGGTGTATTGCCTCCAATTGCCAACACGCTAGAGTAAGCGGCCGGGTACTTTACTTCGACCTTCTCTTGATATCTTGTTCCGTCATTACCCGTTGCGGCCACAAGCAGTACACCCTTGTCCTCCGCATATTGGACGATATCCTGCATGTATTTCGAATAACGATAAAGACCGACTGACATCACAACAATTTTTGCCCCGTGATCTACCGCATATAGAATGCCCGCTCCTAGCTTATCTTCGTCTCCATATCCACGCGAATCAAGGGCCTTGATCGGCAAAATTTTCGCTGACCATGTAATGCCGGTCGTCCCTTTTCCATTATTGCCAATAGCAGCAATAACACCTGCTACATTGGTACCGTGTCCATTATCATCCTTAGGTAGACCTGGCTCCAATAAATTGACGCCTGGAATTAAATTCGCTTTAATATCGGGATGATCAATATCAACGCCTGTATCTACTAAAGCAATCGTAATGCTAGGACTCTTATTGACCTGGGACCAAGCAACATCGGCACCAATTTGCTTTAAATAATGCTGCTGTTGAAAGCTGGTGTCATTGGGCACTACCGCGCCAGACAGCGACTTTACGCGATGGTTCGGCTCTATATATTCAACACTTTTATTATGCTTAAATCGTTTCAGCCAATCTTTTACCTCGACATGTATAGAAGGTTTCATGACCATGATACCAAATCGTTCTTGTGTGCTGATGATGATGCTGTCCTGCACAATAGCTTCATCATGTACGCCAGGTTGCTTCCATTTTACAATCCAAGATGTCGGTTCCGTCGCCGTGGTCTCACTCGTCACATTTCCGCTTCCCCCAAGCAAAGGATGCGCTGAGGACATGGAAACTTCAGTATACTGCGAGCTTACAGCGCCACAGCTTATCAATGTCGTCCAAGTTAATGTGACGACAAAGAGCATAACGACGATACGACGCCATCGTTTGTTCATTGCTTTCACTTCCAGTATCAAATGGTTGTCAGGTGATCCTGCTTATTCTTTCATTTACACTTATATCCACAATCTCGCTGTCTTTAGCTCAATCTGTGTTACACATACAATAGAAAACCGGCTGGGACGCTGTCTAGCAGCGAACCCAAGCCGGTATCATTATAACATACTCCCCCATCAAGATGCCCCTGATCTAGCGAATACCTGTTATTGGGTGCACTTGAATCCTAACCGCCCGCACATCAGCCTTATCAGCTGATTTCCCATTCAAGCACAACCATCTTGGTCTGCAGCCCATAGATAATCATGGTGCCTTAAGCAGCTGCAGCTAGAGCAGTTCGAGATCATGATGTTATGGTGTTAAAGTAAACAGATCGCCTGGAATAGAGAACAGCATGTTCAGCCATCCCATTACCTCATTCGGAAATAATCCAAAGACTAGGACGCAAAGCACGCAGATGACAATAACTGATCCTTGAGGAGCACCGACAGTTATTTTCCCTTCTTGACCATGCCTCATATACATTTGGCGAATAAACCCGAAGTAAAAGTAAAACGAGATCACGCTAGTTAGCATCATCACGATCGTAATCCATATCGAATGAGCAGCGACCGCCCCGACAATAATATAGAGCTTTCCGAAGAATCCAGCTGTAACTGGAATCCCTGCCAGTGACAGGACAAAAACGGTCATAGCGACGGCTAACCACGGTGAACGATGATACAATCCGGCAAAGCCTTTTAACTCCTCATGCCCGACTACACGGCTGACAACCATTAGTACAGCAAATGCACCTATCGTTGTGAATAGATAAGCTGCAAGGTAATACCAAAATGAATTAAATACCGAGGCGTTTATCGTATTTCCAAGGATGTTTAAACCGATTGGAACAAGCAGGTAACCCGCATTTGCAATTCCCGATAACGCCAATAGTCGCTTCACATTCTTTTGTCTTAAAGCCATCGTCGTCCCTACCACCATAGATAGGGCAGCAATAGCCAGCAGCATTATAGTGATATCATTGTAGATAGAAAATACACGCTGGCCTTCTGCGTCTGTCTCAGCTCCAAGTCCGAAAAATACATTAAATAAAATTCGGAACACAACAGCCAGACTTGCACCTTTTGCAACAACAGCTAGAAAGGCTGTAATTGGTGTTGGTGCGCCCTGATATACATCAGGTGACCAAGCATGGAATGGAGCAGCTGCAATCTTAAATCCTAGACCAACGATAAGCAGCAGGAAGCTAACGTATATTAACGGTTGAAACGCAGCAACATGAGTTGCTAGAGACTGTGCGATATCAATTAGGTTAGTGCTGCCGCTCATCCCATACAAGAACGACATGCCATACAAAATAAAGGCAGAGGCAACACTTCCAAGCACTGCGTATTTAAATGCACCTTCTGTAGACCGACGGTCGTTCTTTTTCATCCCCACTAAAATATAGGAAGTAATACTTAAAAGCTCGAGCCCTACATACAACGTAATCAGATCGCCAGACGATGCCATCATCATGCCGCCGAGCACAGCAGGAAGAAGCAAATAATAATATTCGCCGCGATGCGGCAGCTCCTCATCCTTCATACTTCCCATACTGATCAAAATAACAAATGCTGTGCCGACCAAAAAAAGGACCTTTAGAAACAAAGCAAAATCATCTACCCGGTAACTCTGATTCAGTAATTGCAATGCGCCTACCGATTTGCCACCAGCTGCTTGCGTATATCGATCTACCAATGTCGACACGACAAAGTAGAGGGAGAACAGCACACTTGCCAGCGACAAGATCCCTATCCATTCTCGATTGATACGCCGAGGGAGCAACAGGTCGATCAATGAAATCAGAACTGCTGCAATAACAAGCGTCAGTTCCGGTGCCAGGGCAGAAAGCTCGCTCCATTGTAAGGGTTGAACTGTCATAGTATTCATACGATTAGCCCCCTACCTTGAACATATCGATAATTTGGCTGACACCATACTCAACGGGTGCTGTCACCAAGGACGGGAAAAGACCGATGAGTACGATGCAAGCTGTTAATACGATAGCCGGAACTGCCTCGACCAGACGCGCGTCTTTCAGCTCATGATGATGTGCGGCTATTGGCCCGAATGTGATGGATAATACCCCGCGCAATACATACACCGCGCTCAGGATCACACCAAACGCACCAAGCGTTGCAGCCCAAGGCAGCTTACCGTACAGGCCAAGCAAGGAGAACAACTCGGCCGGAAAGCCCGATAGACCGGGGAGTCCCAAAGAAGCTAAGCCTGCAATTAATAGCAGAGCGCTAATAAAGGGAAGCCGCTTGGCGAGTCCTCCAAGTTCATCAAGACGCGTAGTTCCAGTACGTTCAATCACACTGCCTACGAGCAGGAAAAACAAGGCCGAAATAAATCCATGGGATACCATTTGCATGATTGCACCTTGCAGTCCAATTTCATTCATAGCTGCAATCCCGAATAACACAAATCCCATATGGCTAATACTCGAATAAGCTAACACAAGTCGAAATTCAGTTTGGACAAAGGCCAAAATTGCACCATATAAGATATTAATAATGCCAAGGATGGCCAACACCGTTGCCCAATCTGCCAACTGATGCGGCAGCAGTACAATACCGAATTGAATGAGACCGTAAGCCCCCATTTTAAGCAAGACACCTGAATGAAGCATAACAACAGGAGTAGGTGCTTCCGCATGTACTTTGAGCATCCAAGTATGAAAAGGGAATATAGGCAGCTTAATGCCAAACGCAATCAACAGCAGCACAAACGTGCCAATCCGCCAGCCTTCAGACAAGAAAAACGGATTGTGACCAAGGTTAGCGGCAGCCTCTGATGATTGTAAATGGTTTACGATCGTATGAAGATCACTGCTATATACATACTTTACTATGCCGCTTGAGTCCGTAATCTGATCAAAACCAGCTGTTGCAACCAGAATGGCAAAGGCAACAAGCATCAACGCAGAACCGAGTCCGTTATAAAGCAGAAAATGGTTGGCAGCCCGCTCTCGATTAGCCAAGCCCCATATCCCGATCAAGAAAAAGGTCGGAACAAGCGTCCATTCAAAGAAAGCGAAAAATAAAAGTAAGTCCCGCGCCATAAAGACGCCAAGCATGCCTACTTCCAGCAGCAATAACAAAATATAATAGGTTTTCTGACGTTTACGAACAGATACCGAAGCCAAAGCTGACAACGCAGCCACGATTGTGGTCATGACTACAAGCGGCAGCGACAACCCATCTAAAGCCAGGTGGTATTGAATGTCAAATGTCCATGACTGAATACCCTTTGCCACATCCAAATTTAATGGAATGGAAATCCAGTCGAACTTCTCCAATAGTGTGTTCCCCTGTTTTAATGCATCATAACCCGCATAAATTGCAACAGCTATGATTAGCGAGATAAAGGTCGTCACTATACCCATTATCCGAATCGCGAGCACCCGCTCTTTCGGAATGAGTAACAATACAAACACGCCAAGCAGCGGCGAGAAAGTCAACAAAGACAACCATGGGATAGAACTTATCTGAGCTGCCATTACCAGAACCCCCTTCCTAGCGCGAGCATCAGCAAGACCAGCGCTACGAAACCAAATAAGGACACGATTCCATAGGTTTGAAGCTGTCCGTTTTGAACTCGTGTTGAGGTTCTACCAAATCCATCTACAAGCGCTGAGATACAGCGGACAATTCCGTCCACTACAAAGCGGTCGATCATGTCCAGCCCTCTCCCTATAACACGTAAAGGGCGAACAATTAGCCAGTCATACAATTCATCAATGTAATATTTACGCTCCAGCAAGCGGAACAAAGGAGCTGCTGCCTGCTCAAGCCTATCGCTGCGTTGTGCTTGCCCAGGTCGGTATAACAGATAACCGAGCAAAATACCGCAGACACCTGCCGCAACCGATATGATCATAACAAGCACATTCGCATGATCCTGAGTTGGCTCTCCAGTCAGCCAAGTACCAAACTGACCGTTAAATGGCGTGTAGACAAAGCCAGCAATAAGAGCCAGCACAGCTAAAACGACCAATGGAATCGTCATAGACCACGGGGATTCATGTGCTTGTCGATGTATCTTTTCATCTGTAGGCTTGCCAGTAAAGGCTACAAAGAACAACCGTGCCATATAAAACGCGGTAAAGAATGCCGCAAGCACACCGATCACAAACAGCAGCTTATGGTCTTGCTCCCATGCCGCTGCCAGAATAGCATCCTTGGACCAGAAGCCCGAAAACGGTGGAATGCCGGAAAGCGCCAAGGCCCCGATTGCAAATGTCCACGTCGTTATTTTCATCTTACGGCCAAGTCCACCCATCTGGAATATATCCTGCGTATGTACTGCATGAATCACGCTGCCCGCTCCAAGGAACAATAGAGCCTTAAAGAACGCATGCGTAAACAGGTGAAACACACCTGCTGTAACAGCGCCTAGTCCCAGCGCCATCATCATATAACCTAACTGGCTAACTGTTGAATAGGCCAGAATTCGCTTTATATCCCGCTGCGCAAGCCCAATCGTAGCAGCAAATATAGCTGTAAACCCACCCACACTTGCTACGATAGCCATCGCTGTAGGAGACACATGGAAAATCGCAAATGTACGTGCCACCAAATAGACGCCTGCGGCAACCATCGTTGCGGCATGGATCAACGCTGAAATTGGTGTTGGTCCTTCCATCGCGTCAGGCAGCCACGTATGGAGGGGGAACTGTCCGGATTTCCCCATAGCCCCAATAAAGATTAACGAAGCGATCCACGTGGCTATACCGGCAGTAATGCCATGTTGTGCAAGGGAGTCTGTACTTTGAAAGACCGTTTGAATGACACTGAAGTCTAACGAATGGTTTGGCATCTGCCAGAAGAGCAGCAGAATCGCGACAAGCAGCCCAACGTCCCCGATGCGCGTTACAATAAAAGCTTTCTTGGCTGCTGCCCGTGCTGCGGGGCGTTCATACCAGAAGCCGATTAGGAGAAAAGAACACGCCCCTACCAACTCCCAGAACATATACAATTGAAGCAAGTTCGGTGAGACTACGAGACCAAGCATTGAGCTTGTAAATAATGCAATATAAGCAAAAAATACGTGCTGTCTGTCGTCACCTGCCATATACCCTTTAGCATATAGGTTGACTAATGTACTAACTACCGTAACAACTAACAGCATCAATACATTCAAATTGGTCAGTTCATAGCCGACTCTAAGTGTGACCTCCCCCAAATTAACCCAATCGATACTTCGGGAGTACACTTCTGCATCAGGTGACCAACGCTCCGTCAGAACCAGGACGGACAGTACTAACGCGGCTAACGAACTCAAGACGCCAATCAGGGAGGCAGCTCCCTTCACTTGTCGCCCAAGTGCCGTCAACACGAGGAACGCGAGCAGCGGAATAGTTGGAATAGCCCACGCGTATTGCGAAAAGACGGTCTCCATTTCTCGTATCCTCCTAATCCGTTATCTGCGTAAGTCGTCATATTCGTCCACGTTGGCAGTGCCACGGTTCCGGTACAACGCGATCAAGATCGCAACTCCAACAGCGGCTTCCGCTGCAGCAATCGCGATGTTAAAGAGCGAGAACACTTGCCCTTTAAGATTCGGAACGACTCCGTATTTAGAAAATGCGACTAAGTTTAAGTTCACTGCGTTTAGCATCAGTTCAATCGAAAGCAGGACAATGACTGCACTTCGTTTAGTCAACACGCCGTACAGACCGATACAAAACAAGATAGCAGCTAGTGTTAAAAAGGAAGCCAGCATGGTGCTCATTTAGAATCGCCTCCTTTCGGAGGCTCTTGTACCTGTTGCAGCCCAGAAGATGATGATTCAGGAGCAGGGTAGGAGGCCTCTTCTGCAAGTGCAGATGATTGAGGGCTCGAAGTCGGATCGTCATTCTTCGCGAGCACGATTGCACCAATAAAGGCTACCGTCAACAATACAGATAACAATTCAAACGGGATGACATGCTCTGTGAACAGCAGCTTGCCGAGCTCCAACGTATTGTCTTCAGAAAGGGGTCTATCGACAGGTGTCGGAAATTGCGTTCCCCTAATAGAGAAGAACAACACGCCGAACAGCGCCAAACAGCCGATGGCTGCCAGCGCTTCTTTCCAAGGCTTCATGATCGCTTCGTCTTGCTTATCATGCCGAGTCATCATAATGCCAAAGATCATCAGAATCGAGATGGCGCCTGCATAGACGAGTACTTGCACAAAGGCTACAAATTCCGCTTCCAGCAGCACATAAATCCCTGCCAGCCCCACAAATGAAAAGGCAAGAGATACGACCATATGCACGACTTTCGTAAAGTTCAGCATCAACACAGCACCCGTTATTACACATACCGCCAAGGCAAAGAAAGCTACTGTCTGGCCATTAAGCTCCAATGAAAAGTTAAACATCCTTCTTTGCCCCTCCTTTTGGCAGCATCGAGATATTGTCCTGCCGGATCAGACTGTTATTGCCATTCAGCCAATCCCGATCCTTGTACAGATCGTCGCGGCTGTAAGTTGCAAGCTCAAAATTATTGGTCATCACAATCGCTTCGGTTGGACATACTTCTGTGCATAGATCACAAAGGATACAAATCTCAAAGTTAATATCATACGTGTCGATGACCTTCCCCTTTTTGTCTGGATCCGGATTGGGCTTGCCTGTCAATGTGATACATTCGGTTGGACAGACACGGGCACATGCATTACATACAATACATTTATCCGGGTCAAAATGCTGGATCCCTCGGAAGCGATCCGGCATTTGCAAAGGAACGTCTGGATAGGCGTAAGTGACCTTTTTTGATGTCATCGCCTTAAATGTGACACCAAGACCTTTAAGCAATCCCTTCACGGATTTCACCCCTTGCTTATTTGTTAAATATCTCGATATATGCCGCAGTCAAGAAAATGTTAAGTATTGCAAGCGGCAGCAGCACCTTCCAGCCGAAGCTCATCAGTTGATCGACGCGGATACGCGGAAGCGTCGCACGCAGCCAGAACAAGAAGAACACGCAGAAGGAGAATTTGAGTACAAACCATAACAAGCCTGGGATGAAATCAAGAACCGCAAGCGGAGGATGCCATCCGCCTAAAAACAAAACTGTCGTTAGCGCCGAGATCGCGAAGACGTATACATACTCGGCCAGCATAAAAAACGCAAAGCGGAAGCCACTGTACTC
Source organism: Paenibacillus sp. UMB4589-SE434 (assembly GCF_030226685.1). NCBI lineage: Bacteria > Bacillati > Bacillota > Bacilli > Caryophanales > Paenibacillaceae > Paenibacillus > Paenibacillus sp. UMB4589-SE434. Next base: position 428,221 of record NZ_JASOYK010000002.1, on the reverse strand, counting down.
GACGTGGTATCCTGCAACTAACTCTGACTCTGCTTCCGGTAAGTCAAATGGTGTCCGGTTCAGTTCCGACACCGCCGCAATCATAAAGATGACAAAGCCGATTATCTGAGGAAGGAAGTTCCACTCCCAAAAGTTGTTCCCTTGTCCCTCTACAATTGTACGCAAGCTTAAACTTCCATTTAGCATAATAACGCCAACCACGGACATAACCAGTGGAATCTCATAACTGATCATCTGTGCCGCCGACCGCATTCCACCAAGCAAGGAATATTTGTTGTTGGATGCCCAGCCTCCCAATACAACACCAATAGTAGAAATACTGGACAAGGCTGCATAATAGAGCAGGCCAACGTTTAAGTCAGCAAAACCTAAAGATTGTGTATAAGGGATGGTTGCAAGCACAGCAAAAGACGGCACATAAACGATGACTGGAGCAAGTATAAAAAGCGCCCGATCCGCTTTCTTTGGAATTGTATCTTCTTTGAGTAGAAGCTTGAGGATGTCGGCTACCGTCTGCAGCAATCCAAATGGACCTACTCGTGTAGGACCATGTCGCAGCTGCATCCAGCCGATTACTTTTCGTTCAAAATAAATCGCATACGTAACAAAGCCGAGTACAACAAACAGGAATACAACTCCCCATCCGAAGAATACCAATCCGTTCTGCCACGTAAAAGATTGCTGAATCAGCTCTTGCATTAGCAATCCACCTCCCCGACGACAATATCGACGCCACCCAATATAGTGATCAGGTTAGTCATCGTTTCGCCAACGAGCAATTTAGGTAATATTTGAAGATTTACAAATGAGGGCCTGCGGAATTTTAAGCGGTAGGGCTCCGCTTTCCCTTTAGATATAATGTAACAGCCAATCTCGCCACGCGGTGATTCTATACGTGCATACACCTCACCTGCAGGCGGCCTGATGACGCGTGGTACTTTGCCCATCGTGTCCCCGCTAGAAGGAAATTGCTCAATAGCTTGCTCCAAGATCCTCAAGCTCTCGTGAACTTCCTGCAAGCGGATCAAGTATCTGTCGTAGCAGTCTCCCTTCTGTCCGAGCGGAACATCAAACTCGAAGCGGTCGTAGAGGCTGTACGGTTCTGTTTTTCGCAGATCCCAGTCCACACCTGTACAACGTAGGTTAGCTCCACTCAAGCCATAGGCGATGGCCGTGTCTGCATCGTATTGGCCAACACCTTTAATACGGGCCAGAAAGATCTCGTTGCCGCTGACGAGGCGGTCATATTCATCCATTCGTTTGCGCATATAGGGGATAAAGTCACGTACTTTCTCAATCCAGCCAGTTGGCGCATCCCACTTTACGCCGCCCACACGCATATAGTTGTATGTCAGGCGTGCGCCGCTGATCTCGTTAAAGAGATCAATGATTATTTCGCGATCTCTGAAGGCATACAGGAATGGGCTCATCGCACCAATATCAAGCAAATAAGTTCCCCACCATACAAGGTGGCTGGCCACGCGTTGAAGTTCCATCACAATTAAACGAAGGAATTCGGCACGTTCAGGTACTTCGATATTCATCATCTTCTCGACAGCATGAACCAGCACATAATTGTTGGTCATCGCCGATACGTAATCCATACGGTCTGTATAGGGAATGATTTGTGTATAATTTAAGCTTTCTGCCAGCTTCTCAGTACCGCGGTGCAAGTAACCCATTACTGGAGTTGCTTCGGTAATGACTTCGCCGTCAAGCTTGACGACGATGCGAAATACGCCATGTGTGCTGGGATGCTGGGGGCCTACGTTCAAGAGCAGTTCTTCTGTCCGTATCATAGGCATTACACCTCCGAATCAAGCTGCTCGTAGTCTTTGCGAAGCGGATAACCCACCCAGTCATCCGACATCATGATACGCCTTAAGTTTGGATGTCCTGGAAACGATATGCCAAACAAATCATATGTTTCGCGCTCGTTCCAATCCGCAGTAGGCCATATAGGGGTTACGGAGGCGATAGACGGCTGTTCACGGTCTGTCTTCACGTGGACTGCTACCTCCATTCGGGTCTTTAGGCTAATAAGGTGGTACACAACAGCCAGATAGCTTTCCTGGTCGACGCCTGATAAGTTCCGTAAATAATCACAAGACCATTCCGGATTATGCCTAAGCCATTGTGCCGTCTTATACCAGTGCTCCTCTTTAATCGTGACGGTAGGCATATGGCCGTCCGTCTCATTGATGGTAGACGCCTCCACTGCATCTGGGGCAATATCAGCTTGAAGCTGCTCCACGAGTCTATCAAGCAGTGGCTGCTTTGGAGAAGGCACCTTTGGCTGTTCTGGCTCTTCTGCCTTCGGCGCTCGTGGCGCACGCGCAGGCCGCGTCGCTGCAGCAGGCTCTGCTGCGCCTTCGCCCTCTGTGCCGCCTGCGGCGGCCGTGGTCCGAGCTGCTTTCGCTTCTGTTGCTGCCTTAACACGTGCAAGCTTCTCTTCCTCCGTCAGCGGCTTGCGAGTCGGCTTGTCTGCCGCCGCTTCCACTGGCGCATCGTCCCTGCGCTCTGCTGGCTGCGCTCCTGCCTCCGCAGCTTTTTCCTGCGCGACTTCCGCTGGCGCATCGCCCCTGCCCTCTGCTGGCACGTTACGCTTGCCTTCAGTCGGCTCCACCCCGACTTCCTGCGTCTCGCTTTGCTTCACTTCCATAAGTTCACTCGCTGCGCTCTCGCCCGCGTTATTCATGTCCCTAGCCGTACTGTCAGTAGCAGCTTCCGGTTTTGCCTCCACTGCATGAACAGTCTCCTTCGGCTCTTGCTCGGGCTGAAGTAATGGTTTCTCTCTATTCGTTGGTTGGTTATCCTCACTCATCGGTTAGACACCCGCTTCCCAGTCTTAGCCTCATAGCGGATCTTCTCTTGCAGTTTATTAATGCCATAGATCAGTGCTGCAGGATTCGGCGGACAGCCAGGTATATACACATCTACTGGCACTACCTGATCCACTCCCTTAACTACAGCGTAAGACTTTACATACGGGCCGCCGGCTGTTGCACAGGACCCCATTGCGATAACCCATTTAGGCTCAGGCATCTGGTCATACAAACGCCGCAGCAGCGGGGCCATCTTCTTGGTTACCGTTCCTGCGACAATCATGCAGTCGGATTGTCGAGGTGAGGTGCGAAATATGACCCCAAATCGGTCCAAGTCGTAATGCGATGCCCCAGTTCCCATCATCTCAATCGCGCAGCACGCTAGGCCAAACGTAAGCGGCCACAGCGAATTGCTGCGTGCCCATGCCTTTAACTGCTCCAGCGTGCCGAAGAATACGTTACGTTCTAGCTCCCGTTGTTCTTCGGGTGTAATTGATTCTAAAGCGAATTCCATTTGAGCACCTTCTTTTTCCAGGCGTAGATGAGACCAACAAGCAACAAACCGACAAATATAAGCATCTCTACTAAAGCAAACAAGCCCAGTTGCTTATACGCAACTGCCCACGGATACAAGAAAACGGTTTCGACATCAAAAATGACAAACATGAGCGCAAACAAGTAATATCGGATATTAAACCGTACTTGTCCCACACCCACTGGTTCGTTACCGCTTTCATAAGTGGTCTTCTTCATTTCTGTCGGCTTGTGTGGCCTAAGCAGTCGCCCTACTGCGAGCGCAATTACAGGCAACAAAATGCCAAGTGCGACAAAAATGGCCACGATGACGTAATTGTTGATGTAATCCATGACATCCCCCTCCGTCGTGCAGCGATCATATTTGACTGTACAGCAGTTAACTCGTAATAAACCCGACACAATTATAACAAAACCTGCCAATATCGTCTACGCAAAAGCTATGTTATTTATACGTTTTCGACAATTTTTAAATACAATGTTTTCCTTTAATAGGTATGATCACAAGCCCACCTTGAGACAACTCATTTATGAACATTGTGTGACATGTATATTAGAAAAACTTATATAAGACAAAAAAAAGAGCCGCGGAACCGACCGCGGCAAAAAACATGGAGGATGAGGAAACTAACTACCTTACAACCAACCTACTGCAATACGTCATTCACCAAGAAGAACGTCTGCGAGAACGTAGCCAATGTGATAACAACTCTCCACTCAGGTATGAGAATGATTATCAATATTAACTGAGATCAGTATAACGTGAAATTAATAACGGTGTCAAGTATTTCAAAATAGTTATTTAAAAAGCTCCACTTATTCTCTTTTTTCATTGTTAACTTTACCTTTGAAACCTTGCCTTTCTTTCGTTTAAAATAAAATTACATCGGATCTATGACGATAAGGGGATGACATACCATGAAACAACCGATGATTTGGATCGTCGGCGCAGGCTGCGGTATCGGACTAGGCATCGCCAAGACTTTTGGCAAACGCGGCTATTTGCCGATTCTGATTACACGCGAGGAATCACTACTCCAAGATATGAAACAAGCACTAATTGAACAAAACGTGACTGCCCAAGGAACTGTTGCTTATGCTGGAGACGAAACCTCTCTACGCAATGCGTTACACCAGTTGGAGCAGCAGTATGGGGTACCTGACGTGCTCATATACAACGCATCAGCCCACACGCCAGGCTATCCTTCTGAAGTCGCTCCTAGCGACATGTTGGCTGATCTGCAAGTAAATGTTATAGGCGCGCTTACAGCTGCTCAATGCGTGCTCTCAGGCATGCGTACACGCGGCACAGGCTCCATTCTATTCACTGGTGGTGGACAAGCCATTCACCCGACAGCTACACTTGCTTCACTCGGCGTAGGTAAGTCCAGTATTCGTAATCTTGCTTTAAGCTTACATGATGAGCTGAAGAACTACGGCCTTTATGCGGGTACACTTACGATTAGCGGATTTGTACAACCAGGTACCGCCTTCAGCCCTGATATGATTGGCGAGGCTTTCTACTGTATGCATCAGAAGAAGACTGAAGCCGAAGTAATAATTACACCCTAGACAAGCAGCAAAGGATCGGATGGAGCAGCAGCTCCTCCGGTTTTTTTGATGTTGCAGCTGCTGTTGAACATAACATCCATCTTTGAGCGGTCACAAGCAAATAAACGATAGTACATAAAATAGTTTTATTTAAAATTTTTATTTACCACTTGCAATTATTTTCACAATGATTATAATAAGGATCAAGCACACATTGTGATATACATCACATAGATTGCTTTCCTTTATGACACAGATAGTGAATGTATTCACTTTCACTATATTAAATTCTTTTACCTACACCAAATGTACTTACCCTTAGGAGGTTATTAAGATGAAAATTGCCGTTATTGGATGTACACATGCTGGAACAGCTGCTATCGTACAAGCTGCTAAACGTTATCCCGATGCTGTTATCACGGTCTATGAGCGAAATGATAATATATCGTTTCTATCCTGTGGTATTGCTTTAAATGTGGGTGGGGTCGTCCCTGATGCGGATAAACTATTCTACTCTTCTCCCGAGGCACTTCGTCAACTTGGAGTGACCACCCATATGAAGCATGATGTCACTGCGCTGGATTTGGACGCTCGTACATTGACCGCTCGCAATCTAGATAATGGAGCCGTCATAGAAGATTCGTTCGACAAGTTAATAATTACAACTGGCTCGTGGCCGATCGTTCCTCGATTTGAAGGTGCTGAGTTGAACAATATATTACTCTGTAAAAATTATAATCATTCGCAAACCATTATCGAAAAAGCAAAAGACGCGACCAATATTGTTGTAATTGGTGCTGGTTACATTGGGATTGAGCTTGTTGAAGCGTTTGAAGAAAACGGAAAACACGTTACGCTAATCGATATGACAGATCGGATCATGGCCAAGTATTTGGACGTGGAATTTACAACGCCTGTAGAGAAGTCATTTCAGGAGCGCGGAGTCGTACTAGCCCTTGGTGAGACCGTGCAACGATTCAATGGAAATAACGGATCTGTCAGCAGCGTAGTTACAGACAAAGGAGAATACTCTGCTGATCTGGTTATTCTGTGCATCGGATTCAAACCAAACACAGAATTTATGCGCGGCAAATTAGATATGCTCGATAATGGAGCTATTATTGTTGACGAGTATATGCGTACCAGCCATCCGCATGTCTTTGCAGCAGGTGACTGTACAGCTGTTCAATATAATCCGACTGAACAGCCCGCTTATATCCCTTTGGCAACCAATGCTGTACGAATGGGCACTATAGCTGCCTGTAATCTGATGACTCCTAGAATTCGTTCCCTTGGAACGCAGGGTACATCCGGTATTAAAATATATGAGCACCATATTGCAACCACAGGGCTCACGGAAGATGCTGCCATACAACAAGGACTAATTGTGGAAACGAGTCTATTGGAAGATCATTATCGTCCAGAGTTTATGCCTACAACAGAACCATTAAAGTTAAAGCTGGTGTTTGAACAAGGCTCACGACGTATTCTAGGCGCACAGCTCAGCTCGACAATTGATCTAACAGCTGCAATTAACACGATGTCGGTGTGTATTCAGAATCGTATGACTGTAGATGAGCTTGCCGTCGTGGATTTCTTCTTCCAGCCGCACTTCAACAAACCATGGAATTATTTAAACGCAGTGGCTTTACAGACTTGGAACGCATAACTTACGTCACAATCGACATCATATTATAAAATACGGTTATCATATACAAAAGCAGGCTATCCCAAGGACATGTAACATATCCGAGATAGCCTGCTTCTATTTAAGGAACCTCTTAACCTCGTTCCGATACTTTAATCCGTGTTATAGCACGATGGAGCGACACTTCAGCACGACGGAAATCAACATGATCCTGCTTGCTGCGTTCTGCCATGGCAATACGCTGCTCAGCACGGGCCTTCGCTGCTTTCGCACGCTCAACGTCAATGTTCTCTGGTAATTCTGCACTTTCCGCAAGGACAACCACTTTGTCTTTGCGTACTTCCACAAACCCACCATGAACAGCAATCCAATGCTCTTGACCACCGAACTTGATCTTCATTGGTGCGATATCAAGCGGAGTGACCATCGGAATATGACCTGCCAAGATGCCGAGATCCCCTTCAACGCCTTTAACGCTGACCATGTCAACCTCTTGCGCAAATACTTTGCGCTCAGGCGTGACAATTTCTAATAAAAAGGTACTCAACTGCGGTTCCCTCCTTCCGTTCTGCTTATCCTATCGATAAAGCAGACCGTATCACGTCAAGCCGCTTTACAGCGTCTTCGCTTTTTCCACAGCTTCTTCAATAACACCAACGAACAAGAAGGCTGCTTCTGGAAGATCATCATGTTTGCCTTCCAAAATTTCTTTGAAGCTGCGAACCGTTTCTTTAACAGGAACATATTTACCAGAGAGACCTGTGAATGGCTCAGCAACGTGGAACGGCTGCGACAAGAAGCGTTGAATCTTACGCGCACGCGCAACAGTCAACTTATCTTCTTCAGACAACTCGTCCATACCCAAGATATTAATGATATCTTGAAGCTCTTTGTAACGCTGCAGCAAACGCTTAACGCCTTGTGCTACGTTATAGTGTTCTTCACCAACGATGTCTGGCGCAAGGATACGGGAAGAAGAAGCGAGTGGATCTACCGCTGGGAAGATACCCATCTCGGAGATCTTACGCTCCAAGTTCGTCGTTGCATCCAAGTGAGCAAACGTTGTAGCTGGAGCCGGATCCGTATAGTCATCCGCAGGAACATAAATCGCTTGGATCGACGTAACAGAACCTTTCTTCGTTGACGTAATACGCTCTTGTAATTGACCCATTTCTGTTGCCAATGTTGGCTGGTAACCTACCGCGGACGGCATACGTCCGAGCAAAGCGGATACCTCAGAACCCGCTTGAGTAAAGCGGAAGATGTTGTCGATAAAGAGAAGTACGTCTTTGCCTTCTTCATCACGGAAGTATTCCGCCATGGTAAGGCCTGTCAGGGCTACGCGAAGACGTGCGCCAGGAGGCTCGTTCATCTGACCGAACACCATTGCTGTCTTGTTAATAACGCCTGAATCTTTCATCTCATGATACAAGTCGTTACCTTCACGAGTACGCTCACCAACACCCGCAAATACGGAGATACCGCCGTGCTCTTGTGCGATGTTGTTGATCAATTCCTGAATCGTAACGGTCTTACCAACGCCTGCACCACCGAACAAGCCGATTTTACCGCCTTTTGCGTAAGGTGCAAGCAAGTCGATAACCTTAATTCCCGTTTCCAGAATCTCCGCTTGTGTCGATAATTCATCGAATTTGGGAGCTTCACGGTGAATTGGGCTCGTGTGCTCATTGGCTACCGCACCCGCATTGTCAATAGGGTTGCCCAATACGTTAAATACGCGTCCCAATGTCGCGCTGCCTACAGGCACCGAAATTGGAGTGCCTTGGTCCACTGCTTCCATGCCACGCACCATACCATCCGTGGAAGACATCGCTACACAACGAACGATATTATCGCCCAAATGTACCGATACTTCCAACGTCAAGTTGATGTCAGGCGCGCCAGGAGTGGTCGATTTTTGTTCAACCTTAACCGCGTTTAAAATTTCCGGAAGTTGACCACGTTCGAACTCAATGTCGACAACCGGACCCGTAACGCTAATAACGCGTCCTTTATTCATCTCGTTCCCTCCTCTGATGACCTTGATAAGCTGCTTAGCCTTATCAATTCATCCTACTGAAAACATCCACTTTATCCGAATTAGCCTTGAGCGTTAGCCCCAGCTACGATCTCCGAAATCTCTTGCGTAATGGCGGCTTGACGTGCACGGTTGTATGTCAAAGTCAGCCCCGATATCATATCGGATGCATTCTTTGTCGCACTTCCCATTGCCGTCATTTTAGCCCCAAACTCACTCGCCTTTGCGTCCAATACAGCACTGAATATAAGCGTCTCTGCGTATTTAGGCAATAAATGCTCCAATACCACTTCAGGAGACGGCTCGAATTCATAAGCAGCAGTTGGCGCGTTCGTATGAGCGCCAGTCCCATCGTCTTCCAACGGAAGCAATCGTTTCTCCGTTGGCACTTGCGTGAGGGCATTGACAAATTGGTTGTAGAACAAGTTCAATTCGTCGTATTGTTCTTCTTCGAAATATTTAACCGCCTTATAAGCAATCGTCTTAACGTCCGCAAATGTTGGCGCGTCTGGTACTTCTGTCACTTCCGCTACGATCGGCAATCCCCGACGACGGAAATAATCACGACCTTTGCGTCCGATTACAAACAATACAAACTCATCATTGGAACGATGACGTTCGCGAATCGTCTGCGTGACCATACGAAGAACGTTTGCATTATAACCGCCTGCAAGACCGCGGTCTGAGGTGATTACAAGGTAACCCGTTTTCTTCACTGGACGCTTGACGAGCATTGGATGAGTAATGCCTTTTGTACCTGAAGCGATGCTGGCAACAACCTCTTTGAGCTTATCCGCATACGGACGAGCTGCTTGAGCTTGCTCCTCAGCACGGCGCAGCTTCGCAGCCGCCACCATCTCCATCGCCTTTGTAATTTGCTTCGTACTTTGAATGCTCTTGATCTGGCGTTTAATATCGCGCATCCCTTTAGCCATTAACGTTTCACCTGCCTTGTACGCTTTGCGTGAGGCAAAGCAAACTTCTTCGCTCTTGAACGTTGTGTGCCGGGACGCTTATCGCGTACCCGGCCCACTATCTATACATCATTAAGCCGTTACAGCAAAGCCCTTCTTGAACTTCGTCACTGCTTCCACCAATGCTTCTTCTGTTTCCTTGGACAGATCCTTCGTATCACGAATGGATTGGAAGATCGTCTCGTAGTTGGAACCTACGTAATCCAAGAACTCATGCTCAAAACGAGTTACGTCTTGAACCGGAATTTCATCGATGTGGCCTTTTGTAGCTACATAAAGGCTGACTACTTGTTTCTCAACTGGCAGCGGTTGGTGAACACCCTGTTTAAGGATCTCCATCAGACGCGCACCGCGGTTCAAACGCGCAAGCGTGGACTTATCCAAGTCCGAGCCGAACTGTGCGAACGCTTGAAGTTCACGATATTGAGCCAAGTCCAGACGCAGTGTACCTGCAACTTTTTTCATGGCTTTAATTTGCGCTGAGCCACCTACACGGGATACGGAGATACCAACGTTAATCGCTGGACGTTGTCCGGAGTAGAACAAGTCAGACTCCAAGAAGATCTGGCCATCTGTAATGGAAATTACGTTTGTCGGAATGTATGCCGATACGTCAGATGCTTGTGTCTCGATAAATGGCAAGGCAGTCAATGAACCGCCGCCATTCTCGTCGCTCAGCTTCGCTGCACGCTCCAGCAAACGGGAGTGCAGGTAGAATACGTCACCTGGATAGGCTTCGCGGCCCGGAGGACGACGGAGCAGCAAGGACAATTCACGATATGCTGCCGCTTGTTTTGTCAAATCATCGTAAATGACGAGAACGTGCTCGCCCTTATACATGAAGTACTCACCCATTGCACATCCTGCATAAGGAGCCAAGAACAACAATGGAGACGGCTCAGATGCCGCAGCAGTAACTACAATGGTATAATCCAAAGCGCCATGGCGACGCAGTGTTTCTACAACCTGTGCAACTGTCGATTGTTTCTGACCAATCGCAACGTAGATACACTTCACACCGTTGCCCTTTTGGTTCAGGATCGTGTCAATTGCAATTGCCGTTTTACCCGTTTGACGGTCACCGATAATCAATTCACGTTGTCCACGGCCGATTGGTACCATCGCGTCAATCGCTTTGATCCCTGTTTGCATTGGCTCGTGAACCGATTTACGGTCGATAACGCCTGGTGCGTTAGCTTCAATCGGACGGAATTCTGTAGTCTCAATTGGACCTTTACCGTCAAGCGGATGGCCCAATGGACTTACGACGCGACCAAGCAATGCTTCGCCGACAGGAACTTCCATGATGCGTCCTGTTCTTTTAACTTGGTCACCTTCGCGAATATCTTTGTATGGTCCAAGAATAACGATACCTACGTTATTCTCTTCCAAGTTCAGCGCCATACCCATAACGCCGTTAGAGAATTCAAGCAATTCGCCCTGCATACATTGCTCTAAACCGTGAACGCGAGCAATACCGTCACCTACTTGAATGACTGTACCGACTTCCGCCACTTCGATTTCGGATTTGTATTTCTCGATTTGACTTTTAATCAGCGTGCTGATTTCATCAGGTCTAATGCTCAATTCGCTTCACCCCATTCTATACCGTACTGTATATGTTACCGTGCATCGGACTTTAAAGACTTCTCCATACGTTCAAGCTTGCCTGACAAGCTCCCATCAAACAAACGATCGCCAATACGAACCTGTATACCGCCGATAATCGACGGGTCAACCACATTGTGTACACGAATCGTTCTGTTCACTTTGCGACCAAAAGATGCCGCTACATCCTGCTGCTCCGCTTCGCTAAGCGCAACTGCTGAAGTAACAATTGCGTCTGCAGTGCCGAGAGCCTCACCGGCAATGTGGACATAACTTGCTAACACATCACCCAATATATTGATGCGTCCGCGTTCTACGAGCAATTGGATTGTGTTAACTACGTTCTCGGACACATGTCCTTGAAATGCGCTGTTCAACACTTCCTTCTTGCCCTTTACATCTATGTTCGGTGTCGTAAGCAGCAACTCCAGCTCATGACTGGACTCAATGGCCTGCACGACATATTTAAGCTGTTGCTCCGTCTCAGAAACGGATTGATGCTCCAAAGCCAATTGAAACAGAGCCTTCGCATAACGTTTAGCAACTACTGTATCTTGGCTCATTATTGTTTGCCCCCTACCTCTTTCAGGTATTGGTCAACCAATTCGGATTGGTCTTTCTCATCCACTTGTTTCTCCAAGATCTTGGAAGCGATTGCTACAGACATGCTGCTAACTTCATTGCGAAGCGCTTCAACCGCTTTGTTCTTCTCGCTTACGATATCGCGTGCCGCTTCTTCTTTCAAACGAATAGTTTCGTTTTTAGCTTGGGCGATAATATCGTCAGCTTGACGAACACTGGTTTGTTTTGCTTGGTCAATAATGTCGTAAGCGTCTTTGCGTGCAGTAGCCAAAGCTTGTTTCTGCTCGTCTACGAATGCCTGCGCTTGAGTGCGGCTGTTCGCAGCTTCATCCAGTTGCTGCTTCACCAGCTCACGTCGTTTTTCCATGACGCTGAACAAAGGTCCAAAAGCATACTTGGATAGCAAAAGAAATAGGATAAGGAATGCGACCATCGAGATCACAATATTTTCCCAAAGAATGCTCAAATCAAGTCACTCCTTTCTGAAGCGTGTAAACTTGGGTCCGACTTATAAAATCATCACGTTACGTGTCATACTCAATGTAAAAGGAAGGCGCGGATGGCCGTAGCCTTCCCCGCCAATGTCCATACCTGTAATTATTAAGCTTTTCCGAAGAACAAGAATGCCATTACGACACCGATAATCGGAAGAACCTCTACCAGACCTACCCCGATAAACATCGTTGTTTGAAGTGTGGATTTCGCTTCAGGCTGACGAGCGATACCTTCTACTGTCTTACTAACGATCAAACCGTTACCAATACCTGCACCGAGTGCACCCAAACCTACTGCAATACCAGCTGCTAATAACGCCATAGCTCCCATTGATATATCCTCCTTAAAATTAAATACTGAAATTTTGTATGATTATGCAATCAGCTATACGGTTATCTAATACACGTAAGCATAATTGATAGTTAATGTTCGTCGTGTGTCTCGATCATCTGGCCGATATATACCATCGTCAGAATCGTAAAGACAAACGCTTGGATTGCTCCAATGAATATACTGAAGCCTTGCCATGCTACCAACCCTGGAATACCCCAGGCTCCTGCGCCAAGAAGTACGGTTATCAATACTTCACCTGCATAGATGTTGGCGTATAGACGCATACCATGCGTTAAAGGCTTAGCTAGAGTCTCGATCAAGTTGATCGGTAGGAAGACAACATAAGGCTGCACATAGTGCTTGAAGTATCCTTTAGTATTCTTCACCAACCCAAGGTAGTGGCAAAGGATAAAGATAACAATTGCCAGTCCCATCGTTACAGATGCATCAGCTGTTGGCGATTTCCACCAGAGAAGTTCTGCGTGCGCTTCTTTGCCTTCTGCTGCTAATTGGTTGAAGTGCGCAGTGCTTGTCGCTTCAATAACCTGTCCAAACACTTTCGCGTCTGCGTGATGATGTTCGGTAACCACCGAGAAGGGCAGCCCTAGCAAGTTGCTGACGAAAATGAATAAGATCAAGGTCATACCAAGTGACACAAACGCTTTGCCTTTCTTCCAATCCATTGTACTGGAGATCAGCCCCTGAACGAACTCAACGACCCATTCCATAAAGTTCTGCAGTTTCCCCGGGTTCTCAACTGATAGATTACGTGTCGCCACAATAGCGAGAACGAATACAATCAGTGAACTTACGAGAAGCATTAAAACTACAGAAAGGTCGAGATGAAATCCGCCCAAATTAATAATTGGTGATTCATGCATGTTTCTCACCCCTTTCTCAGATGAAACGTCACTTTTGTCTACGCGAGACAGCCGCCCCTATAAATAACAAAGCAAACTGCGCTAAAAACAAACCCGCTACCGCTGAATAAAGATTAATGCCTGGCACTCGTAAAGCAACAATGACTACCAATACCGCCATTGCAGCACGAGAAGCAAAGCCCAAACTCATTCTCTTCACTGTACCACCTTCCATCAATTCTGAAAACTTACGCATCTTCATTGATAGTAAGGAAGCATTTATATAGCTAGCACTTGATCCCAGAATAAGACCAAGCGATATGCTGCGGAAAGACGGGACGAACGCCCAAACCATGAAGCAAGCGGCTAAAAACAACAACGTCACTCTTAACAATACTTTCAGGTGGGTTGTAATTTCATCCATCCGCTTCCCCCATAACCTTATTAATAAGTATGATGATACTCAGAATACCTGCTAGTACCCCGAGCAGCACACCTGATGCCACCCATAAATCAGATCCTCCTAGCTGATCTTTCAACCAAGAGCCAAGATAATAGCCTCCAACCGTGCATAACGAAATATCGACACCAATCGCACTGACTAAGCCGACTGCTGACCAAGGAGTCCCTTTACCTCGCGGTTTTGACGGTCTAACCATGTCCATCACCCTTTTAATCCCAATTCATTGTAAGAAACCCTCACAAAATTGTCAATTCAATAATTTGTTAGATTTTGGTGATGGAAGTCAATCTTTCACGAATCCGCTATTGTCTGACTTCACACAAACCGTACAGTGTCACTGTATGCTGTGGAATATCAAGGCTAGAAGGTCTTTTAAGACTCATTTGTGAACGTTGTGTGAAATGAATCTGGACGTTCCGTTTTCAAGCCAAAACTATGAAGAATCGCACTGACAATACGTTCCGATGCTTTGCCGTCGCCATAAGGATTAGCTGCTTTGCTCATACGAGCATACGTTGTTTCATCCTGCAGCAGCGCCTTTGAACGCTCATACACTTGAGCTTCATCAGTACCTACCAATTCTAACGTTCCAGCCTCGATGCCTTCCGGTCGTTCGGTAGTTTCACGAAGCACGAGCACAGGTATGCCAAAAGACGGTGCTTCCTCTTGAAGTCCGCCTGAATCGGTCAATATGAGATGAGTATGCGGGTAGAAGTTATGCAAATCCACTACATCAAGCGGTTCAATCAGCTTAATGCGGGGATGGTTCCCTAGCATCTCGTGGGCCGGTTCGCGTACAGCTGGGCTTGGATGCACCGGATACACAATCGCTACATCTTCGAACTCGTCCGCTATGCGGCGAACAGCACGGAAGATATTCCGGTGAGGCTCGCCTTGAGATTCACGACGATGCGCCGTCATGAGGATCAGGCGTTTCCCTTGAGCCCAGTCTAACACTTCATGTTGATAATCGGAACGTACTGTATATTGAAACACATCCGTTACAGTGTTGCCTGTGATATATATCGATGAATCTTTTTTGTTTTCTTGTCTTAAGTTGTTCGCCGACCATTCGGTAGGTGAAAAATGTAAATCAGCGATAACACCTGTAAGCTGGCGATTCATTTCTTCTGGGAAAGGCGATTGCTTGTTCCATGTACGCAAGCCAGCTTCTACATGCCCCACTTGAATCTGCTGCATAAACGCGGCATAGCTCGCCAGAAACGTTGTAAGCGTGTCTCCGTGCACCAGTACGATATCCGGCTTCGCCTCTTCAAGTACAGGTTGCAAGCCTTGCAACACTCGTATCGTAATATCATTTAACGATTGACGTTGCTGCATAATGTCCAAATCATAATCAGGTTTGATGTCAAATACTTCCAATACCTGATCCAACATTTGGCGATGTTGAGCAGTCACACATACCACCGATTCGATCTGATCCGGGTGCTTTTGCAGCTCCAAAATGAGCGGAGCCATCTTAATTGCCTCTGGTCGGACGCCAAAAATCGTCATCACTTTTACTTTACGCATGTGTAAATCCTCCATCAAATGGTAGTCTATGCCAGCCTGGCTGCCGTAAGTACGGCAGCCAGGCTAGGCATACTCTAGTTATTATTTCGTACCGAACAATCGATCTCCAGCATCTCCGAGACCTGGTACTATGTAACCGTGGTCATCTAGGCGCTCGTCCAGTGCAGCCAAGTAAATATCAACATCTGGATGTGCTTCTTGTACCGCCTTTACCCCTTCAGGCGCTGCGATCAGACACATTAGTTTGATTTGAGTACATTGGCGTTTCTTAAGTACATCAATGGCTGCAATTGCTGAACCCCCTGTGGCCAGCATAGGATCAATGACGATAAGTTGACGCTCTTGAACGTCCGTAGGCAGCTTTGTATAATACTCTACTGGCATTAACGTTTCCGGGTCACGGAACAAACCGACATGCCCGATTTTGGCACCTGGAATCAGCTTAACTACACCTTCTACCATACCTAGACCAGCACGGAGAATCGGAATAAGCCCGAGCATCCGTCCAGATATGACTTTACATTCTGTTGTAGCTACAGGCGTCTCTACAGTGATGGTATCCAGCTTGAGCTCACGTGTAATTTCGTACGCCATGAGTGTTGCCACTTCGTCCACAAGTTCACGAAAATCTTTCGTATTCGTGCGCTTGTCACGAATTAAGGTTACTTTGTGCTGAATTAAAGGATGATCGCAAATGACTAATTTGCCCATACAATTATGTCCCTCCGCTATTTACTCTCATTGATGACTGATGATTTGATTCGTACAAACAGGCTCTATTATAACATTCATCGGCAGGAACTGCACATGATCGCTTCTCTTTAAGCAAGCTACACCTCATGTTGTTCACACTTCGTCAACACTTATGTCCCCTTCATCCGTACCATATATTTGTAAGCAAACCTGAGACTGCTTATACATTTGCGTACAAAAGAACTATTGGGAACGCTAAAAATGCTAGCCCGCTGGAACTATTAGTCCGAAGAACCACATCCTGCGCCGCATGAGGAAGAACTGCCTCCACCGTCAGAAGAACTGCAATCAGAGCTGCTATAATCACTGCTGCACCCAGAACTTGAACAATTCGAATTATGCCGCTTATCGCTTTCTGACACATCCTCCGTAATAATTGAACGATCCATACGCTCGTTATGCTCTATCGCAGCTGCCACCTCTTCATAGTGGTCAAAAGTCATATAAGATCCTACCACCATTAAAAGTGAAGAGCTGTACCATAAATGATCATAACTCGCATTCGCGGGACACTCCGCCTCACTTCTATCTCCATATAAAGAGTCTGAACCTGAGCGTATCCTGATCTGATCCATATCAGGTACCTTTGTCGTGCTCTTGGCTTGTGTCACTTGATCCTTTGCTCGCTGTATTAAGAATCGAATCGCACTTAAAACTTCTGGGTATCGTTCAGCAGTATCTCGGCGGAATACGTGATCCAACAGTTCATCTTCCGAATCCTCGGCCAACTGCTCCAAAAGTTCCGGCTCAAGCGGATGACGGAAAAATGCACCCCATAGCATCCGTGTATAAGGCGTAGGCCCAAACAATTGACTATAAACCCAATCAAACCATGCCCGCAGACCAGGAGTCGGCGTAGTTTCTGGCGCCGGCTGGTGGTGTATCTTAACACCGATATACCGTGCTGACCATTGGTCATAATCAGAGGTGAACATAAGCATCTCATGCCACATTTCATCTATTTTACGACTAAACATCGGGGCTTCCTTGAGCACAGCGCAGAGAATAAAATAACGATCTAATTCTAGCTTTCGCCAACCGTATTCCTCGTCTGTTATATTCGTATTGTCAGCTAGTACTCTTAGTTTTAACCTCTCCTCATATGTAGAGTACCAGCTCCGCTCATACCGAAGCACTAATGGGTAGACTGGGTCATCCACGCTGCTGCCCAGATGTTCCGGTGCGCGACCCGTAAATACATTATTTCGAGTGCGTGATCTTGCTGAGCGTGCACTACCTGGACGTCTGGATCTATCATTCCTGTATTTACTGGCACCTTTTCCTCCTAAGAGGATAATACCTAATACAGCCCCCACGACTAGAACTAAAGCCACATATCCCATTTCTAATCCCCCCGCGAGTTTAGATCCAATTCTATTGGCTTGCATATTAACGGAGCTCTTTCTGGTGCACAACCTTTAGCGGCTACATTATCTTTTAATCCATACGCTGTCAATTGAAAAATAGTTCCTTTGTTCCGTCACAAACTAAACTACTAGAGGGAAGTACATAAACCCATAGTAAAACGGGCTGACCCACTGCCATGTGTATGGCGATTGGGTCAGCCCTTGATGGTATACAATCAATTAATACTTCAGCTCGGGATACAAAGGATATTGATCCGTCAAGGCTCGCACCATTCCACGAGCTTCGCTTAATATAGCCTCATCGGTCGGATTTTTAAGCGTCAGAGCAATAATTTCGCCAATCTTCGTCATCGCGGGCTCATCCATACCGCGTGAAGTAGCCGCAGGTGTACCAATTCGAATGCCACTCGTTACAAATGGACTTGTAGGATCAAATGGAATTGCATTTTTATTCACAGTGATACCTACCGAATCCAGCACTTTTTCGGCATCTTTACCTGTAATGTTAATGTTGCGCGTATCAATAAGCATCAAGTGATTGTCCGTTCCGCCTGACACAAGGTTCAGTCCTTGGGCCACGAGGGATTCAGCCAACACTTGTGCATTCTTAACCACTTGCTCCGCATAAGTCTTAAATGAAGGCTGAAGTGCTTCACCAAGTGCTACTGCTTTGGATGCAATCACATGCATCAGCGGGCCACCTTGCGTACCAGGGAATACCGCTTTGTCAATTGCCTGTGCCCATGCCTTACGACACAAGATCATACCTCCACGTGGTCCACGAAGCGTCTTATGTGTCGTCGTCGTTACAAAGTGTGCATGAGGTACTGGACTTGGATGTAAACCAGCAGCTACAAGACCTGCAATGTGAGCCATGTCTACCATAAACAAGGCACCTACATCATTAGCGATAGCAGCAAGCTTCTCAAAATCGATTACACGCGGATATGCACTGGCTCCTGCTACTATCATCTTAGGGCGGTGTTTGAACGCGGCTTTGCGAACATCATCATAGTCGATACGGAATGTTTCTTCGTTAACACCATAGGCTACGAAGTTGTACAGCAAGCCGGACGCATTAACGGGACTGCCGTGCGTGAGATGACCGCCATGCGCCAGGTTCATACCAAGAACCGTATCACCCGGTTGAAGTGCAGCCAGATATACAGCCATGTTGGCTTGAGCACCGGAATGCGGCTGGACGTTTACATGTTCAGCACCAAACAGCTCTTTTGCGCGATCACGTGCGATATCTTCTACGATATCTACATGCTCACATCCACCGTAATAACGGCGGCCCGGATAACCCTCTGCGTATTTGTTAGTCAATACCGTACCCATCGCTTCAATTACTGCTTCACTAACAATATTCTCGGATGCGATAAGCTCAATGTTGTGGCGTTGACGTTGAAGCTCCAAATTCATAGCTTCCAATACGGCTGGATCTTGCTGTCTCAATTGTTCAACCATAAGTTCAAACCCTCCCAAGTATAATTTACCTTATAAATGCAACGCGTAGGCGTAAAGGTTACGACGGAACTTGTTATTCACAAGACAGCTGTTGTGCATTCGTGTCCGATGGGTGGTAAACAGCACGTTCCCCGCCAATTAGCTTAGGCCGTGTCATCGCCATTGTCACTCTTGCGGCACCAATGGATCGGACGGAAGTGCGCAGCGGAACAGCTACCCGTTTTAAATGCATACCAATCAAAGTCTCTCCAATATCAATACCAGCATCTGCGGATATCGTCTCTACCAGACAAGGTGAAGCGAAGTGCGTATAAGCTGCAGCAGCCATCGAACCCCCTGCCCTTGGTACCGGGACAGCACTGACTTCATCAAGTCGCAAAGTCTCACAGGTGGTACGTTCAACTACAAGCGCTCGGTTCAAGTGCTCACAGCATTGATAAGCCAATTGGACGCCGTACTTAGTTCGAAGCAGTTCAAGACCTGCATACAACGCAGAGGCAAGCTCGATCGTTCCGGAGGTACCAATACGTTGTCCAATTACCTCGCTTGTGCTGCATCCGATAATAACTAACTGGCCTGGTGACAATTTGGCTGCATCTGCCAACACATGTGCCGCAGCTTCCGCTTCTGCATGGATTTGCCGTATATAATCTGGTTGCGTCATCACTTTTCCTCCATTCTAAGGAGTAGAGTGATAGGTTTGCTCAATCTGTTCGACCTTGCGAAGACGGCCGACATGACGCTCACCTTGACTGAAATCTGTCGTAAGCCAGGTGCGAACGATTTCTTGTGCAAGCCCAGGACCTATAACGCGTTCCCCAAGGGCAATTACGTTGGTGTCATTATGTTCCCGTGTTGCTTTCGCAGAGAACAGGTCATGAACTAGTGCACAGCGCACTCCGCGTACTTTATTGGCTGCGATCGACATGCCGATCCCAGTGCCGCATATAAGCACCCCACGGTCTGCTTCCTGCTTGGCAACCATCTCAGCTACTGGCAACGCATAATCCGGATAATCCACGGAAGTAGAGCAGTCGCATCCCAAGTCCACCACTTCATGTCCAAGCTGTTCGATCACCGCAATGATATCCTGCTTCAGATTCACGCCGGCATGATCGGCGCCAATTGCAATCTTCATTTGTTGTTCCCTCCTGTATCGTTAGTCGTGCATACCTGCATCCTATTATACCCGAACCAAAGGATTGGATCAGTCAAGCCCTGTCGGCCATCTTGCATTCCTTTCCTTATCACTCACAGGCAAACAATGCCGCACGGAAAAAGGCTTGTCAGACACCTCTATTATAACTAATTTTCGGAGGAAAGGTGTTATATCTTTACTTGTAAAAAAACAAAAAAGAGCACAAGTATGTTCGAAAACATACCTTGCTCCTCTGCCCAGGCGACCGGCCGTATCGTTCGATGCTCCATCGTGGTTTCATCCACTCTTGTCGCCAGTTACATCGAACCCGTGTTTGGATAGCAAAATCATAACGCATTACGAAAACAAACGCAATTTATTTTTTTATAAGCTTGTCCAGCAAAAGCTGCAGCGATTCTTTTATATCTTCTGCTGTCTGTACATACTGCTCCAGTGAACCACCGTATGGATCAGCAATGTCTGTTCCCGGTGCCTGCTGTTGAAGCTGGTTTAGCAGCCGCATCTCCTCTGGAGTAGGCTGTTCCCCCATCGCCAGCTTTAATTGCAGCTCGGCAATCAAGGCGTGCATTTGCTCTTGCGCCATTAGGGCACCTTCATCTGTACTCACATATTCTTTAAGTGTGTACACCTTGTCCGCTGCTTGCGGATACCGCTGCAAGACATGCTGTTTATGACCGAGTGTCAGAGTTAGGATCAAATCTGCCCACGCCACTGTCGATGACGCCAACCCTTGTGAATGAAAGGCTTCATTAGACATCTTCCATTTCTCCAAGACGCTGCGCGCGTGTTCCGACATCGGTGCATCTCCCCAGGCCGACACCCCCGCTGAACGCACTTCCACATCTAAGCCTCTCTCATGTGCCAAGTGACGAAGCATCGACTCCGCCATCGGACTTCGGCACGTGTTGCCAGTGCATACAAACAAAATGCGCGTCATGTCATGTCCCCTCCGCTGCTATTAATGAAGTAGCAGACACATCGATAGTCGATCATCTGCATGTACGTTCTACTTTATGATACACGATTTTAGCTGGGCAATAAAAACAACACGCCAAGAGTCAATAGAATGGCGCCCCCAGCCGCTTCCCCGTACTCGCCTAAATGTTGGCCAACCTGAGTACCAAGCTTCAAACCTAGTATAGACATAAGTCCTCCCAGCAAGCCAAAAGCTGTTATGGTCATAAACATATTCGATTGATACATCCCTAGCGACACACCCACAGAGAAAGAATCCACACTCACACTCAGTGCAAATAACATGGTTCCTACTAAGCTAGATGTATCGATCCACCCCGAAGATTCACCCTTAAAAGAACTATATACCATATGAGCACCCAGCATAACCAATAGAGCTCCTGCCGCTAGTACAGTAATTTGTCCAAGTATAGCGCTCATCCATATCCCCGTCAGAATGCCCAACAGCGGCATGGCAATATGAAACAAGGCAATCATGAAGCTGATACGAAGCATATCCCTGCCTCTAACCCCTTTTATCCCGATGCCCAGGCACAAAGAAAAAGCATCAAAGCCAAGTGCAAGCGCCATTACCATTATCGTCAACCATTGGCCAATCGGTATAGACGTTATCCACATGGTTTTGTCTCTCCTTGTCCCAGCGTTTTTATCAACGTATGCGGACAAGGAAGCAAACATACCTTCATCTACGGTTGTGGAAAATGGGGATCGCCGGTGTCTCTATGCCTTCTACGATCACTATTCATTCTTGCTCATCTACAAAGGCCTGACTTTACAGAACTTGGACAATTCGATGTCCCGCCGCCTTCACAAGGCGATTCATTACCGCCAGCCCTATTCCTTCGGTTGGGCAAGCTTCCGCGAGAATGTAGGTGACGCCTGCGTCATCAAAGCGTCGCAAGGCACTATATAGCAGTTGAGCAGCTTGATTCAGCTCGCTCAAGCTGCCCAGCTCTGCGACGACATCGGCGCGGTATCGATCGATATGCTCGCGGAATGCGAGGACGCCGGTCGTTTCTCCGCGGCGCTTGGCGTCGGCAATGTCGGCCTGTATGTAGGCCGATATGGCGTCAGCAGAGGCGCCCCGCACGATACACATAACACCCGTTGGTGCGTAGTGTGTATACTTCATTCCAGGTGAGCGAGGAGCCTCAGTGGAAGCGGCAACGTTAGTGTCGTCACCGTTGCTCGTGAATAGTTCTAATTCATGCTCGTATGTTGATAATCTGTTTGGCTCGCTGATTTGCTCTATGCTTGATTCAACTATAGCTGTTGATACAGAATTTGATTCTATCTTTGAATCCGCCACTGGGGTGACGACAGTCGAATCCACACCAGGAGCTGCACTCGTGTTTGGCACCCGCTCCATCAAACCGTGATGCAGCATGCCTCCCTCCGGGTCGACTGCTGGATCAATCGTTACCTGCGAACAGAACTCTTGCAGCATCGCAAGGGTAACGCCGCCAGGACGAAGCACGTGCACACGGTCACCATGTACCTCTACCACCGTTGACTCTACGCCTACACCTGTCGGCCCTCCGTCTACAATACCAGCTATGCGCCCGTCCAAGTCCTCCATCACATGCGCCGCAGTCGTCGGACTTGGGCGCCCTGACCGATTCGCGCTTGGCGCAGCAATTGGACATCCCGCCGCGCGTATAAGCCGCCGCGCCACCGCATGATCCGGCATACGTACGGCAACGGTTGCGAGCCCAGCTGTTACTTTAGGCGATACTGCACCTTGACGAACAGGCAGCACTAACGTTAAAGGCCCAGGCCAAAAACGTTCCATCAGGTGGCTTACCAATTCGTTATATGGCTGTACTAGCAGTTCTACCTCTGATTGATCTGCTACATGGACGATCAATGGATTATCTGATGGGCGTCCTTTGGCATAAAATATTTGCTCAACTGCCGCAGTCGACGTTGCATCTGCGCCAAGACCATACACAGTCTCTGTAGGAAAGGCCACCGTCTGGCCTTGCGCAAGCAGTTGAGCCGCTTCTTGAATTGCCTGTTCCTGCTCGCTTTTTGTGTGTGCTGTTAATGGCCAGCAGCGTGTGTTTACCTGTGTCGCAGCTTGACCATATTGTGGCTGTTCCTTCTTGTTCATCTATACTCCGCCCTTAGCAATGAAAGAAGATGCCGACAGGGGTCCGACATCTCCTTTTATATCATTTATTTGGTAATCCTGTATCTATCAACAAAGCCTATAACGTCCAAATTCCCTTTAAAACATGCAAAGTGCATGTTATGCAATAAAATTATTATACACGATAAGTGCGGTCTACAATAAGTATCAATTCCAATCACATTGTTTAAGCTGCATTAACAAATCCGCTGTAGGTTTAGATTCCTTGCGCAGCCACGACACAAGTCGCCTTCAAACCTTCATTCACTCTGTACATTAAGGGAGCTTCATGCCAGTATGCCCAACCCTCACTTCATCACTCACCGCATTGCGTGCAGCTCAATTAATATTAACCGAACAGTGTGCGAAACAAATTTCCAATCCAGTCGCCCAGCGCAACCAGCATATCCCATAAGAAAAAGCGTACTTCCTTCTCCTTGCCTACTGACAGCTCACTTTGCAACCCATCCTTATCAGTTTGCTTATTCTGGATGCTTGACTTCACATTTTCCTCATCAGCCTTTGATTTCTTGATCGATGTCGAATCTTCATCTTGTTCTGAAACTTTGGCAATGGCAGTTCCTTGTTCCCCATCTACAAAACACAGTGGCGGAAACAACACACACCACCAGTTCTGGCCTTTACCCTCGCCAAGTGTAATTCGCAGCGCTTCATATATGCCAGCTGGATATACGCGACCACCATATAGCTTGGCAGGAAAAGGGACCTCCTTCAACTCCGCCGTGACTTTATACGTCTTGCCGCTCTCATTTACAACTTGTTGAGTGATATCGTTTATGTGATCCATATGGGATTCAATCCACACTCTCGCCTGCTCTCGAGTCTCGGGAACGTCACCATCGTTTAACCACATATTCATCTGCTCTACTACTCGATCACGAACTTCTCGTTTTAGCTTTTGATCCTGACTCGAATCTGAATGAGCTAATATTCGAAGTCGAATTGCATCACCAGGAATACTAGAAGAATCTTGGTTTGACTGCTGTTTTCCTTCGCCTACCTGTGTTCCATATACAGTTGTTAAGTCCCAACTCATCATTGCTCCTGCCAAGATAACACTCAGCAGAATAAGCTGCAACAGTCTACGATTACGCATGACGGTTATGCTCCTTGTGAGGTTGGGCGCGCCTCTTAGCCATCATTATGTCCCCAACCTTACAGAGCTAAACCTATTAATCTATTAAAAAAAATAGGGATTGGATCAGAACTGCTAATCCTGAATAATAATCGGCTATTATCAACAATTTCTATTCAGATGCCCTGTTCCAATTCTGCTGCCGATAATACCTCTTCCCCACGACGGCACACGCATCGTTTGAGTAAATTTATAGATATAAATATACACGCAAACACAAAAAAACCGTCAGTTCTACTGGAGATGATGATCCTCCTTATTCAACCAAGGTCGTCATCGACACTTCGTTCCATAAAGAGAATATCAAATGCAGTAAAACTCACGGTATAATTTACTTATTATCCCACTTAAATAGATAGTAGAAGGGTAATAATAATCAGAGATCAACAGCTGTGAACATAGCCTCCGAATAGAACATTATTCCCACAACGGCAGCAATCGGTTAACAACCAATTCTTCCCCTGTTATAACGGTCTAATGCCGATTACGTGCCTCTCAATCCCAGCCAAGTCTTGAACAATTCGGATCTTCTCCGTGTAGCCGGCCTGTTCAACTAGTGCAGCCACTTCAGGTGCCTGTCCCTGCCCAAGCTCAAAAGCAAGCATGCGGGGACGTTCACTTAGATGCGATAACATTCCCATAATGCGGCGATAAGGATCCAAGCCGTCCGCCCCCCCTACAAGAGCAGTATGCGGTTCAAAGTCACGAACTTCACGTTGAAGCTCCAGCATATCGGCCTCAGGAATATATGGAGGATTTGAAATCAAAATATCGACAGGCAGCCTCCCCTGTAGCGGCATAATCAAGTCACCCTCAAGCCACTCAATTCGTTCATCAACATGCAGCATCGCTGCATTATGACGTGCCATCTGCAATGCCCCTGGTGATATATCCACTGCAACCAGCTGCCATTCCGGACGCTCGTATGCAAGCGTACAGGCGATTGCACCGCTGCCTGTTCCAATATCGGCGGCTGTCAACGAAGCCAAGTCACCATACAGCAGCTTTGTTTCTTCCAGCACTGCTTCCACAAGCAGTTCCGTCTCTGGACGCGGGATCAATACGTCCGCCGACACTTCAAACCGAAGCCCATAAAAATAGGCTTCGCCCATAATATATTGCGTCGGCTCCCCAAGCGCTCGCCGCGCAATCATGGCTCCGTACGCTGCTGCCGCAGCTTCCGGAAGCTGCTCCTGTAAGCGGCTCAAGTAAGCCGCTCGCTCCCAGCCAAGCGCATGCCGGAGCAGCAGCTCGGCATGATGCTGACCATCCGCCACGCCGCTTGCAGATAAACAAGAAGAAGCCTGTAACCAGGCTTCCCTTATTGTGAGCGGCAGCTCAAGGCGGAACTCGTGTTGAGTTCCATCTCCGTTACCGCTATTGATCATAATTGATTCTCCCGCTCCAGAAGTTCTGCCTGTTCGGTAATCGTTAACGCTTGAACGATATCTTCCATATCACCGTTCAGTACTTGATCCAGCCTATGCAGAGTCAGACCAATACGATGGTCCGTTACACGGCTCTGTGGAAAATTGTACGTCCGAATCCGCTCACTGCGATCTCCCGTTCCGACCTTGCTTTTACGTTCAGCCGCAGACTTTGCTTCTTCTTCCTGACGTTTTATATCATAGATACGTGCACGCAACACTTGCAGCGCCTTGGCCTTATTGTCGTTCTGAGACTTGCCGTCCTGACATGTCGCGATGATACCTGTCGGAACGTGAGTGACACGAACCGCAGATTTCGTCGTATTAACGGACTGTCCACCAGCACCGGAGGAACAGAACGTATCTACTCGAATGTCTTTGTCCAGAATCTCTACTTCAAAGTCTTCGATCTCAGGCATTACACCGACTGTCGACGTTGATGTATGAATACGTCCGCCAGATTCCGTTACTGGAATACGTTGTACCCGATGAGCACCGCTCTCGTACTTCATCTTGCTGTATGCGCCTTTACCGCTAATCATGAAGATAACTTCTTTAAAGCCGCCCAGATCATTAATGTTCGCTTCCATAAGCTCCGTGCGCCAGCCTTGTGTATCTGCATATCGCGTGTACATCCGGTACAGATCTGCAGCAAACAAGGCTGCTTCGTCTCCACCCGCAGCTCCACGGATCTCGACAATCACGTTCTTATCATCGTTAGGATCTTTAGGCAGCAGCAGCACACGAATGCGCTCTTCCAATTCTTTCTGACGTCCGCTCAAGTCTTCAATTTCCATTTTGACCATGTCACGCATCTCGTCGTCCAACTTCTCTTGCATCATGGCTTTTGCCGCTTCAAGCTCACTCATGACATTCTTATATTCCATATAAGCTTCATATGCGCCTTGCAGATCGGATTGCTCTTTGGAATAATCACGCAGCTTCTTCGGGTCGCTGGCGACATCCGGGTCACAGAGCAATTCGCTTAGCTTCTCGTAGCGGTCAGCCAATGCTTGCAAACGATCTAACATCATACGGGGTCACCTCACTTTATATTCTACAGTATACCTACACGAAACGTGCCTGCGCACGCTCTGTCGGTTCCAAGCTATATTTAACACCTACCCTATTAAGTAAGCCGTTAAAATTCAGATCTAACAACCGCGACTGTATCGCTAGACGTTAAATCTGAAATGCATGACGTCGCCGTCTTGAACCACATATTCTTTTCCTTCCAAGCGGAGCTTGCCCTGCTCCTTCACCACGTTCATCGAGCCGCCCGCAACTAGATCGTCAAAAGAAACCACTTCCGCACGGATAAATCCACGTTCAAAGTCTGTATGAATAACCCCCGCTGCTTGCGGTGCTTTCATGCCTTTGCGAATCGTCCATGCGCGTACTTCTTGCACGCCAGCTGTAAAGTACGTGTAAAGACCAAGCAGGCGATAAGCAGCTTTGATCAAACGGTTCAAACCGGATTCTTCAAGACCAAGCTCCTCTAGGAACATGGTACGATCTTCTCCTTCAAGCTCTGCAATCTCGGCCTCTACCTTTGCACTGATCGGCACTACTTCCGCGCCCTCTTCAGCAGCAAATTCACGGACTTTGGCTACATAAGGATTGTTATCCGCAGTTGCCACTTCATCCTCACTCACATTGGCTGCATACAGAATAGGCTTGCTAGTCAACAAATGCAGCTCGCGAACAGCCGCTTTCTCATCTTCTGTAAGATCCACGCTGCGAACCGGTTTATCATCGTATAAAGCATCTTTCAGCTTCTCCAGCACAGAAGCCTCAAGAGCATATTTCTTGTCGCCGCTCTTCATATTTTTCTTCGTACGATCAAGACGCTTCTCGACGGACTCCAGGTCAGCCAGAATTAACTCCAGGTTAATCGTCTGAATATCACTGATTGGATCTACTTTGCCGTCGACGTGTGTAATGTTCTCGTCTTCAAAACAGCGTACCACATGCACAATCGCGTCTACTTCGCGAATATGAGCAAGGAACTTATTGCCTAGTCCTTCCCCTTTGCTTGCGCCGCGAACAAGTCCCGCAATATCAACAAATTCGAATGCTGTCGGAACCGTACGATTGGGAACTACAAGTTCCGTCAATTTGTCCAGACGCTCATCCGGTACTTCAACTACACCTACGTTTGGATCAATCGTACAAAATGGATAGTTTGCAGATTCTGCACCCGCTTGTGTTATTGCGTTAAACAAAGTCGATTTCCCGACGTTAGGCAAGCCTACGATTCCTGCTTTTAATGCCATTTCCCATCCCACTCCTCAGCTGCGTATATGATATCTCCATACATTCGTTATCCATCTCACGGTTATGAGTGTTTACGAAGTGAATTTTTACGATTTCTTTAACAACGTATCCAGACGTTTCCTACTAGCTACAAAAAAAATTCCTTAACCATTATAACCAACCACATAAAAAAAACCTAGCCATTGACTAGATGTATTACTTTCTATGCAAAATGAAATTCTTCACTCTTTCTTTATTATATCAGAATCAGCGGAGATTGCCCATACTTTCACTTTAATGAACCGTTGTATGCAAATCCGCGTTTCCACCAAAGCCATAAACCTGTACCTGGTATCTTTATCAACAAAAGAACGCATAGTTTAATCCTGCTCATCCCACACTACAGTTAAGCGAGCCTAGGATGGCTTTGGCTTAATCAGTCAAGAAAGGACTTGAACTATGGAAAACAAGACCCATCAAGGCAATTACGTCGGCTCAACCAATATGAAAGCAAAGAACCAAGACATGGCATTTGTCAACGATACGTTAGAACAGGCTAAGACAGCCGTCCCTTTTAAGCAAAAGCCAAAAAAAACAGATTAATTCTGAGACAAAGAAGAAACTCCCATGTGGACAGCCACATTGGGAGTTTGTTATGGACAAGTGCTTCACCATTTAGATCTTAAAATTCAATGGGTACAGCAAATGCTTCACACCATACTTCGAAGCGTTAGGTGATTCGATTTGCTGATGAGCAAGTACCTTTAGTGCTTCACGCACTGCTGTACATTGCTCGTTAAATGCACCAACCGCTTCTCCGTCCATAAACAGCGATTGCAGCATATTGTCCGCAATAAGCATCGGCCCATTCCAATTCCATTGCAGCCATTCTTCATCCCACTGCACTTCAGCTTGACCGCATTCCCATGTAATCGTCCGCGACCTCATACGATGAGCCTTGACGGTCTCACTCAAGCACTCTTTCCACCACCAAGCGCGCTGATCCCGTTCCCAACCCATTCGAGACATCGCAATACGTGCCGCCTGTGCACAACAAGCTGCTGGCGAACCGTCTGCCCAAGGGAAGGTCATCCGATCAATTCTTGGCAGTTCAACACCTCTGAGCAGGTGCGACCAATCATGTGCTCTTACTTGCTGCCCCGCTGTCAAGCACATACAGACCGCTCGCATCGCTTCATACAGCGCATCGCTGTGCGCCTGACCGAAAGCAATCGCCGGATTATACGGCTTCCCGGCTCTGCGGCGCCAGTCGGTCAGAGCTAGCAGCCCGTTCAACCGGATTCTTGCCGATTTTGTATGCAAGGTTGTCTCAAGTAGTCCAGCCTCAACACGTTCATCCTCACTTTGCAGCAGGTGAAGCGCGTAGATCGTCTGGACAGCAGTTGCCTCGTCTTCCTCCAGAAGCTGCAGCAGATCGCCCAACCGTTCAATCATAGCTGTACGCCATACTTGATAGCGGCAGCTTGACTGTTGACTGGCAGCCGCTATGGACGGCGTCACTCCAAAATCGGGATATACGTCCATATCCTGTACCATCAATCCTGTCATTCGGTTAAGCACATATGCTTTGGCAACGGACTTATTACGGACACATAGCAGGTCAAGCAGCGGATGAATCAAGTAAGTAGCCTTACTTTCGCTAGCTTCCTCCATACTCAAAAAATCAAAACATTCTTGGGCCGCTTCTGATGATTGTTCCCACGTACCATTTTCCATCACACAGAGCAGTTCCTGCAGATTAACCGCGGAATCGAATGTAAAGTACATATCGACTCGACTTGTTATGCCCATCAGTTCTAATCCTCCAGATGACGCGCCACCATGGCGTCGTGGTTTTATCACCCATTATAGCATGTGAATATAGACGGTTCGCAATTCGATTCGAACATTTTTTGTATATTATGTTGCCAAACGGATTCAATTTAGCAAATGGAGGTAAAAAGAATAGCATGACAGCCCCATTATTTCATTAATAACAGTAAAAACAACCCCAACCGTTACTGTCCGAACGGCTGGGGTTGTCTAATCTCACTTCTATTATGGCTGAACTACTACAAGTACCGCGTTGCTTATTGCCGGGATTGATCTGGTTGTCATCAAGGAATGGAAACCTACCACCTTAACACCTTTTGTAAGATCGCTTGTTTTAAGCTCTTGTCCATATACATCTACGATCTTTGTATCTCCTGTAATGTTCAAAATGATATCGTTCTCCAGCTTGTCGTCAGCCTTTACGTCAATATGAACGCGGCTAGTGTCGCTTTCTTGCTTCGCAGATTCGGCTACCACACCTTCCACACGAGCCGTCTCGCCCAATACAACGATGCTTTTAGCACCACTCATTGGAGGCATGCTCATCGTCATAATTGGACCGTACTCTGCTTCAATGCGCGTGTTGGATTTCAGCGCGCTTTTATCCAATTTGTTACCATTGACGTCTGTAATGACAGTCTCATCGGTTACGGTAAGAATGACAGGACTAGTACCAACTACAACAAGGCGGTTATCCTTTGCTTCAGCAATGACGCCTGTTGATTTAATAGCTTTTAATTCCTCTACACGCTCGATAACAAACTTTGT
This sequence comes from Paenibacillus sp. UMB4589-SE434, assembly GCF_030226685.1. Lineage (NCBI taxonomy): Bacteria > Bacillati > Bacillota > Bacilli > Caryophanales > Paenibacillaceae > Paenibacillus > Paenibacillus sp. UMB4589-SE434. Next base: position 397,482 of record NZ_JASOYK010000002.1, on the reverse strand, counting down.
AGCTGATGCTTGTGGCGGGAGGCTCTTTGTCATTGCCGGCCCATACTTCGCTGTTACCTTCCAACCCTTCTCCAATGCTTCGAACAAGTCAGCCTTCTTGCTGTCCTGGTCGACAACCAATGTGTTCTTTGTAAAGTTCAGACGAATCAAGTCCTCGCCTTGCTTGGCTTCCTTACCCTCAAACATCATATATGCACCATTTTTAGTGTAAACGATTTGTTGGATCGTTCCTGTCTTACTTATTTCCTTAACCAGCTCTACCGTTTCAGCCGGCTTCGAGGAAATAGGCTTTACCGCCTGAGCACCTGCCGTTAACGGTATTGCTACCATAGCTACTAGGCCAGTTGTTACGATAAATTTAGTCCATGTTTTCATTGTTGTCTCCTCCTGTGTGTTGAATAAATAGTGAATATAATGGTAATCCTCCGCATTCTTCTGCAGTAGAAAGGGAAGATAGATAGCTTGGTCCAGCTTTACACCACCCTAGACGCCAACTCCCAGCAAAAAGTTGCACCCCTCGACATCTTTTTGAGAACCACTTCATATTTATACACTTATTCAACATATTAAAATCCCCACCATACATAAGTATGATGGGGTCTATTGGACTGAGAAATGGTGAGCTATACTCGTTAGCCTTTTATACCGGAATGCATAAAACTGCTAATAAACTGACGCTGGAAGAGCAGGAAGAAAACAAGCAGCGGAGCGACGACAATCAAGGTGGCCGCACTGACCTCCGACCATTGAGCACCGGTTTCAAACGACTGGGCAAATATAGCCAAGCCAACCGTTAGTGGGCGGTTTTCTACCGAGTTGGTGACAATAAGTGGCCAGAGGAAGTTGTTCCACTGGTAGCTGACCGATACAACGGCAAAGGAGACGTAGATCGGTCGCGTTAATGGTACGTAGATGCGCCACAGAATACCAAGACGTGAGCTTCCTTCCACTACGGCTGCCTCTTCAAGTTCATATGGAACTTGCTTAAAAGCTTGCCGGAGTAGAAAGATTCCAAAAGCAGAAGCAAAATAAGGTAGCATAATACCAAGCTTTGTATCGAGCAGACCAAACTCTTTTAACACGTGGTAATTAGAGAAAATAAGAACATCTGCTGGTACCATAATTTGCACCAGAAACAGCATAAACAATACTTCTTTCCCAAAGAAGCGCAGTCTGGCAAATGCATACGCCGCTAGTGTCAGCGTCACCAGTTGAACAAGCAGCACGCCGCCTGAGATCGTTAACGTGTTCATATAATATTGGGCGAAAGGGGCCCCATTCCATACTTTTATAAAATGATCAAACGTCCATTGCCAGGACAACACATTGCTAATGATTGCTTCCTTCGGCCGGAACGCCGTCCACAGCACCCATATAAATGGGATTAGCCAGAACACGCCAACCACCATCATAATGAACGTCCACAATGCTTTTAAAGCTTTGCTGCGAATACGTTCGTTACGAAGCTCACGTTCGGAGCGTATCATACGCGGCTCGGGCCGGTTATGCCAAGGGACATCTATCGGTTGAGTCATGCAGCACCCTCCTATTGATAATGGATTTTTTTGTCCCATCCGAAAAATTGCAAAGAAGACAGCACAAGCAGCAGTACAATCATTACGACAGTCATAGCAGCACCCATGCCTTGATCATAGAAACTGAATGCCGTGTCATAAATGTGATACAACAGCAAACTGCTTGCATTATCAGGGCCACCTTTGGTCATAATCCACAGATGATCTACAAGTTTAAAGGCGTTGGTTAACGCAACTATAGCCACAAAAAGTGTCGTCGGCATCGTTAACGGAATTGTGATCCTGCGCAGCACCGTCCATATGCCAACCCCGTCTACTGCAGCCGATTCGTAAAGATCCTTCGGAATATTCTGTAGGCCTGCCAGATAGAAGATCATAAAATAACCTGCCTCTTTCCAGATCAACATGACAACTAACGCACCCATAACCGTATCAGGATGGCCAAGCAGACTCAGATCGGATTGACCGAACCAGGAGGCAAATCTCGCAAGCAAGCCATACTGCGGTGTATAAATAAACAACCATATATTCGCTACTGCTATCATCGGAATCATATTCGGATAAAAGTATGCAAAGCGTACGAATCCGCGGCCGCGCATTGCCTTGTCAGCAAACAGCGCCATTACAAACGCAAGTGCCATTGAAGTGGGCACCGTGCCGATGGCAAACCATATATTGTTCGTGAACACTTTTTGGAACACTGCGTCCTGGAACATCGTTATATAGTTATCAAAGCCGATAAACACCGGCTTTGGAGTAGCCAAGTCCGATTGATGCAAGCTGAGCCATACAGTCTTCAGCATTGGATAATAAGTAAACAAGCCAAGAAATATGAGCGAAGGCAGAAGGAGCGCCCAAGCAAATCCATTACGCTTTAACTGCTCGCTCCACTTAGCAGTCATCATCAATATCGCCCCTTTACAACATACAAAGTATACGACTATTTAACAGTCTAATTTAAGAATATCGACCTTTTCCGATCCCCGAGGTGAGCGATCTTTCCTGATCCCTCCACATATACAAACCGGCAGAACGACCTGTGTCGCTCTGCCGGTTCGTCATGACCTCACTCACCCGCAGCCGTCATAATCTGTTAGGCATGTGAGGTTGTTACTTTTACTTATTAAATGGAGCCAATGCTTTGTCTGCATCCTCTTGCGCTTTCTTCAGCGCAGCTGCAGGATCTGTCGTACCTGTTAAAGCGGCTTGAATCTGGTCCGTCAGCGCCTTGGATACTTTGCCGTTATTGTGCGTTGACAGCTCTGCGTGTGCATGCTGCAATTGGTCACGTGCGACGAGCGCCTGCGGGAACTCGGCAGCATACTTTTTCATAAGCTCAGTTTCATAAGCAGACTTGCGTACGCCTACGTATCCTGTATCTATGCTCCATTGTGCAGCCATCTCTGGCTCTGTCATAAACTTGATAAATTCCCATGCTGCTGCTTGTTTTTTCGGATCGATATCTTTAAAGATATAGAAGTTTCCGCCGCCAGTAGGGGAACCGTACTGTTTGCTCATTGGCAGGAACGCAACGCCGAAATCAAACTTGGCGTTATTTTTGACGTTAGTCAAGTTGCCAGTTGTATGAATCATCATGGCCGTCTTGCCTTCGATAAAGTCTGTTGGCACCGTTGCCCACTCAATCACACCTTCTGGCATAACTTTATGTTTCTTAGACAAGTCAACCCAATATTGAAGAGCCTCGACATTCTCCGGTGTATTAAAGAATGCTTTTTTGCCATCTTCCGACATCAAATTCTGATTAACATCCTTCGCATTTTGCAAAGCGAACAACTGGAACATCCAATAGGCGAATCCAGAGCCTGGGATCTCAATGCCTTGGCGTCCGTCTTTCTTCAGCTTACTAGCGTACTGAGCAAGCTCTTCCCAAGTTGTAGGCGGCTTCTCCGGATCTAAGCCAGCTTCTTTAAAAGCAGCTTTGTTATAATAAAGAACGATTGTGCTGCGTTGGAATGGAATGCTGTATGTCTTGCCTTCTACCTGAGAATTCGCCATAAATGCCGGATAAATATCCTCTTTATTAAACGAGCTATCTTTTGCAATAAAGTCGTCCAGCGGAATAACTGCGTTCGTATCCAGCATACTGAACAGCTCTGTCGACAGCATTACGGCCACATCTGGAGGCTGCTGCGCTTGAATACCAGCTTGAATCTTCGTTGTCGTATCCGCATAACTGCCTGTGTATACCGAATTCACCTTAATATTTGGGTGTTTTTGGGTAAATTTAGCCGTCATGTCCTCAATAACCTTTGTTAACGGACCACCAACCGCAATCGGATAATAAAATTGAAGCTCAATTGGCTCTTCTGCTGCAGGTGTAGTCTGGGCCTTTTCAGGCTCTTTGTTTGCACTTGCTGACGTGTCTGCTGTCTGTGACTTTGCACATCCGAGCAGCATCGTAAAGCACAAAACAACAAGCAGCATCCATTTTGCACGCATTTGCATCTGTTCTTATCTCCCCTTCTGAACTTCCGGTTCAATGATCTGCGGGCTTGTTCGCCCTACCGTTCCAATGTAACGCCCAATTAACATCGTCATGTTATCGGGAGATGAAGGTTTCGTTAAGGTGAAACCTGAACTTCCACAGGCGCACTTATGAATTGCCATGTTCCACCCGCCGCAGTACCAGTTACCGCCGCCATGACAATCGCCTTTCCTGGGCTGCTGGCCACGAGCTCGGACAAACCGGTCTTGGGATTCACCTGTTGAATCAATGAGTTGACAGGCTGCACTACAACCCACTTTACCGAGGGCGCCTCTACAACGACCTTTCTTCCGTCCCTAGTAATCCGTTCAATAACAGGTTGGAACGCATGGCCAATCTTTAGCTCCAACTGATCGGTCCGCAATTGGACGCGTACGGTATCATCCTTTAGTTGGTGCATGAGATCCGTAATAATTCCGTGAACACCAAGACTAATCAATTGTTTCATTTTGTTCAGATCATTAACTGTCCATGTCCAGAACGTAAGACCACGGCTGCCACCATATGCAGCTAATTCTGGATACATGCTCCCAAAGCTTGGCGCCGACATGGATTGAAGCGCCGTATAATATTGCTGCTGCTTCATCGCCTTATCTAATGCAGCACTTAAAGGGGGTGTCTGTGACTCTAGCAAACCTCTGCCATAAGCTGGTTCTATATCACGTGAATGACGCAAATGCTGATCATTAAAGCTTTGAATCAAGACCTGAGACTCTACGCCTTCCTCCTTAATGATCTGAATAATCTGAGCTTCCAAACCGTCTTCCTTTGGTTCAGCCAGCATGATAACAGGACGTCCCTTTAACTGCCGCAGCGCCTCACGTAATGTAGGAATACGCTCCCCCTTAAATGACGGTCCGAACCAACTTCCTGCATCCAGCTTCTTTACTTCCTGCAAAGTCATATTTCGCAGAAAACCCGTTCCATTCGTTGTACGGTGCACGGTCTCGTCGTGAAGGAGCACCAATTCACCATCTGCGGTGCGCCTGATATCGTTCTCCATCACTTCGCTGCCGAGCTGTATTGCCTTTTCATACGAAGCCAGAGTATCTTCAGGGGCAACCTGAGGCGCACCACGATGGGCGATCAGGATCGGTCGATGAAGCAGCGTGACCTTCGGGTACACGTTCCAAGCGCCCCTAACCTTCGCAGGCTGAGAAGTAACAATCCCTCTCGCCCCAGATACCAATGCGGCGTGTATTCCTAAGTCGCTGTTATCCGTGAGCACCCAGGATGCCAGGCCTCGTACAGCCAAGTAGTGCACGTTCTCCTGCGTGGATACAGCCTGTGGCAGTACAACGATGTTCGCGCCAACCGAATGCGCATCCATGCTTATCCTGCCAAGCTGACCTTCTGTTAACAGAGAGGTTGCTGTAACGGTATAAGCGCGGCGCAGCTTCAGATCTTTTTGTCGTATGCTGCGTAGTAATTCAAGATCAGAGCTTGCGAGATGGGCATCTTGGATTCCTTCCTCTTGGAGCAGCTTTCCGATTGCTTGTGCTTCATTTGTGTGAGCCGGCTCCAGCATAGGGATAAAGTTCCCTTTTAGCTTGTGCAGCACATCAGATAACAGCCCGATCCGATAGTTTCCGCTATACGCTTCGAGCTGCCCATCATTATTCTGCTTTATTTTCAGCCATACGGTAGTTGTGCCTTGGTTTGCAAGCTTCATAAGCTGCTCCAGAGATTCAACCTCGGTAACTGCCAGATCGGGGGTAAATACTAGATTAGTGTTAGGCTTGATCGGCTGATAGGCCTTGGCTTTAGAAGTAATGGGGGGTAGCAACGGGGGATTCAAAGTAACCTTTACATTGTCAAAACGAACTTGGACGCCGTTCGCCTGAAATCCTAAGCGGCCATCGGCATGTTCGCCTGCACGGTCCGTATCAAGCAGCAACTCGCCGTCTACATATTGACGCACTCGCTCGCGAGAGGCCACCACTTTCATGTGATAGGTTTGATTTATAGCAAATGACGTACTGTGCGATGTCTTCTCCCGCACGTCCCAGCTGTTCTGCGGTGTACGGTACGCGAACTCAATACCGTTTGCTGCGGTTGCGCCTTGACGAAAAGCAAACTGATAATAAGGATAATGCCCTTTTTCCTGCATCGACTGTATCCGGTACATAAGAGAGGCCCAACGGCTAGGCTCAACCACACTCAGAAACGTCATATCCGTTTCAAATATCACGTTGCCGTCTCCTTCGATACCGGGCGGCAGCAAAATTCGAGCAGGACTTACGCTCGCAAGCGAACGGCCAACTAGCGCTCCGCTGCGAACTTGAAAGTCACCTTCTATTTTCTCCCAGCCTATTGGGAGTTGACCATCGGGTATGTTGTCAAACGTCTCCTCCATGAGGGTTGAAGGAGAAGTGGTTAACACCGACTCGGACTGCTCCTCGTCAGCCCCCTCCGGACCATACGTAGTTTCCCTCACCGTAAAATGCCTATCTTGGTTTGCCGCCAAACTCACGCCTGCTCCCAGCAGCCCTTGACTCGAAGCATGGGGTACATCCGCTGCCTCCGCCATGGACAGCCCACTCGTGGCATCATGAAATACGGTTAGGAGTACAGCCATCAACAACCCCAAGATCAACTTACGTCTCATGTGACACAACGTCATTTTAAACAATATTATTCCTCCTTCAACCGATTGATTAAGCAGATCCGATGCCGACGATTGCTGTTTTGAGCAGCACAAATTACACCCATTCGTGCGCATTCGGAACAAGCCTGCGATAACTGCAGGCCTTATATTCCCGATACACGCAAGAAGGGTGTTCTCCTCTTCTCAACCCGTCTGCGACATCACAATAAACCTTTGATCTGCCAATACATCCACGTTATCACACAAAATCAAGATTCGTATCAAGTAGAGTTAAATAGGATGTAAATCAAAAAAAGACCACACCCTGTCAGGCTGAACAACAGTGAGATGGCCAAAATCCTCAAATGATTTTTTTTGGCCTATCAGCTATCGTTCGCAAGAACAGAACATGGTCTACTTTAGGGTTAAACAGACGTAAATGGATACCAGAATGTACCGAAACCGCTAATGCGCACGGTAATTGCAGCCACCATCACGATGACACAGATCACGGCGATCCAATAATCCGCTCGCTGCCATGCCGTCGCTGAGAACCAGGTCCGACGCCGATGGCGGCCAAACCCACGCAAATCCATCGCATTGGAAACGGTCTCGATGCGATGTAAGGAGGATTGCACAAGCGGAATTGCAATCGACACAAAGTGCTTAAAGCGTTCCTTATAGGAACCTTCACCTTTGCCAAATCCCATGCCACGAGCTTGCATTGCATTAGAGATGTTACGGAATTCCGTCTGAAGATCTGGTACATATCGAAAAGCAATACTGAATGCAAAGGCAATCTTGTAGGGTACACCGATTCGGTTCAAACTGCTCGCAAACCGAGTTGGATGTGTTGTAAAGATAAACAATAATGTAATCGGCATCATCGACATGTACTTTAGGGTTAGCGTCAACACATAAAAAACCGATTCCAGTGTCAGCACGTTGTAGCCCAAATTCAAGATGACGGTCGTCGTTCCCCACACTTTACTACCATAAGCAGGTGTAATAAGTAAGGTTAACACGCAATTCATCAAGTTAAATACAATCATCAACCACAAGAAGAAACGAATTCGTTTATAAGGCAGCTTCGCTGCAATTAGCAGTCCGATCCCAAATAGGAAAAGCGGCACGAAGATACGAATATCCTGAAACAGAAAGACAAATACCGTCCAAACAGCAAACATAAACAGCTTTGCCGCGCCGTCCATACGGTGAAATAACGAGTTGCCCTCAATGTACAAAGTTCCGGACTTACTCATCGCGCTTCACCTTCTTCTCATGCTGAATAAAATGCTGAACGAACCGTTCCGGCTGCGCGACTCCCGTACTGCGGGCAAGCTTGCCAAGCGATGTCTCTTTGAGATTGGCCTGTGCAATTGCCTCGATATTCGTAAGCACCTGTGAGGTCGTTCCCTGTGCGATGCATCGCCCGTCATGAAGCACCGCGGCACGATCGGTATACTCCAGTGCCAAATGCATGTCGTGGGTAATAAATAAGAATGACGTCCCTTGGTCTGACAAGGATACGATAAAATCCATAAACTCCGTATAATGCTTGTAATCCTGCCCTGCAGTTGGTTCGTCCAGAATCATAATCTCCGGCTGCAGTGCCAAGATAGATGCGATCGTTACCCGTTTCTTCTGTCCATAACTCAATGCAGAGATTGGCCAGTTCCGATAACCGTACAATCCACATGTGCGCAGCGTCTCTTCCACGCGTGCTGTTACCGCGTCTGCAGGCATTCCTCTCATGCGCAGACCGAGACTAACTTCATCCGCTATCATCTGCTGCGTAATCATATGATTTGGATTCTGCATTACATAGCCGATATGTTGACCGCGCTTTCGTATAGACCATTCATTAATACGTTCCCCACCGTAAAGCACGTTGCCTGACGAAGGTTTAGCAATCCCAGTAAATAAGTGAGAGAGTGTAGACTTTCCAGCGCCGTTGTTCCCGAGCAAGGCCACACGTTCACCACGTCCGATATGAAGCGATACCCCTTTTATTATGTCACGTTCACCATCGTAGGAGAACTTCACGTCCTGTAAGGCTAGGATGGGTTCGGATGGGCTTTTATCGGCTGCATCCAACTCTTCTCCTAACCATATACTTAGACGTTCACGTACTTCGCCACGTGAACTTAACCGCTCCAGTGAAGAGGGATGATCTTCCTTATCCAATTCCACACCAGCATATTTGAGCGCGGCAACGTATAATGGTTCGCGCAAGCCATGGGCCTGCAGCATACTGGAGGCTAACAATTCATCCGGCGTCCCAATCGCGACAATTTCACCTTCGGCCATCACTACGATACGATCGATAGGCTGCTCGAGCACGTCTTCCACACGGTGTTCGATAATAATCATCGTCTTGTTGGACTTCTGGTGAATATCCTCCATTAGCTCGATCGCCCTTTTCCCACTGGCTGGATCCAAATTGGCAAGCGGTTCATCAAACAGCAGAACCTCTGTGTCCATGGAAATGACGCCCGCCAGGGATACACGCTGTTTCTGGCCGCCCGACAAATCATGCGGGCTCTGGTTGATAAGTGGAAGCATATCAACCACCTGCAGCGCCTGCTCCACTAGCGGGCGCATCTCAGATTGGGGCATGCATTCGTTTTCAAATGCAAAAGCAACATCTTCACCGACCGACAGGCCAATAAATTGCCCGTCCTGATCCTGCAATATCGTGCCAACTGTCTGGCTAATCTCAAATATGCTCAGATCGGCAGGACGTTTCCCCTGAAGCGTGTAGTCGCCTGTAATAGTGCCACCATATGTAAAAGGAATGAGCCCATTGATACAATGGGCTAAAGTAGACTTGCCAGAACCACTTGGACCAGCGATTAATATTTTCTCCCCCGGATAAATATCGAGGTTGATTCCTTTAAGCGTGGGTTCAGACAAGCTGCGATATTGAAAACTAAAATCTCGAAAAGAGATAATTGGTTGGTTCATCTATTCAATAACTCCTGTCGTTGTCATGCTGTGGCAGATGCCTATTTCATTACTTTAAGGTTGGAATTGCGACGGTTCAGCTTTAACAAGCCGAGCACAGCCGGAACACCTAATACCAAATGAACAATAACGTTAGAAATCGTAGCAAAACCATATTGTGCCCACATCTTATCAGGCGCTTCTCCGTACAAGTACACGTCGAGCACACTGGACACACCAAAACCTACGGCAAGCGCTAAGCTGCCTGCTACAGCTAGCGTCACGATATGTGATGTGCTGGAGCTACCTTCATTTACATTAAAGGAACGGCTCATAGATACAAGTCCCATTCCCAGACCCGTAACAGCAGAACCCACTACCCATGTCCACCAGATCTGGCCGCCGCCCCACGTTAAGTCTGTGATGATGTGACCGATAAAGCCGCTAAGCAAACCTACCACGGGTCCGAACATGGCACCAAAAATGGTCAAAATCGCAATAGCCGGCCGCAGTGCCGTCTGGGCAATAAGAGGGATAGAAATATTACCGAGCAAGCCGTATAAAGCCGCTCCGATACCGATAGCAACCACCGTCTTGGTGCTGAAGTTGAAAACTGATTGTTTCATCCCGACAACCTTCCTTCTATAAGTAAGTATGTATCGACGCTCGCTCGTTCGGTATCGATGCATGACCAAATAACAAATGATAATTCCGAACGTTAGATTGTGATTTCAAACCTAATATAAAGGATTTTCCATTGTATGGGTACAGGTTTTATTTCCCAAAATTAAATAAATATTTACTTTTTTCACGCTTAATGGTCAAATTCAAGCGTTTTCAACACTTTTCGGCACAAAAATAGTAACTCTGTTTGACCATAAAATACACCGTTAGCAAAATGCGAACTAGAATAAGCGAACAATCGCCTGAAGTGGTCATGATGACCCGACTTTAAAAGTATCCGCTGCTTACAGCGTACTACTTAAGACAGAGGCATCCACAAATCTTTCAGGTTAATAAAATGTACTGCAAAGCCACTATTACGCACAGCCATCAGCCTTTAGCTAACCTGGTCGTCCCTCGCAGCTCTAATAACGATGCTGCACCGATGCCAAACATCGCTATTTTGAGTTCCAATTCGACCTGTTCCAGCATCTCGTATACAGCTTCATCGGTTTCAACCGCAGACGCTAGCAGCGAGCGGCCATAACCGGCGAAGTTTGCACCCAAGGCTAATGCTTTGGCGGCGTCCACACCATGATTCAGTCCCCCGCTGGCAACGAGTGCCATGCCTGGCAGCGCATCGCGCACTTGAATTACGCTATCTGCCGTCGGGATGCCCCAATCTGCAAACACATCGGCTGCACGGCGACGCACACCTACCTTTGAACGCAGCTTCTCCACCTGGCTCCAGGATGTGCCGCCAGCTCCGGCTACATCGATAAAGGATACGCCAGCTTCTGCAAGCAGGCAAGCTGTGTCAGCAGCTATGCCCCATCCCACTTCCTTTACACCGACTGGTACGCCTAATTGACTGCACAGCGCTTCAATCTTAGGCAGTAGACGGGAGAAGTTAACATCGCCCTCCGGCTGAAATACTTCTTGCATCGCATTTAGATGCAGGACAAGCGCATCCGCCTCTACAATGTCAACTGCACGACGGCAATGGTCAACGCTCATCCCCATGTTAAGCTGTACAGCACCTATGTTAGCCAGCAGTGGAATCGTCGGTGCCACATCACGCAATCGGAACGTCTCAGCGACCGTCTCATCTTCAACCGCCGCACGCACAGACCCCACGCCCATGGCCCAGCCCCTAGCTTCGGCTGCAGCAGCCAAGCGGCGATTGATTGCACCCGTTCCATGACTGCCCCCAGTCATCGAGCTGATCAGAAACGGGGCTGCCATCGATTTGCCAAACCACTCTGTACAGATATTAATATCATTAAAGTCAATCTCAGGCAGCGCCTGATGGACAAAACGATACTGTTCGAGGCCAGTCGTGATCCCCACGCCATTCACCTGTTCTTCTAAGCAAATGCGCACGTGCTCCGCTTTACGCTGCGCGGTCACACTTTCTTGCTGATTTCCCTGCACTATATGTAGATCCTGCTTAGACATATCAAGTTGCTGCCCCTTTCGAGGTTCTATGTTTGCTGCTTGCTTATAAAGGATTGCTGATTGTCTTGTTCGCTTTCACACACACAACCTATTTCTATCTGCTCTTGTATACTCTGCTTATTGTGTACTTTAACTTATACTAATGCGTTAGGGTGTATTATGTGCAATCCACACCTGATCTATAGTAACGAACATGGACTGTAGTTGTAAACGGAACAGGCCAAAAATTTAATAATAGATAAGAACTACTTCGACTAAAACAACAAAATAACCTTTGCCTAAGTTCAACTGAACAGGACAAAGGTTATTTTATCGTTCTTTATGGCTTTTGGGAATCTGCATCGCCAAATATCTCTTGCTTCAGCCGCTTGCCTGTAGGTGTTGCGGCAAGCCCGCCCAACGCAGTCTCCCGCAGTGCAGTCGGCATCGTCTGCCCGATGCGGAACATCGCCTCGATCACCTCGTCGCACGGGATCGTGCTCGTGATGCCAGCAAGCGACATATCTGCGGCTACCATAGCCACAGCCGCCCCCATTGCGTTGCGCTTTACGCATGGCACCTCGACAAGGCCCGCAACCGGGTCACAGACGAGGCCAAGCAAGTTCTTAAGCGCAATTGCCATACCTGTCGCGGACTGCTGCGGTGTACCGCCAGCAAGCGCCACGATCGATGCCGCGGCCATACCTGCGGCAGAGCCAACTTCGGCTTGGCAGCCACCTGCTGCGCCGCTGATCGACGCGTTATTCGCCACTACCATGCCAAAGGCGCCGGAAGTGAACAAAAAGTCGATCATCTGCTCACGAGTCGGATTCAGCTTGTCACGAAGCGCAAATAATACGCCTGGCACAACACCAGCGGAGCCCGCAGTCGGCGTTGCACAAATAAGACCCATAGCTGCGTTGACTTCATTGGTTGCAACTGCCTTGCTAACAGCGTCGAGAATGGTGTGTCCGCTCAAACCTTTACCGCTGGCTATATAGTGATGCATCTTGACCGCGTCCCCACCAGTCAATCCCGAATGGGACTGCACGCCGTTTAATCCGCGTTCCACAGCCTGCTCCATCACGTCCAAATTGCGGCCCATCTGCTCGCGAACCTGCTCGAGGCTGCGACCTGATACCCTTACTTCTTGCTCAATCATAATATCGGCAATTGAGCACGAACGCTCTTCAGCCAAGGCAACTAATTCAGCTACGTTACGAAACATGTAAGCGTTACCTCCTTTTTCGTTACTCCATCCGTTCACTCTAGTCCCAGAGCGTATACACAGTAATTCCGTATATACTCAGCATTCGCTGCCCTGATTACGGATCAAATTCGTTGTTAAGATCTGCATCGGAACTTGATCTAATCCTCCATGCGGAGAACTCGGCTCACACCTGGAAGCTTGCGGATTTCATCTATAATCACTTCATTCATCATCTCATCCGTTTCAATGACCATTAGAGCCATCTTCCCTTTTTCCTTACGTGACACCTTCATATTGCCAATATTCACTTGTTGCTGGCTTAATATGTTCGTCACACCAGCAATGACGCCGAAACGGTCATGGTTCACAACCAGTATAGCTGGGCTCTGCCCAGACAAATTCAACTGAAACCCATTCAGCTCGCAGATCTCCACCTTGCCGCCGCCGATCGAGATTCCTACGACCTCCATCTCATCCTGGTCGTCTTTCATCAAGATACGCGCTGTGTTCGGGTGCTCTGGAACGGCCTCTTCAGTCGTAATGTTAACTTCAACGCCTGCTTCCTCTGCGTATTTCGGAGCCTCAGGCAAACGTGGATCATTGGTATCATAATCCAGCAAGCCAGCTATTAAAGCGACGTCTGTCGCATGCCCTTTAAACGTTTCGGCAAACGACCCATACAATGAAATGTGAACTTGTCGGGGCTGGCGCCCGAAGATGCTGCGAGCCAATCTGCCGATCTTCGCTGCTCCCGCCGTATGGGAGCTCGAAGGGCCAACCATAATCGGACCAATAATGTCAAAGACACTGCGGTATTTCATACCGTTCCTCCTCCATCTGAATAACCCGAGTACAGCTTATTACCCTAGTGTATGCAGATATTGTCCTCTTACCAAAGACATTTTCAAGAAAAGCGTACGTGTTAATTAACAGGTTGTCAATAAATAAACGCCTGTTTGCAGCAAAAAAAGCCATCTTGCATACCAGGATGCAGGAGATGGCTTCACCGTACCAATATCACTTCATCTTTCCTTATACAGCGCCTACCAATTGTGGAGCATCACACTGCTCCAACAATTCACAATTAGCAGGGCACATCCGCCCCTTGCCACGCGGTACACACATCGGTGTGCCAAATAGCGGATCAGAGCAGATTACACATTCCATATGGAATACATCTTTTACCAGCTGCGGTGTCAAGATGCTCTCCGGCGCGCCTTGATTATAAATCCCTTTGTCACGTACAGCAATAATATGGTCCGCATAACGACAAGCCAGGTTCAAGTCATGTAGAACCATCGCAATCGTACGACCTTCCTTGCGATTCAATTCATACAACAGATCAAGGATCTCGATCTGGTGGCTCATATCCAAGTATGTAGTCGGCTCATCCAGCAAAATAATGTCCGTGTTCTGTGCCAATGTCATCGCAATCCATGCTCGCTGACGTTGTCCACCTGACAGCGCATCAACAGAACGATCTGCAAAAGGCTCCATATTAGTCACCTTAAGCGCGTAACTTACCAGCTTCTCATCCTCTTCAGACCACTGCTTCAGCCATGTCTGGTAAGGATATCGTCCCTGCTTAACCAACTGATGTACAGTTAACCCTTCCGGTGCAACGGGGCCTTGGGGCAGGATCGCCATCTTGCGAGCAACTTCCTTCGTGGCCGACTGGTGGATATCACGTCCATCCAGCAACACAGATCCTTGGTTAGGCTTCATAAGCCGAGCAAGCGAGCGGAGCAGTGTAGACTTGCCGCAGCCATTGCTTCCAATAAGCACCGTAATCTTACCTTCTGGAATTTGCACGGATAAATCTTCTATTATGTTGGTATCCCCGTAAGACAACGTTAACGACTGCGTCTGCAATACTCCCATTGTCGTTCCTCCTTGCGCTTGAACGCCACTATACTTGAATTCTATAATCAATAAGCTAAATACACATACGTAAAATCCTAATTCAGCAGCAGCGTTATTACGCTAGCCGAACTAACCGAAGATGATAATCGTTCTCAAAAATAATTATCTCTTATGATGCCACAAAGATTACCATCCGTCAATCCATACGGCCTTGATCGTTATGCAGGAGTACCCGCCGCTATAAAAGCGGCGAGAACAAGCGGGCCACCGATTCCAAAAATCGTGTTGCCATACGTCTGCGTAAAAACTGTTCTTCCCGAATTCGCGTTGCCGACTGCAAGTCTCGTTCAAAGTCGCTCACCAAACGCTGAACACTCTCGGTACGCAGCAGTAACGCATTCACTTCAAAGTTCAAGTAGAAGCTGCGCATATCCATATTGGTCGTGCCGATCGTAGCCAGCTCGCCATCTACAATAATAAGTTTAGAGTGCAGGAAACCTTTTTCATATTCATATATACGTGCCCCAGCTTCGATTAATCCAGTAAAGTATGAATGAGACGCTAAAAAAGGAAGCCACTTATCAGGCTTGCTGGGAAACAGCAGCTTTACTTCGATGCCAGATAATGCAGCCACTTTGAGTGCCGTAAAAATATCTTCATCCGGTATAAAATAAGGCGTCGCAATCCATATCGATCGTTTGGCAGACGTTAGCATGGAGAAGAATACATTTTTCATCGTCTGGAATTCCTGATCGGGGCCACTGGCTATTATTTGAACCGCCCCTTGCTCCTCAACACCGGAAGAGCACGCCACGAAATACTGCGCCCCTGTAATATGCTGCTCCGTCATATGTCGCCAATCCTGAAGAAAGATTACTTGCAGCGTCTGCACCGCTTCTCCTCTTACGATCATGTGAGTGTCTCGCCAGAACCCATAGGTTTTGTTGCGGCTTAAATATTCATCACCAACGTTGAGCCCGCCAATAAAGCCGACATTGCCATCTACAATGACAATTTTACGATGATTGCGATAATTTACTTTACTTGAGAAGACACGCAGCTTCACAGGGCCAAAAGCAGCAACCTCAACCCCAGCACGACGCATCTCCTCGACAAAAGGTTTCTTCAAATATAAGCTGCCTACCGCATCGTACATAAAGCGAACTTCTACGCCTTGCCTCGCCTTTTCCATCAATATCTGCTTAATCTCGCGGCCAATCTCGTCATCTCTATAGATGTAATACTCCATATGAATATGATGACTTGCTTTTTTTAATTCTGTAATGAGTGAGGCAAACGTCTCCTCGCCATTCGTTAACACTTCCGTGTGAGAAGAAAATGTAACGGGACTTTTGCTCATACGATTCGTTAATTGCAGCATCAGACGCTGGTCTGGCGTGAATTCCGCATATCGCGGGTGTCTGGCCATTTGCTCTTTATCAAGAAAGCCGTAGCTGTGCTTATCCCGTTTTGCCTTCTGTGAATACTTTCTTCGTTTGCGATAATTTTGACCGAATAACAAATAAAAAAAGAACCCGACAACAGGTACGAGCGCAAGCATCAGTATCCATGCCACCGTGCTGGAAGGATGACGATTTTCCATAAAAATAGTAATCACCAACGTGATAACCGCCAATGTGGTCAGCAAGCTGAGTGCCCAAGCAATCGTTTTGCCAAATGTATCGTTCACATAATATCCGAGCGTAAGCAGCATGATTATAAAAATAATAACTTGAAACGTCCTTCTCATCGTGTACCCCCTCCCCGAACTAACCCATCTCCATATTACGTACCCGACAGCTGCGGGTTCGAATAAATGAGCCTCGAAGCGCTGAATATATATGTATGCTGTGCTTTCATTATGCCCAATGAACGATTTAATTGCTATACCAATATCATTTTGACGTCTTCATAATTGACACGTCCTTCATCCTGTGAAATAATAACTAACGAACGGTAGGAAGGAAATTAAAATTATTATCGGAGGTAAAAATGGTAACGGCTAATCGTATTCATCAAGTCGCTTTAGCTCACTTTGCCGAATACGGCTATGACGGGGCTTCTATGGCTAAGATCGCTGAAGAGGTTGGGATTAAGAAACCTTCTATTTATGCACATTATAAGAGCAAGGAAGATCTATTTCTGCACGTTCTTCAAGGCGTGTTTCAGGAGGAACTCGATTACGTCGGTGCTCTATTACGAAGGAATGAGCAAACTGCTCTTCACGATCAGCTCAAGCAGGTGCTCACCTTGTATAAAGAAAGCTATGCAAAGAAACCTGAATTGAAATTTATGCTGAGGATGTCATTTTTTCCGCCTGCCTCTCTCCATGAACAGGTAATGGGACAGTTATATGCGTTTCTTGATCGTCTTGAAAGTGGGCTCGTACCGCTCATGGCCCAAGGTATACGTACACGGGAGATTGGAGCTGTGCACCCAGAACAGGCTGCGACGGCATTTATGTGCATTCTGGATGGATTGTTTGTAGAACTGCTGTACGGAGGTCCTGAGCGCTTTGAGCGCAAGCTGGAAGCCTCCTGGGCCTTGTTTTGGAGAGGGTTAACTTGTGAGTCTAATGGGGGTATACAACGTGAACAACAACAATAAGCACTGGCTCCTTGTCGTCCTCGCTGGCGTCATTGAAGTTATTTGGGTAACGGGGCTAAAGCATTCCACCCTCTGGTGGGAATGGCTCATTACGGTCATTGCAATTATAATCAGCTTTAAAGTATTGATTGATGCTGCCAAGCATCTGCCGCTCGGTACGGTGTATGCGGTATTCACAGGACTAGGTACTGCAGGTACTGTATTAACAGAGATGCTTGTGTTTGGTGAACCCGTCAAATTATTAAAATTGTTATTTATCGCCACATTAGCAGCCGGGGTCATCGGCTTGAAGCTAGTCACCACGTCACACACAAAGGAGAGTGAGGTCTAATGGCTTGGATCGCCCTTATCGTGGCTGGTCTATGTGAGGTTGCTGGTGTGCTTGCCATTAAGCGTGCGACTACGAACCCTCACTGGACCTCTTATGTATACATGGCGTTAACATTTGGCGTTAGCTTTTCCATGCTGTCATATGCCATGGAGAGCATTTCCATGGGGACCGCTTACGCCATCTGGACCGGTATCGGAACAGCAGGCAGCACTCTGCTTGGCATGTTTGTCTTTGGTGAGCAGAAGTCTGCCGTCAGAGTAGGATGTATTGCCTTAATTGTAGGTTCTGTAGTTGGATTAAAATTGATTGCCTAGTGCCTTATTTCTTAGCTATCAATAACCATCTTGCTCTTATGCGCAGCATAACCAATTCTTTCATTAAAGGATCAACAAAAAAGACGGGTTCCCTAGATAACGGGTCCCGTCTTCTTGTATGTGCATGCGTCGCTTATAAGGCGACGCACTGAGTTGTCCTTCATGCCAAGCTAGTCTGCTAGTTGGCAGCCCAAGCGGCTTCTTTCGCCAAGAAATCCTGCAGCATAATGCCAACTGCGACATATACAGGATGCTTCGAATGCTGTTCCAGATCCTCCCCGAAACGAGCGGCCCAACGTTGCAAGTGCTCTCTAACAAATTCGCGTTGTCCATTCATATAACGATCATAACGCTCTGCTGTCATAACCGTGTTCAGCATCTTCTCAATGATAACGGCCATAAATTCCAATTCGATTGCGATATGATCATCGGGTTCGCCATGCATCTTCTTAAAGTACAGGCTAAAATCGGCGTAAGTCTCGCGTACTTCTTGGGCGTAGGACTTCGGCAGCATCTGTTCTGAAGCGCGGTACATGGACTCGCATGGGGTAACTGGCAATTCGCCACCCCGGCTAAACAATCGCACGTACTCGTCGCGCATCGAAGAGAATACCGCATACAACTCGCTCAGCGACATCGACTTCAACCGTTCGCACAGCAGGCGAGCCCCCTCGGATATTTCAGACAATCGAGATAGTTCCGGATGATTCTGCCAAGACACAATCACTTCAAGCGTCGGTTGTTCTCCTAGAAAATCGACCAATAGTTGATAAGCAGCTTTCCGAGTTTCCAATCTTTCAACGGCCTGTTCATTCCAGTGGGCTGGCTGTTCCGTCGTCGTTAGCATCGTCCTTCCCCTCCGTAAAGTAAATCCTTTTTTCTTCCTTGCACTTCCATTTTCCCATATGTAAAGAGGGAAAACTGTGACAATTTGCAGACATTATGACCCCAGTGTGACATTGCTGTGAATCCCAGATCAACTTTAGATTATACTGTTCTCAAAGTGATAAAAGTTCACCACTAAAACGATGTAAAAACAAGCTGCAACCTTTCTACAGGTTGCTTCATCCGGGCCATAACTATTCCAGATCGTCCAGTCCAGAAATAATCCCTGTCCATCTTGTTGCCGTTAAACCATTAGATCACCCGAAAACAATACAGTCTAATCTTACAAATTACCATACAAGTTGCCTATTACAAGTTACATATTATAAGACTGAGTGCTTCCAATATTACACTTCAGGTACAATCGCTTTCACGCAGGAAGATAATAACGATACAATAGAAACAATAGAAGCTGCGTTCATCCATGTGTACAGCAAGCAGCTGAAAGGCAGGCGTTAATATGAATACCCAGACCGTCTCCGCTTTTAAACGAGCCAATACGATCTTGAACCGAGCCACTGTGCAGCTATCCGGACCCGGCATTCGGTTAAAAGTACTTTACTGGGGTTTTATGCCAGAGCATTATGACAATACACCACACCGCCATTCCTTCTTTGAAGCCTGTTATGTCATGGAGGGACAAGGTATATATATGGAAGACGATCGAGAATATGAATTACTGGCAGGTACAGTGTTTCTGTCTCGACCGGGAAAATGGCATCAGATACGGAGCAAAAATGGCATGGCACTCTGTTATGCAGCATTTGAGCTAATTGAGGAAGGAAGCACCTCCTCCTATATTCAAGCCTATCGCCATTTAGCTGAAAAAGGGGTGCCCGTCTTGCAGGATGCTGCCGCGAGTCCCACAGCCAATCTGTGGTCGACTATTGTCTCTATGTTCAAGGAGACGTCATCATTCCCTGCACTGGCTGTGCACCATACCGCATTAACTCTTCTGATTTCACTGCTACCGCTCCATGGCGGCGGTCAGGATACGTTAAGCGAGACAACACAAGTAAAAAATGAGGGAAATCCTCTTTTTCGCCAAGCCAAGCTATTTATAGATGACAATATAAGTGAAAACCTAACGCTTCAACTGGTCGCTCAACATTTGCACATTTCATCGCGGCATTTAACACGCCTGTTTGCACAGGAGATGAATCAGACCTTTGTCCATTATATACAAGAACGGCGCGTGCAGTTGGCCGCAGAGATGCTGCTGCAGGAGGAACTAGAGATCAAAGACATCGCCTCCCGCTGCGGATTTGAATCCGTGCACTATTTTACCCGAGTATTTTCACGCAAGCTCGGTGTGGCACCTGCCCGTTTTCGTCGTGCCCAGTTCACGGAAGGGAGATCAGGCTCTCAGCACTTTCCAGCACCGCCATCAAACCCCACCTCAACATAAAGAGGTCCTGATCGTACAAAAGGCATACTTGTTTGTGTAAATACGCCTCTGTATCCGCTGTTTACAATAAGAGCATAACAACATGCGCTTGGCGGAAATGGAGGCGTTCACCGTGCCAGCAGCCTATCAAGGACAGTTACCAACACGTCCCTTTCAGACCTATCCCTTTAACATCGTACACCTAAGTCAGTATAATTCGGCATGCCAACAAGGCGAAAAAGAGACTAATGCCACCTTTCATTCCGGTCATAACTCGAAATGCATAACTGTAGGCTATCAGGAATGGGCCGAATCTGTCGTTCAATCCTTTAATACTGAATCCGTCATCCAAGCGACAACTGCATACAACCATCACAGCACCTCTACGCAGTCAGAGAGCAATGACAACCGCTCAAGCCGCTGTAGACTCATTATGGATGGTACTCATGGAGCTGATTTTGATGCGGCTCTAAATGCCTTGTATGAGGTTAGCACGCATCGCGGCATTTCCGTGGTTACTTTCTGTACGTACGACTATATGAAGAGCTCGAGTCAACTGAAGCGTCAATTCAAGCGATATCTGACAGACAACCGCGCATTTGGATATATGGCTGCAGACGTCTCAGTCCATGATTATTTTCGTGATACGGCCCGAAACGAATGGCAGTCCGATGTAGATGCCAAATTACAAACCCACAACACATGTGCACTAGATTCTGTTAAATGTACGGGACTAGCTGCCCCAGAACATCAGGCCGATAATGCAGCCCCAAATACACTGCTTGTTATTTACGGCCCAGGCGCACTTTGGCTGCAGGCAGAATCTTGTACCGCGACAGCGACCAACTTGGCCTGTTATTTAGATTTATCCCGAGAGAATCAGCAACTGCTGCATAAGCAAGGCATGGGCAGTCTTGGTATAGACGGTTCAGTAGACTCTGTCACTACCTACAAGGAAGCACTTTTTCTGGAGTGGCCAGTATGGGAGCGATACCGCAAAGAGCATCTTGCTGCATTTCATACTTATGTAGACATGAATGATCGCACAGCCCCTGTTGCTGTCCCTACTCCTATGCTAATGGCAATGCTGCACGAGGCTGCACGGCAGCCATTTAGAGTGAAGCCGTTTTTTGCCCCCGGTATATGGGGCGGGCAATATTTAAAAGAGCTGTGCGGTCTACCAAAGGAGTGGCCAAACTGTGCATGGAGTTTTGAGCCGATTGCACCGGAAAATACACTCCTGCTTAGGTATGGTGATTATACAATTGAAGTACCGTTTACACTTATGCTGCAAGCAGAAGCTTTGGCTGTATTGGGACCTAGAAATGTAGAATTGTTCGGTGATTACTTCCCGATTCGATTCGACTACTTGGATACCATTGACGGTGACAGCTTGTCCTTGCAAGTTCACCCAAAGCAGCATTACGTAGAATCTGAATTTAACGAGACTATGACGCAGCAAGAATCCTACTACATGATGGAACAGAAGCCCGACTCCACACCAAAGGTTATACTTGGCCTGAAAGAAGGTGTCACGGGAGAACAACTGCTGAGGGCAGTAGATGCAGCGCATGCCACTCAGGTGCCACTGGGACTGGAAGATTACGTAAATGAGTGGGCAGCCACAAAAGGGGATCTGTTCCTGATCCCGCCTGGCGCTGTGCACAGCTCGGGCCGGGATAATCTGGTGTTGGAGATTTCATCAACGACGTGGTGGTTCACGTTTAAGATATATGATTATTTGCGGTTGGACAAGGATGGTCTACCACGGCCGATTAATCGCGAACATGCTGCTTGTAATATCGACGATAGCATAAATACGACGATGGCACGCCAAGAGCTGATTGCTAAGCCTGTCGTACATCGCACACAAGGGGCCAATGTAGAAGAGCTGCTCGCTGAACGCGACGATTTGCTGTTTCAGGTGCGGCGGCTGAAGCTCGCCGATACATGGAACGACGACACAGAGGATGCATTTGTGATGCTAAATCTCGTAGAAGGCGAACGTGTCCGCTTAATACCGGAAGCGGATGCATCGAAGACTGTGGAGTGGGGTTATGCCGAGGCTTATATCGTACCAGCCAGTGTTGGACGTTATCGTTTGGAAAATGCAGGTGAGACGCCATGTACACTCATCCGTGCGCAAGTGGCTCCAAGTTGGCGCACGCCGCTGCTTCCTCACGGCTGGCACCATGGCCATGAGGTAAGGGAATGACCGCGTCTTTGCATCAAGCCTCGCCTGTGCGTACAGTCACGCTGGCTCTTGATGCTGGAGGCACAACACTTAAGGCAGCATTGCTCGAAGAAGGCCGCTTGCTGCCTCATTTGCGAATCGTACAGCCATCCCGTTCAGAGCGGGAAACACATGTAATAATAGCAAGTCTTGCCAACGCATGCATCGAACTACTGGGGTCGTATGAGGCGACACGTCATACCTCACGCGCCAGCTCTACACACGATGAGGCTGACGTTGCAGCTGCCGAGCGGGCTCCAATTAGCGCACGTCAGAAAGCCCCTAGCCGAACAAGCGACAGTGCTTCCGCTAGACCATGCAGATCTTACGATCAAACCAAAGCTTGTAGCATACTCCGCGAAGCCCCGTTACGGCCCGCGGCGCCAAGCTATAAGGTACGTATCGGCTTTGCCTTTCCTGGGCCGTTCGATTACGAGAACGGCGTCGCCTTGCTGCAAGGCGTAAGCAAGTATGAGCGCCTATACGGAATGAACGTCGGCGAGCTGCTGCAACGTGAACTTCGACGGCGCGCTTCTCTGCGAGCTGCACCAGCGTGGATGCGGAGGCTGGCTGAAGCGGACATCCGCTTCGCGAACGATGCCTCGCTGTTCGCGCTTGGCGTGAGCCGCCTATACCCGTCCGAGCGGCTTATCTGCCTGACGCTTGGCACGGGGATAGGCTCTGGATTTGTCGACCACGGCAAGCTGGTGGCCGGCCGCGACGGAGTGCCGCCAAGCGGCATGCTGTATGCAGAGCGCTACCGCAATGCCGCGGTTGACGAGCAGTTCGGCCGACGCGGCATAATCGCGCTCGCCGACATGTACGGCGCACGTCATGCGCAGCAGGACGTGCATGAGCTTGCATCGGCAGCACGCATCGGCGACAAGCGGGCTGCCGATGCGTGGGCCGAGTATGGATTCCACCTCGGCCGCATGCTTGCGCCGTATGCGGCGCGCTTTAAGCCAAACCGCCTCATACTGGGCGGGCAGATTGCCAAGAGCTGCGACCTGTGGCTTCCATATCTGGAAGTCAGCCTTGGCAATCAGGGTACTGTCGTTACGCATCAAGGTGACCTGATGGAGCATGTTTTTGAGGGTATAGAGCTCCTATTCCCATAACCGGACTTTTAGTCGCAAGCTTAATTCTAAATGGGGACGATTTTGATTCCTAGACCGCACGCTACTGTACACTACAGCACAAAGCTGAACTAACCCTAAATGAAAAGGAGTGCATCACCATGGACTTAATACAGCAAATTAAACAAACATCTATCCAGCAACCATCACGCCCTTGGACGATATATGCTATTCATCATTCTCATACTGATATCGGGTATACCGAACGCCAAGAAAAGATCGAACAATATCATGTCGACTTTATTCGTCAAGCACTTCGTGTGGCTACCTCTGCCCACGATGGAAGCAAGCCAGAGTGGAAAGGTTTCCGTTGGACTTGCGAAACATTCTGGGCCGTCGAACGCTTCCTAGAAGAAGCATCACCCGCAGAACAGCAAAGCTTTGCTGATGCTGTATTACGGGGAGACATTGAGCTCTCCGGCACTTATTTGAACATGACGGAACTGCCTGATTATGACTTATTGCAGCGCATACACAGCAAGGCCCAAGCATATGCCGCATCCATCGGGCACACGATTGATAGTGCCATGACAGCCGATATCAACGGATATAGCTGGGGCTACGCACAGAGTCTGCTGGATAATGGGATCCAGCACTTATTCTCCTGTATTCATACGCATCACGGCATGTATGCGCTTGGCCGTAAGCAGCAGCCGTTCTGGTGGGAAACCGCTGCAGGCGATAAGCTGCTCGTCTGGAACGGCGAGCATTATATGTTTGGTAATGAGCTTGGCCTCTGCCCGGATGCGCTTGGCAAATACATGATTCAAGATGAATTCCAGCATCAGCTCTATGAAAATAAAGACACGCACGACCAATTGGCCCGTATCCGCCTTAACCGTTACGTGTGTCAGCTTGAGGCCGAACAATATCCTTTCTCCTTCGTGCCTGTGATGTTGTCAGGACTGGCGACGGATAATGGTGCCCCTAACTCTGCGATAGCGGACTGGATCTCGGAATGGAATACACAATACGGTGATTCAATTCGCATCGAAATGACAACGTTATCTGCCTTCTTCGCTCGCTTGAAGCAGGAGAACTTAACCCAATTGCCAGTGCATCGCGGAGACTGGCCCGATTGGTGGTCGGATGGCGTCAGCTCTACTGCCATGCACACACAAATATACCGTGATGCGCAAAGAACACTGCGCAAAGTTAAACGTCTAGACCCTGACCGTGCAGCTGTTACCGATCAAGAAATCGGAGCAGCGGAGCAGGCACTTATCATGTACGCCGAACATACCTGGGGCTATCACTCGTCCATCTATGAACCTTGGCATCCAAATGTCCAACTGCTAGAAGTCCGCAAGCAGACCAACGCCGCTGAGGCCAGTCGATTAGCATACCGTGCGTTGGACAAGGCTCTGTTGGCCCAAGGGACGTCAACACTGTACCCCAATCGTCCTTACCGCTATCGTGTCGTGAATTTGGCGGATACTACAGCAAGAGATATGATTACGTTGTCACTGGATGGCTGGGAACCTGCTCATTTCCCGCACGGTCTGGAGGTTGTATGTGAGGAAACTGGCAAGGTATTGCCGCATCAAGCCCCTCACCAACAGTCCATTATAGTGGACATTGAGCTGCAGGCAAAAGGAGAATGCACGCTAACTTTGCGAGCAAGGCAGGACAGCAGCAAACCCGTAGGATCAATGACGTCCAATACTCGTTTAATGGGCAGTGATCGAGTCTACGACATGGAGGATATGTTCCCAAAAGTGACGGCAGCAGACGCAGCGCTGCCTATCCATGTGACACAGCATGGTGTGGAATCTCCCTATATACACATAAAGTGGCAAGAAGGTACAGGCATTATGTCTTGGTACAACAAAGAGACAGAGCAAGAAATGCTGCGATCTGACCGGAATTACAATGCCTTTACGCCCATTTACGAGGTAACACCACCCGACAACGAAGTGGACCCCTCACAAGTCTGGGCAGTCCGGAGTCAAATGGGACGCAATCGCAAAGGTATAAATGTGAAGCGGTCAGTCGGACAATTAGTCCGCATACGCACCTTGGAGAACGGACCTCTTTACGCAACGGTTGAACTACTGTACAAAGTAGAGGGCATGAGCTATTATGCGTTGTTCCTTAAAGTACATGCGTGTTCCAATCGTGTGGATGTCTCCATAAGACTGCACAAAGATAGCGTATGGAATCCGGAGAACGTCTATGTGGCGCTCCCATTCACGAGCGGTAACGCAGCTGAAGACACCGTGTATGCTGACAAGGCAGGCGTACTTGTACGCCCATGGATCGATCAGCTGCCAGGCACTTGTCTTGACTACTCGTGCATTCAAGAGGGTATCGCTTGGCAGGATGCATCCAACACACTGCTGCTGGGAACACCCGATACACCTCTCATACAATGGGGATCGTTGGAGTATGGTCGCCGGCTCGTCCATTCCCAACAGCCTGCAAATGCGAAGCCGGAAACTTATGCGTGGCTGATGACCAACTATTGGGAAACAAACTTTAAGGCTACGCTCGGCGGATTCTATGAATTCCGCTACCTGGTATCTTCAAGGATCGGCTTAGAGACGTCTAATATCAAGCCAATGCTTGATTCCTTAACGAGCGGAATTCTCGTATCACGCGTCCATTAAGGCAGCCCTGCTGCTAACAAATAGACCGCCCTTCTTACCTGCTAGAGATAAGAAGAGCGGTCTGTCTTTTATTTAAGAATTAAGCATGAATTACAGAATCATGATCATCACAATTCTATAAACCTGAAGTCTGATGATCAGGCAAATTCAGCTTATTTTTTTAATAAGCGAACGATTTTCTCTTTTACGTTGTCTGCTGTAAAACCGTATTGCGGAAGCAATACGGACGCAGGGGCTGATGCTCCAAACGTATCAATTCCAAGCACATCGCCATCCAGCCCGACGTACTTGTGCCAGCCAAAGGTTGCACCCATTTCAATAGCAAGACGAGCTCTGCAGTCATTAGGCAGCACAGACTCTTTATATTCCGCAGATTGTGCATCAAACAGTTCTTGAGAAGGCATGCTGACTACACGTACATCGATGCCTTCGATGATCAACGCGTCTTTTGCTTGCATTGCCAAGTTCACCTCGGACCCCGAAGCAATCAAAATAGCGTCAAGACGTTTGGATTCTGCTCCAATAACATAGGCACCGCGGCTTACCAGCTCCAAGCTGGACGTCTCCATCACTTCTAATGGCTGACGTGTCAATACGATTGAAGTAGGCGTACTCTTAGACTCCATCGCCAGCTTCCAAGCCCCTTGTGTCTCGCGAGCATCTGCAGGGCGAACCACGTTCATATTCGGAAGGGCACGCAAACCAGCCAACTGCTCGATCGGCTCGTGTGTAGGGCCGTCTTCGCCAACCGCAATACTATCATGTGTAAGTACGTAAGTCACTGGCACACTCATCAATGAGGATAAACGCATAGCCGCTTTTAAATAATCGCTGAACACGAAGAATGTGCTTCCAAATACACGCAAGCCTTTGTGAACCCCCATACCATTCAGCATCGCACCCATCGCGAACTCACGCACGCCATATTGCACGTTGCGGTTACCTGGTTCTGCTGGTGTCAGCAATCCTTCCCCTTTAATCGTGGTCATGTTGGAATGAGCCAAGTCAGCGGAGCCTCCAAGGAAGTAATTCACTTTAGACGCAATTGCGTTAATCGCATCATGGCTCGAGTTACGAGTCGCTTGTTGATAACCTGCTTCATGTGCAGGAAGGCTGTCAAAAGCATCCGCTGGAAGCTCGGACTGGATTGCCATCTGCAATTCGTTGTACAGCTCAGGATAAGCCGCTTGGTACTGTTCCATCATCGTTGTCCAAGCTGCCATTGCTGCTTGTCCACGTGCTGCCACTTGGTCTGCATAATGTGCGTACACGTCTTGTGGTACTGCAAAAGGCTCTTCTGTCCAATTATAAGCAGCCTTCGTTAACGCCGCTTCTTCAGCACCCAGCGGAGCTCCGTGCACAGCATTCGTACCTGCCTTGTTTGGAGCGCCAAAGCCGATTACCGTCTTCACTTCGATCAACGTTGGACGTGTCGTGTCGCGCTTAGCTTCTTCAATAGCTGCATGCAGCGCATCGATGTCGTTGCCGTTCTCAACGAGGATCGTCTGCCAACCGTATGCTTCATACCGTTGACGTGTCTGTTCGGAGTACGCTTCAGACAAATCGCCATCCAAGCAAATATCATTGGAATCATACAGCATAATGAGCTTGCCCAATTGCTGATGCCCTGCGAAAGAGCTCGCTTCCGCTGATACCCCTTCCATCAAGTCGCCATCTCCGCAAATAACATAGGTGTAGTGATCCACGATTGACAGTTGATCACGGTTGTACTTCGCTGCAAGATGCTGTTCAGCAAGTGCCATACCAATTGCCATTGCTACACCTTGGCCAAGCGGGCCTGTAGTAGCATCTACACCAGCCGTATGACCGAATTCAGGATGGCCTGGTGTCTTGGAGCCGTCTTGGCGGAACGCCTTGAGATCATCAATGGAAAGATCAAAGCCTGAAAGGTGAAGCAGTGAATACAAGAGCATAGAACCATGTCCTGCGGACAACACAAAGCGATCGCGGTTAAACCATTCTGGCGCTTGTGGATTCACTTGCAAATGCTTTGTCCACAACGTATATGCCATCGGCGCTGCACCCATAACGATACCCGGATGGCCCGATTTGGATTTCTCTATAGCATCAATTCCTAATGTACGGATGCTGTGAATAGCTTGTTCTTGGATTGTACTCATAAAGTCGATTTCCCCCAATTTCTAACTTCACTCATTTGGCCTTGCTTATTTTTGTACACGTAGCTGCTGCAAGAAGCTTTCGCCAATGCCCGGTGCTGTCACACCGAAGTTCTCAGCGATAGTCGCTGCCAGATCGGCAAATGTTGAACGTGTGCCGATAGACGCGGCTTCCTTGGCAAGCAGCGGGTTATAGATCAGCACCGGTACATACTCGCGAGTATGATCGGTACCTGGATGTATAGGGTCATTGCCGTGGTCTGCAGTAATAATCAGCAGATCCTCTTCTCCCGTTCGTTCCATTAATTCCGGAATATATTGATCGAACTCCTCTAGACATGCTGCGTATCCTTGAGGATCACGACGATGTCCGTATAAGGAATCAAAATCAACCAAATTCGTAAAGAGCAATCCGTTAAAAGGCTGCTCCAACAAGCGGATATTCGTCTGAATACCGTCCAAGTTGCTCTTTGTCGGATGAGAAGCCGTAATACCTTGACCTGTAAAAATGTCATTAATCTTACCGATCGATATGACATCGTGTCCTGCCTCTTTTAAATGAGTCAGCACAGTATCACCAAATGGATCCAACGCATAATCATGTCGGTTTGGCGTACGTTTAAATGCGCCTGGCTCCCCTACATATGGTCTTGCGATAATACGTCCAACCACATATGGATCGTGCAAAGTCATTTCTCTCGCAATCTCGCATGCACGATACAACTCTTCCAAGGGGATAATGTCCTCATGGGCTGCAAGCTGGAAGACGCTGTCCGCAGATGTATAAACGATCCATGCCCCTGTCTTCATTTGCTCCTCGCCATACTCATCGAGAATGACAGTACCTGAGGACGGTTTGTTTCCGATAACTTTGCGTCCTGTCAACTCTTCAAACTTGCTGATCAATTCTTCCGGGAATCCGTCAGGGTACACTTGGAATGGAACTTCGACCTTCAGTCCCATCAGCTCCCAATGGCCAGTCATCGTATCTTTACCTACCGATACTTCAGCCATCTTGCCATAGCTTGCTTGCGGATGTTCTACTGCAGGAACAGCAGATAAAGGCGCAATGTTACCAAGACCCAACGCTGTCAAATTAGGCAGCTTTATTGTCGGCACCTGCTCACAAATATGTCCAAGCGTATGGCTGCCTGTATCTCCAAAGTCAGGAGCATCCGGGAGCTCGCCAATTCCGACACTATCCATCACAATGACATTAATCCGTTTGAATTTCATATAACATATCCCTCCGTTTGATAGAGTGAAATCTAAAAAATAAGCCAGCTTGGTGTACGCCATTGATTTGAGACTATTTATTTTATACTAGAATGATAAAAAAATCGCGGACAAGTGTCCTGTTATCGCTTACATAAATGAAGTCGCAAAGCGCCTTCATGAAGGCCAGCATGGCTCCACTATATCAGCAATTTCTTTATTTCTCAGTTATCCCTCTCACGCTTATTTTGTTAACTGTTTCACATAAATCGAGCTTATCTCCTTACATGAAAAATGGACCAACGCCTAAATGTTCCACGGGGAACGTGAAACATTTGGAAATTTCCCTCCCCCTTTCTAAGATTTTGGAGCATCGTATCGCCTTATATCCTAACACTAATTTCTTCTTTGAGTTTAGATGATGATCTGTTGTCTAAATCCCTGCCAGTATCCCAAACCTGAGCTATTGGGATAGTGACGCTAAGATAGAACAAAACGGGAACTAGACGAGAACTAGAAGGCAGAAGATTAAATCGGCATCAAGGTAAGCGTTCCTCCATAAGTCTCCAACACGTACGGACAACTCCAAAATAACTACTTTCTACTGTCATCACCGACTGGAGCATGCTCAGCTATTCGCATTTTGTGAGTGAACATGGTATCTTCGAATTATTGTACATAAGCCAGCCGTTACATTTCACGCAGAAAGGATGAATCAAATGAGTCATACGTTAAATACGCTGATTGCCACGATGGAGGCCGAGCATTGGGACGCGATTCTAGTCACAGACCCGAAGCATGTTTACTACATTACTGGCTTCGCCTGTGATCCACATGAGCGCTTCCTTGGAATCGTGTTGGCAAAAGGACAAGAGCCTGTATTAATAGTACCCGCGCTTGATGCCGACAAAGCAGCAGCTATATCATCCATCACACGTATTGCCACGCATTTGGATACAGATAACCCTTATGACATTTTAAAGCAGCAATTGCCCGACACGATAAAAACATTCGGCTTGGAGAAAGCCCACATGACCGTACAGCGGTATGAATCGCTTCAAGCTGTCGTGCAAGCTGAACAGTATGCGGACATTGGGGCAGTATTGCAGTCGCTGCGTGTCATTAAGTCAGAGGAAGAGATCGAGCGGCTGCAAGCCGCAGTGGATTGCATTGAGACGGTGCTTGACAATGTCGTCCGCCGAGTCCGTATCGGAATGACGGAGGCAGAAGTAGTAGCGGATCTGGAATATGAGATGAAGAAACAAGGTGCGGAAGGCCCTTCTTTCTCTACCATGGTGCTGGCAGGAGATAATTCTGCCTTGCCGCATGGCGTACCTGGGCAGCGTGTCATTCAAGCGGGCGACCTGCTATTGTTTGACTTGGGCGTGTACTTGAATGGCTATGCCTCTGATATTACACGGACTTTTGCCGTTGGGGAGATTAGTGATGAGCTGAAGGAAATATATAATACGGTGCTGGCTGCCAATGAAGCGGCAATTGCCGCGGTGCGCCCAGGCATCACGTACGCCTCGCTTGACCAGACAGCCCGGCAGGTTATTACGGATAAAGGCTACGGCCCTTATTTTAGTCACCGTCTCGGCCACGGGCTCGGCATCGATGTCCACGAATACCCATCTATTCATGATCAGAATGAAGCTTTATTGGAACCGGGACATGTATTTACTATTGAACCTGGGGTCTATGTTCAAGGAAAAGGCGGAGTTCGAATCGAGGATGACGTTGTCGTCACCAAAGAAGGTGTACGAGTACTCACGTCCTATCCCAAGCAATTAACCATCATCGGATAATCACTGTTAGTTCATGTCACTCTTATATGTATAAAGTGGTGTGCTCCTCGTATGTACTGTGGGTAGATTTAGCTACAGTACAATTACGATGAAGCACACCATTTTGTTTTAATTCCGTCCTGCTTCGACTAATTTACGGGCAACAAGTTCTGGGTCATTATGAAACGGTGTCATATGGTCGCCATGCGCCGTGATGAGTCGGAACAAGCCGAGACGGCTTGACATGTGTGGATGCCACCCATACTGCTCTCCTTGAGGCAGGGCGATGTCATCCGTGAGATACAAATAGCTGCGTGGCGTGGTCAGTTGATAGAACTTGGCAAGATTCAGCTTCTCGAAGACAGGACCTGCTGGCTCAGGCGTCACCGTCTTATATACAGCTTGGGCAAGCCCTAGGTCAGCGTTGTTCATAAACGTCTCTCTCCAGACCGGAAATGGAAGCATCACGGTGTTATCCTTTGAGGCGGCAGCAGCGTCTGCCCACTGCTTTTTCACCTGAAGTGGAGCTTCATCTGCTGCACTGTAACCATCTCGAACAACAAATGCATCCATAAAGACCATTCGCCGCAGGCGATCAGGTATTTGCTCCGCTGCTTTGGCGATGACAGTCCCACCAAAACTGTGACCAACAAGGACGATGTTCTTCAAGTTATTCCGCTTGATGGGGTCCAATACAGCCTTTACGTAATCAGCGTGAGTAACGTTCTTATTAGCATCTTTGCCATGGCCAGGCAAATTCGGCGTATAGACGGTATGTCCCAGCTTACGCAGCTCGGCAGCTGTTTTATCCCAATAGCTGGAGTCGCCCCAAGCCCCATGTACTAGGACAAAAGTTAAAGGTTCCTGCTTCGTATCAAGCACAAGCTGATGAGCACCTGCATAATTCAGCGCTTGTACATGTAACGGACACACAGGGAGCAGCAGCATACCCAGAATCAGCAAGCTCATGACTGTGACAGCAGATCGCATTTTGTTCATGTAAATTCCTCCTTAACCTGTAACTGCATCACCTATAAATTGCACAACTTCTCGGTTTTTACTCCTATGCCCCATTATTCCTGACATTAAGCCCACACATCGTTTGGCAAAATACAAAAAGACCGCTCCCGGCAGCTATGCCGCCAAGAGCAGTCTTGTTATTGAAATGGGCCAAGTTATGCCTATTTCTTATTGTTTTTTGACGCCCACCGTAAAGATTTCAGCCGAGCCAAGATCAACAGATACTTCTTGCGAACTGTTCGTATACAGTGCCTCGCCCAATACTTCCATCACGTTACTACGATAGAAACGTCTAACGCGTTCAGGCAATTTCACAGACAGCTTACGCGGCTCATGTGCCATGTTGTACCAACGAGCTACCATATCGCCTGTTTCTTCTGCCATCTTCAATGAGGAAAACGCCACTTGCTCGCCTTCCCATGCGATAAAGGCATACTCAGCCGGGAATTGACCAGCATGAACATCCGTCTGACGAGTCAGGAATGGTACAGGGAAGCTGTACGCCTCTGAAAATGCACCTGATGTAACCACATCAGCCTCGTGCGGAATGATCGCATATTCGGCCGTATTGATACCTAAGCACTGGGCTTCTGGTGTTGGGAAGTAACCCCAGTCACCAAGCTCGCCCGATGAACGAAGCAGTGTAACTGCAATCGTATTTTTGTTGTCCTGTGACACTTCGTATTCACAGAGACCTTTGTTAGCAACTGTTAAGCCAAGCTTGCCATCACTTACGCTGACAAATGCTTGCTGATGCTGGTCGTTGCTAGGGTTCTGCCACTCCTTCGCTGGAACGTTGCTACGGCTAGCCACTTCGAAGATCGAATCGGCTACATGCGTCTCCGCTTGGAAGCCGGTCGGGAACAATGCGCGTACGCGATGATCCTTCGATTTGTTATCCATCGTTACATGTACATCCACACGTTTTGCACCGCGGTCCAGCGTATAACGAGTCACGATATGGAACGGTACCAACTCCGTTGAGCGCTGCGCTTTACGAGTAGGGAAATCCACGATATCGATTTGTTCTTGCTGCAGCGTCTCATCTGCTGAAACCGGGATGCTCCAATTATGCGTAACTTCGATCACAGCACGGAACGGTGAGTTCTCAACTACTTTACGTTCAGCTTTCACATCTGCTGTCGTAAGCGGAGTAGATCCCTCTGGCATACGGAACATATACTCGTTACCGATATCCCCGGCATCTTCGTACACGTTAATGCCTTCATATACATGACCTGTCTGTTTGTCCGTCATGCGAATGGATCCGTTCTCAAGCACTTCGGCCTTCAAACGTTCGTTTTCCAGCGCAAAGTCTTCTGTCGCCAAGTTAGCCACTGCCTGCTTCGCTGCTCCTGGAACCCATGCCAACGTCTGGTAACCAAATGCCGGTACGTCAGATGCTTGCACACGTACTTTAATAATACGTGCCATGTACGGTTGACGGAATTTGTCTTTCGGCAAGTCATAGCCAAACATTACACCCGCATCTTCCCATTCACAATCGAGCACATTACCAGCTGCGTCAACCACAGCGCCTGCCTCAACTGGCTCTACCTTCATTTCTTTTGCCAACACAGTAGGGTGAGCTTCGCTGAAATAACGACGCTTCAATTCAAGCGTAACTTCGACTACACCATTGCGGTTATATCCCGCTGTATTAAATACCGTGAACGGAATAGCTTGCTTACCATCAAATACGCTTGTATCAATGGTAGGCATTAACGCATCCAAAGACTCGTTAATTATCATTTCCGTCATATGCTTTGACTTTTCAAAACGAGTCACCATCTCGCGATGAACTTCGTCAACCGAACAGCCACAAATGCTGTCATGCGGGTGGTTCTGCATCAAAGTCTTCCACGCATACACAAACAGGTGATGCGGGTAAGGCTTGCCCACTTGGTGTGCGATTGTCGCTAGCGGCTCTGCCACTTTCTCCAGCAGCGTCTGGTTCTCGGCGTTCATCTGCTTCAAATACACACGGGAAGAAGCAGTGTTCACCAGTGTGTACCAGCCATCTGTACGTTGGCTGCGCAGTTCGCCTTCCACTGTCTGCAAGTTCTCAGGAAGCTCCTTAAACACGTCATCCACGTATTCATTAAAGCTGGAATGAACAAAGTCCGTATCTGGGAACAATTTCTTTGCAACCTCAATTGCCTTGGACAAATCTGTTTGAATCGGCTGATGGTCGCATCCATTCATAAACAACAGATGGTTTGTAGAAGCAAATTTCTCCGCATCTGGAATTCGTTTCTCCCAATAAGCGAGCGCCTGCGGCTCGTCAACCGGCACTTCCATCCCGTTACAATACCAGTTCGCGAACAGAATACCTACAACGCGGGAACCATCTGGCGATTGCCATACCATCTCAGAATATGGAGATTCGTAAGAAGCATCATCAGACACTTGGTTGTTGAAGCCTGTCGGTTTTACTCCGCGACCGAATACAGCCACATCAATGTTAGCTTGCTTCAAGATTTGCGGCGCTTGTCCCATATTGCCGAAGGAATCTGGGAAATAACCAACCTTGGAGATCAAGCCGCCATATTGCTTCGCGTCTCGGTGACCGATTTGCAAGTTGCGGATGTTGGACTCACTGCTTGTCAGGAACTCATCTTGCAGGATGTACCAAGGTCCAATCTGAATGCGTCCCTCACGAATATAATGCTCAACTTTGTCTTTCATTTCTGGTCTAACTTGGAAGTAATCCTCCAATATGATCGTCTGTCCATCCAAATGGAAGCTTTTGAAATCCGGATCACGATCAAGCGTCTCCAGCAAAGTGTCCATCAACTCAATTAGAAGTGCATGATGATACTCATAAGGCATATACCATTCGCGGTCCCAGTGGGTGTGCGATATAATGTGTGCTGTCTTTTTAGCCATTGTTATAACTCTCCCTTCTGCTCATGAAACCTATATCAATCGAATTAGTTGTTCAACCAGTATGTGCGGTAAATCAATTCTGAAAACAAGCTGTTGGACCATGCAAACCATTCGCGTGTAAATACTTTGGCATCATCCGCATGGAAACCTTCATGCATATATCCTGTATCAGCGTCAGTTGTTGTCAGCAGCTTGATCAATCCTTCAACCTCATCCTGCTTATCTGCCGTCAAGCCTTGCATAGACAAAGCAATATGCCAGATATGGCGATCAGGAGTATGCGGGCTTCCGATTCCTTGTGCCTGCTCTCCACTGAAATAATAAGGATTGTCTTCGCTCAGAATAAAGCGGCGTGTATTTTGATAAATCGGATCATCCGCTGTTGTATAGCCCAAATAAGGAATCGCGAGCAAGCTCGGCACGTTAGCATCGTCCATCAGGTTGTAATTGCCGAAACCATCTGTCTCGTATGCATATATTTTGCCGTATTTCGGGTGGTGGAAGATACCATAAGTTTGAATGCCTTCCTCAATCTCATCCTTCAGACGACGTGCTTTATCCGCAAATGGACCATCCTCATAAATCTCAGTTGCAATTTCTTCGAGGTAGCGCAGTATGACAACGGCAAACATGTTTGCTGGAATCAAATATCCAAACGTACATGCATCATCACTAGGACGGAATGCAGACCATGTCATGCCTGTGTAGTTAACCGGCATACCCATGCCGTTATTTTTGAGTGTATCTGTCTTGCGGCAGTCCATCCGGCTGAAACGGTAAGGAGACTGTTCAAAGTGATGCTGCTCCGTCGTCCACAGATTCATAATGATCGTCGCAACCGTCTTGAATTCACCTGTGAAGAGAGACGTATCACCTGTTGTCTTCCAATACAAGTAAGCCAGTTGGATCGGATAACAAAGCGAATCAATCTCATATTTGCGTTCCCATACCCAACCATTCAGCTCCGTGTTATCACGGTGATGAATCTCATCTAGTGCAACAGGCGTTTCATTAAACGCATTTGCATAAGGGTCGATTTGGATGTATTTCATTTGCTTGCGTACCAATCCTGCAATGATACGGCGAATATCAGCATCATCTTTTGCAAGCGGCAAGTATTGACGTACTTGTGCACTGGAATCGCGCAGCCACATTGCTGGAATATCACCAGTAAATACGTAAGAAGTATCATCATCATGCAGCTTTGTAGTCGTTTGCAGCGTATTAGGGAAGCAATTAAGGAACAATTGCTTTAATTTCGGATTATCAGACAATTTCGTATTGGCTTCTTCCATCACACGAAGCACGGCTTGGGGTAGACGTTCCATGTCGGCTCTCTCCTTATCTCTAACCATATCAATATTAATCTATTAGAGTATATGCTCATTTCTACTCTTGAAAATGAAACACAATCAGGTGAAGCGAATGCTCCACCTGATTGCACGGGATATTCATTTCGCTTTTGGCATATTGTTCATTCCTGTTGTCAAATCTGCAAAGGTGAAATGAATGCCGTTATGCTAGCCTGCTAATTATTTCTTGGTTGCTTTCCAAGCATCCAATTGTGTTTGCATTTCAGCTTGAACTTTATCAAGACCAGCAGCTTTGAATTTCTCAACTGCTTTAGAAATGTAAACCTTAGGATCAACAGAACCAGTATATAAGGATGCAAAGAACTCTTCTTTAACGTTTTGCAGAGCAGCAAGCTCTGTTTTTACGTTATCTGCATTAAAGTAGAATCCGAGTAATGGGGCATTTTTTGCAGCATCATTAAATTTAGCAAATTGCTCCCACTTGTCTTTCGGGTCAGTAGGCAACTTGTCTAGAATAAAGAAGTTACCTAATGTAAATCCAGGCAAATCGTAGCCTTCAGTTTTTGCTGGCAAGTATTCAACAGTTGAATCATCGATACGTTTGTAATGCTCTCCTTCAATACCGTTGTTAACTAGATTGCGGAGGTATTTGTCAGAGTTAAGCAAGTTAAGGAATTTCATTGCTTGCTCAGGGTATTTGGAATTAGCAGAAATCGCATGCATGGAACCTGTTACAGACCAGTTGTAAACATATGGTTCTGTGTAAGGTACAGAGACAACTGGGTAACCCAATGTTTGGGACCATTGATTGTCAGCAAATGGTTGTGTATCAGGCATGTCAACAAGCCATTTACCTGTTTTCATCTCATCGCCATTTTGCGCTGTAGCTGCATCTTTCTTTACATAACCTTTTTTATAATAATCGTGCATTGTCTCAAAACTCTTCATCATATCTGGTTGTTCAAGAACATTAACGATCTTTAAATCTTGAGTATCAGATAAAGAAACACCAAGTGGCAAGTTTTCATTTACCAAATCATAAGGTACGCCAAACTTAAATTGTTTATCAGCTGAGAGTGGGTACAAACCTGGTTCACCAGCTTTTACTTTTTCAAGCAATGGCTCAAGATCTTGTAATGTTTTTACGCTGTTAATGTCAAGATTGTACTTGTCGACAAATTTTTTGTTAAAACGGAATACTTTTTGTGCTGGAAGCTCTTTATTAACTGGAATGGCAAAGGTTTTACCCTCCACTTTAGCTCCTTCAAGGAAAGATGGATGCACAAGTTTCTTAATGTCTTGGCCATATTTATCCAACAGCTCATCCATTTGATAGAAAGCGCCTTTTTTAGAGTTGGATACATAGTCGAATGCCCAAGATGACGTGAAAGCGATATCATAAGGTTCACCAGAAGCAGCGATTACGCCCATCTTTTGGTTGTAATCACCCCAGTCGAACATTTTCATTTTGATCGTAACACCAATTTTTTCTTTTGTGTACTCGCTGACTTTTTCCATAACTTTGTCTACGTCTTTTTGCGGAGTACCTATTGAGTACCAAATCAGTTCAACCGGTTTTTCCGGTGTACCTACTTCCGCACCAGATCCTGCTTCATTTTTGTTGCCTCCGCATCCAGTAAGAACGAGTGAAGCGACCATAACGAGGCAAAAAGTCATCATAAGCCATTTTTTTGCTTTTGCCATTTTGTTTCATCCCCTTTTGTAAAATGAGCATGCTGTTGATGATTTATTATTTCCGGAGGCTGCCTTCATTAGACAGCCTGCCGGCTATAACCATAACAATTATTCTTTTACAGCACCAATCGTTAAACCTTGTACGAAATAACGTTGGAAGAACGGATATGCACATGCAATTGGCACGGTGGCCAACACAACGAGTGCCATTCGTGTAGCTTCCTGCGGCAGTGTACGTAACAGTTCAAGCGATTGGCCCGAAGTACTGAGTTGTGCATTGCTAAGCAAGAACTGCATACTGTTTTCGATCCGCATTAACATGGATTGAAGCGGTACGAGCGCTGGATTGTCGATATACAGCAAGGCATTAAACCAGTCATTCCAGAAGCCGAGTGTTGCAAACAATCCAATCGTTGCAATACCTGGCAGCGAGATCGGAAGAACAATGGTAAAGAAAGCTCGAAGCTCGCCTGCACCGTCAATCTTAGCTGATTCGATAATAGCATCTGGCACCGTTGTGTTATAAAACGTTCTCAGGATGAGGACATAGAACGCATTCATGATCAACGGCAATATCAAAGCCCATACCGTGTCTTTTAAGTGCAGTACTTGTGTAACAACCATGTAGGTTGGAACAAGACCGCCATTAAACAACATCGTAAAGAACGCGATAAAGGAGAAGAAATTCCGATACGTAAAGTTCTTACGAGATATTGCATAGGCATATAGAGCAATAACGATCAAACTGATTAGTGTACCTACAATTGTAATCATGATGGTAACGCCATATGATCGAAGCAATTGGTCGCCAGCTTTGAAGATGTATTCATAAGCGGCGAAGCTCCATTCTTCAGGCCAGAAGGCGTAACCATTCTTATTCAGCGATGCTTCGCTTGTCAGCGAGATGATAATAACAAAGATGAATGGAAACACACACAGGAGTGCAAAGCCACCTGCTATGATATTAAACAGTACATTCAACCCTGGTGAGAGATGGTGAGCGTCGCGATGTTTTTTTGTGCGCAAGGTCAGTCCCCCCTAATTTAGAACAACGCGTTGTCTTTGTTGAATTTGCGTACAATCCAGTTCGATGTCATAACGAGAACGAATCCTACAAGCGATTGATACAAACCAGCCGCCGTACTCATTGAAATCTCGCCAGTTGCTTTCAAACCGCGATATACATAAGTGTCGATAACGTTGGTAACCGCGTACAACGGTCCAGAATCACGTGGAATTTGGTAGAAGAGACCAAAGTCCGCATAGAAGATACGGCCGATTGCCAGCAGCGTCAGAATCGTAATCAACGGTGTGATAAATGGAAGTGTAATGTTGCGAATCTGCTGCCATTTGTTAGCGCCGTCAATCATTGCTGCTTCGTAGTACGTTTTATCGATACCAACGATCGCCGCCAAGTAGACAACGCTGGAGTAACCGATACCCTTCCACATGTTCAGGAAGACGAGAATGTAAGGCCAGTAAGTCGTATCCGAATACCATGACACCGGATCTTTGCCCATCCAAGTAAGTACCTGGTTCATAACGCCTTTATCCACGCTCAAGAAGCTGAATGTGAAGTAACCGACGATTACCCAGGACAAGAAGTAAGGTAAGAACATCCCGGTTTGATACACTTTTGCAAGTCGTTTGTTAACGATCTCACTTAAGATAATGGCCATCCCTACAGCAAAGATCAGGCCTAGCACGATAAACACAACGTTGTACAAGATCGTGTTCCTTGTAATGACATAAGCGTCATTCGTGCTGAATAAATATTCAAAGTTCTTAAATCCTACCCACTCGCTCTGCTGGAGACTCGCCAAGAAGCCGTCACGGCTAAAGCGGTAGTCCTTGAAAGCGATAACAGTACCGAACATCGGAAGGTAAGAGAAGAACAAAAACCATAATGCCCCTGGCAGAACCATAATCAAGAAGATTCGGTTTTGGTTGATGTTCCTTAAGATGTTCTTGATGGTTTGCATCCGATCATCCCCCGTTGCTTTGTTTGCAATTGTTTGCTTGGTGTACTCTTAGAGTATCCGAAATAAATCGCTTTCAACAGTCAATAAACTTTAGATTTGGTGTACAAAATAAAGAAAGGGCTTACACACGGTGCATTTGGTAGATGCAGACCATGGAAGCCCTTTACTATATTGGACAACTAACGGAAAATTATACCCTGTTAATGTATTTCCCGGTATTCCTTGGGAGATATGCCGACGTACTTCTTAAATTGCTTATAGAAATAACTTTTGTCCCAATATCCTACCTTTTCAGCAATGTCGGTCATCCGATAATTGGTTTCAATCAACATTTGCTTAGCCATCTTGATACGGGTCTTATTCAAATAATCCGAAAACGTGCACTGCACTTCTTTCTGGAACAGTTGGCCCAAATAAACCGGGTTAATATTGTACACCTGGCTTAACGTCTTGAGCGATAATTCTTCCGCATAACGGTCATCGATATGCTGAAGCACCTGTTTAACGACCGGTGACATATCCTGCGGCTGATTAAGCAGGTCTATCAGCTTCACAGCTGCTTGCTCTAGATGCTCCTTCAGTGCCTGAATGGACTGAATCCGGTATACAGCATCAAACCAATCCTGCTCCCCCTCGGATGCGTGCAAGGCTTCATCATTTATCGACTGCTTCCATGCAATGAGCAGCTCTACCGCAAAGTTGCGAATGTCGCGCGGCTCAGCGCCTTCAACCACGCGCAAACGTTCAAAGTCGTCATCCAGCAGCCGATGAATGCCTTCTTTGTCCTTCGCGTATAACAGCTTCACATACGGATTAATGTCCGGCTGCACCGAAGAAGGACGTGAAGAACGGTAATTTAACGTTTCTTCATAATCAATGATGCTATCCTCATCTTTA
This sequence comes from Paenibacillus sp. UMB4589-SE434, assembly GCF_030226685.1. Classification (NCBI taxonomy): domain Bacteria; kingdom Bacillati; phylum Bacillota; class Bacilli; order Caryophanales; family Paenibacillaceae; genus Paenibacillus; species Paenibacillus sp. UMB4589-SE434. Next base: position 356,297 of record NZ_JASOYK010000002.1, on the reverse strand, counting down.
ACCAGATGGTAAGGCTGGACCTGTTTGGCATGGGAGTAGCTGACGGATGCCAGTGCATAACCCGATTGGACGCTGCCAGTTGTCACCTGCAGCGCTGTATCGTGCTGTTTCTCCATATCCAACTTCCAGAGAATTAATCGTTCTGCAATCAAAGTCTTGTCAGCAAGCTGATTTAGACCTATGACTAAGGCGATCTCGCCGTCCCATTCCCGAATACAATACCCCTCGGCGAACTCTTTTACAAACGCTTGCGCACCCTTAGCCAGCTTCTCCTGCTGCTTGAGATCCATATCCAATTCCAAGCCGTTATCGCTTTCCGTTCGAATCAGGATCGTCCAATAATAAGGATGGACAAAGCGGATGCCAAGCAATTCTGCCCGCTGCTGCAGCTCTTCCAAATGAATCTGGTCTCTTATCCAGCGATAAAGGACATTATCGCGCAAAATGTCACGATTATGCTGCTCCGCTTGCTTATGCGAAAGCGTCTGATCCAGTTTCTGTACTGTCGTTTCCAACGTAGAGCAGAATTCCTCCAAATTGATCGGCTTTAGCAAATAATTTTCAACACCGAGCTTGATGCCTTCCTTAACGTATACAAACTCATTGTAACCACTCAATATTATAAATCTGGTCTGTGGATGCAATCCCTTTACCTTCTCGATTAATTGAAGACCCGTCATCTTCGGCATCATAATATCTGTAACAACCAGATCCACGGGCCTCTCCTGAAGCTGCTTCCACGCTTCTTCCCCATTTTCGGCTTGTCCGACAATGGTAAGACCATAATCATTCCACTCTAGAATAGACTGCAATCCCTCTATAATGAACGGTTCATCATCCACTAGAAACACATCATACATATCGTATCCCCCCATCGTTGGTGCCTTCCGCCTCCGACATCAGTCTTATTGAAGCGGTACGCGCAGCGTAACGACAGTGCCCGAATTCACGACGCTGTCAATGGTCAAGCCTGCTTGTTCTCCATATAATATTTTAAGACGATCATGCACATTTTTTAATCCTAAAGAACCATGATCGGTTAATTCAGGATGATTCAGATCGTTTTGAATCTGCTGCAAGCGTTCAGGCGGTATGCCTTTCCCGTTGTCTGACACGGAGATGACGAGACAATTGTCTGCTTTTACCGCCTCAATCAGTATGTGGTTGTCCGTCCTTTCCAGACCAAGGCCATGTACCAAATAGTTTTCAATGATAGGCTGAACAGATAACTTCATAATATTGTAGCCGCCCAGATGTTCATCCATCCGAATGGTGTATTGCAGCTTATCTCGGTATCGCAAACGTGTTAGTTCCAGATAACGCTTACTATTTTCAATTTCTTCATACAGTAAAATCATCGTTTTGTCCTTGACCATGTGTCTGAAAATAGAGGCCAAATTGTATATCATGTCCCCTACATCGTGTGCTCCCTTAGACACAGCCCGCATCCGAATAACTTCAAGTGTATTATACAGAAAATGCGGCTTGATTTGTGCTTGCAGCGCAATCAACTCAGCATGCTTCTGTTTCAGCTCTGACTTGTAAAAACGATTAATGTACTGCTTTAAGTCCTCACACATCCGGTTAAAGCTCTGAGCGATAAGTCCCAACTCATCTTCTTGGTTGACAGGTATCCTCGTTTCCAGATTGCCATCCTGTACTTTCTTCATTGCCATGACAATGGACTGTGTCCGGCGGGAAAGATGGATGACAGAAAAATAGGTCAAGGACACAACCGCAATAATGATAAGCGCTGTCACAAACATGATGGTGTTACGCAGCCCTGACAGATGAGAGGTAATACTCTCTTGCGGAAGCAAGGCGATCACCGTCAAGCCCAACTTGTTCATTTGAGACATGTTTACATATGTTGTACCATACCCATCAAGCTTAATGGGTTCAGAATTGTTGCGGTCTTTAGCAAATACTTTGCCGGCGTTCTGTTCAAAACGCTTCATGTCCCACGTCTTTGAATAGTAGATCATCTGGCCATCACCATTCATCACCGCGTATTGAGCTTCCCGCTGCTCGTAGTCGATGTTACGCTCAATACCGCTCGTATTAAAATCGATACTAATCTCACCGGCGGTCATAAGTGTCTCTTTGTTATTTATACGGTTATTGATCGTTACAAATGTGCGTTCAGAGGTTACCGCTACCCCACCTGTATCACTTATCTTGTTATTACTTATGCTTTCCTCTACAGTAGCATACCCTCTCAAATCAAACACATTGCTCGGGGTATCGGTTAAGGTGTTTGGCTGTTTAATTGGAGACTTTCCAATTCCCACGTACCTGTCAACGATAAATTCAGGTGTCTCCTGACCAGGCCCTTTCCACTCATACAACTTCGGATCCCCTTTACCACTAAACATATAAGCAAAATGCTGTTTTTGACTATACAATATGATGTTGCGGATGTCGGAATCTTTCAAAAATTGGTTGGCATAAAAATCCCTGAAATCCCTTGTATAAAAACTGTTACTCTTGCTATATGCGTCTAGACGAAATTTCAAATAATTCTCATAGCTGTGCTCCAGTAAATAGATCGTATCTTCAATCAGTGTATTATCCTGGTACAACTGCTGCATCATGGCTTGCATGATCTCACTCTTCTGATCGAAGTAACGATTAATGGTATCAACTGTACGCTGTTGTTCCATGACTGCCGTGTTGATATCTTTACGCGCATAAAATTGATAAGCAAACACTGACAAGGTCACTAGCGATACAACCGCAATTAAAGAATAAATAACAATAAGCTTATTAAATAGTTTGCGCTTGAAGTACCTTTGATAGAAATGTCTGAACATGATCCTTTTCCTTTCATTTACTGCATTCAGATACCTTTTCTATTGTAAACGTAATCTATATCTTCGTATAGGTTCGCAACCTCGATAATATTACATTCCTTATTTTACCTTATATTATGAATACAGTGCTCCTTACATATAAAAGAGGCAGGTGCCGAAACGATATCGGTCTGCCTCTCCCTAGTATATCCCAATTATGCGAGTTCCCCTCTTCTATTGAAGAACCCATCATACAATATTAATACGCCTTAATAATATGCCAACCTACACAAGGTAAAGCTCTTTATCCTTGCTCACATTTTCCCCTATCCTATCTTGATGCTGACGCGGCACCTGCGGTGAAGAAGTCTGATCTACAAATCGAATGTTAATCTCTGAACTGACGGTACGCAGCAGCTTGCTGCCATACCGGACGGCTTGAAACATCTCAACACGCGCAGCATAGGCAATACCTTCTGTACGTAAATAAAAGGTCAGTTGCTGAATATGATTGTATTCATCCAAAGCATCCTCTACTTCAATACCAAGATGCTGAATGGTCCATCCCTGTTTATCTGCGTATTGTTGAATGGAGCGCCCTAGACAGGAAGCAAGTCCTAGCATCCATAGTTCTGAAGGACGAAATCCAGCATCATCATCTTCGCTGACCGTTCTTTGATCGATCATGATACTGTGTGTATGCGCCACTCCCAGATGCTGATCAAGCTTGACTCTTCTAAGTGATACTTGCATGGCAATATGCCTCCCTGTTCATCGATTATAACGATTTCCAGTGTTCAGATAGTTTAAGCGCCACTATCAAGGCTTATTACCCATCGCACCAAGGAAACAAACGTAAAACAGGCCCTTATCCATAAGGATAGTGACTCTGTTCACAAATCTGTCTTATATCGGCGCGAAATACGTATCGTCCTCATCCTAGAACAGCTGAAGGAATACATTTCCTATGCCTAATCCTTTGACAAGGTTACAACTTTGTAAGATAATTTTTATAAATTACAATTCTGTCATAAATGGTTCTCCCAGACTATTGGTAGATTTACCATTGATATGGTAGGATCGTGTATGTCGACAGAACGTCGCACACTACATAACACAGATGGCAGACAACTATTAGGAGGCGATGTTTTGAAGGTTGCAGTACGAGCTGCTCTTATTGCGAGCGCTGTTTTTGGATGCATGCTCTTGTCAGACGGCGCGCTCGGCACAAAAGCTTATGCGGATACAAGCGCAAAAAATATTTCGATGACAATCAATAATAATACGGTTCAGTTTTCTGGAACAGTTCCAATTCTGGAAGGCGGGGAGAACCTTTATGTTCCCCTTCGTGCATTTGCGGATCAAATGAATTATGACCTGGAATGGTCTACTATAGATGAGGATCACTTGGAGATTACGATTACCGACGGCAGTAAGAAGCTTCGCTTTCGTACCGGCGACAGCCAAGTATTAGTGGATGGACAAGCTGTCCAAATGGGAGATGGACCGTGGTCTTACCAGAACAATACGTATATTCCGTTTCGTTTTCTAATTGATCAGATGAATCTGCAATATAAGTGGGACTCTTCTTTAACGAAGTCCCTTCCATCTGTAAGTCGTTACAAGGAGGTGCCTGAAGTTACAACAAGTTCAGTGGCGCCTACTACTAAAACGAATAAAATCCTAAATTCAGCATACAGCTATCTCGGTGTACCTTATGTATGGGGCGGTACTTCACCTAACGGTTTCGATTGTTCTGGATTCGTTAATTACGTATTCCGCAAGAATGGCACAGCATTACCACGCACGGCGCATGATATTTATAAATCATTAGGCACATTGATGAAGAATCCACAAAAAGGAGATCTTGTCTTCTTCTCTTCTGGAGGAAGTCGGATCACTCACGTTGGAATCTATGTCGGCGACAATAAGTTCATTGAAGCAAATTCGGGTTCTGCTCGAAGTGTCAAAGTATCCAGCATGGGTTCCAGTTGGGCGCAGAAAACATACGTTGGCGCCAAGCGTGCTTAGTAATTAGAAGAAGGACTGATGGACTGATCTTTGTCAGCCAGTTCTATTCGGTCATCATCATGAAAATCCACACATCCTACCCGCAACATGACATCGTATGATTCCACTATGAATCGTTACCCGAATATCTTACCCTATAAACAACGCCGTAGCCCTCAGCTACGGCGTTGTTGGTGTATGAGCAAATTGCGTCTTCTCCATCGTATAATGCGTTGGCTGCGAGCGATAGACAGAGTTGTGCAGCTTCTCTCTCGCAACCGCAATCCCGTTAACCAATTTAATTCGATAGGTTTCAAGGACATAACCAGCACGTCCCTTTTGTAAGACATGGGTTTGCTTTTCTTTTGTAACGTCCTTGAACTCATATACTGAAGCAGGCTCCGTTTCCTTCACGAGTCTCGTTTCTATTTGATACGTCGTGCCAGGCTCTTTCTGTCCGTAAAGCCGGATCGTAAGCTTATGATCCTCCACTCGACTGACCCAGACGACGTCGCCTTCTGTATTGTTACGCACCACAAGATCGGGGCCATTGTCCGAATACGTCGCATCCAGCCCCAAGGGAACATAGCCGACTGGGAGCGAATGGGATTGACGCTCCACAATCTGAAGCCCACTCTTCAGCGCCGCATTGTACATCGTCGTGGACGTCTGGCACAAACCACCGCCAATGCCTTCTATGAGTTTGCCCTTCTCAATGACTGGGGCTTCCTGCAACCCATATTTCTGCTCCGTCTTATCCGCAATATCTTGATACCTTACACGCTGACCGGGACGGAGAACTAGTCCATTCAATACTTTAGCACTCGCCTCAATGTTATGATAATGTCCCTTGCCGCTATCCGCGATTCGGGTCGTATATTCTGCGAGAAGTGCATTCGGCTTGCGCGCCTGTAATGTACTCAGCGTAACGTTTGCAGGTACTGTAATTAGCGGCATCCGCAGCATCAACAATCTAGCTTGCTCCTGTTTGTTTAATACATATTTGGATACCTGCTCCGTCAACTGCTGTTTTAATTGAAAAGCATCCAGCTCAATGCCATCCTTTTCCTTCACATAACTGGGATTCAAAGGTGCATCATACCTGACTTCAGCATCCTTCGGCTTACGATTAATCACTTCGCCATAAGTATGGCTCATCGTCTGCCATAGCTGTTCCTGATCTACAGTTATAGAACCGCTAACATTCTGAGTGGGCAGTTCGCCCTTCAACTGCAGCCGCTTCCACAAGCCTCCGTTGCTCCAATCCTCAAGCTGCTGCTCCACTTTCTCGCTGCTGAATGAGATGCCTAACTCCTTTAATGTAAGCGAATGTGAGGCCAAGTTGTTCAGTGTAGCGTCTGTTCGATCTGGAATAAACACGATCTTCGTTTGTTCCCAAGATTGAATCCGCCGCTGCATCCGTTCCCGCAATTGCTCGGGCTTCATCCCTTTTGCATCAAGGCCAAACACACGGTATCCGGCAGGAAGAATGGTATCGTTCATCGTGTTCCATATAAACCATCCACCGCTTACAACTAAGATCAATAGGATACTCGCTGCTGATAAAATATAAATCGTATACTTCTTCCATATATGATGTAAATAAGACACGATATGAGGCTTGGTCTGCTCCTCATCGGTCTCAACAGATTCATTCTTGTTCGCTTGTTCTTCATCAAGCATGGAATGCCATACCTCCCCTCCTGTTATCACTATAACGAAAAATAGAGCTGATGTGGTTACAAGGCGTTTACCGAATTGGTTATCTTTCCTTATCGTGTCAAGATTAAGGTCATTACATACAAAACATGCTGCGAATATATAGAAAAGTCAGCCTGAGGGCGTTATATTGAGATCAAGGCAATAATCCCCATGTAAACGGTATCATTTTGCTTGCAGATGAGCTTTGTTCTGTTGCTTATTATCTGCTACGCTCGAATGTATGATGTGACATATTGTATAAATAGGTTCCGAAGGAGGTTCAACTATGAACATATCGATTGGCGGGTTTTCTTTTAACAATTTACGCGTGGAAGGGAAAATGGATGTCTTCTCTTATATAGAGACGGTTCATACGCAATTCGGACTTCAGGCAATCGATCTCTGGAATGCCTTCTTCGCTGATACGTCGCGGCCGCTCTGGGCGGTGGCAGATGACGATACGATACAACGAATTGCACAGGCTCTCAAGGAACGTGAGATGACACTGGCCAATATTGCAGTGGATACTGCCCATCTATGGGACCCAGACCCAGAGGTGCGCGAAGCGCTGCACCAGAACGCGTTGTCCCATCTCAGAGCCGCCGAGATGCTTGGCGCCAAGTCTGTCCGCATTGATGCGGTTATGCATGGCTCCGATGTCATGTCCGACGAAGCTCTCACGTACATTGCCATGCGGTACCGTGAATATGCTGCGCGGGCTGCTGAAGGCGGTTATTGGGTTGGTCCCGAGAACCATACCGGCTTCGCCTTAAACCCCACTTCTATCGTCAACATCGCTGAAGCAGTCAGCCATCCGAACTTTGGTGTATTGCTGCACCTTGGAAGATGGCAGCACACCGTGCCATCTTATGCTCGCGGCAACAGATCCTCGGAGGACAGTCGGCAATTTGCGCTTGCAAGCGATGCGCAGGTTACCCCTTGGACCAAGCATGTGCATGTCGATCTGAAGACGCTGCAAGCCGATAATGCGCCAGCCCTGCTCAGCCCGCTCTTTCAAGCCGGCTATGAAGGATACTGGGCGGTCGAGTACAATGCCCCGCAGGACCAACGTGCAGCTATCGCTCTTGCGCTTCAACAACTGCAGAGTCATCTAGAGGCAGCTGTTTCAGCGGCGTCCTCATCTACGGAGTAAAACGGAGTAAAAGAGTAAACTTACTGTCTCTACAAGATAGGCCCGTCAAGGAACGGCTGCATATCTGCATATATAATCACTCACACGTCAAGCAAGGAGGGCTTCAATTTGACAGCCAAGAGAATAGCCGTTATCGGAGTGGGCCAAATCGGCAAGCATCACCTTGATCAATATTCCAATATAAAGGATGCGGAGCTTGTTGCTGTATGTGATACGAATCTGGCTGAGGCAGAACGTGTAGCCGCTCATTACAGCATTCCTGATTGTACAAGCGATTTCCGCGAACTGCTGCAGCGTGACGACATTGATGCCATCGACGTCTGCCTGCATAACAACCTCCATGCGCCCATTGCGATCGAAGCGCTGCAGGCCGGAAAGCACGTCTACTGTGAAAAGCCGATCGCAGGCTCCTATCGTGACGCGATTACGATGGTCGAAGCAGCGGAAACTTCTGGTAAGCTGCTGCACATACAACTTGGCAATCTATACGCCAAAGAAACCAAGGCTGCAAAGGCCATCATTGATGGGGGGAAGCTGGGCAGATTGTACCATGCACGCTCGACAGGCTATCGGCGCCGCGGTCGACCTTACGTGGATGGTTACGGCACGCCTGCCTTTACCCGCAAAACTACCGCCTCGGGCGGAGCCATGTATGACATGGGCGTATACCACATCTCCCAGATGTTATATTTACTTGGGCTTCCCAAGCCTGTGCGGATTAGCGGGCAAACCTATCAAGAAATGGATATGCTCGCCGAACGACGCCATATTAGCCAGTTCGATGTAGAAGAACTCGGTGTAGGCCTTGTAAAGTTTGAAGGCGGTATCACTCTGGATATTATTGAAGCTTGGTCCATTCATATGGGAGCTTTTGAAGGAAGCAGCATCATGGGTTCCACAGGGGGGATTCGTTTGCCGGCTGCCAAGGGAACCGAGGGATTGAGTTATCATTACACAGACTGCGACATCGATTTCGATGCAACGATAGATCTCGAAGCGATGGACCGCCGTTGGCATATGCTGCGGGATACGGAGTGGGCATACGATTCCTCACAGCATCATTGGATTGCTGCGCTTCAGGGTATTGTTCCGCTGCTGCCAACTGCCCAACTCGCCCTTGATACGATGCTCATTAGCGAGGGGATCTACCTCTCCAGCAAGCTTGGGCGCGAAGTGACAGCCGACGAGATAGCTGATTTATCCGTATCGACAGCTCTTCAATTGTAGCGTCGTTTGCCTTGTCATTAATCTAGGCTCCTAATCGAAAAATAGTGTGGCAAATCGAGCTGCGGCACTCCATTCTGCGGCAAAAAAGAAGTGCCTGATCAATACAAGCTGTGGCAACGATTGGACTACGTGGTGACTGTATCACACATCAAAAGAAGCGTCCTTGAAACGAAGACGCTTCTTTTGATGTAGACATATTCAGGTTCTCGACACTCCTCCCTCGAATAGAAAATGTAGTCTACGAAGGAGTGAATCGTTATTAGGGTTCTAGAAGATGCAGCCCTACATTTTACGCAGCGTTCGGTATTGGTTACAATTAGAGATAAGCTATAGCAAGCTCTCACTGCAGCTCCACCACCACAACGTCCAATATACAAACTAACAATTAGGTGTCTATAATCGGGCTGCATCTATTAGACATAAGATTGGAGACAGAATGAATATGACACTACATGACTTATCTACATCTGAACCGACGCATGAACAACCGATGCGGGTTCTTCCTTTAAAAGGCGGAAGTAATTTCCGTGACCTGGGAGGCTATAAGACAACAGACGGACGTACTGTCAAATGGGGTATGCTGTACCGCTCCGCCGAACTCTCCGGACTTACATCAGAGGATATTGCTGTTATCGAACGAATCGGCGTACGTACGATATGCGACCTTCGTGATCAGGATGAGATCACTGCGATGCCAACACCACCGTTTGCCGCATCGGTTAACATCCACGTCCCGCTAATACCAGAACATGCAGGCCCTGTTATCCGTCAAGCGCACGATCTAGGAAACAGGACAGAGATTGCCCACTTGTTTAGCAAGCCAGATATGCTGCTGGTAACATTAAATCAGTCCCTTGTACAATCAACCGCTGCAATTCGCCGCATCTTTGAATTGTTACTGCAAACAGACGGCACACCACTGCTATTCCACTGCACCGCAGGCAAAGACCGCACGGGACTAATTGCGGCGTTGATTCTGCTTGCACTTGACGTGCCTCGCGAGACGGTACTTGACGATTATTTGCTCACTAATGAATATTTGGATATGCAGCACATTGCAAATAAAACGAGGGCGCAAATGTCCAGCTATGGTGACGTATCGGATCATATGTTGCAGGCAGTTATCGAAGCACGTCCGTCTTACCTGAATGCTGCATTAGATCTGATCTTTGAGCAGCACGACAGCGTGCATCATTATCTCGTTACAGCGGTAGGACTAAAAGAAGAAGACTTGCGTACATTAAAAACCGTCCTGACTGCATAAATTGGAGCCACAACACCCTTTCATTTTCACATACTGAAGGTGTTACAACTAGTTCCCGTCCCTGCTCATGCTGGAGATGGGCTTTTTGTGCTGTGCTGTCATGAAGTCCTAATAAGATGCGTGATCGTCACTCTATCCTTTTATAACTCTTGCCATCTTACTCACTGTTCACCACACAAAATGCAGATTTCTCCAAAATCAAAGCTATACATTCTAAACATTTATATTTAGAATGTATACTAGGTCGACTACCGTTCTATAGACAGCATAGCAAGACCGTTTTATTAATACTTGGCTTACTTCTCACGGATAGAGTGTACCCTTCTAATGGTGAGGACAAATAGTTTTGAGACGGAGGAAAGAGACATGGACTTAGCAGGAAAAAAAATCGTCATCACTGGAGCAGGAAGAGGATTAGGTAGAGCTATGGCTATTCGATTTTCAGAAATGGGAGCAGAGTTGTTTCTTGCGGCTCGCCAAGCGGAAAGTCTGAATGAAACTTGTCAGCAGATCCAATCCATAACTGGACATCTTCCCAAATCGTTTATCGCGGATCTGTGCAGCCCACAACAAATTCAAGCTTTCTGCACAGCAGTTGCTCAGGAAACCGATTATATAGATATTGTCGTGAATAACGGAGCCACATGGCTTCAAGGTGATCTGGACAGTGTCAGCGATGAAGCCATCAGCGATACGATTAATTCAGCAGCCTTAGGCACATCCTTGGTAACCCGCCACATGCTGCCCCTGCTGCGTAAATCAAAAGCCGCTGATATTGTAAATATTATATCCGTTTGCGGCTTGCCTAATTTTCAACATGAGACTGCTCATGAAGCATTTTATGCTGCCAAATTCGCCCAAGCCGGCTTCACCGATCGACTACGTCATCGGCTAAAGCCAGAAGGTATTCGGGTCATAGCTGTGTACCCGCCTGATTTTGACGATGTGTCACCATTAGATGCGGATTGGCTATCACCTCGCGATCTTCATGCAGACCAACAAATATCCAACCGCCATGTCATCGAATCGATTACATTTGCACTTACTCGGGATCGAATATGTGCGATAAACTCCATACAGCTCGACTCTTGGCCCTCCTCATCACACTGATCAAGCAAGGGAAGCATCTTGCTTGTGGAGATATCCGTACCGAAATGGTTCACAATAGTACAATAAGCTGCTTCCTTACCTGATATAACAAAAACAGTACCGCCGATTGGCGGTACTGTTCATGTGCTTATCTGCTTTGCTAGAGGTCCAACAGCAGACGTCATCCTGTTCATCTATATCCGACAGACTCCCTGTCTCAGAACCGGATTAGATTATTGCTTTGGCAGTTCAAAAGAACTCTTTAAGGATACGATCAAGTTAAATACGATATTGCCGTCCTTGGTGTGCTTCGAATCTGCGTTAAAATAACCATGACGGAAAAATTGGAATTTATCTTGTGGTTGGACATCCTTCATATTCGGCTCAACAAAGCCCTGTTCCGTTACGATCGAATTCGGGTTCAAGTGATCCAGGAAGCTGCCCTCGCTCTCTGCTTCTTCCGCTTCATCCAAGATGAGCGGCTCGTACAAACGGAACTCCGCTGGTACGGCATGTGTGGCTTCCACCCAGTGGATCGTGCCTTTTACTTTACGCCCTGTGAACCCGCTGCCGCTCTTCGTTTCTTGATCATACGTACAGTGAATCTCCACCACATTACCTGCTTCATCCTTCACAAAGTCGTTGCACTTAATGAAGTATGCGTGCTTTAAGCGCACTTCGTTGCCGGGGAACAAGCGGAAATACTTGTTTGGAGGATTCTCCATAAAGTCGTCCTGCTCAATATACAGTTCGCGTGAGAAAGGAATCTGGCGAAGACCCATCTCTGGAACTTCTGGATTGATTTCAGCATCCAGCCACTCTACTTCGCCCTCTGGATAGTTCGTAATCACGACTTTAAGCGGCTTAAGAATCCCCATCGTGCGTGGAGCCTTAAGCTTCAAGTCTTCACGAATAAAATAATCCAGATACTTCGAGTCAATAATCCCATTGCTCTTCGTCACGCCGATCTCACGGCAGAACGTGCGGATCGATTCCGGTGTAAAGCCACGACGGCGCAGGCCGGAGATAGTTGGCATACGCGGATCGTCCCAACCGTCTACCACTCCTTCATCCACGAGCTGCTTCAGCTTCCGCTTGCTCATGACCGTGTTGGTCAAGTTCAAACGTGCAAACTCATATTGATGAGGAACCTTCTCCATTTCCGTCTCTGCAACAACCCAATCGTAAAATGGACGTTGATCCTCAAACTCCAGCGTACAAATGGAATGTGTAATCCCTTCGATAGCATCCTCTATTGGGTGTGCAAAAGCATACATAGGATAGATACACCATTGGTCGCCTGTGTTGTGGTGTGGCGTATGGGACACACGATAAATAACAGGATCACGCAAGTTAATGTTAGGCGATAACATATCAATCTTCGCACGCAGTACTTTTTCTCCGTTTCCAAACTCACCCTTGCGCATACGATCGAACAATTCCAGATTCTCTTCCACGCTGCGGTCACGATAAGGGCTATTCTGCCCTGGCTCTGTCAGCGTGCCACGCGTCTCCCGAATTTGCTCGGCGTTCAGGTCGCACACAAATGCTTTGCCCTTCTTAATCAGAACAATAGCCCGATTGTACATTTCTTCAAAGTAGTTCGACGCAAAATTTAACTCATCCCATGTAAAGCCAAGCCATTCCACATCCTGCTTAATGGAATCGACATATTCTTGGTCTTCCTTGATCGGGTTCGTATCATCAAATCGCAAGTTGGCGCGGCCTTTGAATTCTTTGGCGAGTTCAAAGTTCAAGCAAATCGACTTGGCGTGTCCAATATGCAAGTAACCGTTCGGTTCAGGTGGGAAACGTGTAATGATCTCATTCACACGGCCTTCCTTTAGGTCCTCTACGACTATGTTACGTATAAAGTTAGAAGTGTGATTCGGGTTCTCCATAATATCAACCTTTCTGAATGTCCTCACAACGGGTAAATTGTATTTTTATGTTACACAAAGGATTATGCTTATTCTCCATAATATAACGGTAACGTCTGTCCAGTTCAACTATGAGCTTACACTAATAAGTCAAACAATACAGAATCTTTGTTGACTTCAATATAGGTCAAGTTTTTCTTCTTCATTCGTTCGAGCAAAGGCGCATAATCGTCCGGGTGCTGGAGCTCTATACCTACGAGCGCTGCCCCATTATCCTTATTATGCTTCTTATAATACTCAAACCGCGTAATATCGTCATTCGGTCCCAGTACCTCCTGCAAAAACTCGCGGAGGGCACCCGCACGCTGCGGGAAGTTGACCGTAAAATAATACTTCAATCCTTCATATATAAGTGAACGTTCCTTGATTTCCTGCATCCGGTCAATATCGTTGTTGCCACCGCTAACTACGCAGACCACAGTTTTCCCTCGGATTTGTTCACGGTACAAATCAAGTGCCGCTATCGTTAATGAACCAGCAGGCTCCACCACAATCGCACTTTCATTATAGAGCTGTAATATGGTTGTACACGCTTTGCCTTCTGGAACGTGAATCACATCATCAAGCACCTGTGAGCAGATGTCAAAAGGAAGCTGGCCGACACGCTTCACAGCTGCACCGTCTACAAATTTGTCGATATGCTGCAAGGTCACGACTTCTTTTTGCGACAGCGCCTCACTCATGGATGCTGCACCTTGAGGCTCTACCCCAATGATACGTGTGTTCGGGCTTACTGTCTTAATGTAAGACCCCACACCAGCAGCTAAACCTCCACCACCGATAGTTACAAATGCATAATCTGCGGGGGCATCCAACGACTCCATAATTTCCATCCCAACTGTTCCATTGCCTGCTACGATATAGGGATCATCAAACGGATGGATAAACGTCATGCCATTTTCGCCACAAATTTTCATAGCTGCTTCATATGCATCATCATACGTATCCCCTGTCAGCACCACATTTACATGGGTGCCGCCAAACCGCTTTACTTGCGTCACCTTCTGACTCGGCGTCGTACTAGGCATTACAATGGTGCCCTGAATACGAAGAGCCTGACAGGAAAACGCCACTCCCTGTGCATGGTTGCCTGCGCTAGCACATACGATACCTCGCTGCAATTCTTCCTCGGACAGATGACGAATCTTGTTGTAGGCGCCTCTAATTTTAAAAGATCGGACAACCTGTAAATCCTCCCGCTTCAAATATACATTACAATCGTATCTTGCAGACAGTATCGGATCACGCTGCAGCGGCGTACGCACGATTACTTCCTTAAGTACGTGATGTGCGCGTACAATATGCTCCATCATTACGTTTGTCGTTCCCATGTCCAGCTCCTCGCTTTCGGCTCGCTCATCTCTCTAGCTCTTCTGTCAGAATACAAAAAAAACCCGTCCCAGAAGGGACGAGTATATACTCGTGGTACCACCCTTATTCTGCACGTCATCCTATCGTTCAGCATTCCGCACTAGACGATCTTCCTTCGTCTTCGTGTGCTTGTACTGATCTTATGCTGTGCAGCACTTGGTCGCGCTATTCTGCGCATTCCTGATAACGGAGGATTCCGTCCACGCTTACTCTCGTATCCGACGCTGCCAAGCGACTATAGTCGCCTTCATCGTCTTCGCTTCGGCGTGACATCTCAGAGAGGATTTACGTATGCGTTCGCCATCGACTTGCACCAACCGTCGACTCTCTGGAAGCTTCCCGCAGCGTACATGTTCTCGTCACCAATGTTAGTCCAACCTACATGTTGTTTACTATTATGTGCCCGTTGGTCACTAAAAGTCAATGGTTGATCGGCTATTCATCTCTTATAGAGAGACCTATCGATTCTCACGTGGCCATCTGTTCTTCAAGACAAGGGCGGCAACGTGATGGCCTACTCATTGCTTGCCAACGAACTCCCCACTGTAGTCGGCTCAGGCTCACGCATACGCAAGGTCGGGATCATAACCACAACACCTAAAATAAACAGAGTGGCCGCAATCCCGTACAGCGGCACCAGTGACAAAGCATCTTTTAAAATGCCAGACACAGCCATCGTTATGACCATCGAGCCGATAAACATCGGACTCAATATACCGTTGACCCGGCCGATGAAATCAGGCTCTGTATTTTTCAAAATTAACGTGCTAATTCCGATTTGAATGCTTGGCAGCACCAAACCACCGATCAGTTGAGAAATTAAAGTCAACCACAACACGGTCGACCACCCAGCAAGCAGCATACTTATACTACTGATTAACATACCGAAAGCAAGCATCTGCTGCGGCTTGAACTTCTTGCCGAAGACCATTGACAGCGCGCCACCTACAAACATAGCCGCCCCGTTCACCATTAACAGTACGCTCAGATACGACTCAGGCAATTGAAGACGTTCCGTCACTAAAAATATAGCCATAGGCTGGATGAGGCCTAATGCAAGTCCCGCAAGTGCAAAGCAAGCGCCTAATGATTTAAGCAAGCTGCTGTTCATCACATAACGGAAGCCTGCCGCCAACTCTTTCCCGACAGTAGAGCCGGATTGAGTTTGTTTTCCTTCCACTTTGTCTTGGGGGAGAAAAGTAAGCGCTAGCGCAGATAACAGGAAAGCAATTCCCGTCACAATCAAGGACACCGTAATTCCGTATTTCTGAAAAATAAGTGTCCCTACACCAGGGCCCAACACCATAAAGACAGCACTCATCGTCTGAAAGATTGACATCCCTGCCTGCATCATTTCTTCTGGCACATGATGCTTAAACAGCTTCATAGAGGATGGCTGAGAAAATTGAGACAAGATAGCGGAAACAAAGGTCGTAAAGAAAACAGCCTGCCACGAGCCCATCGTAATGGTAAGTAACACAATAAATACAGAAGCCGCACTCAGAATGTCACACCATACCATTGTCCGCTTAGGGCGCCAACGATCGGCAAATGTGCCTCCTATAAAGGAAAAAATAAAGATTGGTGCAAATTCAGCCACCGATACTAATGAGACAGCAGTCGCATTTTTATTAGTCATTTCCACGACATACAGCAGCACGGCAAAGTTACGAATCCAAATGCCCAATTGCATAAATAATCCCGCTAACATAATGGCCTGCACAAATCGGTTTTTGAACAGACTAAGCGGTGATGCGTGTCCTGGGGGATTTGTTGCTCTCATTATAATTCTCTCCTCCATGGGAAATAGGGTCAACAACTTTAATGTTAAAGACAACTATTTCTTTTCGTCTAATCTTGTCATCTCATGAACTTTATTCAGTGTACCTGCATTAATAACACGCTACAATCGGGCTGGAGGATGGTTTGAATGGATTTAGTTTACATATTTTACAGGTATGGGTTCTATAATGATAAAGGCATTATCATTAATTAGGACGATCCCGCCACATAACAAGTGGTGTAATAGTAAGTCTAGACTCATTTTCACTACCACAAGAGGGCTGATTGTTAAACATTGTACGTTGATTTGGTAAAGTGGTAATGTTTTAATTAGTTATCACAGTAAAATGATTATTTCCTAACATGAATGGGTGACTTCTATGAATGCCGTATTGTTATCTATAGCGATCTTATTCGCTTTAAGTCTTTGCCGGGTGCACATCGTCATGGCGATGCTTATATCTGCCGTAGCTGCCGGACTAGCAGGTGGTCTTGGGGTAACCCCAACTATTGATGTTTTTACAGAGGGCCTTAAAGACAACGCATCTATTGCGCTAAGTTACGCGCTGCTAGGAGCTTTTGCCGCTGCATTAACAGAAACCGGCCTGCCTGAGCGCATCGTACACCGAGCAGGCTTGTTAGTTGGACGCAAGCAGGCAGGAGCGCAGACGGGTCATATTACCCGTTTTGCAGTTGTGTTAGCCATCGCATTTATGGCCTGCTTGTCGCAAAATGTCGTACCTGTACACATCGCCTTTATACCTGTTCTTATACCGCCGCTTCTAGGGCTGTTTAACTCCTTGCATATCGATCGTAGAGCGATAGCTAACGCTTTAACTTTTGGCTTAATTATGCCCTATATGCTCATTCCGGTTGGATTTGGCGCGATCTTTCATGAAACGGTAGCTTCTAATATGACACAGAACGGCTTGCAGGTGGATGCCTCGATGCTTCCAAGAGCGATGCTCATCCCCGCGATGGGAATGATAGCCGGCTTGCTCATCGCTACATTTCTTTCGTATCGCAAAGCAAGGAACTATTCGAGTTCACAAACTACGTCTGATCCATTTGTTGCTGGGCAAAATGCTTCGATACAGGCTGATACCGTTCCTACAGCCGCCAAGAAAGGTTCCACGCGTATGACGATAGCAGGTTTGCTATCCATTGCCGTAATGCTTACGGTGCAGTTAAGCACCGGCTCTATGATTTATGGTGCAGGCGCAGGTCTTGCCATTCTGCTGTTGGCAAAAATAATGCCGCGAGATCGTTCGGATCGCGTCTTCTCAGACGGCATGCGCTCAATGGCGTACATCGGCTTTGTCATGATGTCAGCCGCGGGTTTTGGCGCAGTATTACGTGCAACAGGCGACATTGAGTCACTCGTCCAGGCTTGCGCCAGCTTTGTCGGTGACAATCGAGCGTTCGCAGCCATCCTAATGCTGGCGATCGGGCTGCTTGTCACCCTTGGTATCGGATCGTCGTTCTCGACGATCCCACTCATCGCAACTGTGTTTGTGCCGCTTGCGATGAAGCTTGGTTTTAGCCCATTGGCAACCGTATCGCTTATTGGTACAGCTGCCGCTCTTGGTGATGCCGGCTCGCCAGCATCAGACAGTACGTTGGGGCCGACAGCTGGCCTTAATGCTGACGGACATCACGACCACATTTGGGATACATGTGTGCCTACTTTTTTGCATTACAACGTGCCACTGCTCATCTTTGGCTTTATTGCTGCCATGCTGCTGTAAACGTGGAGACATGTTCTTCCACACAAAAAAGGTCATCATTCTCTCTCAAGGAAAATGATGACCTTTTTTTGACTGTATGGGGCTGCATCTGCAACTTATTCCCGATTATAACATTTTCGTCAAAAGGGAAACTCGCAGGCAGTAGATATGCATGTCCTCAACTGCTCAAAACCCATATAAGCGCTTCGCATTGCTATATAATATCTCCGCTGCTTCTACCTCCGAGAGACCATGAAGGACAGCCCAATGCGCTGCAACAGACCTTACCATACCTGGCTCGGTCGAGCGTCCGGCAAATGGGCCATCGAACGGCCAAGGACCATCTGTCTCCGTCATAACTTGCCTCAAGGGATATCGGGCTGCAAGCTGCTTAATCTCCGTCTCATACAAAAGATCAGGCGTAAACGATACATAATATCCGTTAGCAGCCATACGTTGAATCGTATTCTCATCTCCCTTGAACCAATGAAAATGAGCTTTTCTTACGTTGTGCTGCTCCAACATGTCACAAACAATCGGCGCATCATCATATACTGCGTGCAGCACAATTGGCTTGTTCCACGCGGCTGCTCGCTTTACAAAGGGCTCTAGCAATTCCATGTACGGCTCCCGGTGAAATTTCTCGCCCTTCGTCAACGCCTCTTCACGCCGATAATAAGGCAGGCCTACTTCACCGATTGCACACATCTGTGATTGACGTTGATCCATCCACCTTAACAATGCTGCCAACTCTTCATCAGACGGCAGCTCTTGTTCCGGATGATAGCCGTATGCCGGCAGAACACGGCTACTGGCTAACGCCAATAATTCGGTAGCCTTGCAGGACCCCAAATGCATCGACACCGCAACAACGTATTCTACGCTATCCGTCGTGCCAAGTCCGCTCATGAACGCACTAGCCATGTCTGCATCATACATATCCAGATGAATATGCGTGTCCACATAACGCGGGACTGTAAAGTGCTTCGTGTTCATATCTGTTGAAGGCATATGAACGCCCTCCCTTATTGTGTTCAAATATACTAGCCAGCCAAAGGATCTCCTCAGCCATGTAAAATGGCCGCCCTAAGCCGCTTTAAGCTATTGCTTTCAGCTGCTTTATAGGACGGCCATCGTCATGTTACCTTTTTATTTTGCACGCTGCACTGGCTGCTGCTCACTTTTAGTACCGCCTTTGTTCACAATTAAGCGGTCTTTACCCATGAGCATGATGCTGACTAGCGCAAAAGCAACCGGAATGAGCGCCCACAAGAACAAGTCCGAGATCGACGAAGCGAGTGCAGATGTCATCTTGCCATACACATCTGACGGGATCTTCTCCCGCATCTCAGGGGTAAGCAGTGCTTGGCCGTTCAGTTCGCCGAGCGCTCCGGCACCGTTCGGCATCATATCGGCCAACCGATTCGCAAATATCGAGCTCTGCAGCGATCCGAATACTGTGATCCCAATCGTCATCCCTAGGGAACGGGAGAATGAGATAGTTGAATTCGCTGCACCGCGCTGACTGAACTCAAGTTCATGCACAGACGACATGCTGAGAAGCGAGAAGGAGAAGCCAACGCCAAGTCCTGTTAACACCATATACACGGTGACCAAGTATCTAGGAGTGTCTGGTGTAAGAGTGCTCAGACAGATCATCCCAGCTGTAAAGAACAACCCGGAAATAATCATCAAATTACGATAGCTGGTCTTGCTCACCATTATGCCCGCTATTGAACTTGTAATTACCGATCCTACCATCATCGGAGTTAGAATCAGACCGCTGTTAGACGCCGACCCGCCGTAAACCCCTTGTACATACATTGGAATGTAGATCGTACCGATGACAAATGCCACGCCATAGAAAAAACCGACACTTTGGCTTGCTGCAAACAGCTGCCGCTTAAAGAGGGAGAACGAAATAATCGGCTCACTGACTCTCGTTTCAATAATGAGAAACACAAGCAAGAAGAAGACAAAGGACGCAAACAAGCCAATGATGGGATAAGAATCCCACGCATACGTTTTGCCGCCAAGTTCCAATGCAAACATCAAACTAACAATAGATAGAACAAGTGTACAGGCCCCGCCCCAATCAATGCGCTGCTTCGACGTAGAAGCTGTCTCCTTATAAAATCGCATAATAAGCCATAAGGATACGATACCCAACGGCAAATTGATATAGAAGACCCACTCCCACCCGAAGTACTCCGTGATGTAGGCACCGAGTAGAGGACCCGCTACACTGGATATTCCAAAAACCGCACCGAACAAGCCAGTCATCTTGCCCCGCTTCTCAGGTGGGAACACATCAAATATAATCGTAAAAGCAATTGGCATTAACGCACCGCCGCCGATTCCCTGTACAGCACGATATACAGCCAGCATTTCAATACTCTGGGCCGTACCACATAAAGCACTGCCAAGCAGAAACATAAGCAGACCAAAAATATAAAACCGTTTGCGCCCATACATGTCAGACAACTTGCCAAAGATCGGCATACCGGCCATCGTGGCAACCATATAGGCAGACGTCACCCATACAAACTTGTCAAAGCCGCCCATCTCACCAACAATCGTTGGCATCGCTGTCGCTACAATTGTATTGTCCATTGCTGACATTAAAATACCCAGCAGCAGTCCAAGTACAATCGGGCGCAGATCACTTTCTTTCTTAATCATCGTTTCATTTCCTCCTCAACCTCGACTGAAGCTGTCTATGACATTGTGTCTTTATCTATGTAATGACATTCATTATATACGCACTATTACATATTTCCCACACGGTCATTGAACCATTAGTCAGGTTAAGGAGTCATAAAATAACCTTATCCTAAGGGATTCATCCTAACACTCCATCATGCTAACCTTTTCATTTGACCATTAAGTCAATCCTGGAATTACTTCATTGCTGCAAAATCCCATAGTGGTGGAGACGACTAGTTAAACGACACTATAAATACAGCTACAATACGGCGCTGCTGCGATGGAATTGAAGGCTACTGCTATCGCAGCATTTCGGCTACCTGCTGCTTTAACGCTGCAAAAGCAGGATCCAGCGTCAATGCTTGTTGCCGCGGTCGTGCAAACGGCACTTGCACTCGTTCAAGCACATGGGCTGGCCGATTCGACAGCACATAGATCGTGTCAGATAGCAGCAGCGCCTCTTCTATGCTGTGCGTTACAAATAACACTGAGCGCCGGTGCCGTTCCCATTGCTCAAGCAGCCAATGCTGCATCTCGCTGCGAGTGAGCGCATCTAACGCACTGAACGGCTCATCGAGCAGCATCAGCTCATGAGGGCTGAGCAGCGCGCGCAGAAATGCCGCCCGCTGCTGCATCCCACCGGACAGCATATGCGGATACGCCCGCTCGTAACCCGCGAGGCCTACGTTGGCCAGCCACTGGCGAGCTTCCTGGCGCAGCTCCTTCTTGCTGCGTCCAGCCAGCTCTTGGGCCAAGATAACGTTATCCTCGATGGTCCGCCACGGGAACAGAGCAGGCTGCTGCGGCATATAACTCACATGCCCAGTCTGACCTACAACCGATGTGCCATTGATAAGGATGTCCCCTGAAGTTGGCCGCATCAATCCACCGATAAGATGAAATAGTGTACTTTTCCCCGATCCAGAAGGACCGATAATCGTAACAAATTGTCCACGCCCTACGGACAGGGTTACGTCGTCAAGCACATGCACACTCTCTTTTGTGTCTGCGAAGCTGGCGCTTACGGCTTCGACCTGCAGCACGAGATCAAATGCATCATCTTGCTCGCTGCCTATTGTTATCACTGACCCCGTTCCTGTTGGCAAAAGCTGCGTCCCACTGTCTGCTTTCATCTGCTGCGGCGCTTCTGTAACTTCAACTTCAAGCCATTGTTTCATATCCAGGCCCCCTTCACTTATCGCGCTGATGCGATCGTGCAGCTTGCCAATGGACAACACGACGCTCGATCGCTTGCACGATGCTAAACATCGTAATACTCATAAGCACCACAATAGCAATGGCAACAAACATTCGATCCGTACGGAAGGCCGCTTTCTGCAGCACCATGTAATAACCGATACCTTTGTCAGTACCCAGCCATTCAGCCACGATAGCGCTCATTACACTATATGTAGCCGCAATCTTCAGACCAGAAAAGACGGCGGGCATTGCATGCGGAAGCTCAAGCTTCCAAAAGAGCTGCGCACGGGTTGCTCCTGCCATTCGCATATAATGAAGCATTGTACGATCCGTCTGCATCAGTCCATCCATCATCGCGATTGTGATCGGGAAGAAACAGACCAGTGTAATGACTACGATTTTAGGCATAAGTCCAAAACCAAACCAGATCATAAGCAGTGGCAAGAGAGCAATCGTCGGAATATTCTGACTTACGATAATAATGGGATAAATGGCACGCTTCACGAGTGGGATTGGGTGGAGCAGCATAGCAACTACCAGCCCAACAACCGCGCCACAGCCAAAACCAATTAAGGTCAGCTGCAGCGTAGCCCAAGTATGCTTTAAGAGAGATGGAGCGCTCGCTATCGCTTCGTTTACGATATCAATTGGACCTGGGAGCATCCACTTTCCTACTTCGAAAATAGTAACGGCAAGCTGCCAAACGATAATAAGCAAAAGGACCGCCACGATGGGCGGCCCTGCTTGCGACCAACGTCGTCGACTCATGGCCGGTACTTCTCCGTTAACGTATCCATCGTAATCCCCGACGGTGTATACAAAATTTTGACTTGGGAGATAACACTTGGACTTCCGAACTCGATCATCGCCTCATTCATTCGTTCGATCACACGCAATAGCTCGCTAAGCTCGCCCTCCATCGTCGTGTCCAACGCGTTTACCTGGTGCTTCACTCCAGACTGCTGAATGATCTCAATCGCTCTGTCTACATATGGGATGACATTTTCACCGTTTGGGGTCTTCGGAATAATTTGTATGCTCACTAAGCTGTTTGCCATCATACTCTCTCCTTTATATAAAGCATAAGGTCGCTATCATGCTGTTCTGTTCACCTGTTGATTTAGTAAGAAGGTAACTGTGTAAGTAATGATTCAGCCTTATGATGAAGCAGGCAAGAAGTCATTCGTATATGCTTTGTCAATATCAATGGTCTTCTCCATCAACTTGTTGTCTACTAACCAAGTCATATAATTATCCCATACTTCTCGCTTCTGCTCGCCCCAACGTGGTGCATCATCCTTATATTTAGGACTTAGCCACTTCTGGCTGGCCTGCACAAGCTCTTTGTTGAGATCAGGCACTGCCTTCAGCAGCAGGTCTGCTGCTTCCTCTGGTTTATCAATTGCAAATTGATATCCTTTAGATACAGCGCTCATAAACGATTTTACCAGCTCCGGATCTTCTTGAATCGTCTGCTCATTTGTAGCGATGACCGGTGTGTAGTAATCCAACTTGTCCGAGAATTGATTGACATAGATCATATCAATCGGCTCACCGCGCAGCTCTGCTTCAATCCCCGTCCATGCATAGAATATCCATGCAAAATCGATATCTTTCTTTACCGCTGTAAAATAATCTGCGTTTCCCATATTTACATTTTTGACTTTATCATAATCCGCTTTCTCTTGCTGCATGATTGAACGAATAACAGCTTCTTCAACAGGTGAACCCCAGCCGCCATAAGTTTTGCCTTCAAAGTCTAGGGGTGTTTTGATATTTTTAGCCTTTGGTGCTGCAAAGCCAGATGTATTATGTTGAATAATAGCTGCCAAGGATACAATCGGCACACCCTGAAGGCGAGCCTGCGTGATGTTCTCTTGAACTGTTACGCCAAATGGCACTTCTCCTGATGCAACCATGGCATCCGATCCGCCAGATCCCGGCGGAATGATCTCTACATTTAAGCCCGCTTCCTGAAAGAAGCCCTTTTCTTTCGCTACATACAAACCTGTATGGTTCGTATTGGGCGTCCAGTCCAATACCATCTTAATGCTGCGCAGCTCCTTAGGTGAAGATGCAGCATCTTTGCCAGAGGTGCCATGATCCGCACCGCTGCTGTTAGTTCCTGCGCCACAAGCGGCTAGCATAGTGGTCATCATCATAATCAATGCCAGTATGAGTCCGCGCTTACGCGATGTTTGTTGCATGTCGTAACCCTCCTAATGTCCTCTAGCTGATCCTATTTTGCCCTTTTAGGGCAGTATGCAGCATCACCGATTCATTGAACGATCAAACTTTCAACTGTCACAGGGTATAACAATAGCGCCGTATCATATAGCGTATACTAAAAAACGCCCCAATATATTGGGGCGTTACCAGCTGCGTCTATAAGGATGGCGATAACATAAAGCAGCTTACTCGTAGCTGCAGGCAACAAGCGATAAATATCTCTAAGGTTGATGGATTAAACTTGATCACTGCGTTCCCCATTCAGGAGAGCATGACCAAGAACCTCTTAGAAATGTAGCTTCGCTCATTACGCTGACAAGCTTCACAGTGCTTCACTGTTAGTCTATACACCATCATACGTCTTACCTACGCTGGCATTACCCAGATCAGGTGAAAGGGTCGGTATCTTGTGGGATACAATCTCAGCCGGCCTTATTCCAGCTCCCCTAGCGTCCTATTCAATTCAAGCGGTGATGACACGACTTTTCACACGTAATTATAGACCTGACGTGTCTGAAAGTCCAGCATAATCCATAATTGATTCTATATGCTACGATAAAAAGGACGAAGCTGCTTAATTACACACTCTTCATTGGACAGGAGGAAATACCGATGAATAAACATGACAATCCATCTCAACGCCACAAGCTATCAGACATACGTCGCAGCACCGAGCAGCTTTGGGCAGGAGTTAAATATGATATTATGGCACGTGGTTACCGATACTATAAAGAGATAACGACTCAATTTGGTCAAGCGGAGAGTCTGGCCGACTACGAACAAATTAGAGTGGCTCTTTCGGATATTCAGCACCGTATTCCTTACTCGCAAGCAGGACTGCGAACATCGATGCAACATATGTGGGGTTATGTCAGCAAGAAGGTATCGCAGGAGGAACGTGCTCATTATGAGGCTCTAACACAAGGTTGGCAGCATATCCCGTATCGTGAGGCTCATTATTCAGCTTCTTACTTACCTGAAGCCTTTCTACCTGTGGTGCAGTGGCTAGCCCTCATCGCAGATCAGTATAAGGTTTCTTATTTGCAAAATACGTTTAAGTATGGATTCCTTGGGCGCACATCACAATAAATATGCATACTCTATCGTAAACCAATGCAGGTCATGATTATAGGAGTTTAGATTATTTGTTTTGTCTCAATCATCAGACGGAGCAGACAGGAGGGCAACATCTACGATGAAAGACGTCTTGATTGGCAGTACAGTGTCAGCGCTGTCTACAGGTTTAGGGGCCGTGCCCATCTTATTTATGAGGAACATGACACACCGCTGGCGTGATATTCTGCTGGCATATACGGCTGGAATTATGACCTCAGCCTCCATGATGAGCCTTATACCAGAGGCATTGGCCCACTCAAATGTACTTGTCCTTGCCATTGGTATTATGCTCGGATGCTTTACGCTGCTCTTGCTGGAAAGAGGCATACCGCACCTTGATCTTGAGAATTCAGGAGTTGTCCGACGCTCTGTAAATATCGACAAACGCTCTTTCCTGATCATAGCGGCGATCACGATGCACAACCTGCCGGAAGGTCTTTCCGTAGGTGTAAGTTATGCCAGCAGCAATGATACGCTGGGGCCACTAATTGCCTTTTCCATCGGCTTACAAAATGCCCCCGAAGGCTTTCTTGTCGCTTTATTTCTAGTAAATCAACAAGTTGGCCGATTAAAGGCACTCTTAATTGCCACGCTGACTGGTGCGGTTGAGATTGTGACGGGTCTGATCGGTTATCTGCTGAGCACAATCGTTAATAACATGGTGCCATATGGCTTGTCCTTCGCTGCAGGAGCAATGATGTTTATCGTTTATAAGGAGCTCATTCCAGAAAGCCATGGCGATGGACACCAGCGCTCCGCCACCGTATCGTTTTTGCTTGGTCTGATCACGATGGTCGCCTTAATCGAGTGGATATGATTTATTCTCATCGCTGGCAGTGATGGGCAGCTATTTTACAGGACTTAACGTTGTATACTCCAGCCATTTATCAATGTGTATTTTTAGGAACACTTTCTTACTGCCTATTATGCCGTAAGGGATGAATCGATAGGTATCGTACACTCCAACGTTTCTTTTTAAGATGTCATCCTTTAAGATCACATTTTGAAGTTCTTCATTTGAAATATTGAGGTATCTAGCCAGCTGTGCTTCATCCATGACTTCATGGGAAGCAGCTTGAGTTGGGGGTTGTTCGGGGGACAAAGCAATAGGATCTTGGATATGGCTCCATTGCCCGTGTAACCCCATACCTGCAATAAATGAGACGCCTAACAGCAAGGCACATAACAAACAGGTCGTGCTGGTTTTCAATGTAGCACCCTCTTTTTCATATTTTACATATTATAACACTTAAAGCATCCTATAAGACCATCCATTACATTTAGACTGACATCCGAATTGTTGGGTTTCAGAGTCCACCTGCAAGAAGTGTCATCTTGTTAGGTTGTGTTCTGTATTGTCAAATACTTGCTGCATCAGCCTCCGGTTAGCAACTAAACTTGCATTCATGAACAAATGAAAACCCAAACAGGCAGCCGAGTGCTTTATCCGGCTGCCTGTTCATTCATATACTTACCTGACTCAACATTTTGTTAACGATAACTTTATTGGCTAACCGATCTTATGGTCTTAAGCACCGACGTCCCTTAATCGCAACAATCGGTATTCCACAACGAGGTGGTCTTGATGCTCCTCCATCCAATCGGCTAAACGTAATCGCATACGACGCAGCACTTCCGCGTATTCCTCGTCTTGAATCCGATTGTGCAGTTCATGTGGGTCCAGCTTCAGATCATATAGTTCATCGATATCGCCGCCGTTAAATACATACTTATAGTCCCCCATACGAATCATCCGTTGTGAACACAATAAGCTGCCCAGCCCCGTAAATTCAGTCACAACCGCATCCGGCCAATCTTCAATTGGTTCCCCTCTCACAATCGGTTCAAACGAACGCCCGTCAGCCCCCTGATGGAGATCGGAAATTCCCGCATAACCTAAAAGAGTCGCGTAGAGGTCACAAGTTCCTACCATATGCTCTACCTTGCGCCCAACCGCTCCCCCGCCTGCAGCAGGCTTCACGATAAGCGGTATGCGGCATGTCTCATCATACATAAAAAATCCTTTGTCACATAAGCCGCCATGGATACCAAGCGATTCGCCATGATCCGCACAGAACATAATGACCGTGTCGTCGTAGACCCCTTTGTCTTGCAAATACTGCACGATACGTCCAACCTGGCGATCGATATGAGTCATGACTGCATAATAGTGTTTTACGAATGGTTCAAACGTTTCCCACTCTTGTACCAAGCTTCGCTTTACGTTGTGTAT
The DNA here is from genome assembly GCF_030226685.1 of Paenibacillus sp. UMB4589-SE434. Taxonomy (NCBI): domain Bacteria; kingdom Bacillati; phylum Bacillota; class Bacilli; order Caryophanales; family Paenibacillaceae; genus Paenibacillus; species Paenibacillus sp. UMB4589-SE434. Next base: position 328,757 of record NZ_JASOYK010000002.1, on the reverse strand, counting down.
CGTCGGCTTTGCATTCTCTTCCTCTTTGAAGTTCCGCCAGGGCGGAATCCTTACGTTTCGGTACAGGTCCAGCGTTTCTGTCGGCGCAATATAAGGTTCATGCGGACCCCAATAGTGGATAGCCATCATAAACGGTTCCTCCCGCTCCATAAAGCGGTCCATATGTACCATTGCGCGATCGGTAATATAATGTTCAACGGTCGTTTCCACTGGCGAAGTAACTTCAGCTCCGAAATGGCCTCCATAATGTCCGCTAATGCGATTCTCAATCTTTAACTCCAGTCCCTGATCAATCAGATATTTGCGGAACTGCGCATAATCCCAGCCACCGCCTCCATGTCCAGGGAAATTATCGCCTTCATACCCTACGTCTGTGGGCAGCGAACGATTGCCCGCAGCAATATCGGGAAATTCAATATATTTCAGATTCCTTTCAAATAGGTCCCGATCTGTCGGCCCTTGTCCCAGATGCCATTTACCAGTGTGGCCTACGCTGTAGCCTGCACGCTCTTTTAGCTGGCGGCTGAGCAAATAGTCTGTATGCGGAAGCTCATTCACTAGACAACCAGGAGAATACGTATTGTTCTGCATCCCGTGCTTAAACGGGTACATGCCCGTCTGCATAGAAGCCCGAGCAGGCGTACAGACAGGAAAACTAGCATATGCGTTATCAAATACGACCCCTTCTGCTGCCAGGCGATCCAGATTAGGCGTTTGACATAACGTGTCCGCATCGTAACAGGATAACGTATCACGCCGCTGCTGGTCCGTCACAATAAACACGATATTCGGCTTGTTTGAACTATTTTTCATCGACATGTTAACACTTTTCCCCCTTATCCATTCAACAGAACGAAGCCGGAGCCTGATGGCTGCGGCTTCGTTTCATCGTTATTTCTTCGATTTTACCCACTCATCGATCTGACGCTGCGCTTCTTCCATCAATTTCTCGATGCCAGCCGCTTTATATTTCTCCATTGCCTTAGGTACAAACACTTTAGGGTCAACTGTACCCGTCGTTAATGTTTTATCGAACTCATCCGACACGTTCTGTACCGCCGCAATTTCACTGCGAATGTTGGATGTATCCAACGTAAAGCCAAGCAGTGGTGCATTTTTAGCCGAGTTATTAAAATCCTCAAACTGCTTCCACTTGTCCTTCGGGTCTTCAGGCAGCAGATCCAGCAAGAAGAAATTGCCTAAGGTGAACTGCGGTACGTCATAAGCCTCTTTTCTTGCAGGAAGCGGTTCGATCGTCTGGTCATCCACACGCTTATAGTGCTTGCCTTCGATACCGTTGTTAATTAAATTGCGCAAATATTTGTCCGTATTCAACAGATTAATAAACTCCATCGATTTCTCCGGATACTTCGAAGTTGCCGAGATCGCCATCATAGAACCTGTCACAGACCAGTTGTATACCATTGCTTCTTCAGCAGGCTGCACGACCACTTTATCCGGAATGCCTTGCGACCAGCTCGACTCTGCGAAAGGTTGATAATGCGCTGTATCAACAAACCATCTGCCTGTCTTTAACGCATCACTTGCATTCGCGTCAGTATAAGTAGATACATCCGATGGCATAAAGCCTGCTTTATAATAGCGGTGCATCGTCTCATACTGTTTCATCTGCTCTGGCGTATCCAGTGTGATCTGAAGCTTCGGCTCTGCAGCATGAAGCGGCACGCCAACCGGAATCTTAGCATCGATCAAATAATCATACATCTGAGGCAAGCCTATCTTGGAGGCAATCGGCTTGATCTTCTCTTGTTCCGTAACTGTCTTTAACATCGGCTCCAGATCTTCAAGAGTTTTTACTTTTGTAATATCGAACTTATACTTGTCAACCAATGTCTTATTAAATCTGTATACACGCTGTGCGGGCAGCTCTTTGTTGACCGGAATAGCGTACAGTTCACCTTTAATCTTAGCGCCCTCTAGGAAGGAGGGGTGCACCACTTCCTTAATACCGCTGCCATACTGGTCTAACAGGTCATTCATCTTGTAAAATGCACCCTTCTGCGCATTGTTAACATAGTTAAACGCCCATGAGCAGGTAAAGGCAATATCGTATGGTTCTCCAGAAGCGGCAATTACTTGCATCTTCTTGTCATAGTCGCCCCAATCCAGCATTTTAATGTCTATCGTGGCATTTATCTTTTCTTTTGTATATGCATTCACTTTGTCAAAGACTTCTTTCGTATCCTTCTGCGGTGTGCCAATTGTATACCATACAAGCTCAACTGGTTTCTCTTCTTTCTTGTCAGCAGGTTTGCCCGCTTCTTTACCTTCAGTTGTTGAGCCGCCGCCACTGCCACAAGCAGACAACAGCATTGCCGATGCTAGCACCATAATAAGCGTGAGAAGTAGTACTCTTTTTCCTTTGTTCATGCTTATTCCCCCTAGTTGATCTTTGTTGTATCAGAAACTCAATAACTGTTAGTTACGGAGATATCTGAACTAAGACTAATGTATAACTTGAAAAACGGGTGCTGTGTAACTTAACGCAAGCTAGACAGAAAGGCATTACAATTCGGCCGATATGAAGTACGTATTTCTCCTGTTACAAAGGAGATCACCGTCTATGTAATCGCTTACAACGATGGTGATCTCATTATAAGCTACGGTTTGGTGAGGATCAATACTTTTGTAAAAAAATATGACAATATTTCTTACATTATTGCGCTATAATTTTCACCATAATATTCAATTTATGTGTACAAAATTTTACATTGGCTATTAACAAGAGATTATTTAGTGCAGTAGAAGACTATAGCGTCATCCTACTGATCCTTGTATAGGTTATTTTTCCATTGACGCCCTACATTTTGTAAATAAAAGCGGTATAAATTTGTATTTATTCATATGTTAAAATTGTTACATTCGTAATATTTTAACTTGTTTTTGCACATAAAATGCACATATAATACACAAAAAAACCTTAAGAACTCCCCCATTCATTCCTAACACAAACGAATGGGACAATTATTAAGGTCTGTACAACCATTAAGGTTGGTTTGCTGCCGTTTCATCTGTATTGTCAAACTGACGTACACGGAAGCTTCTAGCCCAGTACAGGAATGGAGTCGAAGCAACAGAGACGATTAATTTCACAGCATATGTGGTAATAAAGATTTGGAACCAGATGTCCCAAGAATAGAATCCGCCAAATGCAATCATGCAGAATACAAAGGAATCCGCCAATTGGCTAATTCCAGTGCTCAGATTGCTTCTAATCCATAGCTGATTCTTCTTGCCGTACTTGGCTTTCACTAGACTGAACAGCTTCACGTCAAGGAACTGGCTGACAAAGTATGCAGTCAAGCTACCCGCCGCGATGCGGGGCATCAAGCCGAATATTTGCTCCAGAGATTGTTGGGCCAAGTCACCTGTCTGGGGTGTGAAAATAAGCGCCATCTGCATAATTACTGTAGTCATAATGAGCGTAAAGAATCCAAACCAGACTGCACGACGAGCTTCACGGGCGCCATACTTTTCATTTAACAAGTCTGTCGTTAAGAAGAGCGTCGCATTGGCCGTATTTCCTAGTGTCATGACGATGCCGAGCATTTCAATCGTCTTGACAACTTGAATGTTAGCCACAACCGTCATTACGCCGATCCAAGCATAAAGACCGTATTTACCAAAAAACCGATAGCAAATAAGGAAGAATGCAAAGTTCGTTAACACGAACAGCACTCCCCACCATGCATTAAACATACTATTCCTCCTTAGTTTTGGTAACGCGGGATGGTTACGAACCGCGGCCCCGCCCAAGGAGCGGAGCACAGGTCTAAAATGACATAACGAACATCAATGTAACATATCTACATAGGGTTGCCAAGCGAAATGTTAGTGGAAAGTTATCGCTCCCAGAACGTGTAACTTTCCTCTGAGCGAAGATACTGTATTCCTTTCTGGAACACACTGATCTGGGCTTTGTAGTCTTCCATGCCGAACTGGAGCGAGATAAGACGCGGAGCAGAAAGTTCCTGCTTATGCATGTGATAGGCGTGCTCAAGCTGAGTCAGTTGTTCTTGACGCTGTTGAACCGCTTCTTCAAGCCGCTCAATCAACGACTCTACATCGCCAAACTTTCCAAAATAGAGGCGTGCCAAGATATCTGAGCGGTAAATGTCAGCTTGAACAGGAGAAAATAAATATTGATAAAATTGCTCCTTGCCCTGATCTGTGATGGAATACAGATTCTTGTTCGGTTTTCCTTCTTGAATTATGGTTTCCTTTTCAATAAGAGCTGCCTTCTCTAACTGTTTTAGGGTCGGATATACCGAACCATAGCTCGCATCGAAGAAATGACCGAGGCTAACTTCATAATGTTGTTTGATATCATAACCGGACATGGGGCCCTGCATCAGCAGACCCAATATAATATCTTTTGCTTGCATGTCTACACCTCGTTGTCTATTTCATTGTCACAACTTAGAAACATACTCTATTGTATAAAAATGTCCATCATGTTTCCATCCTACAATTTCCATAATGACAAATAACTAAAATATGATCATTTTGCGAACAATGTTATCGATATACAGCATCCTTTTTAAAACCCTACCTTAAACTCTTGCAAGTTTGTGATAAAGTGTTACAATGTACTTGTAGCTAGTTAGATAAAATTTTCACAAAGTATATTTTACTGAACAATCTTCAAAACAAAAATTTTCCAAAACAAAAAGGTGGAGATGTAAGATGAAAAAGAAATTAGCATTGCTTTGTACAGCGGTATTGGCATTTGGTCTTCTAGCAGGATGTGGTGGAGCAAAAGAAGAAGCTAAACAACCTGAAACATCAACTGAAACACCATCTGCAGGTGCAGAGCAAGGTCAATATAAAGATGGCAACTACTTTGCTAAAGGCACACCAGACGATAAAGGCTGGATGTACATGGTGAAACTTGAAGTAAAAGACGGCAAAATTACAGCCGTTAACTGGGATGGCGCTAACACTAAAACAGCTGGCGATACTAAAAAACAACTTTCTGAATCCGGCAAATATGGTATGAAAGCTGGCGGTGCTCAATCCGAATGGCACGAACAAGCTAAAAAGATGGAAGATGCACTGATTGAAAAACAAGATCCAAAAGCGATCGCAGTTAAAGAAGGCAAAACTGATGCTGTGTCTGGTGTATCCATTCACGTAGGCGATTTTGTTACTTTGGCTGACCAAGCATTGGCAGCAGGTCCCGTTGAAGCAGGTCAGTTTAAAGACGGTGGATACCACGCTGAAGGCGCAGATTTTGACGATAAAGGCTGGAAAGAAACTGTAGACGTTACGGTATTTAACGGACAAGTTGTAGCAGCTAACTGGGATAACATCAACAAAGATGGAAAAGAAACGAAGAAACAACAATCCGTAGCTGGTACTTACGGCATGAACTGGCATGAGCAAGCTAAGAAAATGGAAGATGAGCTGATCGCAAAACAAGATCCTGCGGCGCTTGTCGTTAAAGAAGATGGTACACAAGATGCAGTATCCGGTGTATCGATCCATGTAGGCGGATTTGTTAAATTGGCTCAAGAAGCACTGGCTTCTGCAAAGTAACTCGTTTCTAGTCTAAGCATACAGAAGCAGACTAATGGCAGCTCCGTTGCAAAAAAAAGCGTATGAATTACACCTAGTGTGGAAAACATCACAGCTTTTTCTGCGGCGGGGCTCCATTCTTGATAACATGTAGCTTAAATTTAAATCTTTTGTGTTTAAATATGAATACTACATTAAACTTATATTTCACAGCAGGGGTGAAACAAAACCATGAAAAAGATCGTTGTATTGGGCGGCGGATATGGTGGTGTTCTCACAGCGAAGAAGCTGGCTAAACGTCTCAATAAAGACAAAGACGTCAGCATCACGCTGATTGACCGCAAACCTTACCATACGATGATGACAGAGCTGCATGAAGTCGCAGCCTGCCGAGTCGATGAAGAAGCCATTAAAATGGATTTGAAACAAATTTTCGCAGGTCGTAAAGTAGATGTTGTATTAGACGAAGTGACCAACATTGACTTTAACGGTAAATCGCTTAAAGGCCGTAAGCAATCCTATGATTATGATTATCTAGTTATCGGTACCGGCTGTAAGCCTTCCTTCTTTGGTATTCCAGGGGCAGAAGAACATTCCATGACTCTATGGTCTTTCGAAGATGCTGTTCTCTTGAAACGCCAAATTCGTGACATGTTTATGAAAGCAACCAAAGAACTTGACGCCGAGATGCGTAAAGAAATGCTCTCCTTTGTAGTCGTCGGCGCTGGATTCACAGGTGTGGAATTAATCGGTGAAATTGCTGAATATCGTGAAGAACTCTGCCATGAGTTCCACGTTGATCCTTCTGAAGTTCGTCTTGTAGTTGCCGATATGGCGCCTAAAATTCTTCCGATCTTGCCGGACAAGCTTATCAAGAAGGCTGAGAAGTATTTGACCAAGATGAATGTAGAAATGATTACAAGTGCTAAAATTACAGGGGTGACCGAAAACTCTGTCGTTCTTGGCGACAAAGGTGACGTTAAAGCCCAAACGGTCGTGTGGACTGCTGGTGTCGAAGGCTCCGAGCTTGTTGGTAACCTAGATGTTCAGCAAAACGGCCGTAAGCGTATCGTTACCAACGATAAGCTGCAATCCGTTGATCATGAAAATGTGTATGTTGTGGGTGACAACATTTTCTACATCCCTGAAGGCGAAGAACGTCCTGTGCCTCAGATGGTAGAAAATGCGGAACATTCTGCAGGTATAATTGCACATAATATTACAGCTGATATTAAAAACGGTACGAAAAAATCCTATAAACCAACGTTCCATGGCACGATGGTATGTATCGGCGGTCGTTACGGTGTAGCTTCTGTCGGTATGCCTGGCAAGATGTTCAACTGCACTGGCTTTATGGCTATGCTCTTTAAACATCTGATCAACATGGTGTACTTTATTCAAGTGCTTGGTTTCCATAAAGTATGGTCTTACAAAATTCATGAATTCTTCCGTGTGAAAAATAACCGCAGTTTTGTTGGCGGCCACTTGGCTATGCGTTCGCCTAACTTCTGGTTAGTGCCACTTCGTCTCTTTATCGGTGGGAAATGGCTGTTGGAAGGTATTGAGAAGTTACAAAAGGTTATTACTGATCCAAGCAAGATCTTCTTGATTCCTGCTAAGGTTACAGATGGTACCACTGGTGCTTCGCAGGCGATTGACGCCGTTAAGGAAACCGTTGATGCGCATACAGCAGCTTCCGCAGTTGAAGGTGCGAAAACAGCGGTTGAGGCGATTCCAGTCCCAGGATTTATTAAAAGCATGGTTGATTGGTCTATGGATACTTTCTTCTATACGGCTGATGGTGGATTTACTGGATTGGCTCATTTCTTCCAAACAGGTATGGTTATTGCAGAGATCGTATTCGGCGCTATGCTGATACTGGGTCTATTCACTGCTATCGCTTCACTCGGTACAATTGCAATGGGTGTTATGATCTACACGTCCGGTATGGCTCCATATGAAATGTTATGGTATGTCTTCGGTGCAGTGGCGCTTATCGGTGGTTCCGGCAGCACGCTAGGTCTGGACTACTACTTGTACCCACGCCTGAAACGGATGTGGAAGAAAGTTCCGTTTGTGAAAAAATGGTACCTTTATACTGATTAATAAGTAAATAAGAATAGGCTTCACTCTATAAACGTAAAGTAATGTGTACATGCTGCACATTACTTTACTTATTTCTAAGGGAAGCGGGGGGTTCCCATGAACCGGCAACTCTTACAAGAAACGAACCAACTTCTAATGCAAGAACTTCCCGAGCAGACGGGAATTCATTTGAATGCGGGCGCAGACGAACCAATACTGCTGGACATGGCTGAGGTGCTAGTTAGTTATGATATGGAACAGCAAGACCGCCGAGTGCTCCTAGGATGTTATTGGCTGCTGCTTCAGTCCATTCGCAGCCATGATCATCTGCCAACTCATCCGGACCACGTCGGACGTGGCGTACTGGATGGAGACTTCTTGCAAAGCTTCTATTTGCAATTTGCACTGCGGCATGGATTCGTTGACCTCATTGCCGACTTGGCAAAGACGATGAAGCTTGTGCAGATTCGCCGGGCAGAGGGCTCCCGCACCATAGAAACACAGCTTCACCAGCGATTGTGCAGATTCATTTCCAAACGGTACTTGCGCAGATACAAGTCCAAGCAGCGCTTTAAGCAGGTGACTTATGATGTTATCTAGCCTCTCTTTGGCAGATCAACTTCATGTTTCGTTGAAGCGTGTCAACCGCGACTTGGAGCGTATCGTAACCTATGACGAAGATCTGACTTCACGATCGGTAATTACAAGAAATGTGATCGAACTCGTTCGGGCCGGCGGCAAGCGGCTGCGTCCGATTATGGTTATTATAGGGAGCCGCTTCGGCAGTGATCCTGAAAATAATAATGTTTATCGTCTCGCTTCTGTGTGTGAATTTATTCATGCAGCGTCACTTATCCATGATGACATACTCGATCAGGCAGATACAAGACGGGGACAACCAGCCCTGCACAAGAAGACAGATCCGAAGACAGCCGTATTTATCGGAAATTATATGATGTGTCGAGTTGTTGAGCTATTGACCGAGCATAAAGGGAATCTGGAGGATTACGTTAAAGATCTGACAGCCGTGACAACAACCCAGCTCTGCCTTGGCGAATACCAGCAGATGGATCAGCGTTACAAATTCGACGTCCCGTTAGAGCAGTACTGGGAAAAGACACGTAACAAGACCGCCTTGCTGATGGCGACTGCCCTGCAGCTTGGGGCACAAGCCGGACTCGCAGATCAATCTGTTAGCGAGCTGCTGTATGAATTCGGCGATCAATTGGGTATGGCTTTCCAGGTTCGTGACGATGTACTTGATTATATGCAGTCTGCTGATACATTGGGCAAGCCTGCAGGAGCTGATCTGCGTAACGGGCAAGTTACCCTCCCCGCCATGCTGGCAATGGAGGATCCTTATATACGCGAAAAGCTGCTTCAACTCGGAGCTAATTCCACTGCGGAGCAATTCGATGAGGCGGTGGGATTAATTCGAGACAGCGGCGCGTTAAGACTCGCGCTGGATCAAAGTCAGCACTTTATGAATCGTGCTTGGGCCATTACCGAGCAGTTGGCTTCTTATCCAGCCCATCGTGATTTACAGACGTTATGGCGTTATTTTGAAGAACGGACTTATTAATATTTGACATCCGGGCCTGTCTTTCACAAGATAGGTCCGGTTATTTATATCCCAGTCAACCGCACATATCACAAGTATGTGGCATCGATTACCACTCCCCGGATATCACTACGCAAGCTGCCATCATGCCACATCTCTCAGGAGTCTACCCGTTTACTCTTCCGTGTGATCGGGCATGGTGTTATTATGGAATGGTGTGTATGCGTCACATCACAAAGGAGGTTTGACCGTGCAGACTCGGCAATTTGTTATTGAAGCAGTTATGTTAGCCGCATACGGTCACCTGCTCGTACCCAACAGACCGGTTCAATTCCTGATCCCTTACACAACGATCGCGGAGCTGTATGAAATGCGACAGAGCGGAGAGCGTGTCATGCCTGATCCGGAAGAAGACATGATGGCCAAGCGGCAGATGGATTCTCTGATTGGTTTCTTCGAAACCGATCTCAACAAGAAGAAGATTGAACGAGCCCTTAGCGCGCCATGGCGCAGCAGCCCACCGCTGCTGCTGCAGGACAATGTAGCTTGTGTCATCATAAATGCGATGGACAATATGCGCTACGGCGAAGTGTTTGATCCGATTGAGACAGAGCTCATCTTAACGAGCATACGCGAGCAGGCGCCGTTATTAACGGACCAATTTGAATATGTAAGCCGCATTATTGAACATGAAATCCCCGTACCGATTTATGATATCGAGGATTTCGATTATGCAATGGAGCAAGAGCTGACTCCATCGGGGTTGAACCCGAAGGTGTAACCGGTACCCTCGCCTCTCACAAGTAGCAGCTGTAGTAGCTATACACAAGCTGATGGACGCACAATAGCGACTGTCAGCTTATTAGCTGTGTAGGAGTCCATGCAGCGCCTGCCCAAAGGTCTGTAGCGATGATTAAATATAAGACCAAGCTCGCAATACTAATTTTTCTATTTTATCGGCGCGCTATCGTCCTGCAATAACGGAATAATATCTTTTCGTATATATACACTGCTGAACACACCAAACATAAACAGCCAGCCTATATTCTCCGAGTGTCCACCTGCCCCAAGCATAGGGAGGCCTGCGCCGTTTAAGGGTATGATGCCTATGATTCCGCATAAATAGATCAAGATCTTAATTGACAACAGCATTGGAACAAGCTGCATAATGAGCCGGCCCAGTCTGTGCGGCACGGCTAGTGCGGCACGATGCAGGCCATAAATCAACATTCCCATCACCACAAGCATCAGCAGTCCTGCAGACCAGCCAAATGTATGCACAACAAAAACACTTAAGTTATCACTTATGGTATGCGGTACAGGAAGCAGACTGCCAATTCCCTCTCCCCACCATCCTGCTGATGTCAGCGCTTCACGTATGGCACGGTATCCATAATCCAACGAGGGATCAAAAATAGGTGCAGGCCATCCCTCTAGTCTTCGAGTGATGTAATTCAACAGCTCATAATTAGTGGATAAGACTACACCTCCACCAATACAAAGACTGATCATGCCGTACAACATAAGCTTATATCGTTTCAGAAGCAGCAGCAGACCTGCCATCCCAAGCAAATAAAACAGAAGCTGGTACATTCGATATTCATACACGTAAATGAAAATGGGGGTAAAGCCCATAATGAACAGAAGCATGCGATGCCTTAGAACATTTAATGTCCCGATATGATGTACGGTAAGAAGAAAAGCAAGCAGAAATACAAATGGAGACACGGCCCCAATATCTATCGCACCCCCTAATCCCGACAGATAGCTTCTTGAACCTATCATATTTCCACCCATGCTTGAAATTTTACCTAACAGAAACAATCCTAAGACAAGAACATACAACCAGACGCCTCCATGAAGCCATCTGCGGTAATGAATCAGGATTGCTGCTGTAAATATAAGGAGGCCCATTCCTAAATAAAAGATTCGGGAAGCAATAAAGGAATACTCTCCCTCATAACTGGATGTCAAACTATTCACAGATAGTTCGTGGGAGATAAACGCGATTAGATAGATCATAATCCAGACAGCCACAAGGCCCCATATTTCCCATGGCCATCGGTGTCGATGAATAAGATTAAATGTGTCAGACAATTGCTTGGCAGGTCCCATCTGCTTCATGCTGCTCTCTGCAGCTTCCAGCGCCGAAAACCCGCTGCCCACAGCTTCTTCTTGAGCGGACCACAAATGGTCCAGCAGCTCATCACTAATCTGCTTATGCATATCCTTGGCCTTCACATGATTCAACACGTCCTGCACATAAGCGGCAAATCGTTCATCACAAGCACACTGACAATCAGCATCGATACACACGCGCTATGCCTCCCCCAGCACTTGATTTAAGGACCGTTGGAACAACTGCCATTCTCCTGTCTTCTCCTGCAGCAGCTTACGCCCCTTGTTCGTAATCTGATATGTCTTGCGTGCGCGTCCTTCCGCTTCACTCCACACGGCCTCAACAGCACCATCGCTTTCCAGTGCGTGCAAAATGGGATACAATGTGCCTTCCTTTAGGGCAAATACCCCGGATGAAGCAGCTTCGAGCTTCTTAATAAGCTGGTACCCGTACATGGGCTCCTTCTCTAGCATGGACAGAACCAACATGGTGGTACTGCCCTTTAATAATTCTTTGCTTACCTTCACCCTGCTCACCACCCATTCCTGATATTGGAATTTTAAATACCTATATACACTATACATCGTAAATCTATGTATGTAAAATAGCTGTTCACTCTGTAATCCATTTGTTTATGCATATTCCCTGCCCTGCTTAATCAAATAGCTGATTGTCTCATTATCAAAATTTCTACAGGGAAAATAACGTAATGGTTGGACCTTAAACGAAGGGCAGCAGCGCAAAAAAGGCTGTCCCAGGCCGTATAAATGCCGTGGGTCAGCCTATTTACATGTAAACAAACTCAAAGTACTGCTCTATGCTGTATGTGTATGTTGTTCTACCTCATGTTAAAGCTTGTCCACTACAGCAGAAATTGATCTGCCAAAGTACAAAACAAGATGACCATACTAATAATCTGATTTAAGTTATATGAAGCTACATTCATTCGCTTACGGCTGGCGGGCTTGATAATGTTATGTTCGATTGCTAACAGCAAACACGCAATCCCGATGCCTGTGAGGTATAGCCAGCCAAGACCTGGCTGAACCAAATACAAGGCAAGCAGCAGCAGCACCATAACCATGTGCATCGTACGTGAGATGAATAAGGCATCCTCCAACCCAAATACACGCGGAACGCTCCACAGTCCTGTTTTGCTATCAAATTCAATGTCCTGTGTGGCATAAATGATATCAAATCCGGCAATCCATAACATCACAATCGTACCTAGCACAAACGGTGTCACTGCAAATTCACCAGTAACAGCAAACCATGCCCCAACAGGAGCAGAAGCAATTGTAAAGCCCAGATACAAATGACACAGCCAAGTAAAACGTTTGGTGTATGAATAAGAGCAAATCAGCAATATGGCAACAGGTGACAGCCATAAGCACAATATATTCAACATCCCCGCTGCAAGTATAAAGATTGCAAAGTTTACAATCACAAAGACGTATACCTCACGTTCAAGCAGCAGCTTACGTGGCATATGTCGGTGTGCCGTACGTGGGTTGGCAGCGTCAAACTTCAGATCCACGATGCGGTTAAAGGCGTTGGCTCCATTCCGTGCGGCGACCAGAGCGATAAGCGACCAGAGCAGGATGTGTCCAGACGGCACACCTTGCGCCGCCCAGACCATCGATATAATCGCAAATGGCAGCGAGAACAGGGTGTGCGAGAACATCACCAATTCGCCAAACATTCGCGTTTTGTGAATCATCTTATGAATCAATTCCATAACGTCATCCCACTGATGTTACGTCGGCAAGGACCGACTCCAGCGCGGTCAGCATAGCCTCAACATCTTCTTCTGGCATAATAACGGGTGGCTGGAAGGCAAGCACATTACGGCCGACTCCGTTTTTCCCAATAATGAATCCCCGGTCCTTCATCTGCTCCAAGACAAGGTCCGTCAGCTCCGCACTCGCCTGCTCATCCGCTCCGCGCAGCTCTGCGCCTGCCATAAATCCTTTGCCCCTTACATCAGCAATGACCGAATACTTCGCCTGTAAGGCACGTAACCCTGCAATCAGCTGGCCGCCAACATGAGCAGAACGCTCTACCAGGCCTTCCTGCTCGATATAATCAAGCACGGCCAAAGCCGTCGCAGAAGATACTGGATTGCCGCCAAACGTTGAAGCTGACGGTCGATTAAAGCTGGCCGCGATCTTGTCCGTTGTGGCAAATGCGCCGATTGGCACACCGTTACCAAGTGCCTTGGCCATCGACAGGATATCTGGCACAACATCGTAGTGTTCCATCGCAAACATACGGCCCGTGCGGCCGAATCCCGTCTGGATCTCATCGGCGATAAGCAGCACGCCATGCTGCTCCAATAAGGCTTTGACCTCTTTGAAGTACCAGTCGGGAGGTACAATCATACCGCCGTTTCCTTGAATCGGCTCTACGATCATTGCAGCAAAAGTATCCCCTTTCGCAGCAAGCAGCTCGCGAAGCGCCTCCACAGATCGACGTGCAGCGGTATCGGTATCTGTATCCGGTTGATATGGACGGGGAATGAAGGCCACTCCCGTATCTAGATAATCATCAGAGCGCCACATCGGTATACCGGTCACACCCATTGTTAAGAAAGTTCGACCGTGCAGGCCTTGCTCCAACGCAATAAAATGACGTCGTTTCGTATGAAGGCGTGCCAGCAGCATTGCGCCTTCATTAGCTTCTGATCCACTATTGCAGAAAAAGGTCCGCTTCAGTTCACCAGGAAGCACACCATTTGCCAAGCGCTCAGCCAAATCTACCATGGGCTGAGTCAAGTATATAGTCGTCGTATGCTGCAACGTCTGAAGCTGTTCAATCGTCTTCGCCGTGATCCGATCATTACAATGGCCGCAGGCCACGACCGATACACCCGCAAAGAAATCGACATAAGATTTGCCTGCGTCGTCGTATAAATGCTGCATCTTCCCCCGTACAATCTGCGGGGGCTGCTTATAGAAATGATGCGTGCACGGATAAAAGTACTCTTTTCGCTTCGCAAGCACGCCCTCTGGTCCGATATAGGTCTGATCATGAATTACGTTTGTTGAACTGTTCACGTTAATCCACCCTTCTATCTCACGATTTCATCCTGCTGGCCCGCAAGAAGCGGCAGACATCGAGGTCTGCCGCTCGCGATGCGGAATATACCGTAAAGAAATATCAATTTAAGTTCTTTCACATGGTCCTGCCAATGGCAACATTATGACCATCTATTCGCTCATTAAGCCTCCGTCAGCTCCAAATTCAACGCCGTTCCGAATTGAAGAGAACCTAGCGTATAACCAGCGTACACCGACTTCATCTGATCAAATAGCTTGCCACACTGCGACAAATCCTCAGTTGCTTGGCGATATACACGGACAATATGACGCAATTGTTCAGGTGTATATGTTTTGCCCTCAATGCGGAAGTGATTAGCACCTGCTTCATGCAGTTCCTTCAGCAGCGGCAAATAACAAAGCTCTTTCGCAAGCGCCAAGTGGTTGCGGCCGCTCCAATCACGATATATTGGATTTTCCCCTTTATCCGTCAAAAGAACAAGGTACTGATTGTCGACATATTGATTGTCTTCCTGCGCAATCGGCTCCAAAGTGGCAGCATTCTCGTACAAGTCGAGTTCCAGATACATCACTATTGGAGAACCGTGAACGATAACTTCAATTGGCGTCTTGGAGTGCGCCAGCAAATTACTAAGATCATTTAGCGGAAGCTCCAACGACGCATGTACACGCTCCATGTTGAATTGATTCCGATACACATCAGCAGACATATGGTTGTATACGTTGACGCAGAAATCGGCAATCATAGGCAGACCCAGATTACGGAATTTGCGCATAGCACCGATATTAGAAGCTAACAGTCCATCAAGTCCATAGTAATTATGATTGGCGCCATTTTTCAGAAAATGATTGTACTGCTCCATATGCATCTCTGTCATCATCCGAGGCATGCCTAACAGAATCTGAGAAGCACCCTTCTCTGCCGTAAGCTGCTCTATTTCTGCACGATTAAATGGACGATCTGGTTGGAACACATCTCCGGTTAAGTATACGTAGTCTGCTCCTTCTTCAATCGCAACTCGTGCTTGTGCCATATTATTAACGTGCACGGAAATGGCAGGCTTAGGTCCTGTACCAGCAGGTTGACGCTGCACCGCACCCAATGTATCACTAATCTGGACAAGCCGTTCCTCTTTCATTTCCCGCTCAGCTGTAGGTGTGCTGAATACTTTACCCGTACTGTAGAACTTGCCTGTGCCTTCATAGCGGGTATTAATATAATCCAGACCCGGCTTACCGAACGCATATGCAGTGGAGAAGTCGCGTTTGCGGTTCTCGTACAACGTATCTGCGCCTTCTTGACGGTTATAGCCAAGCGGATCTGCAATATAACGATCAATGGCTTCGCCGTAGCTATTTATAACCATCGACAAAAATTCAATGTCGCGCATACGTCCCTCTAGCTTGAAGGATGTAATGCCTGACTTAATCAACTCTGGAATATGTTCATACATATACATATCTTTCGCTGCAAGCGGATATTCAGTCGGGTAGACGTTGCCGTCCTTTTTCACCCGATAATCCCAACGGCAAGGCTTCATACAGCGCCCTCTGCTGGCGCTGTTGCCATAAAGCATCGCGCTGTACAAACAGTTCGCTCCGTGTACCGTACACATGTCACCATGAACAAAGTACTCAAATTCCATTCCCGTCTTCGTTTGCAGCATTTCTGCCGTATGCAGATCCATCTCGCGCGATGCCACGATACGGGTCACTCCCATATCACGCATCGCCTCGATCATTTCGAGGTTATGCACATTCATCATCACGGACGAATGGACAGGGATATTATTCAGATTTAACTGCTGAATCAGTGGGAATACAGCCAGATCCTGAGAGATGATTGCATCGGGCCCGACTTTGTCCAGAAACTCAAAATATCGTTTTGCTTCCTCTAAGTCTTCTTCATTGAGCAGGTTATTCACCGTAACATACGCACGTTTCCCACGGGCACGTGTCATGTTAATTGCTTCACTTACTTCATCGTAACTTAAATTGTACCCCTTGCGCATCATGCGCATATTCAAAGAGGGTCCCCCAAAATAAACGGCATCACAATTAGCGTCTATAACAGATTTAAAAATTTCAAAAGTTCCAGCAGGAGCCAAAAGTTCAATTTCTTTACCGTTAAAATATCTCGCCACAGTCGTTCCTCCCCACCCCGTATAAAATTTAAAATTGTATATATTTAAATTACAACAAATACCGACAGGTTTATGTGACATTATTCACATTTTTAGAAAACGAATTTCCTATGTGTTACATTTGTATGCGGAACGGCCCGTCTTATAGGATAATCATTCCTGCTGTAAGCACAATAAATAACAAAATAAATAAGGTATCTGTCCCTTGCCACGTCAAATAACGCAATGAGGTTCTTTTGGCATCCAGCACGTATCCGCGTGATTCCATCGCCATTACGAGATCTTCAGCTCTGCGAAACGCACCAACTGTTACCGGTACCAACAGCGTCACAACCAACTTGCCCTTTTCCTTTAGCTTCAGATCCTCATAATCAGCGCCACGTGATGCTTGTGCCTTAAGTATCTTATTGGCTTCCTCAAAAATAGTCGGAATAAACCTTAGCGCAATCGTAATCATCATCGTCCACTGTTGTGGGGATACGCCTATCAGCTTAAGCGGCTTTAGTACCGCTTCTAAGCCCAGATTAAGTTCAATCGGTGTAGTCGTGAATGTAAGTATAGATGTAAAGCAAACTAACAGCAGCATGCGCCACACCGCGTACACGCCGAGGAGAACCCCTTCGCTAGTCACGGTAAAGCTGCCTATGCTTAGCCACACATCACCGCTATGTTCAAATAACACGTAAAAGAGAAACATAAATGCCATAAGCGGCCACAATGGCTTTGATGCACGACCATAACGACGCAGTGGAATACTGGAAGTCATCAAGATGACAAGGGAGAACGCTGTAATCACAGCTAATTCCAAGCTGTAATCCGCACAAATGACGGCAATCAAAAAAAGTACCATAGCCGTCAGCTTAGCACGTGGATCAAGCTGGTGGACCCATGATTGCGCCGCCACGTAGCGGCCCATAATCATTCGGTCATCCATACATTACTCCCCCTTTTCATACGAATCAGTCATACCATGCGGTGACACCATTTCTGGCGGCTCCTGCTGGCCAACCGTGTTATCGTTAGCCTCTCTATCCGCAGCCCCACTTGTGGCGCCACTATTATGAATGAGCCAATCAGCCCATCCCTCTATTCCAGAAGGAAGCTCATCCACCATGATGCCCGTTCGCTTCGAGACTTCATGAGCCAGCTTCATCTCACTTGGAACCACAATCCCTGCTGCTTGCAGCAAATGTGGAGACCTCATCAGGTCTGCATGTGTCCCTGCGTACGTTACTGTCCCTTGCTGCATTAATATAAACTCATCCGCTGCCGTAAGAACTTCATCCAGACGGTGTGTGACCATCACAATTGTCCTGCCCTGCTCCTCACACAGCCGCTTTAGCAATGCAATCAGCTCAGTACGGCTTACAGGATCCAACGTAGCTGTCGGTTCGTCCAGCACTATTAACTCTGGGTTAGAAGCCAGCACAGTAGCAATGGCAACCTTTCGCATCTGACCACCGCTTAACTCAAAAGGACTACGTGCCATGAACGTCTCATCAAGTCCCACTGCCCGCAGAGCAGCCACTGCCGCTTCTCGTGCCTGTTCTTCGTTCTCACCAAACTGGATCGGACCGAACATTAAGTCTTTTTCAACGGTTTCTTCAAATAGCTGCTGCTCAGGAAATTGAAACACAAGACCTACACGGCTTCTAAGCGGCTTTAGGCCTTTCACCTTCGTACCGGCCGCGAAGACAACATCATATACTTGAAGCTTCCCCTTGGTAGGCTGATAAATGCCATTAAAGTGCTGAAGCAGCGTTGACTTCCCCGATCCTGTAGCGCCCAGAATCGCATAGAACTTCCCCTGCTCCAAGCGCAAGCTTACGTCTATTAACGCAAGGGGCTGATGGCTACCCGCCTTCGAATATTGATAGCTTATTTGCTCACATGTAACGATGGCCATAGCGCTCTCATCAACTCCTCCTCATTGTGATGAAGCCCAATGTCCAGACCCTTTTCCCTTAGTTCGAGTGACAGCGCCAAGGAAAATGGCGGCTGCAGCCGGCATTCCCAAGCAAGCTCTCTATTCTCAAACAATTGAATGGGCTTCATATCCGCTGCAATCACTCCGTTCCGGATGACAACAGCACGGTCAGAGGCTAATATTTCTTCCGCATCATGAGTGACGGACAAGATAGTAAGTCCTTGGTTCTTATGTAAATGTCGCAGACGCAGCAGCATATCCTGCTTGGAGCGCTCGTCCAACATGGAAGTGGCTTCGTCCCAGATCATGATTTCCGGGTTCAGTACCAGCAATCCGGCAATTGCAACCCGCTGCTTTTGCCCGCCGGAGAGCGAGGCAGGATGACGGTTCAGCCATTCGCTAATGCCTAATTGTTCTGCTATTGCATCAATTCGCTGCTTCATGTCTTTACGGGGCACGCAGCGATTCTCCATGCCAAAGGCGATGTCGTCGCGCACGGTCGTAGCAATAAACTGATTGTCTGGATTCTGGAACAGATATCCGGTACGCCGGCGTATATCACCAACACTCTCACCGTCCAGCAATGTACCATCTAGATGTATCGTACCCGAATCTGGGTCGAGCAACCCGTTAACAAGCTTAACAAGGGTTGACTTTCCTGAGCCGTTAGGCCCGACAATCGATACCCACTGTCCACGCGGGACATGCAGCTCCAAGTCGGAAAATAACGCTTCTCGCTTAGGATATTGAAAGTGTACATTTTCCAATCTAATCATCCTGGTTCTGCCTCCTGCCCGCTAAGATGTAGTCCAACATGATGAAAGCATCATGCCTCTCCACAGGACATGACGCCGCCAACAGCTATGTTTCACTTTAAATTATGAATACAAAATTTCAGTTCTCAGGTACAAATGGTTCAAATATCGATAGTTTTGACAATGAGGCTACAACATATTTAACAGCGATACCGATAAATATCCCGGTTACGACACCCAGCAGCATTAACGGCGGCAAATAATAAAAGATTTTTGAAGTCTTAAATACAATGACCGCAGCTGTTAATTGACCAATATTGTGGGCAACTCCACCAACCACGCTAATTCCAAGCAAACTAATATGTCCACGACCGATCTTCATCAGGCCGTACATCACAATAAAGCTGAACAGCGCGCCTAAAAAAGAGAACAGAAACGCAGAAAAGGTGCCAAGGAGCAGCGTCATAAGCAGCGTCTTGAGGATGACAAGCGCAAAGGCGTCTCGCCCCTTCAAAAAATATAAACAAGTAAGCACCATAATATTGGCAAGCCCAAGCTTCGCACCCGGGATGATAAGCTGCGTTGGCAGCAGGGATTCCAGTATACCAAGCACGACCGCAACTGCACTAAAGATCGCGATAATAACCGCCTTCTTCAGTTTAAGCGAAGTGTCGCTTAACTTAACTGACGACGGCATCGAGATCACTCTCCTCTCCGCTCTCGCTCTTCAGCTCTACCAAGACGCGGTGCGGCAAGCATACGATCGTATCTCCAGCTCGTGTGACAAAACCGAATGACAGACACACTTTATCCGGACAATCCGCATCAAACATCTCGATGCCACCGTCATGTACTTTCAGCACATTTAGGCCGTGGTCTGTTTTTACATTAATAAGCTGCTCTTCTTTTGTGATCTTCACTTTTTTAAACAATTTTCCATCAACCGATATCTCGGCATACACATTAGCATTGTGCATATTTTCACTTTGATTTTGAAAAAGCCATTTGGGTACGAAGAAAGCCAAGGCCGCCACAATGACTACTCCAATCAGGATTAAGTCTCCACGTTTCATTCTGGTTGACTCCTTGAGTTAAATATAATTTTAAATATCTATGCCATTATACAACTTAGTGAACAATCATTCAATGTTAGAAGCAAGGCGTAACTATGAACAAACACTTGCTGTAATGCGATTTCAGCATTGCGCTATGAGTCGTTTCCTTTCCAATTTGTATGTCTGCTGATATAATGAGGTGCTTGTACAGATGCTAATAGCACACTGATTAAGAAATACGGAGGAATATGCTATGAGACCACATTCAACATCACGCTTGATACCATTGCATCGCCTCGGGTCTGTCCTTATTGTGGCTTTATCGATGGCTCTATTATTCAGCGGATGCGGAAGCAGTGCTGATCAGACAACCGAAAAAGGCAGCACAACGGCCCAGCAGGAAGCGAAGACCAAATCATACTTTATTTTTGATACCATCGTAACTGTGAAAATATACGACTCGCGCGCAAATGATCAAGACTTCGAGCAAATCAACTCACTTATGAAAGACATTGAAAGTGAAATGAGCCGAACATTGGAAACGAGCGAATTGTATAAGCTGAATGCTCAGGCTGGCAAGGGTCCTGTTCAAGTTTCGAAGCCATTATATCAAGTCATCGAGACATCGCTTGACTATGCAGCTCGAACACACGGTCGCTTCGATCCAAGCATCGGACCGCTCGTTAATATGTGGAATATCGGGCACGATGATGCCAGAGTACCAGCGAAGACTGAGATTGATACAGGCCTCAAGCTGCTTGGCTACGATAAGGTCAAGCTGGACAAGAGCAACATGACCGTCTCACTTGAGAAGGATATGGTTCTTGACTTAGGGGGAATTGGCAAAGGCTACGCAGCCGATGTAATTGCCGACTATGTACGAGATCAAGGCTATAAAAGTGCCATTATCGACCTTGGCGGCAACATTTACGCAGTAGGTCAGAAGCCTAGCGGCATGGACTGGACAATCGGTGTCCAAGATCCGAACGAATCAAGAGGCAATCAGATTGGCCGTATGAAGGTAGCGGACAAAACCATTGTCACGTCAGGCGTATATGAGCGCTACTTTGTTAAGGACGGCAAGCACTACCATCATATTCTGGATTCAAAAACGGGCTATCCCGTTGTAAACAATCTCAATAGTGTGACAATTGTTACCGATCGCTCTACTGATGCAGATGCATTGTCCACATCCGCGTTTTCGCTTGGATTACAAGAAGGCATGGCCTTTATCGAATCCAAGACTGAAGCGGAAGCAATCTTTATTACGACTGACCAGAAAGTATATTGCTCTTCTGGCATTAAAAAATATTTCGAGCTTACCAACGAGGCTTACCAATTTGCTGAGTTAAAGTAACTGTAAGGAATCAAGCAGCATGTACCGTTGTTCAATTTCTGCCCGCCTATCCGAACTGCGCGCATCTTGAAGCGTACGCCCGGATAAGGCGGGTATTTTATTGCCACGCTATAAGTTAAGGAAAGGTCGTGAGTTATGTTTGGACTTCAACTATTAATCGTTATCCTCGCCCTATATTTTGGTTCTCGCCTTGGTGGCATTGGTTTAGGTGTAATTGGCGGCTTAGCGTTAGCCGTGTTGACATTTGGCTTCGGCTTGACGCCAAGCGAGCCACCGATTGACGTAATGCTGATGATTGCAGCGGTTGTAACGGCTACCGCCATTATGCAGACCGCTGGCGGCATGGACGTCCTCGTCCGTTTGGCCGAGCGTGCTTTGCGCCGCAATCCCCAGCATATTACTTTTATGGCGCCCGTCGTGACCTACTTGTTTACGTTGTGCGCTGGTACTGGGCATGTAGCTTATTCGGTCATGCCCGTCATCGCCGAAGTGGCACGTCAGTCTGGCGTGCGCCCAGAACGCCCGATGTCCATCGCTGTAATCGCATCACAACAGGCGATTACAGCAAGCCCAATTTCAGCGGCTACTGTTGCATTGCTTGCGCTGCTCGCGCCCAAAGGTTATCATCTGCCGGATATCCTTATGGTAAGTATCCCAGCTACGCTGGTTGGCTGCGCGCTTGGTGCCCTTGTCATGAGCCGATACGGCAAGCCCCTGGCGGAAGACGAGGAATTTAACCGCCGCGTTAAAGAAGGCAGCGTTCTGCCCATTGGGGTGAACGATCGTTCCAACTCAGGTGCCGGTCAAGATCCGTCAGAAGCGTCTTCAGGAAATGCTTTACAGCGTGGTCCGATACTGTCCGTAGTGTTGTTCCTGCTAGGTGTTCTTGGTGTCGTCTTATTTGGTTCCTTCCCAAGCCTGCGGCCTAGTTGGACGGATGCCGAAGGCGTTCTGCAGACGCTCGGCATGCCTCAGATCGTTGAAATCGTAATGCTGTCAGCCGGCGCACTCATCCTGCTGGCTACACGTGCTTCCGCCGCCAAGGTTGTTACCAGCGGCATCTTTACGGCCGGCATGCAGGCCGTTATCAGCATCTTTGGTATCGCTTGGATGGGCGACACCTTCTTCCGTGGCAACATGGAAATGATCGATGGTGCGATCAGAGATATCGTCACCGCTGCGCCTTGGATGTTTGCCTTTGCTTTGTTTGTGATGTCTATTCTGCTTAACTCGCAGGCAGCAACTGTACGCGGGCTCATGCCGCTTGGACTGGCAGTAGGCATACCAGCGCCAGCGTTGATTGCGATGTTCCCATCGGTTAACGGATATTTCTTTATCCCGAACTATCCTACCGTTATTGCTGCCATCAACTTTGACCGGACAGGAACGACACGGATTGGCCGATATCTGCTCAACCACAGCTTTATGCTGCCAGGCATAGTAGCTACTGTATCCGCGGTCGCGATTGGATTTGGCATATCCAGCTTGCTGCTGTAAATTGTAGTGTAGCAAATGTGGCAAAGAAATAAATTCCCTTGAGTACACTCCACTCACGTTCTGATGAGCCTCTCCCTGCGCCCATGATGAAGTTCATCATACTAGCATTGGGAGAGGTTTTTCTGTGCAGGGAGGTCCATACTGTCTTCAACTGTAAAAATGTAAAATACATGAGGTTCCTTTTTTGTTAAACGGTTTTATGCATTGACTTCCTTTTTCACTGTTCACCCTGATCTAATCGGTATTTAATCGTGCATAAATTAACATATAGTAATCGCTTTCATTTACCGCTATAATCAATTTAATATTTATGTAAATTCCAGACTTTTCATCTAATAGCCATGTGAGGAGATATGCCAATGATAACTAGCACGCGCACCCGTTTCGCCGCTCTAGTGCTAAGCTTTTCCTGCCTCTTTTTCTACTCCAGCACTATAATTCCAGCCAAGGCCGCAAGTACGCACGCCAATACTATATCCGTACTCATCGATAACAAGCAGATTCATCTGAATACGGCACCCATCACAAGTAATGGCTCCATTCTTGTCCCATTTCGACCTATTTTTGAACAACTGGGACTACATGTACAATGGGATGGCAAAAGTCAGACTGTAACCGGGACGCGGGACAAGCTCGTAATTAAACTCCAAATAGGCAGTAAGCAAGCCCGCATTAATGGAACTGCCGTCGCCTTAACCAGCGCTCCCCAATCCATACACAACTCAACTTATATTCCCATTCGTTTCATTGGTGAAGCAACGGGAAATACCGTGAAGTGGGACAAACACAACCAGCAGGTGCTCATCTCAACTTCCTCCACAACCCCGAAAGAGCAACAATCAGAAGAGCAGCAAGTGATGTCTCTGTTCACGCAATATATTCAATTCGCTAATGAAAAAAATTACGAACGTCTCATGGGATTAATGGATACTAAAGGGTCATTGTACCAACTCGGCTCCAGCATCCAAGCACAGATGAATAAATTCGACTTGGCTACAACCCTCAAGGAAATTCATATACTTGATCTACGTGGCAATAGTGCGCTTGTGCATACCGTTGAACTAACGCACAGTGTTAAAGGAGCCTTTAAACCTGACAGCCGCAGCGACAACTTGTATACCGTAAATAAGGTAGACGGCGCATGGAAAATAAGTGAACGCGATGTTAGCGATCTGGTCTATATCGTACTTGACGATGTGCTGCTGTCACGAGTCAGTCTGCCGGATAATGAAGAGAAAAATGTCATGGACTCACTACAGCAGGTAGTTAAATATGAAAACGAAGAGAATATAGAGGGCCTGCTTGGCAGGATGAAATTGTCCACGAACGAGCTTTTGCAGTCCAAACAAGCATATGTCAAACGATTTAATACTTTTGACTTGGCCGTGAGCCTTGAACAAGCTAAAGTCATTCATTATAGCGGTAATGAGGTCGCCGTTCATATGGTGCAAACATTTAAAAAGATAAAAGGACCCGATTTCGAAAATGTGGAAACCTCTAGTGTTGTTGTCTTGGAGCAAGGCGCGGACGGGCAATGGATGATTGTACGGACATATCCACTGCGTACAACACCCCTTGCAACTCCGTAAACTATACACGAGCGGGCATATCATTACACAAATACAGCCCCGCCTCAGTCAAGGAGCTATACGCTCTATAACCTGCGGCAGGGCTGTATTTATGGATATTCAATTGTGCTCGTCAGGGATCTAGGTCGCCGACAACACCGCGCCGGTTACGATTCGATGATAGAACGTGCCTTGCGCAATAATATGCTCTTCAGGCGGACTTAAATATTTGAATGGCAAGCGTTCAGCCTCTAGCTCTTCCAAACGGTCAACGTGCCCTTCCACGTAATCAAGCAGTCGATCCTCCGCCGATTGCAGGCGGGACAGTACACCACCGTAACGGATATCAAGCACTTCCCAGCCAAAAGGCTTACACGTAGCCATCCACAACTTGCGATGCGCTTTGCGTGTCGCATCGACCAACGAGTGCACAAGCGGAATCGAGCATTCCGCCAAGCGGCGCAGCGTGTCCTTGTTATCTGCTTGATACGCGCGTGTTACTTGAATGCCAAGTGTGGCCTTCTCTGACAGTGCTGCGGCCAGCTTGGCATACAAGCTGAATACCAGCTTATGATCGCCGTCGGCTTTAGCCTCAGCTGCTGCCATTCGCTCGGCTAGCTGCTTATAATGTTCGGGCAGCGACTTCTCCAGCTCACCCTGCAGGTGCTTGTCAAACAGGCCGATCAAGGTGTCCTGCCAGAGCAAGAACTTCGAACTGTTCGAGCTATGCATATTGTTCTTCGTTACGCCTGGTGTCTCATCCATGTATGTGAGCTGCCAATAATCATCGAAGCTCTGTCCTGTACATGTACGGAAGCGCTCCTTCAATCGATTCTCATCCACTTCGCCGGACGTATAACCATGCTCTGCAAACAATTGCAGGCCAAGCAATGTCATCATTAGATTGGTCTCTTGGCCATTGTCGCCCCATGCCGTTGCGAACACTTCCTTCACGCCCTTTGCCTTGCAGGCAAGCAGTGCTGGCTCGGTATTCTCCCACGTCTTGCCATAGTTAGGGCTTATGCTGCCCCATGTCCAGATGCCACCTGCAAATACGGGCTCTGAGCCAAGCTGGCGATGCTTATCAATGAAGTCCTCATAGAACGCTTGATCGTTATGGTAATAATCCCAATATACGAAGCGAACGCCCTTTGGAATCTGGGACACGACTTCCTCTGTAAAGTCGACTTCCCCATCATAATAATGACCTCCATCCTTCATCAACAGATGGAAATACATATCGCTCCACATCATTGGTTCCAAACCATACTTCTTCGTTAACTCCAGCACTTTTGCCAGATGCTCATTCATAATATCAAAGCGTTCCCGGAAGCCGTTCTTGATCATATAACGACCTAATCCTAATCCAAACGCTTCATCCATACCGATATGAATCCGCTTCGAGCGTACAGACTCCGATACTGCCTTAAACATCTGCTCAATAAGCACATAAGTATCTTCACAATGAGCAAGCAGGACGTCTTCCGTATCCCGTAGTTCTAGCATCGGATCCCACTTCAGCGCTTGCGCCAAGTGCCCCAGCGTCTGAATGCAAGGAATAACCTCGATACCAAATTGTGCCGCATACTCGTCAATCTCGCGCAGCTCTGCTGCCGTGTAGCGACCACGCATATACCCGAAGTAAGGACGCTCTTTAATTTCATACGTATCTTCGGTATACAGCATAAGTCCGTTTAAACCCATCAGTGCCATCGTGCGCAGCGTCTGCTTCATCATGTGCAAGTTCGGCACTGCGTTGCGCGATGCGTCAAGCATCGTTCCGTTATAAGTAAACTGAGGCTCCTCCTCAGTAATGCCTTCTACATTTTCTTGTATTCTTTCCATCAGCAAGCTTAACGCGCGGAAGAAATGAATGGGCTCCGCATAACGAATCAATCCCTTGCCCTGCTCCCACTTCACAAACAGCTTACCTTCGGCTTGTTCCACCTGAACGGATATGCCCTCTTCACTCAGTTCAAACCCCAGATTCGACTGTAACGCTTGAATGCCCGGCAGCAGCGAACTTACGTCGCCTGTAACATGTAGTCTCATAGCCGAATTCCTCCCATCCATCATGTTGTAGGCGCTTACAGTATATCGTACATGCAAATGTGCAAATACTGTTGAGCTTCTTCTAGTGTATCATACATTTGTCGATAAAAGTCGATATTAACGTGACATATCGTGCAAAAAATAATACAAAATAACTTATAATCGAGATTACTTTATTACAAATGTAAAATTTATCATTACAATAATGCTATCTTTCCACTATTGTCTCCATTTCTATTCTAACTATATTGAACCTATAACAAGCAATAATATAATAAGGGCCGCTCTAATGAACGACCCCTTGTGATTTGAAGTTACGATTATTTCGCTTGCTCCAGTGCTTGCTTCACGGCAGCAAGTACACCTTCTGAAGACTTCGTTGCTCCCGTTAATGCCTCTACACCTTCCGTATCCTGCTTGGTAACAATATCGGGAATTGTATTATCTTTGACTGCTTCAATTAACTGTGCTGTTTCTTCATGTTCTTTCAGTTCGATGCTCTCGATCTTGCCCGCTTTTACTGTTACAGCTACTTTAATATCACTGGATGCGCCACGGCCCGTCCCTTCATAAGTTCCATCTTTATATTTACCAGAGTCTCCGCAACCGGACAACAGCAGTGCTGCTGCAAGGCCAAGCGCTACCCACGAAGCTGCTTTTTTCATCGTTAATCTCTCCCCTGCATCATTTTAATCTTATACTCCCTGTATAGAAACAGTAATACGAATTAGGCCATGTTAGGATTTAACTAACTTTGCTGCGTTCGTGCCTGCAATTTTGCCAAATGTAATAATATCAGCCAAGGCGTTGCCACCAAGACGGTTACCGCCGTGTACGCCGCCAGTTACCTCGCCCGCTGCATATAAGCCATTAATAATGGTACCATCCTCTTTTAACACCTGTGCATCTGTATTAATTTTGAGACCGCCCATCGTATGGTGAACGGCAGGTGTAACCTCAATAGCATAATAAGGACCTTTGTTCAGTTCACGAGGCAAGTCAGCACGTTCGAATTGGCTGTCTTTACCCGCTTTGACCAGCTCATTATAAACTTTTACCGAATCAGTCATGACTGCTTTATCCACGTTAAGCTTCTCCGCCAGCGCCTCTACGCTGTCTGCTTCTGCAACCAAGCTCATGTTAAAATATTCTTCTGTTGCTTTTAAGCTGTTACGCATCCCTTTGTCGAAAAATAAAAAGGCGCGTCCGTCTTTTTGGTCCAGAATCGCTTTGGACACGACGTCACGTGTCAACAGCTCATTTACAAACCGCTTACCCTCTTTGTTTAATAAGATTGCCCCGTTGCCACGTACTGCTTCTGTTACCATGACACCTTTATCTGGAACTACGGTCGGGTGTGTCTGTATTTCCGCTATATCTACAAGACCTGCACCAAGCTTGTTGGCCATATCCATCGCTTCACCTGTTGCACCAGGATGATTGGTAGTCGCAAAGCCTTTCAGTTCAGGCTTGTATTTAATGACCATGTCTTGGTTGGCAGAGAATCCGCCCGTTGCCAATACGACAGCCTTTGCATTAATTGTATATTCCTTGCCCTCTTTATCTTTTGCTTTGACACCCGTTACATTACCGTCTTTATCCGTCACGATCTCTGTCAGTTCATTACGTGTACGCACATCGATGCCTTTATCCTTAGCTGTCTTGTCCAATACCGAAGCGATATGAGAGCCCACAGCTGCGCCGCCTGTAGGGCGATGCGTCCGATTCACACTAGCACCCGCCATCCGGCCTACGTCAGACAAGTCTGCGCCAAAGCCCTCAAGCCATTCCACGGAGCCTTTGGCATTAGTCGTTAATACTTGAACAAGATCCGGATTGTTCTTATCATATCCGCCCTTCATCGTATCTTCGAAAAATAACTGCTGGCTGTCTTTAATCCCTTTTGCTATTTGCTGCTTGGTGCCGGCTGCATTTAAGCCGCCAGTAGCACGCGTTGTGTTGCCGCCGACCATCGGCATCTTCTCAAGGACGATAACCTTAGCCCCATCTTCCGTTGCTTTGACTGCAGCTGACAGACCTGCTCCGCCTGCGCCGACCACAACGACATCTGCCGTTTCCCCTTTGCCACCGCAGCCTGCTAACATGGACATCACCATAACAGCCGATAATACTGTTGCTACCCACTTCTTCATTAAAATACTCCCTTTCAGCTTAGTTTAGTGTTAACCCTAGCTTTATCTCTACTGCCATTAAGTGAACAACCACATATCAATGTGATGTTAAATATAGTGAATATTTTCACTTAATAACTCAGTTTTAGCTTATCACGTTATCGATATCATTCATGTGAAAAAGTTCACTTTTGAATTTTGTAATTCATGACACCTAAAATTTGAATTTATTATCAATTCCGTTTTAATACTCCATTATTTAGAAATATTTAGATTGTGCCAACACCTGTGCAGCTTCCTTTCCATTCCTTATAACACCACTATCCCGCTTTGCTCACATGATTCCTGCAAAGTTGCGACAATGGATACCCGCCTGAGCTGCGGGGAGAGTGAAACTAAGGTGCTAAATCCATAATAAAAGACCGCCCCAAAAGCACATTTGCTTCAGAGACAGCCTTGGTCCGCATAATTATATAAATAGATACTAATTGAGATGAGGCTTCACATTTGTAACAGAAGCTCCAGTTGAAGCTTGGGATACGGCTGGTGAACCTACTTTCTCGACAGGTGCATCTGCTCCAGCGTGTGCAGGTTCATACTTCTTCAAATAGGCCATATAATAAGCACCTGCTACAAATACGGCACCCCCGACCAGATTGCCGAGCCACACAGGGATAAAGTTAGTCATATACTGGCCCCAGCTATAGTGCCCTTCGAAGATCGCAGCGGGAATAACAAACATGTTGGCCACCACGTGCTGAAATCCAATCGCAACAAACGCCATTGTTGGAAACCAAATACCGAGAATCTTTCCACTGAAGCTTTTGGAACCATAGGCGAGCCATACGGCCAGCGCTACAAGCCAGTTACATCCAATTCCCGACACGAATGCTTGCAAGAAAGTATCATGAAGCTTATGTCCTGCAATATCAATCGTTTTCTCCAAGTACACGCCGCTTCCTGTTAGCCCTACAATGTGGCCGAAGAAATAGGCAACAAATAATGCACCCAAAAAATTCGTTATTGTAATCACAATCAGGTTACGGATAACCTCTATTGTGGAAATACGTCCCTTCATACGCGCCAATGGCACCGCCATCATGTTGCCGGTTAGCAGTTCACCGCCAGCTAGCAGCACCAGAATCAACCCGACAGGGAACAACGCTGCTCCAATCAAACTGTTTATGCTGCCCCACTCAGCGGGTGCGCCTGCTGTTACACGAATATATAATAAATACCCGAGCGCGATAAACGCACCTGCCAAAAAGCCTAACAGAGCCATCACGCTTAAAGGATTACGAGCCTTTACTACTCCAGTCTCCACGGTAGCTGCTGCAATCTCTTGCGGCTTTAAGTAGCCTGCCATGTTGATTCCTCCTCTATGACTAATCATCTTTATATGTGTGGGATCACGAATGGAAATTAGCTAAAATTCTTATATTTCTATAATAGCTAACCTTCCATATAGATAATGTGCAATATATCACAATCATCTGCAATCTACAGGCTGAAACCTTAAATTCATCTTACCTCTCGTGCTGCACTACTTGTCCACGCACGAGATAACTGCTCGTCACATATTCTATACCAAACATAAAGGACAGTTAGGTTATAAGCCCCACTTTTAATGAGGAGGGAGTAGTATATAAATGCCTAATAATGCCGTCTTTAATACGACATCCACGCAGCTGTACGCACTGCTCACCAATACCTACACCAACCCGGCAGTTGAAGAAGATGCTTCTGCGGCCGCAGCCGCTGCTGGTGTTTCCTTTCGGCTGCCGACAGGTAATGTCAGCGTAGGAGGAAGCCAAAACTTGCTGTTACAAATTTCAAATCCGTCTGGGAGCGGCAAATCTGTCTATATGAACAATATATCAGGCGGGTCCTCAGCCAGTGCCAGTTTAATTCTATACTCTGGAGGGAGCATCGCTGGTGGCACGGCGCCTAGTACAATTAACAGCAATCTAGGTAATGCTACAACTAGCATTGTAACCACCAAACAGCTGACTGGCACGCTCGGCGGAACGCCAACGACTCTCTACTCCACTTTTGTGACCGCGGGTATATACACATTTACTTTTGGCGGCAGCATCGTAGTACCACCGAATCAAGTATTTACGGTGTCGCTGGGAGTTGGGGCTTTGACAGGTTCAATCAACCTGAACTGGTGGGAAGTATAATGAGTAACTATCATGTGTTTAATTCAATCAACAATTCATTGTACTCATTGGCAACTAACACGATAAGCTCGCCCGCCGCCGTCTCACCACCGCAATACAGCGCCAGCATCAACGGCAATATGTTCAGCGCCTTTACGACCAATTCTGCTTCACTAGGCATAATTGGCGGCTCTGTTGTCACATCCCTACGCATGAGTAATGGGAGTTCAACAAAATCGTGTTATATCATCAGTGTAGCGGGTGGTGTCGGGGTTGGGCTAAGCTTGTTGTCGAGTTTATCAGCAACATACACGATGTATAGAAGCGGTACGCTATCCTCCCCTTCAAGTGTGACAACGAACAATGGCAATCTAGGCAGCAGCAATACGAGTATTATGACTGTCACAAGCTCAACCTCAGCTGTCAGTGGAGGAACTGCCATTATATCTATGCCCGTTGTCGGCGGTCCTTTAACTCTTGATTTTAACGGCGCCATTATTGTCCCGCCTTCACAAACCCTCTCCCTCAACATGAGTGCATCTCTATCTGTGCTTGGCGTATTGTCCGTGCAGACGAGTGTGTTCTGGTGGGAAGCATAACAGGATTACTAATAAAATAGGAGCGAGGCACAGGAATATGTCCTGTGCCTCGCTCCTTTTACATAATTGCTTATTGGTATTCTGCTGCCGCTTATATCCGCTTCGCCACAATGCTGCGCGCAATGTGAACGCCTGCTGCTCCTGCCTGCGCTAAGCCACGAGTGATGCCTGCCCCGTCTCCGCCACAGTACAAGCCTTCAATCTCGGATTCAAGTGTCTCGTCCAGCTTAGGACGGGCAGAATAGAACTTTGCCTCTACTCCATAAAACAACGTATGCTCCGAGGCTATTCCTGGCGTCACCTTATCAAGAGCATCCATCATTTCGATCAAACTCTTCATCGTGTTATATGGAAGCACCAATCCCAAGTCTCCCGGCACTGCTTCACGAAGTGTTGGCTCTAGAAACCCTTCGCGAATCCGGTTCTCAGTAGAACGACGGCCTCTTATAATATCGCCATACTTCTGCACGATTACGCCGCCGCTGGAAAGATCGTTTGCACGTTTACAAATCTCACGTGCATATTCATTGGGTTTGTCGAAAGGCTCCGTAAACCGATGAGACACAAGCAACGCAAAGTTCGTATTAGACGAACCGAGCTTTGGATCTTTGTAGGAGTGACCATTTGCACACATAATTCCACTATGGTTTTCCACCACTACGTGTCCCGAAGGGTTGCTGCAAAATGTGCGAACTCGAGTGCCGACAGACGTGTTATAAATAAATTTTCCTTCATATAAATGCGTGTTGATTTCCTGCATAACCACGTCAGATGTTTCGACGCGCACGCCAACATCCACTTGATTGTTGTACATCTTCAAGCGGCGCTTCTTCAAGATCTCAGTCAGCCAAGCCGATCCATCTCGACCTGGTACAATAACGACTTGATCCGCCTCGTAAATCTCACCGCTTTTTAATTCAATGCCTTTGATCCTATGCTTACCGTCCTGCTTGAGAGTAACAATATCGGTAACTTCAGCTTTATATACCATCTCGATGCGAGGACGGAGATATTCATAAATGGACTTCAGAATCTCCAGATTCTGTTCTGTCCCTAAGTGCCGTACTTGAGCACGCAGCAGCTTCAAGCCAGCTGCATAACCCTGCTGTTCGATCTGGCGCACGGTTCCTGTCGTCGGGTCGGTAATCTCTCTAGTCGCCCCGTGCTCCAAATTGATGTTATCCACGTAGCGAATCAGATCCAGCACTTGAGTTGGCGCTAAGTAATCCGTCAGCCAGCCGCCAAACTCAGTCGTTACATTAAATTTACCGTCGCTATAAGCTCCTGCACCGCCAAAGCCGTTCGTAATGGAACACGCCGGGACGCAGCCCGCAAAATCTTTCTTGCCTGCTGGCGGAGGGCACATCTTAATCTTCTCTTCCAGAATCGGAC
The DNA here is from genome assembly GCF_030226685.1 of Paenibacillus sp. UMB4589-SE434. Classification (NCBI taxonomy): domain Bacteria; kingdom Bacillati; phylum Bacillota; class Bacilli; order Caryophanales; family Paenibacillaceae; genus Paenibacillus; species Paenibacillus sp. UMB4589-SE434. Next base: position 295,755 of record NZ_JASOYK010000002.1, on the reverse strand, counting down.
AACTGCGACGATAGATATCATGACCTTTATCCACCAGTGCTACCCGTAAGTGCGGAGCTTTCAAAGTCAATTCGTAACAAGTGAAAATACCTGCTGGACCTGCTCCAACTACAATAACATCATACTTACTCATGAGTTCCTCCTTGATGACCATTAATCAAGTAATCGTATCACTTGAAAATATTTTGCAATGGGCAAAAAAAATCCTGACCACGATACGGAAGTGCCTTAAAGAGCCGCACATCCGATCGTAGTCAGGAATTTACGGTTCCCGGTAGAAACCCCTGAACCTTATCATCAGGGATATACGAACAAGACAATGTTGATTACATCGTTATAATCAGGTTGTTATAAGCAACAATCACATTGTAATAGACATAAGCGAACGAGTCAATAGTTATTAGCCCAATCGTTCGTAAATAAATAGATAATGTGCATTTAATATTAATAAATTATTTATTAATAAATCATTTTCCGAACATTAATGACAACCCCCCCTCCCCAAATTCTATATTATGGCTATTCAAGAAATCCTTTTCGATTTATGATCAAGTATAGTATTTGTAATTTGAACGATTAGAAACGGAGTGAATTAAAATCCATGTCAGCATCCAAGCAAGTACATACAACCGCAGCTTCACATGATTTCTCTAGCCTTCAAATCACCAAGCTGCAAGTGACCAAGGGAAACTCAACTTTGCTTGATCCACTAACGCTTCATATAGAGCCCGGGCAATGCGCCGCTATACAGTGCAACCACGCTATGGGGCAATTGTTAATAGATGTTCTACTAGGTGTGCAGCAACCCTCATCCGGGTCTGCAACATGGAACAATCAACCACTGGTGTCCCATAAACAGCTTCAGCCGTATGTTGGTTGTGTCAGACAACATGATCCGGTCTACGAACGACTTAGCTCGCGCCAAGCTCTTTTATTCTTCATGAAATTATTTGGCCACCGTGACAAAGAACGTGTTAACCGAATGCTAAAAATAGTAGGTCTGCAAGATAAACAGAATGTACCACTTTTCAAATTAACAGCTTCTGAACAGCGCCGCTTTCATTTAGCCCGCGCTGCTATTCATGCGCCTCGACTGATTTTAATTGAAGATCCTGAGTTCCAACTTGATATGGAAAGCTGTTTTATTTTACGTCATTGGCTTGCTGCCCTCATTGAAGAAGGTGCTGCAGTGCTGATGACGGTGCCGGCATTAGAGAGCGCTATGTCGCTCACATCCTTTATTACACGCTGGACACCTGCCGGATTCAAGCAAGTGGTGCTAGAACATGACACCCAGGCAGACGCCAATACAAGCAGTGAAGTCGCCCTGTCCGCTGAACTGCCGGAAGAAATAGCATCACACGGAGAAATACCAGCCGCTTCTCATTCCGATCAAGAGCATACAAACAAGCCACGTGCTGACAACGAGGAGCCCCCCTCATTAGAAGAAGCTGTACGCTTGCAGACCGAGGCACCGAACACGAAAGCGAATGCCTCGCTTATGGCCAATGATATGATGGCCGGGACGGGCGAGCCCGAGTCCGAGCAACCACAGGAAGAGGCTGAAGAGACCAGTCAACAAGAGATCAAATACATCCCGCCCATCATGCTGGATAAAATACCTGCGCGTATTCAAGATAAGATCGTGCTTATCGATCCACTTGAAATTAATTTTGTGGAAAGCCAAGATGGGCTGTCCCATCTGCATATTCAGCACGAGACCTATCCAAGCTCGATGACACTGCTGCAGTTGGAACAAAAGTTAAAAGCATTTGGCTTCTTCCGCTGTCACCGATCTTACTTGGTGAATTTGCAGCGCGTTCGTGAAGTCATTATTTGGTCACGCAACAGCTATAGCCTTGTATTGGATGATGAGCAGAAAAGCAAGATTCCACTCTCAAAAAGCAAGTATGAAGAGATGAAACTTATCCTAGGTATATCTTGATGTGTTTCATTCATCCCTTATAAAGGTTCCATTCAACCTAAGGTATGCACATTTCAACCGATATTTGATGTGATGAGAGCATACTCGTCGTACGATAAGAGTGTCAGCAGGGACGGTCAATTAGCCGCTCAGCAGTAAGCACTTGGCCATGTAAGCGAGTAATAACAGCACCATTTAAGCCAATGCTGACTGACACTCTTAACTATCGATACTACATTAAACATCAAATAATAAAGTGAGGGTGCACACATGGAACACATTATTGAGGTACAAGGGATGACCAAAGCTTTTGAGAACAAGACTGCTCTTCAACATCTTGATTTTCATGTCAAAAAGGGTGAAATCTTCGGCTTCCTGGGTCCAAGCGGCTCAGGTAAGACAACTACCGTCAAAATATTAACTGCCCAATTGATGCCCAGTGCTGGCACAGCCAAAGTGTTCGGGGTTGATGTGAAAAAGATGACCGAGCAGGAGCGCGCCCGCCATTTGCAGCGCATTGGCACATTAACAGACAACAGCACATTGTACGACCGTTTAACGGTGAAAGACAATCTGGAGTTGTACTGCAAGCTGTATGGCGTATCAACGAAACGTATTGATGAGGCATTGCAGCAGGTTAACCTCCTGCAAGAGCGCAGCACAACCGTAAAAACGTTGTCTAAAGGAATGAAGCAGCGTGTCACGTTAGCCCGTGCTCTTATCCATCAACCAGACCTGCTGTTTCTAGACGAACCTACATCAGCACTTGATCCAACTAATACTCGTCATATTCATAATTCGCTGCGCGAGTTAAATCAAGCAGGAACAACGATATTTTTGACAACACATGATATGGAAGAAGCTGAAGCAATATGTGACCGGATCGCCTTTCTTCACCAAGGCAAAATAGCAGCGATGGACACTCCGCAGCAGCTTCGCCTAAATAATTCGGACCATACCGTTACCGTCTCCACATCTGAAGGTACGTTCCAAATAAAGCAAGATGAGGACGGTGCCAAACAAATCTATGACTGGATGACGAGCGGCAAGCTGCAAGCGATTCACTCTAATGAACCAACCTTAAACGATATCTTTATTTCCTTAACTGGAGGCATATTAAAATGATGACTTTTTCCATGACAAGACTTCAAGCCATTATCGGCAAAGAGTATAAAGACGCGATGAAAAACACAACACTGTTGTTGACGGCTGTTCTGCCTGTCCTCTTCTCTTATATGTTTGGAACAATAACGGAAGGAGCAACCTCGTTAGTACTAACGCTGCCGATTAATATGGCCTTGATGATGACAGGTGCCAGTGTGCAGGCGATTATGATCGCGGAAGAAAAAGAGAAACACACCCTGCGTGTTCTGATGCTGTCCCCAGCAAGGCCGATGGAAGTCCTTATGGGTAAAAGCGTCATTGCAGGTCTGCTAACGATTCTTGTACTGCTTGCTTCTTTTGTGGTAGCTAAGACACCTCACGTTCCTATAACAGGACTACTCTTAACGATCGCACCTACTTTGATTATGTACTTAGCTATGGGAACGATTATTGGTTTGTTGTCTCGCAGCACGATGGAAACCACATTTGTCAGCATGCCAGTTATCGTATTGTTTATGTTCGGACCGCTGTTTGGACCTTCGCTTAAGAGTGAACTTGTCAACACCATTGTTAGTTATACGCCTTCCGAACGATTAACGATGGCTATCGACGTGCTTTGGAAAGGTGGCAGCCTGGGAGATATGCTCGTACATGTCGGTATCATCTGTGTTTGGATGATTGCTTCCGTTGTAGCTTGCCTTGTTCTGTATCGCAATAAACGTTACGACGCCTAAGGTCATCGCCCGACAAAAGTTTACAATATTTCCCGAGCAATAATAATATACCCCGAGAACTCTTCGGCGAGAGCCGATATGTTCTCGGGGTATTGGCTGTAGCGACTAGCCAAGCGACAAACGATCTCTAAGACAGTCCGTTGCTTTGGTCGGTCGGAATTGCATGCGATCATAGCGTGCAACACCATGCTGATAAAAGGGATCTGCAGACAAAATCGCTTCAAGCTCGTCCTCATCCTCCGTATCGACCACAATGAGGCCGCCGCTGCGTGGTTCAAACGGACCCGAAATAATAAATTTGTCTGCAGCATAATACATGTCTAGAAATGCCCGGTGTCCATCTAAATATTTATCTACCGATTCTACAGGACACGTATATGTAATCGTTACCAAATACATCCTTTTACTTCCTTTCCTTTGCCTAGATATCGTCAATCCTACTCCCATATCTCAGATGAAGCAAGTTGCGGAGAACATGGAGTTGTTAGCCAAACTGCCTTCCCTACACTCACTTTGCGTAACTTCTGATAGCACATTCCAACATATTCCTCGGTTAGGGGGGTTGGTTTTTTGCTTATAATCGTATAAAGTTGTCCATGTTGCATAAATATACTTATTTCGGTATGAGGAGAACGTTATACATGACATCTAAGAATGACTCAACTTCCCTTCAGACGCTGCCTTCTCGACTGTCTGTAAGTGCAGTGCTGTCCTTTTTAATACCATCTATCCTGGGCCTGCTGCTATTCGTAGTTCCTGTTCCGTGGGACGGCGAGGTAACGGTACCCATTGCTTTTCTAGCAAAATACATTCAAAACCTATTTAAAGGTATTTTGGCACCTGCTACGGTTCTGCTCATCTCCCTTGCTTGGTTAGGTTCATTGATTCATCTTGGCGCTCGCTCCACAAGACTTGCCAACCATCGGCTTTGGAGCGCTTTGTTCAACGTCTCTCCATTCTGGTTTGGTGTGCGTACGGTAGGCTTTGTGTTCGCCATTTTGACTTATTGGAAAATCGGACCTGAATGGATATGGTCTGCTGACACAGGAGGGATGCTGCTCAACAGCTTGCTCCCTGGTCTGTTTGTGGTGTTTATGCTGGCAGGCTTGCTGCTCCCCTTACTGGTAGACTTTGGCTTGCTGGAGTTTGCAGGTATGTTGATGACTAAAGTGATGCGGCCACTATTCACACTTCCCGGTCGGTCTTCTATTAACTGTATGGCCTCCTGGCTTGGAGATGGAACAATTGGTGTGATGATGACCAGCAAGCAGTACGAATCCGGCCATTACACGCAGCGCGAAGCCGCGGTAATCGGCACCACCTTTACAGCCGTTTCGATTACATTTAGCTTTATCGTGTTATCAAATGTACACCTTGGGCACATGTTTCTGCCTTTCTATGCGACTGTTACCTTTGCAGGAATGATCGCGGCGATCATTATGCCACGGATTCCACCGCTTTCACGCAAACCTAACTCCTATGAACCCGGGGCAGAAGCCATAACGGAGGAAATCGTACCTCCAGCCTGGACACCATGGCGCTGGGGGCTGCACCAAGCTGCCGCTAAAGCAAAAAGCCATGAAGGGATTCGCTCTTTCTTGAAAAATGGCGGCAAGAACATACTTGACCTATGGGTTGGCGTCATTCCAGTTGTTATGGCGATAGGCACAACAGCTGTGGCCTTAGCTACGTACACGCCCATATTTGAATGGCTTGGCAAGCCGTTTCTGCCTATCTTGAACGTGCTGGGTGTCCCAGAAGCTGAGGCGGCTGCTCAGACCATAATGGTTGGCTTTGCGGATATGTTCCTTCCTACTGTGCTCGCCTCTGGCATCGAAAGTGAGCTGACACGCTTTGTTGTTGCAGCCCTATCGGTTACACAGCTTATTTATATGTCTGAAGTAGGCGGGTTGCTGCTCGGCTCCAAGCTGCCAGTTAATATGAAGGACCTGATCCTCATCTTTATTTTGCGGACGCTGATTACGCTGCCTATTATAATAGGGATCGCTCATCTGCTCTTCTAACCCTATCAATGTCGGTTCGCCTAGAACCTCTGTGTAATTCATCTAGATTTAACTTACTGTTAAAATATATGAAATTTATGAAATATCGCGATTAGCCCTGTCTGCTTTCGGTAATATGCCGTTTTATGCAGATATCGGGCTTTTTTCGTTATTGCCTGACTTTACACAACAAGAGTATGGTTACATTCATCAACGAGACAAACTTTAAGCGTCCATATAAATAAGAGATAAAGAGAGAGGAGCCCACATATGGCACAATCCCCTTCTTTTACAGCTTCACCCAGTGGTTCTTCACTCCCCGTACCTGCACCTGCATCTAAGACCGTCTATCGGATTCTGATTGCAATCAGTTTCGTCCATTTGTTTAACGATTCCATTCAAGCAGTTATTACCGCAATCTTTCCAGTCTTACGCGACTCTATGTCCTTGACGTACGTGCAGATCGGCTGGATATCCTTTGCATTAAATGTGACTGCATCTATCATGCAGCCTGTAGTTGGTTACTTCTCCGATAGAAGGCCTACCCCTTCGCTGCTGCCTATAGGAATGTGCTTTACATTTACGGGTATGCTGCTGCTTGCCTACGCCCCGAACTACCTCATGGTGATGGTTGCGGTTATATTTGTAGGTTTGGGCTCAGCTGCCTTCCATCCAGAAGGCATGCGTGTAGCTCATATGGCAGCTGGCAGCCGCAAGGGCTTGGCACAGTCTATTTTTCAAGTTGGCGGCAACACCGGTCAATCACTTGCTCCACTGATGACCAAGTGGATCTTTATTCCCCTTGGGCAGGTTGGCGCTATTTGGTTTACCGTGGTAGCGGCTGCGGGAATTATTGTCCAGAGCTTTATTGCACGCTGGTACAGCAGCAGCATGAAGCAAGGATATACATTTGCCAAAAAACTGCCCCGCGGCACGATCGATCCTGCTCAACGCAAGCGTATAATGGGGGCTACAGTCATATTGGTGACAATCGTGACAATCCGCTCTTGGTATGTATCGGCTATTAGTACCTATTACAATTTCTATCTGCAATCCGACTACGGGCTATCAAAAGGCGATGCCCAGACCTATATTTTTATATTTATGGCTGCGGGTGCAGTGGGCACTTTGCTCGGCGGACCCTTGGCAGATCGATTCGGCAAACGCAACCTGATTTCTGCATCTCTGATTGGCGCCATTCCGTTAGCGCTCATACTGCCTTATCTCCCGCTCTTCTGGGCTGGCGTTGTTTTGGCATTATCGGGATTCATTCTGCTGTCCAGCTTCGCTACAGCCGTTATCTATGCACAAGCGTTATATCCAAGCAGCATCGGCACAGTATCTGGACTTATTACTGGCCTTGCGTTTGGCATGGGTGGAATCGGCAGTCTACTGATTGGCTTTGGCAACGAGTGGACGAGCGAAAGTACAATGATGATTGCAACAAGCTTCCTACCCTTACTGGGCCTGCTCACCTTGTTCCTACCAAGTGACCACACAGTGCAATCGTGGACGGACGGCCATCTTGCAGCACAGATTAAGTAAGGGTTCATCCGCTTGTAATGCCCTATAAGTGAAGGCTAACGGTCCAGCATCGATCCCCTCCCCTGTTAACTTCTAGTTGGCAGGGAAGAGGATCGTCTTGGTTACGTTGCTTAAGATGGGGAATATACTCCAAAAAAAGAGACGACGCTTATGCGCCGTCTAAGTCACTAACCGCAGAGAAGTGGTGTGTTAACATCACACCTTTCCCTTTTTCGATTTATTTTAGATTTCCAGGTACAGATTTCATGACACGCCCTGTATGGATACAAGCTGCTTGAGAAGCAGAACGAATTATTTTCATGACAAGTCACCTCCTTCATTATTTCATAAATGCTGCAGTAACGGCTTCCTCTTGAAGCCAGATGGTACGGAGGGTCTTCTTAATTTGACGCTTTTCGTAGGAGCAAGGACGATTGCCTGTGCGCATGCGGTACAATGGACAATGATTACCCTGACAGGCTGGGCGGAAAAAGCATGCTTGGCAGTTCTCGTCCTTTTCCTCACCTGACGTTGTCCAAAGCAGCATTTTATCCAGATCAATATGAGCCTGTCCCTCTTCATCCAGATAACCGAGCTGATTGTATTCCTCTTCGATTGCGACGGAACACTTGTAGAGCTTGCCATCTGACCCCACAATTAGCGAATTAGGCTTAGCTGCGTAACATACTGCCCCTCCAGGAACTAGTATTTCCGATACAAAGGAGCTAATTTGAAGTCCTTCATTAACTACCTGCTCATTATAAGACCAGATTCGTTCATCCTTGGTTCGATCATCGCATACTGGGAGTTGAAGATCATTTTCTCCCCCCATACATCCTACCGGACGCGGATATACTTTAAACCGCTCATCTCCGGCGAACTGTCTAGCAAGCTCGGGGATAAATGCCTCGACTGCTTGCAGCGTGCTGTTATCGAAATTTATTCGGATATGAATGTCAAAAGACAGATGGGTCGCCTGTAACGCGATTAGATTGCTCATAATCCGTTCGTACGTACCGCCCCCACCAGCAAGCGAACGACGCTGATCATGAACCTCCGCTGGTCCGTCAACTGTAATCATAAACCGATTTACGTTCCATCCCAGCAGCTGCTGCATCTTCTCTACCGTCAAATAATAACCATTCGTAGCGATATCGGCGCTATATTGCATATCGCCTGCTTCAGCCGCTTCCATAAACGATGTCGAAAGTTCTGCAATGACATCCCAAGCCAACAGCGGCTCACCACCGTGCCAGCTAATATGCAAATGTTGCAGCGTTGCTGCCTTCTGTTGTACATAATGTTTTAAACCCGTTATTACCCGATTCTCCATCCGACCACGCGGGAACGTTTCATAGCAATAATTGCAGCGGAAACTGCACGCTTCAGTCGAAAGCAGCACCAGATGCATGGTATCCGTCACGTTCATGGATTGATGTAGGTCTGTAGCCCGCTGCAGCTCATCTGTATGTTCCTGCACAAGAAACCCATGCTCGATCAGATGCTGTACCAAGCCCTGCGGATCGCTCGCCATTGTTAGCCCCGACAGTGTGCCCCGAACTTGTTCACGTTCCTCCTTAGAAAATGACGCGATAGCTCCCGAATAACTGTTAAATACAACAAGCCCTCCGTCATCAACTTCCGTAATGGCGTTAAAGCGGGATGGCTTCCAAACCGAAGGCGCAGATTGCTGAGATTGTGGCATTAATGACACATATCCTTTCTCCCATGTAATCCAACATCTCTATATGTATGTATAATTGGCACTCTTATCATGCCTTGAATAACCATGCTTGAACAATGACGGTTATCACGTGTACAGGAAAAGCTGCGCCCTTTACAGACAAAAGGCCGGGCTCCTCGTAAGAGGACCGGCCTTTATTAGTCAATCAGATATGATAAACCCCGTGCTGCTCAAGACGAACTGCTGCTTGCCCCCACTAACTTGCGGTACTGGACATACATTGCAAGACGCCATGGCATAATCATACCAAATGCCAAAATAAAAAATATACTGGCGCTCTGCATTAGGGTTACATATTGCTCCACCATATCGTGCAGCAGTAAGCGTATAACAAGCAGACCCACAATAACAACGATAAACATGTTAGAACGTGTTAAGTAAATGTCATCTTCGATTCGTTGGAACTTGGATGTCTTGATAAGCGGGTAAGCAAACAAAATTGCCCCTGCAAGAAAGGCTATGAATCCGTATGTCCAAGGAATCCGCGTCGCTGGAACGACAAACATTAGAAAGCCTGTCGCCATGCCAATCGGCGGCATAATAATCTTCATATGATTGGTCGGCTTGTTGGCCGCGCGCAAGCGCAGCATGATAACAGTTACGCCCCCGACCAACGATACCAGTATCGACAACAGATGAGAAGATACAGCTATATGCGGCATCTGTGTCACCTCCAGATTCTTATCATTAACCTCTGTACTTCAACCATCTCCCTCCTACTTACGGAACAGATGAAGATGATTACCCATACATGATATCTCTCTATTATAAGTGATCTGGATCACACTTTCCAATCGATTACATACACAACTGTTAACTATATGAGCTAGGCTAGTCCACCTGGCGGACGGGTGCGCCGTGTCGCAATGGCTTCCGTCGGATCTTCTGGCCAATAGTGCTTTGGATAGCGGCCTTTGAGGTCTTTCTTCACCTCAAAGTATGTGCTCCGCCAGAAGTTCGCCAGGTCCTGCGTCACCTGCACCGGTCGCTGGGCCGGCGACAAGAGGTGCAGCGTAAGCGGCACCCTGCCGCCTGCTATGCGCGGCGTCTCATGCAATCCAAACAGCTCCTGCAGGCGAACTGCCAGCACGGGCTGTTCGGGATTGCTGTAATCTATGCCGATACGGGAACCACTCGGCACGACGATGCTAGACGGCGCCATGGCGTCCAACTGCTGCCGCATCTGCCACGGCAGCAGCCCCTCCAAAAGCGAGGCGACCTGGAGCTTCTGCAAATCGCTGCGCTTGCGCATGCCGTACAGATGTGGCGCAAGCCATTCGCGTATCGTGGCTAGGAGTGCAGCGTCCGACGCTGCCGGCCATTCATCAGGACGGTGACGGTGCATGAATTCAAGGCGAGCCTGAAGTTGACGGGCAGACTTGGACCACGGTAGTAGATGCAGTCCTTCTGGATGACGGGTTATGGAATCTACTAGCACTTCCAACACCTGATCAGCATCTGGCTGAGCATACGGTCGCTCGCGCAGCACGATAGCTCCTAGCTTCACCTGTTCCAATGCACGTACTGCTTCGGCTTCTTTATCCCATTCGACTGTGATCGTACGCTTAACATAAGCTTTTAAATGGGCCTCAATCTCCTCTAATGAAATCCGGGCGGCTAACTGAATACGACTATCCGTTCCCTGATCATCGAGCTGTACAGCCACTACATAAGGTGCATACGCAATCGAATCTTGTGCAGCCGAACCTCCAAATGTGGCTCCCCTGCCGCTGCTCAGAAGATAACGTCCGTCCGCTCTACGCTCACCGATGCGGTCAGGAAAAGCAAGCGCCAACAGTACCCCGCCCTGCATCTCCTTACTGCCTTGGCCCTGCTCGGCAGCTGCCGGGAATGCTCGCTCAAGTCTACGAATTTCTTCTTGTACACGCCATAACGTGCCACTATCGATCTGATTGGAGGCCAGCATGTTCGTTACGGGTACATGGCTTGTTGTCTCAGAACCTATAGCAGCACTAGCACCAGAGCTTCCTTTGACATTAGCCTCTGACCTGCTATCTCCCATGCCTGCTCTTTGTCGACTATTTACTGTACCGATCTGTCTGATGAGTTCCAATCGCGATCGAATGTCAGGACCGCCGAGACGCTCCGAAGAGGAGAAACCGCCACTTCGCGCAGAGCCCTGTCTGACGATGTCCCGCTCCTGCAGGAGTGCAGCCCACTCGCAGGCTTCGCGGCCGTACCCCATCTGAATACTCGTCAGCACCATGTGGGCTAAACGCGGATGCAGCCCCGTCGACATCATGAGCCTACCATGTGCCGACAGCTTTCCCTCAGATGACACCGCGCCTAATTGATCTAAGAGCTGGCGCGCTTGTTGGAAAGCAGCTGATGGCGGCGGCGTTAGCCAATGAAGCGTACTTCCATCCGGGCTGCCCCATCCCGCCAGCTCTAACGCAAGCGGCGCCAGGTCGGCATCCAGCATTTCCGGTATCCGATGCTTCGCCAAATGTCCATGTTCCTCTGCTGACCACAATCTGTAGCAGATGCCAGGACCAAGTCGTCCTGCGCGTCCACGCCGTTGGTCTGCCGCATCCTGCGTGACTCGTTCTGTCACTAAACGCGACATTCCTGTACGTGGCGAGAACCGCGAGACTCGACTGTAACCACTGTCGATGACTACACGTATGCCTTCCACCGTTAAGCTTGTCTCTGCAATCGATGTCGTCAAGACAACTTTGCGAATGCCTGATCGGCCCGGAGCGATCGCCGCATCTTGTGCCTCTTGCGGCAGCTGACCGTATAAAGGCAGCACTGTAATGGAACGATCTGCGTGATTCGCTCCGCCATATCCCATTCTGGAAAGTTCCCCTGCCGTACGATGAATTTCGCCTGCTCCGGGAAGAAACACCATAATGTCCCCGTCATACGCACGAAGCACCCGTTCTACTTGGCGGGCTGCTGCGATCTCCAGCGGCTCCTGACTTGAGCGTGGTACATAGTGCGTTTCAACTGGATAGGTTCGGCCTTTGCTCTGGATGATCGGTGCACCATCCATAAGCGCCGCTACAGGCTCTGCCTCAAGCGTAGCTGACATCACTAATATACGCAGATCGTCTCTCAACACGCTCTGTGCCTCCAAAGCTAGTGCCAGGCCCAGATCAGCATGTAAATTCCTTTCATGAAATTCGTCAAAAATAAGCAGCCCCACACCTTCAAGCGACGGATCAGTCTGCAGCATCCGTGTGAGCACGCCTTCTGTTACTACTTCAATTCGTGTAGCAGAACTCACCTTTGTATCCATACGCACACGGTAACCAACCTTATCACCCACGCGTTCGCCAAGCATGGCCGCCATAAATTGCGAAGCCGCACGCGCAGCCAGCCGGCGCGGCTCCAGCATCACGATCCGCCCGCCATTCAGCCAAGGCGCATCCAGCAGCGCAAGCGGCACGCGGGTCGTCTTGCCCGCGCCAGGCTCCGCAACAAGCACGGCCCCCTTGCCGCTCGCCAACGCTTCAGCGATAGCCGGGCATATCTCGTCTATCGGCAGCGCAGCCTGCTTCAAGCGAACTGAATCCCAGATGCCCTGCTCCCGTTTTCCCCGTTCCATCTCACTCATCTTTGCTCACCCTTCTCCCGCCGGAAGCACATTTGGTCTACGTCCTTAAGCGCATTAACACAGCTCCTCAAACTGCTCAGCTCTAAGGCGACTTCTCCGCCTAACATGGCTCTACACCATATCCACGCACAAGAAATATACTGTGCTGCTCAGCCTCACGCGACTATGCAGCACCAAGTAAATACCCATCTGCATCATGCTGGTCCAATCTGTTCCGTCCTACATCTATGCAGTCTGCTTCCCGTTCCTAATATGAAGGCATTATACCCTGCCATCACAGACAGACGCAATTCGTGTCTCCACACATTAAATAAAGCCGTACCCCATCATATGGAGCACGGCTAACCCTCTTATTGATGACGCTTGAGGAAATCCACAATCGCCTGATACAAGATCTTCTCATTTTCTTTGCGGACAACGCCATGCCCTTCGTCTTCAAACACCAAATACTCAACATCCCGCCCCTTCGCACGAAGAGCCTCAACAATCTGATCCGACTCTTCCTTAACTACACGTGGATCGTTGGCACCCTGCACAATCAGCATGGGGTTAGTCATATCGTCAAGGTACGTAATCGGAGAATCTTTGACAAAACGTTCCTTATCCTTCTCCGGATCGCCAAGCCACCGTTCCATGATCGGCTTCCAGAACTCAGGCACTGAATTCACAAAGGTAAATAGATTGCTGACACCTACATAATCGATAGCTGCTCGGAAATAATCTGCATGACGCCCTGCCAGCAGCAGCGTCATATATCCACCGTAGCTGCCTCCAAATACAAACAACTTCTCTCGACTTGAAATTTCCTGAGCAAACAGCCACTCCATCCCAGCCAAGCAGTCCTTGCGTGGTCCTTCACCCCAATCACACTCTACCAGCTTCACAAAAGAGCTACCATATCCCGTGCTGCCGCGGAAGTTCGGCGCAAAGATATGATACCCCTGTGCGAGCAAGTACTGAAACATCGCACGAAATTGCTTCCGTTCCGCCGCCTGCGGCCCACCGTGCGGCCAGAAGATCGTATACCCGTTTGCAACGGCTTCTTTGGCGCGGTACAACAGCGCTTCAATAACTGTACCGTCGAATGAATCGTAGGTAACGATGTCTGGATCGACCAAATCTTCTTCGGATAAACCTGTCATTACATTATGTGTCAAGGCTGCCCAAGCACCCTCTGTATATTTATAAATGTTAGTAGGACGAGTTGCTCCACGTGCCAATACATAGATATTGCCGGATGCCGCTACGCTTATCTGTTCCACGATATCCGCTGGGAGCGATATAGGCGCTATTTCGCCACTGTCGTAGCCATAAGCGTACAACTTGTCGATAACACCCTTCTCCGTGATCACATATAAGGTGCGCGTTTCTTTATGCCACTTAATACCCGTCACGCTTTCCTGCTCAATGGCGCATACCTGCTTGAATTGCTTAGTCGACAATTGGTACTGTGCTATATAAGCATACTCCTGCTCATAATCCGTCACAAACAACACGGTATCATTGTCAACAAAGTGAACGTCACCCACTACGTGTACAACATCAGCAGACGGTGTCACACATTGGGGCTCTTCCCCAGTGCGGCATACATAGGTCGGCATGTACGTATTTGCGTAAGACTGCGAGTACGCAATCACTTGCTCATCAGGACTGACGCTTACCAAGAAAGTCGTTGTTGTCGCACCTTCATGAATTAACTTGTCTTCCTTCGTCTCCAGATCATAGACCCGGCTATTCATAAACTGCGAATTATCTTTGCTTGTTACATAATAGAGTCGCTTTCCATCCTCTGACATCTGCACGTAAAAATACTTATCGTCAGGCGCGCCTTCGATCAGCTTAAGCGCCTGTCCGCCATTCCAGGGCAGCGCATAAATATGATAGTTCTCGTCCCCGTCACGGTCCAAGGAAGTCAAAACGAAGCGTCCTTCCCCATCCATTTTAATAAAGCTGCTGGTTTGTCCCTCATACGTTAGCGGGTAAGGAAAAGGATGCCCTGTCTGGAATTCCATCGCCCATAAGTTAAATTTTCCATTCATATTACTGCTGAAGACGATTCTGGACTCATCCGCATTAACGGTGAACTGGCGTATCACACTAACCTGAAAATATTGTTCCACTTCTGGCTTCGGAAACTGAATCATACAGCATCCTCCCTTATCGATAATTAGTTTCATAATCATAAAATATATCATTCGATTATGATAAAACTATATTAGCATATTTATCGAAAGTCAATATTATCCTTTTCACTCCATGATGTCGCAAGAAAAAACACCCCATGAATTAATTTTCACGGGATGTCTCTTGCAATCGCTCTGTCCAGGTTTCCAATAACTTCTGAAGCATCAGCTTATATTTAACTCGTTCCTGATCGCTCGTAATCCACTCTTCTTCTGGTTCGATCAGCTCTAGAAACTCAATCTCAAATGACTCCTCACCATAGGTGTTCCACTCTGTCTGCAGTTTGCGGTTGAGATGCCCATTCATTTTTAATACAAATGATTCTTTATTCCACACTTTCTCCAGATCCATGCTGCTGCCAATGATCTGATAACCAGTCACTTTATTTCGCACCTGATAAATCCCCATCTTACGATGTGTCTTGGCGTACTCGCGGGCAAACTGCTTCAGCTCTTCACGTGTTCTCATCGTCCTTGATTCTCCTTTTTAATCGTTTATTACTTTAACCAATACTGGCTTCCGTCTTCTTTCCGGTCTAGGAGACCGTAATCAATCATGTACCTGCGCAGCGTTACGTAATCATGGTATGCTTCCTTTAAAACTGCATTAATATCTTTCTCCGTGTATAAGCGACCTCGTTCGAAGTGTTCAGCCAAATTGCGCAAAATAACGATCTTCCGCTTCTCCTTCTTCGGGAATCCAGTCAGTCTGCCATCCCATCCATCTGGGAAATACTGATTTAAAAATCCTTCACGCTCCTGCTCCGTGATGACGTAACGTTCATCTACCATATTGGCAGTCACCGGCACAGGCACCAACTTAGGCGCGCTAGCATTGTGTTCCTCCATCATCTCCATCAGAGCAAGAAACAGCTTTGCCTGCTTCATCTTCTCACGCATCGTAAACCGATGATTACGAACCGTAGAACTGCTGCCACCCAGCTTCTTGACGATGTCTGCATCTGACAGGCCGTCATGAAACATGCTGATCAGTTCCTTTTGCAGATCTGTCAATCCTGTGCGTTTCTTATCCAGTTCAATCAAGTGGTGGAACATGGATTGATGCTCGCGCTTAATGTGACGCTTCATTTTTTTCTCTGCTTCAAAAAATAATCCAGTACTCCCATCATCATCAGCATAAATGACACCACGCTCGTAACAATCGCCACAAATGAGACAGACATATTGGTCATCGGACAGATCGTGTACGTACCCCAGCTTCAGTTCAGTAACGGTGGCATTCTGAAATAGATCGGTTATGTCTTTTTTCATAATATGAGCTCCCATTTCAATTTATAATTAATAAACATTTGATTTATTTGTTTGATATTTTATAAACATTATCTTATTTCGTTTATTATTTGTCAATAACACCTCTTAAATTGGGTGCCAGACATAAGAAAAACCTGTCCGAAGTAATCTTCAGACAGGTTGCAGTCAGTCATTTCTATTTACGGTTTTTGTTAAGCTTCACCAACATTGGCAAGATCAATCCAAGACCTAGCAGGATGAATGGCGTAATTACGTTTAAACTGAGTTGGAAGTACCATTCGCTCGTAAAGGCCTCCATCTTCGGGAACATGCCCATAATACAAGCAAACGCTGTAAAGATGAAACACCATAAGCCAATAGCAAAACCAATCTTGTTGTTTTTGACAAAGCGATATTCTGATGTAAACTTATCCGACAATTTCATCAGCGCCATAAATGCAAGGAATACAAACAAATAACGCAGCGGCATTACGATGGAATTCAGATCAAGCAGCCAGTTGAACAATGAATTCATTTCACCAATACCGATGACAGGTACCATAATTAAAATACCAACCAGGACCAATGTTAAAATATAACCATTCACCGGCGTACCGCGTTCGTTCATCTTCAGCAGTGACTTCGGAATATGTTTCTCACTGGAATCCGCTAACAACACTTTTAACGGAGCATCAATAGAGAAGGCCAAGGCTGAAATTTGAGCAAGCGTGTTGGCAATCGCATAGACGACCATCAATGCATTACCTAATCCGTAATAGTCCCCTAGGATTTGGAACGCATAGTATTGGCCGTTCATCTTCAGATCGGCAGGGATATTATTCGAGTCAAACATCATACCCATGGCAAAAGAACCCAGCAGCGCACATACGGCAACCATAATAGCTAATGTAAGCATTCCTCGTGGGAATTCCCTACCTGGATTGTGTGTATCATTGACATAAGGTGAAATCTTCTCTGCACCGCCCACCGCAAACACAAGCATGGACAACGTCGTAAAGTACGCAAAGTTAAAGTCAGGTATAAAAGACTTGATGGACATGTCGGCTGTAGCTATTGTCGCACCTGTCAAAGCAGGGGCTGTAACCGCCAGCACGATGTACAGCAAAGACATAACAAACACGGAAATTCCCGCAACTGTACCAATCTGTTTAAGCGACGTAATGCCGCGCGACGCGATCCATAAAAAGAAGACAAAAATAATTAGTGTAATAAACTGCAGCATTACCGGAGAAATATCTTTAATTAAGTTACCGCTGCCAGTAAACGCCCATCCTAATGCAATTAGGATGGCTTGCGGCTTCTGTGCCAAATAGGGTACGTGTACGACCCAATATGTCCACGCGGCCATGTAAGCAATGTTTGGTCCCATCGTTTCTTTAATCCAACTGCTGACGCCGCCCTTGCTATCCTTAAATGTAGATCCTAGTTGACCTACCATTAACGTGTATGGGATAAAATACAACGCAATAATAAGAATCCATGAAGTAATAACTGTCAAACCTTGATTGGCATAGTTGTTAACAACGTTACCGAAACCCCATACAGAGATGAAGGCCATCAGAGCAATGTTATACCAGCGCAGTTTTTTTTGCATTTCGTTGTCGTTCATTGCTGTTAATCTCCCTTTTCCTAAAAATAACTGTGAATATAGCATGTCCCGCATTGCCTAAAGTTACCATCTCATCTTACACGTATCGGCCTGAATCAGGATGTGCAAAAACACACAAAAGAGCCTATGCATTCATAGGCCCTTCATTAGTATATACAGAATGAGAAACATTTCCTACTGGTAATTGTAGAATAAATTCCATTTATAGATAATTGAATTTTAAATAGGTATTTTATGGATTATAAAACAGGTGCGGTCTGACGAATTGATCTATGAATAACCATTGCCAGCCATTCTCATCAAGCAGCTAATGCAAACTAACAGCGTGCACGCCAAGCAAGGATTCAGCTTGCCTCATGACACGCTGGACAATATGTGCCGCCGATTCGCCTGCCGTCAGCAGCCTGGTTCCCTGGCCAGCCCACAATGACATATAATCGGCATCGTCTTGTGCGGCAGCAGCACGACGAAGCTCGTTTGTTAATGTATTTTGGCTTGGAAAAGGAAGTGGTTTTACTTCGGACAGCTCCATAGAACGGATAAATGCATTGCTGATACCGCGTGCAGGCCTGCCGGAAAATACGTTAGTCATGACGGTGCTTTCTTCATTACTAGATAAAAGCACCTGCTGATAAGCTGGATGTGCACCTGATTCGTCCGCTGTCAAGAAGCGTGTTCCCATCTGGACCCCTTGCGCCCCTAACATCAGCGCAGCGGCAAGACCGCGTCCATCCATGATGCCGCCAGCAGCCACCACCGGGACGCGGACCGCATCAACAATCTGCGGCACAAGTGAAAATGTGCCCACCAGTGCCCCCTGCGGATGGGCGCTTAGGTCAAACGTGCTGCGGTGCCCGCCCGCATCGCTTCCCTGCGCCACGATGACGTCGGCGCCACTCTGCTCCGCGGTTAGCGCTTCGCGCACCGTCGTGACCATCGCCGTGACTAGAACGTCCCGGCGATGCAGTTCGCGCATGCGCGACTCCGTCAGCAGGCCAAAGGCCGTGCTGACGACAGGCACTTCCTCTTGCAGCAGCACGTCAAGCTGCTCATCGAACCAATCTGGCGTCGAGTAGCTGTGCTGACTCTCTGCCGCAGCTTCACCCAACGGGAGGCCAAAGCGCTCCCTTGCAGGGCGAAGCTGCTCTTGCACCTCGTCCAGACGCGTCCAATCGTCCTGCATGGACACTGCAAACAAGTTCACGGCAAATGGACGTGAACTTAACTGGCGAATGCGCCGGACAGCCGTGCGAATCTGCTCCGGCTGCATATAAGCGGCGCCAAGCGTACCGAGGCCACCCGCCTCCGAAACGGCGGCAACAAGCTCTGGTGTCGTTACGCCGCCAGCCATACCTGCTTGGATCAAGGGATATCTTACACCTAACAATTTGCATAATGCCGTAGCTGCAGCCATATCCATACGTCCCTCCATGCAATAATTGGATTAGACACTTCTTGATTCTATTTTCCTTATCATACCATGTTGACTTTTCCAGAATCACCCTATATATTTTGATTTACATTTCACCACTCTTTCGACTTTAATCGAAATCGTGTAAAGGAGCTATTACCGTGATTCCGATCGCCCCTTCTATCTATGCCCATATATCACCTGTCTTTGAATGGTTTGCCGCGATGTATCGCGTCGTTAATCATGAAATGCTGACTCCATCCGTGCCAAATGCTGCCGCATTTGCGTCTAAAGATATCGACCGCTTCGTCAAAGAGGCCAGACAAGCAATCGGTGCGGAAGGGTTAAAAGACCTGCAGCTGTTTTTTAATCCAGAGAGTTCTATGGGCATTTACTTGTTAAAGGATTTCTATATAAAAGGGTTACTGCACGATATTCAAGCAGCGATCCATGAGCTGGAGCATCTGCCTGCCAAGGACCTGCTAAACGCCTTCCTAAGATGTGTGAAATGGGAGGACACGGACGTTATAGACGAGCATTCGGAATGGGATGCCCTATCCTTGCTCTCTCACATAAAACAATCCACCTTATCAGAGGAAGAACAATGGAAAGTTTTTTATTTTGCCCACGATGAAGAAGGAACGAAGCGTAAATTTTTGGCGATTGTCACACAATTTTATGAGACAGTGTATGCCGCATTCTCCATGCCATTTGAAACGATTCACGAACAAACCGTGCAGCAGCTAAGGCATGTTTTTGAAGAGGAACGGGCGCATAACTTAAATGCCTTGCTTGGCCTTGATTTAGATGAGAAAATGAATATGGAATTGGAGACGATCTTTATTCCCTCCTATTTCTTTCATACATCCTCCATGCTGCTTCTGAATGATAAACAGATGCTGTGTATACTCGGAGCGAATCGACAAGCCTACTTGCAAGCCAAGCGCAACCAAAGCCAGCAGATCTCAGACATCTTTAAGCTGCTTGCTGATGAGAAACGGATCAAAATCATTCAATTGCTCAATCAAGCTCCACGTTATGGTTATGAATTGGCTAAAGAAATTGAATTAACAAATTCTACAGTTTCTCATCATGTAAATGCATTAAGTCAGGCAGGCCTGGTAAAAGCTACTCGTCATGAAAACCGGGTTATGTATCAAGTCCAACCTGAACAGATCGAACGTTTGTTAGAGGAGTTATCTTCACTGCTGCTCCCTCACTCGCGTTTCGGACATTGACAAATAATTTTATTTGTAACTATAATAGTTACATCGAGGTGGTTCAACATGAAAATAAGCAGTCGCTTTAGCGTAGCCGTTCATATTCTATGTCTGCTCGCCTTGGAACGCAGCCAGCTCCTGACATCTGATTGGATCGCAGGCAGTGTGAATACGAATCCTGTCGTCATTCGCAGGCTGACAGGTAAGCTTAAGCAAGCCGGACTTGTTCAAGTCCGTCCAGGTACCGGAGGCGCAACGTTGCTCAAGGAACCAGAGCAGATTACGCTGCTTGATATTTATCGAGCTGTTGAAGTCGTCGAAGAGGGCGAACTATTCCATATGCACGAGCAGCCGAATCCAGATTGCTTTGTGGGTGCTAATATCCAGTCTGTACTCGAAGGCATATTGGTATCTGCGCAAGCCGCTATGGAAAGGGTTTTGGCTGAGATTCCACTGAGTGCGCTCGTAGACGATTTTCAAGAGCGAAAGCAGATCAACGTATAGAGCTTGTTGTTTACTTGTCAGGATAAATGAGGCTGACAGATAAGATAAGGATGATACGTTATCGTTGTCTAAGCTTAGCTGCATCCCCTTCCCAGATGCATAGATAAGAAGAAGAGACTGTCTGCAGCATAGCTGTGATAGGAGTCCCATAAAGTAACAGGTTACTGCTATTTCACCTGTCTACCGTTTAGGAGGATATCAAGTGTCGCTGTAAGGGCAGTCTCTTTTACGTGTTAACCTTATCTATACATATGTGGAAAATGCCATTTCAACACGGAAGTATCCTTAAGCACATAAGATGAGTAATACTACTTCTTCTGAGCAAATGGGATAGTGGTGCTAAGGACTTTGAATATAGCAGATATGGACAAATAATTGGAATAATGCGATGACTATAAAAAGACGGTCCTCATTCAAACAAAAGCCGCCCCCAAGTAACAATACTTAGGGAACGGCTTCTTTAACTTTATCTTATGCGGCAGCCTGGTGCTGCTTATCCTTACGGCGCAGCTTACTCAAGCTCTCGTACACTATAGGTACAATCAACAAGGTCAACAAAGTCGAGCTGGTTAATCCACCAATTACGGTAACACCCAAACCACGTGAGATGATACCACTGCCTTCAATACCAATCGCAAGCGGGATTAGCGCCCCGATCGTAGCAATCGCCGTCATCAGGATTGGTCTCAAACGAGTAACCCCTGCTTCCAGCAAGGCATCTCGAGTTGACATGCCCTCCTTCTCCTTGTGAATAACGCGGTCAATTAAGACGATAGCGTTAGTAACAACGATACCAATCAGCATAAGTGCCCCGATCATAGCGGAAATACTGATGGTCTCACCCGCGATCAGCAGCGCAACCAATGCACCAATTATCGTAAATGGCAGGGAGAACAGGATCGCAAACGGTGCTAATCCACCCCCAAATGTGATCACAAGAATCAAATATACAATGGCAATGGCCGCAGCCATCGCAACACCTAATTGCGTAAATGATTCCTTAATATCTTGGGTAACGCCGCCCATTGATACCTCCACACCCGAAGGCACAATAATCGTATCCATTTCCTTTTTCACTTCATTGGATACGGTTGTGACATTGCTCGACGTTATATCACCACTCACATCAATGACGAGACGGCCGTCACGGCGAGTTACAGTGTCCGATGTAGTTCCTTTTTTCACCTCGACAACATCCTTGATCGCTACCGTTTGACCAAGACGAGATGTAATTTTCTTGTTTACGAGGTCGTCAATTGAAGCGTACTTTGGCTGTTCCACTTGCAAATAAACATTTAGCTCCTCGCCATCTTTCTCAACAGTCGTTAATACTGGACGCACCCGCTGCTGACTGAG
The DNA here is from genome assembly GCF_030226685.1 of Paenibacillus sp. UMB4589-SE434. Taxonomy (NCBI): domain Bacteria; kingdom Bacillati; phylum Bacillota; class Bacilli; order Caryophanales; family Paenibacillaceae; genus Paenibacillus; species Paenibacillus sp. UMB4589-SE434. The sequence goes on along the minus strand of NZ_JASOYK010000002.1, from coordinate 273,587 downwards.
GCTCATTCCAACTTCGGCTGCCGTCAGCCCAAGTTCACTAAGCTTCTCTTGGTTTACTTCCAGCGTATATTCATCAAATGTTTTAGATAAGCTCGACTTTACATTTTTCAGATCGGCAATTTTCTTCATGCGTGCTTCCAGTTCTTGAACCACTGGCTTCATCTCTTCGATCTTATCTCCGTATATATACACCTTTAAGGAGTTGCCTCCCATTCCACCGGCTCCGAAATCCATCGTTCCCCAGCGGCCTTTCTTTGAATCAGCCTGCAGATCCTTCAGAACCTGGGTTTGTTCTTTTGTAAATTCAGGCGTATCTTTGCTATATTTCACGAAAAATAACGCTTGATTGGTGCTTCCAGGACTGAAAGGATTTTCACCACCCAATGAATATTGAACCGTCTCAACCCCATTGCGCTTACGGAAAAATTGATCAGCCTGTTCCGCAGTCTTGGTCACATCATCTAGAGTTTGCCCAGGCTCTGGGCTGTATGTGGCAATCACCATCTTTTCGGATTGCGAGGGCAGGAAGCTGACCCCGACATACGGCACAAGCGCAAAGCTGCCGACCAGCAGCACAACTGCAACAATAGATGTAATTGCTTTGTGATTAAGTGACCAGTTCAACACCTTCTTATAACCGCGGCTTAATCGGCTTGGGTGCTCATCGTGTGCGTGCTGCTTGCTCTTGATTCCTTTCTTAAATAAAGAATGTGCCATCATCGGAACAATCGTGACAGCCACAAGCAGCGAAGCAAGCAGTGCAAATACAATTGTCAACGCAAATGGCAGAAACATCTCGCCAATCATCCCTTGAACTAAACCGAGCGGTAAAAATACCGCAATCGTAACGATTGTAGAAGAGAAGATGGGCATAAACATTTCCTTAGTTGCTTCACGCATCAGATCCTTACCCTTTAGCTGTTCGCCTGGTAGCGACATACGACGGAATATATTCTCCACGACGACAATTGAGTCGTCTACCACACGTCCAATCGCAACGGTCATCGCGCCTAGAGTCATCATATTAAGCGTAATATCCATCTGATTAAGCGCCAGAATTGCGATCAACAAGGACAACGGAATCGACACAACTGAGATTAAAGTTGTCCGGAAATTACGCAGGAACAGCAATATAATCAACATCGCAAAAACAGCGCCAAAAATAGCTTTACTAAGCATCGTATTTACCGATTCTTCAATCGGCTTGCCTTGGTCCATTGTAGAAATAATATCAAGATCAGGATACTTATCATGTAGTTCACTGACAGCCTGCTTTGTTCCATTCACCACATCAACCGTGTTGGCATCCGCACCTTTTACGATCTGAATGCCAATGGCATCCTTCCCGTTTGTGCGAGATATTGATTCTGCCTTGCCCACAAGCTCGATCTTGGCTAGTTCACCAAGCTTTACGGTTGGCAGCTTCAATTCAATGGGCTGTGACTTCTGACCTGATTTCGATCCGCCAGAGGCACCGTTTCCTGCTCCTGATCCCGCTGCTAGCCCTGTGCCTGGCATGGTTCCGTTCTGACCTGTTGCAGCTCCACCAGAGGCACCGCTGCCCGCGGAACCTGTCATCCCAGCCATACCTCCCGCACTTCCTGCTTGGCCTGTCACTCCGGTCATACCGGCTGCGCCTCCCAGAGGAGCTGGGCTGTATGGAATTTCAAGCCCTTTGAGATCATCAATCGTTGTTAATTTCCCATCAATGACAACGGACTGCTCTTTAGATCCAAATGTATACACGCCTAATGGAAACTGTAGATCTGAGCCTTTAATGATAGCTTGTACCGTATCTTGGGACAAACCGTACTTGCTCAGCTTCTCTTGATCAAAGACGAGCTGTACTTCCTCTGCGTGTTGACCGGAAATTTGAACATTAGCAACACCTTCAATACCCTCTAACTTCGGAAGCACATTATCCTGCACTTGCTTGGTTAATACGGCGAGCGATGCTTTATCGTTAGAAACACTATACGTAATAACCGGGAAAGCGTTAAAGCTTAGACGAGATACTTTTGAAGGCTGCACGCCTTCAGGTAATTTAATATCGGAAAGAACTTGCTTTACTTCTTCCTCTGACTTGTCCATATCCGCGCTGAAGCTGTACTCCACCTGAATTTGGGAAGCATTCTGGAATGAGGAAGAACCTACTAGTTTTACACCACTTAAATTTTGGAGCCGTTGTTCAATGGGCTTTGTTACCTTATCGGTCACTTCTTGCGGCGTTGCACCCGGATAGATTGTCGTGACCGTGACCACCGGGGTCGTAATGTCGGGCAGTGTCTCCAACTTCATATTCATACCGGAGTATAGGCCGGCAACGGTGACAATAATCGTCAATAGCCATACGGCAAACTTATTTTTTAAAGTAAAATTTATAAGACTGTTCAACCCATTTCTCCTCCTTCTCTTTATCCTTGTTTCCTCTCCAGCTTGACCCGAAAGTCATAACAATTCATAATATAACTGACTAGTCAGTTCAAGTCAAATGACCAACTGGTTCATTTGTGCATGTTAGATGTATTGCATATAGCCTTCCCCATAACTAGGCTGCAGTATAATCTGTTATTGACTCTTGCCACGGAAACAGCATAATGGAAAGTATTGAAACTTATAGGAGCGTAGACATGAAAGAAAAAGAGAAGCTCATTATCGAAACCGCAATGAAGCTTTTTGCCTGCAAGGGGGTTATTTCCACTTCCGTTCAGGAAATTGCGACTGAATGCGGCATATCCAAGGGTGCTTTTTATTTATACTTTGAATCAAAGGAAGCACTGCTGTTGGCCACCTTCCACTATTATTACGATCGGATTCAAAGCCGGGTATTAGAAATAGAGAATGAAGGGCTTAATGAAAGAGACTCCTTTATTAAACAAATGCAGTGCCAATTCGAGGAGCTCGCGCAGCATAAAGAATTTATTATTATGCATGCCAGGGAGCACGCAATACCTTTTAATCAGGACATGGCTGCATTTATACAACGGATGAGGTCCGAAGGAATTACCTTCTATACATCACACGTCTTTAAGTTATATGGCGAACGAATCACAGCACACGTCAACGATATTGTGCTGCTGCTCCAAGGAATGCTCAACGCGGTAATGGAGCTTATCATTTTTAATAAGGCTCAATTGGAACCCGCCCGCGTCGCAGCCTACATGGTGAATCGCCTGGACCATCTTGTGGAAGGATTAATCCAATCGCAAGAACAACCGCTGCTCTCAAATAATGATCTTTCTAATATGATGTGTTCAGCGTTTCCCCAAAGTCCAAAGGACATGAGGCCAATATTGATTCAACAGATTAAGCATATTCTGGCCAAAGTAATGGAGCAGCAAGACTCAACTCACCTTCAGGTCACGCTGAAAATTCTCTTAGATGAGATGGAGGCCGACGAGCCGCGTACCCCTCTTATTGAAGGGATGCTGCACAATTTAACAGCTATTCCGGAGCTGCGCAGCCTGCAGGCCAACATTGGTGTCTATTATGAGATTAAAGCTTTTGCTGCACCTGTAAAAGCAGTCGCTAGCGATCCAAACTAGTGTATCCGTTCCATGAATCACCTTAATATATGGCAAAGAGGGCAGCTCTCTATGAAGATGAGCCCGCCCTCTTTATTCCAGATGAACATCCGTATACTTTACTTGATTTCGTCCCGACTGCTTTGCTTCGTACAATGCAGCATCTGACCTCATTATAAGCCGTCCTTGCTGTGAGCTCGAATCTGTATCTGCAGGAACTTGTACGGTGGCCACACCTACGCTGCATGTGACAAACGCTGATACCTTGGATGCCTGATGGGGAATGGCAAGGTTATTAACCGTTTCGCGAACCGTACCCGCAAATCGAATTGCAGCTTCGCGATCCGCTTGCGGCAGCAAGATAGCAAATTCCTCACCCCCGTAGCGACAAACAATTGCCGTCGTATTCGCCAGCGCATCCCTAACTGCATGTGCAACTGACGTGAGACATTCGTCACCCATCTGATGCCCGTAGTTATCGTTGTACTTTTTGAAGAAATCAATATCAAACATAATTAAGGAAAGTGGAATTTGATCATGCATAGAATGCTGCCATTCTTGCTGAAGCATCTGGTCGAAATACCTTCTGTTGTACACTCCCGTTAATCCATCTGTAAATGAAAAGTCAGTCAGCAGCCGATTGGCCATTTGCAGCTTCTCGTTTGCCTCTTTTAATTGACCCTCAGCCACCATTCGCTCCGTCACATCCCGAAAGTAAATGGAGATCCCATCGTTAGAAGGATAAATACGAATCTCCAACCAATGATGCTTGGACTTGTCGTACCAGACAAATTCCTCCGAAGCTTTGTTCTTCATCACTAGTTGTGCCATCGTATACCATGCGGTATTTAATAGGTGTGAATTAATTGCCCAAAAATGTTTTCCCTTTACTTTTTCAAACGAGATGCCTACGTATTTCTCGGCTTCTTTATTCATATACGTATACTTCCACTGCCGGTCTACCGCCAAAAAAGAATCTGTTATACTGCCTAAAATGCGGTTCAGATGCTCTTCTGAATGCTCAAGCTTCTCCTGAGAACGAATTAAACGGATATAGAGGCGGTTAATTTCATAAAAGAAAATAACCAGTACCGCTGATGCCGAGAATAGAGAGTTCACTCGTGCCACGTACCAGCCAAGACTAAATCTGGACTCCGCATACAAGGTTAGCGATACATCCAGAAAAAAAGCAAAAGTGGATACCATGAGCCACAAATGCAGTAAACTTTTGGCACGTGTCCTGTAATACAAATAGACCACTGCCAATAAGTTTACTGCCCACAAGATAGGGCCTATAATCGACCGCGTCAGCTTGCTGTAATCGTGATGGACAATCATTAAGGGTAGCTGCGACTCGTAGCGTACAACAGCGAACACAATCAATCCAATCACACAGACCGTTCCCGCCACGATCGCAAACCGGAGCCAGAAAGCACGGCATCCTTCCCTCGCAGAGTCCCATCGGCCCAACGTAAACGTATATAGCAAAATACCAATGGGAAACCCCATGTGCCACACGACCCACAGCCAGACAGATGTCTGCTCCTTATCCACAAACCAGCCTTCTGCCACGATATTCGGAAATGTCAACAAGTGCGGAATCACAATTAGCCCTGTAAACATAAACGATGCAGACAAAATGAGCAGTGGATTGGAGCCGGAAGTTCGATATTGAATGTATAACAAGTATGACGTCATCAAGTCACCAAACAGAATCCAGGCCGTCAACATCGGGATAAAGGATTTGATCTCGAATATCTTCGTATTTGCAGTCGGCATGATGGCAACTGATACGATAAGGATCATGATGGCAAACAACAGTGCTGTTATCCTCTGTTTACGTGTCGTCGTTAAGTTCACGAGACTCGTTATCGAATCACGCACATGCGACATAGCAAGTACACCCTTCCTTGATATTTATACCCTAAGTTGTACTGGCCCTGGACCAAAAAGGTTTCGCTCGTTGTATGTGATTAACGCGATCGCCGGGAAGAACCTGACGGTTGTCGTTGAGTCCCGCGCTTGGATGACAACGCACTTTTAGCACTTTGCGAACCTCTTCCACCTTGCTTCCCCGATCTAGTGGCAGCCGCTCCATTATCACGTGTGGAAGCAGATCGTGAAAACGAGCCTCTATCCGACTTCTTATTCCGTGATCCTTGACCTTTCGCTGCTGCATCAAAGCCTCGCTCCGCTTTGCGCCCTTGCTCCGTTGACGTACCCGTCCGTCGAGACTTGTCTTGATCCCCCTGCCGTCCACCCTTACCCCGCGGAGCAGAATTTCCGAACCGTTCTGAAGCTGAACGATCTGAACGGCGTGAAGATGATGCTGCGCGGCCAGATCTGCCTGCTCCATCACGCTCCGTGCGTGCATCGGATGAGCGTCTTGACTGCCCTCTCTCTGATTGCGCCGAGCGAGGACCGGACTGCTTGGAGCTGGAGCGTCCTTCAGAGATCCGCTCTGGTTTGGAGGACACGCCGCTCTGCTGCCAACGCGGAATGGCATGGCCAAGCCCCTTCTCGATCGCACGCAGTAAACCGCCGTCCTTGGCAGCTGCCATCGTAATGGCTACACCTTTATTGCCAGCACGGCCTGTACGGCCGATACGATGGACATAACCTTCAGTATCCAGTGGCATGTCATAGTTAAATACATGCGTGACGCCATCTACGTCTATACCTCTAGCAGCCACATCCGTTGCAACAAGGATATGAAGCTTGGCATCGCGGAAAGTGCGCATAACCTGCTCGCGCTTCGTTTGCGACAGATCACCATGCAGTTCGTCCGAGATAAAGCCATATTGCTGCAGTGCCTCATTAAGTGCTTTGGCACGAATCTTCGTTCGACAAAACACAATAGCCAGGTAAGGGTTCAGTTCCTTCAGAAGGCCGCGCAGTGTAGACTGCTTCGTACGATCCGTCGTTTCCAACACCCATTGCTCGATTCCCTGAACCGTAATACGCTCGCTTTCGACTCTTACATCTTTAGCAGAACGTGTATACCGCGAAGCCAAAGCACGCACCTCGTCCGTTAACGTCGCCGAGAACAACAGCGTCTGACGATCAACTGGTGTCTGCGCTATCACTTGCTCCACTTCATCAAGGAAGCCCATATGCAGCATTTGATCAGCCTCATCCAGTACGAGCGTCTTCAAATGGGACAATTCAATCGTGCCGCGTCGCAAGTGATCCAGCAATCGTCCAGGCGTGGCAATTACAATCTGCACATTTCCTTTCAGCTTTCTCATCTGGCGCTCTACATCCTGTCCACCGTAGACTGCAAGCACCGGAATTGGTGTTTCCTTGGATTTGGATGCATACGCAGCGGCAAGCTTATTCGCCTCTGCTGTAATCTGCAGCGCCAGTTCTCGTGTTGGGGCAACGATCAACCCCTGAACAGCTTCAGATTGGCGATCCAATCGCTGCAGCATAGGAAGCAGAAAGGCTAATGTCTTGCCCGTTCCCGTCTTTGCTTGACCGATCACATCAGTGCCTAACAACACATCGGGAATGGTTTGTCCTTGAATGGCCGTAGGCTGGGTGATGCCTTGAACGCTTAAAGCCTGTATCCAATCATCGTTAATGCCGCACTTCTTAAACGTAGGTATATGAGAACCTTTATTCTGTGTCATTTATCTGATCATCCTTTCGCGTTTACACGCGGTAAATTACATAGTACTAAACGGTATAACAGTAGATATTACACGTTATTACTAAGCGTTAATCATACCATATCTGTATAGGATTATTAGCAATTTCTAAGGTGCTCCATTCATGAACATTTCCGTTCACCCTATATTTCCCTTTTGTTCTTGTGTGACAAAATCTTAAGGTTAATGCCTGTCAAATAAATGGTTTCACTTGTGATTGTATTTTATGATTAAAGCAGAGAACATACAGAGATTAATGACACTATTTTAAGGACGTGACACCATGAAAAAATTAATCGGAATCGTACTCATATTTGCCTTAATGGCGGGCATGTTTATCGCTTTCATCAATTACGCGCCAGAGCATAATCCATTTTCCAAAAAAGAAGAATACTATGTTCTAATCGGAGATAAATACACGGTAGAAAAAAGCAAGACCGACAAAGGTGAAGAATACATCAACTATATGTATACCCTGCCTGGCTTTGATAAACAAGGCAATAAACGCGACATTACGTTTAACGGGCTGAAAGTGCTGCGTCAGCATGCTTATCTCAAAATAACGATGAGGGCAGATACCGTCATTTCTTATAACGAAGTACAGCTCGAAGACATCCCCAGTGCGGCCAAAATAAAAGTAAGTACTTAACCCCTTCCAAAGACGTAATTCTTTTTTTATAAACTGGTTGCGTCTTTGGATAAAATTCACTTCACGGAAACATTAACGCTGTAAAGAAGAACCTTGACGTGCAAGTTGCCACTCTATAAGATGATCTAAATATCTTTCTATTCATTCTCGTATAATATGCGGAAATAAGGTCCGCAAGTCTCTACCAGGCTACCGTAAATAGTTTGACTACGAGGAATGATTCAGCAGTTGGTCGGCCAGTAAGGCGGCTGATGCTTTTTCCATTCTCCTTGCAGTCAAACTCTAGCATCGCGCTAGAGTTTTTTTGCTTTTATCAACTTTAAAGGAGATTATTGACCCCATGACTGTCAATCAACAGCAAGTACAACACCTCATCTTATCCGCCAGCAAGCAGAAACCCGCCGATCTTGTCATTAAGAACGGTCGTATTATCGACGTATTTAATCTCGAAGTGATAACAGGTGACGTCGCAATTACAGACGGACGAATCGTCGGAATCGGGCGTTATGAAGGTAAACAGGAGATCGATGCACAAGGCCGTTACATCGCGCCTTCCTTTATAGATACACACGTCCATATCGAATCCTCAATGGTGACGCCACCCGAGTTCGCCCGTGTCGTCTTGCCACACGGGATAACCACTGTCGTGACAGATCCGCATGAGATCGCTAACGTCAGTGGTGCGGATGGCATCCAATACATGCTGGATGCCTCGGAAGGACTGCCGCTGGACGTTCGAGTCATGCTGCCGTCCTGCGTGCCGGCGACCCAGTTCGAGAACGCAGGCGCCGTCCTGACCGCGGACAAGCTGCGCCCGTTCTATGCGCATCCGCGTGTACTTGGTCTCGCCGAAGTGATGGATTATCCTTCCGTTCGACAGGGCGATGAGGACATGACGCAGAAGCTCACGGATGCGCTGCAGCATAGCGGCTATCTCGATGGACACGGCGCAGGTCTCGATGACGATGCCGTGAACGTCTACCGTGCAGCAGGTATTCGCACGGATCATGAGTGCGTCCGCGCCGAAGAGGCGAAGTCGCGACTTAGCCGCGGTATGTACGTTATGCTGCGCGAGGGCTCGGTCGCCAAAGACGTGCAAGCGCTCGCTCCGGTCGTGACAGCCCATAATGCACGTCGATGCGTATTTTGCACGGATGACAAGCATCTCGACGAATTGATCACGGAAGGCAGCGTCGACTACAATGTTCGCCTGGCAATTCAATGCGGCATTGACCCGCTCACCGCTATCCAGATGGCATCGCTGAATGCTGCCGAGTGCTTCGGCTTCATGACAAAAGGAGCCGTGGCACCTGGTTTTGACGCCGACCTACTACTCTTGGATGATTTGGAACAGATTAAGATTCACCAGGTGTACAGGTTCGGACAACTAGTCGCACAAGAGGGACAGTACGTAGGCCCCATGTTAGAAATAGTGGCTCCGCCCGACAACCTGCTGCGTACAGTTCACATCCAGCAGATCAACGAGCAGCACCTTCATATGCCATTAGATGGCCACCACAACTGTCATATAATTGGAATTTCGCCTAACAGCTTGATTACGCGCCATCTCATCGAAGAGGTTGATGCAGTAGGCGGCTGCTTCCAGCCTTCGACTGTAAATGATCAGCTCAAGATAGCAGTCGTGGAGCGTCATCATGATACAGGCAACATCGGTCTCGGCATCGTGAAGGGCTTTGCACTTACTTCTGGGGCCATAGCTTCGACGGTTGCCCATGACTCGCACAACTTGGTCGTAGCTGGCACCAACGACCGTGATATGCTGCTTGCCATAGAGACGCTGCACCGCTCCGGTGGCGGTCTAGCAGTCATTAAAGAGGGGCAGGTGCTAGCATCTCTTAATTTGCCGCTTGCCGGATTAATCTCCACTGCCCGTTATGAGGATGTCGTCAAACAGCTCGAAATGCTTCATCAAGCACTTGATCAAGTGAACGCCTCAAAGGCGTTTCACCCTTTTGTAACGTTATCTTTTTTGTGTCTGCCCGTCATCCCAGAGCTGAAACTGACCGATATGGGACTGTTTGACTTCCAGTCATTCCGTCACATTTCCATTACGCAGAACTAACCTCTTTATCTTATCGTTTTGAAGACTCCACTTCATGACAATGTGCAAGAATTGCATTTGTCATACGTGGAGTCTTTGGACTGCGGAATGCAGACTGTGGAATGTGCACCGTAACATTCTTGCCACTTCATGCATGACAACATATTCTCCAACACATAATGTGGATTAGCAATTCATTTGCATTCGCTTGTTGTGGAGGAATTATGAAAAACATTTTCTCGATATACAAAACAGACTTATCCCGAATCGTCACTAACTGGGCAGCAGCCGTTATTATCGGCGGACTTGTCGTGCTACCCTCTCTCTATGCGTGGTTTAACATCGAAGCCTCATGGGACCCGTATGGCAATACCAAAGGGATTCAGATTGCAGTTGCTAACAATGATGCAGGCACAACAATTCTAAACAAACCGATTAACATCGGACGTGAAATTATAGCCTCTCTAAAAGAAAACCACTCCATTGGTTGGATGTTCATGGATGAGAAAGAAGCTTATCACGGGGTTCAGCACGGTGACTATTATGCCAGCATTGTGATACCCAAAGACTTTTCCGCCAGAATCGGCACCGTATTGACCGACAATCCGATCAAAGCTGAGATAGAATACTACGTGAATGAAAAAATTAATGCGATCTCGCCGAAAATTACATCCAAAGGCGCATCCAGCATTATTGAACAAGTAAGCTCTAATTTCGTAAAAACGGCAAATGGTACTATTTTTGAAATATTTAACGAGGTTGGCGTGGAACTTAAAAATGAATTGCCGACGATTGAGAAGGTTCGCAGCCTCGTCTTTAAGCTCGAACAGAACTTCCCGCAGATCTCCCAAGCGGTAGACACCGCACTGACCGATGTGAGCAAGTCCAATGAGATCGTTGCGGAGGCGAAACAGAATCTCCCACTTGTCGCGCAAATTGCAGAGGAAGGAGCAACATTCGCGCAAGGCGTGTCCGAGCTTCTGACGTACAGCAACCAAGGTCTCGAGACAATTGCCCCTTATATCAAGCAGGACATCGGTTCTATCGAACAGACAGCGATAGCCGCTCAGGATGTAACATCCTTACTACAGGATGCCAAAGCGAAGCCCTCGCTTGTGCTCAAGAGCTTGGAACGAACGGATACGCGACTTCAAGCCGCTATTCGTGTATCGTCTGGCCTTGCTGATTGGTTCCAGCGTCTTGGACGCTTGCTCCCGGGCGGCCCTTCGCTGATCACTAATCAGGTGCAAGGAATGACCAATAAGCTGGAGCAGCAGCAATCCATCGTCAACCAGCTTCTGGATGCGGTACGGCGAGGCGAAAATGCCTCGGACGAGCTCATTAGCCGGTTGAACAGCGCTGCTGCAAGTACTGCGGATATAAGCCGAGAACTGTATAATCGCTTTGATACAGAGATTGCGCCTGAGATCAAACAAGGTATGAAGAAGGCACAGCAAACCGTACAAAATACAAATAAGGTGCTGCAGCAGGGCATTTCACGAATGCCGGATGTTAAGAAGATATTGGATGACGCTTCCAAGGCACTTGTCGTTGGCAGCAAGGAAATCAAAGCGATAAAGAGCAGTTTGCCTGCCGTTCAAGGAAAAATAAAGGACGTCGCCGATAAGATCCGTGCTATTGAAGCACGTGGCGACATTAATGAAATTATTGATCTGCTTAAAAATAATTTCGAAAAAGAGAGTGAGTTTTTTGCGGAGCCTGTTCGACTAAAGGAAAATAAGCTATACCCCATCCCAAACTATGGCTCGGCTATGTCGCCGTTCTTTACGACGCTGTCGCTCTGGGTAGGTGCACTACTGCTTGTCTCGCTGCTTACAGTAGAGGTTCATGAGGAAGGAGCTTCTTACAAAGATTATCAGATTTATTTTGGGCGCTACCTCACTTTCTTGACAATTGCGCTGCTCCAATCTTTCTTTGTTACGGTAGGAGATATGTATATCCTAGGTGCTTATGTGCTGAACAAAAGCTGGTTTGTCCTATTCGGACTGCTCATCAGCAGTGTATTTATGTTAATCGTCTACACACTCGTCTCCGTGTTTGGCAACGTCGGCAAAGCGTTAGCAATTGTCCTGCTCGTACTCCAACTTGCAGGTTCAGGAGGGACGTTTCCGATTCAAGTAACACCGCCTTTCTTCCAGGCGATATATCCCTATTTGCCCTTTACGTATGCCATCAGCATGATGCGCGAAGCAGTAGGAGGAATATTGTGGGATATCATTCAGCGCGATCTGCTAATGATGGTCATCTATGCCGGTATTTTCTTGGTCATTGGATTAGCTTTAAAAACGTCAATTAACCGCAGCAGCGCGGTACTGGTGAAAAAGGCAAAGGAGAGCAAGCTAATTCATTAGATTGACAATTACTCATTCTGCCAGTCCGTACACTCTACAGCTAATATCCCCTATGCAAAACGTTAAATCAGATCTATTTCATCACAAACAGCCGATACAGGTGTAGGCCCGTATCGGCTGTTTGCGATCAATAGAAAACTGATCTTTTCGAAGCGTTAATGAACTTCTGGCGCAGCTGTAACATAACGATCTTTACCCGCCAGATAACCAAATATCAATTGTAGGCATGTGAGCGTCAGCAGGGAGATAAGCGGCACACTCCAATTCCCTGACTGGTCATGCAGCCATCCAAAAAGAATCGGTCCTGTTGCAGCCAACGTATACCCTATCGCTTGCGCCATGCCGGACAATTCTGCCGCTTGCTGGCTGCCTCGCGCACGAATGGAGATCATATATAACGCCACACTGAAGCTTCCGCCCTGACAGATGCCGATTAGCACAGAGCCAACGATAATGATCGGCAGCGAGCTCGTAAATAAGCTAGAATATCCAACCAAACCCACAACTGCGATACAAACTATTATGAGACTCTGACTCCGTTTCCGACTGGCAAAGGACGTCGCCAGGAACATCGAAGGCATATTGACGAGTTGAACAATGGTCAACATTAAAGCCGAAGTCGAGGCCGAGAAGCCGCGATCCGCTACAAGCGCTGGCATCCATGCGTACAGCACGTAAGCGCCAAACGACTGCAGCCCCATAAACAGCGCGACATACCACGCGACTTTGCTGCTCCAGAGTTTGCCCTTAGGCTCCTGATGCTGTGCAACGGTCGCGGTTTGGATCTTCTCCTGCTGTGCCGCTTCTCGCCGACCTGCAATGATCTGGGGCAAAAATAAGAACCAGGATACGACGAGTAACACGATCCAGGAAAATAACGATCCTCTCCATCCGAATGCTGTCGCAAGCGGTACGCTTACCGCTGCTGATACGGCTGCAAACATACCTAACGCAATGGAATATAAGCCTGTCATACGACCAATCTTGCTTGGGGGAAACTTGCGTACGACATAGCTAGGCAGAAGTACGTTGCAGATCGCTATCCCAACCCCAATGATGGCTGTACCCATATATAACGTCGATAATGCAGGTAAATAACGAATAATAAGACCTATCGCCAATACCAGCATACTGGCGCCTATTGTCACCTCTTGCCCCCAGCGTTTAGCCAGCTTCGGCGCGATCGGTGACAGCAATGCGAAGGCTAGCAGAGGCAAAGCGGTAAGCATGCCTGACATGCCGCTGGATAACCCCGTCTCTTCACGAATCTGATTAATGAGCGGGCCTACACTCGTAATGGCCGCGCGCAAGTTAACGGCAATCGCAAACAGGCCGATAATGTTCCACATATGAACCGAGCGCTGCTCGGGTTGATGCTGTAATTCCATGTTGTAGCTCCTTACTTTCTATAATCGAATCTGCCTTGCTTACTTATCCAGAAGGAATTGCTCGAATCCACATCTTATGCAGCAATCATTCCTTATAGCCAGATGATAAGTGTTCTCAAATGACTACGCTATTATAACAGGATTAGACCTCTCTTTGCCCAAATGGAATCGCCTCTTAGCAGCCATATGTCTTTAATTACACGTGTAAATCGTATAATTTGTGAGGAATACGGGTACAGACGCGACCTAGCGCCTCCTTATCGGACGAGATGATGCCAGCAGATTAATATCAACAGCAATCCTATTAGGGCATCGCGCAAGATTTGCTTGTTCTTTCTGCAGCAACCTTCTATAGGTAACAAGATACTGTAAGCAGCTAAATCCATTTGAGCGGAACGTATCGCATTAAACACCCTCAAACTTGAAATTACTTCCATTTATGATTGGTAGATCGTATAATGATTTGAAACCGTCTATTTTTCTATTATTCTCTTCTAAATAAGGAGTTGAGACGTATGACAACCACACACATGCAAACGATGGAACGCAGCGAAACAAAGCTGGTAGGTTACACTGTTACGGCGTCGGTAAATCAAGATCTCGAAAATGATATTGTCATAAAACTACGTGAGGAACTCTTTAAAAAGCGCCATGAAATTGCAAATCGGTTAGATAACGATGGCATTTACTTGGTTCAAGTTTACCCAGATGGTGAATGGACGCCAGATATACCATTCATAAGTATTGTAGCGGTGGAAGTTCACGATTATTCCTCAATTCCTGAGGGCTTCGTTCAACATACGATACCCGCTGGAACTTATGCAAAGGTTACTCATAAGGGACCTGAATCCCAAATAGGAGAAACCTATGATTTCATCCGTGATCAAGATATTTGCGGTTCTCGGCCCTTTGATCTGGAGTATTGGGCTCAAATGGATTCTCTTGAGGAAGAGGAGAGTACTATCGATATTTATTTGCCTATGGAGGAGTAGAGCGGCACTTCACTTGAGATAAAATCATTTTGATTTACATGCGTAGGAGCACAGAAAAACAACTTACCTCCATTGATGGAGGTAAGTTGTTTTCTCAGATCGTTCTTCTCCAGTATCTCCTGTTGCATTAACTCCTAGGTGATCGCACTCTGCCCTTTAATAAACGGTGTGAAGAACCCGCGTAAGCAGCACTGCCACCTCTGCACGCGAAGCATGGCTGCTCACATACAACCGCTTCCCACTGCCAGTGAGGATTCCCGCTTCAACCAGAGAAGACACACTCGCAGCTGCGAATACCTTCACTTGCTGCGCATCCTCGAATTGGGCCATAACACTCGGATTATAGACCACGTCCAGCTTATTAGCCTGCTTGAGCGCACGGGCAGTCATCACCAGCATTTCTTCACGTGATATGGCTTGATCTGGTATAAATCGTTCATCGCCAACACCTTGAGTAATGCCGAGTGACTTCGCAATAGTTACGGCTTCATAATAGTACTTATCATTTGCCACGTCCGTAAATTCTGACCTCTGTTGGGCTGTCAGCCCCAAAGCACGCACCAGCATCACGATATAATCTGCACGTGTCACATTGCGATTAGGCGCAAACATATTGCCGTCAATACCTTTCACCACGTTACGTGCTGCAAGGAACTCCACCGCTTCGTGTGCCCATGCCATTGACTGTATATCACGGAAGGTGTGATTCACATACGCAATCGCATACGTTCCTGGCTCCTGTGATGACAACTGCACAGTGCCTGATTTAGCATCATATCGACCATTTGGGACGATTGCCGCTACACCCGCATCATTGATATGCCACACTATAATCCCCTGTGTCTTCGCTAATTCAGCAGGTTGCGGCTTGTAAGATATCCGGATACGCGATGCTTCGCCAGCTTTGTTCCACGATAAGATCTGCTCTCCTTGCTTCGCATGAATGCCGATCACTGGACGATTACCTACCTGGACAAATAGACTAGACGGGACAGCGGCCGCATCCTCTTTGCGCAAGATAAGGGAAACCCTGTTGCTGCTGTTAGAAGAAGATAGCGCATTTGACGCCAATACAACCTCTGCGATGTCCGTCACCAGTTGGAGGCGGCTCTTAAGATTACTCGCTGCTACAGCATCTATAGGCAGCTTCACCTCCAACTGCGCCGCATCCTTTGTTCCCGCTACCTCGAACCGTACCTGCTTCACTCCGCCTGCATCAGCGCTTGCTTGAGACAATGCCTCTTCCCATGCTTTGCTTGGCAGCTCTATGGCAGCATGTCGGTTGTTTGCGTCAATTTTGGCTGTCCCCGTAATACGACCGCCAACCACTTTAAGGTCATTTGGGATATCCGAAGTATCAGGTTTGCTTGTATCCGGCTTGTCTGTCTCTGGCCTGCTTGGTGGATTCGGAGATGATGTATCCCCTCCGCTTTCTGTCCGTCTCACCACCGTAAGTGTGAAATCAGCATGTTTGCTAACGTCACTTAAGCTCGTTACCCGAATAATGACCTTTCCTTCCTTGATAGCCCTAATAAAACCTGTTTGTGACACTTCTACAATGTCCTGCGCAGCTGATTGGCCATAAACTGCCCAGACGACAGATGCATTAGTTGCATTAACAGGGAGTACCGTCGCAATCAATTGCAGACCTTCGCCTTCCTTTAAAGTCGCACTGCTTTGGCTCAGCACCACTTTCTGCACAGGCACAACCGCAGGCCCTGATGGTTCTACCGTAAGCTGCATGTCCGCATACTTAGTGCCATCTTTCTGGCTCATTGCCCGTATAGTGGCCGTGCCTGGCTTCAGCCCCTTAATCAAGCCTTGATCCGTCACACTTGCTATGCCTGTTGAATGCGAACCGTATACCGACCAGACTACACTCTGATTAGCCAAATCACTTGGTAAAACAACTGCACGTGCCTGTAATGTCTCCCCCACTTTCATCTTGGCTGTAGATGGGCTTAATTCTATACCCTTAATCTCAACCTGCTGTGGGCGGTTCACAGTAATCAAAGTGTCTGCATACACCGAAGCGACGACACTTTGTGCCCGAACCCAAGCCTGCCCAAGCTGAAGCGCCGTGACGACACCGTCGGGCGTCACTTGCACCACATCATGTCCAACAGTCGGATTCGACGGCACCGCTTGATAGACAGACCATGTTACTGAACGGTCATAAGTGCCTTCAGGCATCACGACTGCATTCAGCTTTATGGCTTCTCCTACGGCCATCTCTGCTTGATTACGGTCTATCACGACATGCTCCGGCTTGCTGTCTGGCTTCGTAAGCACAAATTGATCCACCACACGACCGGTTTTGGTCTTGGCTACAAATTTTAATTCATTACCTTCCACTTCGACAGCTGTGTAGATTTGCGTCTTCTCGTCATCCATCACCTTCTGCCAATAGCGGTCAAAGATCGCATAGAACTTCGGTCCGGAAGAACCTGCAATTACATAAGTTGTACCCTCACCATCCCCTACGATCTTTTCCCCTCGCATCGGATGACTTCGCATGTACACATGATCATGTCCGTTAAGTACAAGATCCACTTTATATTCATCCATCACCGGAGCCCATTGCTTGCGAATATGTTCAGTATCATATACGCTGCCGTATGGTCCGCGATGGAACGCGACGAGCTTCCATTTCTTTTTAGTCGCGGCTAAGTCTTGACGCAGCCATTCCTGCTGCGCTTCAAACTCGTATTCACTATTTAACACCGCAATGTGAACGTCTTTATGATCAAAAGAATAACTGCTGCCCTTCAACTTATTGATCCCATTTTGCGGATGGTTAAAGTGCGCTAGGAAATAATCATTTTTATTAGGACCCGTAACTTCATGGTTCCCTACCACAGATACAATCGTGGTTTTTAATAACTGCTCCTGCGTGTATTTAAACCACAGATTCCACTCATTTTCTTTATAGCCATCCTCAACAATATCGCCCGTATGCAGTAAAAATTCAGCATCTGGATGATCTGTCATCGCCTTGTCCAAAATATCGCCCCACAGCTTAAAGCCAGCGTCGTCCGTTGCTTGTGAGTCCGCAATATACACAAATTTAGTACGCTCATCCCCTAACCCTGCCGTCTCAAAGCTGCCTTGCGTACTATAACTCCCATTGCCATCACCGACACGATATACATAGGCGGTGTTTGGCTCCAAACCTTCAACAACTGCCTTATGCACACGCACGGTACCAATATCCGTTGTATTAAAAATGTAACTGCTGCCGATCACTTTTCTCACTAGGCTGCTATTAAAGTCCGTAAAGTCAGTCTTCTTGACAAGCTCCACTACGGTATCCGTTGTATTAGGATGTGTATGCCACGTAAAGCCACGTGAGCTGGAAGCATCCACTCCCATTGATACACTAATGTTATGTGGATTCGCAGAACCGAACAGCTTGGATACTTTAAATTTATGGGTACGGCTGTATTGTCCCGCTTTTATCGCACGAATCACGTATTCCTTCACTTCTGCCGTTAGTACAGAGGATTGAACCTGGCCTCCGGCATCTGTCACACCAACCATTACACCTTCAACTGTGACAATTGATGCTCCTGCTACCGGCAGTCCTTGCTCATCGCTCACATGGAATACCGTCTTATAACCGTGGGCGATGCCATCCTCCTCCCAAGCCAACTGCAGTTGGTTCTTGATGGTCGCTTCTACAGGAAGTCCATAGAATGCGAATAACGTGTCACCCTTGTCCTTTAACTTAAAAGCACCCGTTTCAAAGTTAAGCTTAAACTGGCCCTCAGCTTCCGCTTTCAATTTAAAACGGATAGCAGCCATAGTATCATCATCCTGTAAGGAAATAGTGTCCAAGCCATTAAAGGTAATCTTGACTGTCCCCTTCACCTCATCCACCTCAGCTCGCAGCTGAGCTTCCGTTAACAAGGCATGTTTATCAACCTGAACGCTGTCCACCAATTGTCGATTATAGCGGTATTCAATGTATCCCGATCTAATCTCAGCGGCTTTGATGGCTTGTATATTTACCGTGTAGGTATCACCTGCATACACTTCTGGCTTACCGCTATACATGATCTTGGAAGCCCCCGTGTCCACCGTAAACGTCCAGTTTTTCTCTGCCATGTTGCCTGACTCGTCCTTTACCCTCACCCTGACGGCATGAACGCCATCAGCCAGCGGCACTGACGGTACATAATGGATTTGTCCCTTAGGCGGATATAAAGTAGCCGCGACTTGTACACCGTCTACATACATACGTATCGAGTTAGGGTCAATTAACGTTGTTCCTGGATGCTTCACAGGATCATACCCATCATCCTCAGCCACAACTTGAATCTTTGGTGTATTTGTATGAACAGTTACGCCGTCCCGTGGAGTAAGATCCTTGATGAGAGGCGGCTTCATATCATCCTGAACAGGTCCATACAAAGCACGAAGCTGATCAAAATATAGTACACCCTCATCTTTCTTATTGTTATTTGTCTCCATGTATCGGAAAGGCTGATCGATTCGCAGCGGGAGTGGTCTACCCTTCGGAATGCTAACTTCAACATACTTCCAGCCGACCCAATCTACACCGATCGAAGCGTCTATCCAGTCGATCCCAACAGCAGCATCATTGCCGTCCCTCAGTTGCGAACGAAGCCAATGCTTCTTACCATCGCCATATACCCATGCACTTAGTTTCTCTGGATACCCTGGAATTTCGATCCACTGCGATTTGTCCTTTGCCGCAATATATGCGCCAGAGGTACCCAACTGCTCCCTAAAGTCATATTCCAACTTGATTGATTTCTGACCGAAGCGAACATAATCTTCGCTGCTTTCCTCAGAAGCGCGCACCAGCTTGTAGCGTGCACCAGATGATTCATGATAGCGGCCGATGCCACTTTCAAAATCCTCCAGTATAACAGGCGGAAGTCCCACCTTCACATCCACGGACGCTGTCACCCCTTTGTGGCTGACGACGACCCGCCCTTCCTTCTGTGTGTCGCTGGTGGCGGTAAATATACCGTCTGCATCTACAGTGCCAATCGGTCCTTCCACTTTCCATTCAAATTGATTAGGGGATGAACGAATCACTTGTCCGTCTCGCAGCGCCGTCACACTCAACGGCACCTTGCCTCCTGAGGTAACAGTACGTACCGCATCTGGAAATCTCAATTCCATTAATGTATCTACCACTTCTACTTGTCCGCTGCCAGCCAGCGATCCTGTCGAAACATGGATAGCAGCAGTTCCTGCTGTAGAACCGGCTTTAAACAAACCCTGCGCGTCGATACTCCCAACAGCAGGGTCAACACTCCAAATCGGAGGCTCTGTTATTGAAGCTGGATGACCGGATGCATCTACACCTGCCGTCTTATACGTAAGTGAGGAACCTGCCAGTACGCGCTCAAATGAAGGTTGGACAATTAGCTTCTCAGCGGGCCCCTCAGGCGCTTTATTTACGAGCAAAATGCCATTTGCGGTCTTTCGCTCATAGCCATCGGATGGCTGATTCAGCACGCTTCGCTTCAGCTCCCCAGGAAGTCTGGCAACAAAGGTAGAAGAACCTCCGCCATCCAGACAAAGCGCATCTACAGCCCCTGCCTGCTTCATAATTAGCGCCAGATCATCGTACGAAACCCCTTCGCTGAAGCCAGGCGCACGACCGTCGATAACCATCATTATAATCGAACCGTCCGCCTTGGTTCCGATTGCAACACGTGGTTGTAAAGTCTTATCATCGTGAGGCTGAACCATGCCCTTCTTCAATAAAATGTGAACGCCGCCGATTGCCATCTTGACACTTTTCCAGGCATCCTCCATTTCAAAACGGGCATTGACTTCGTCCCCGCGCTTCAGCTTCGCTAGCACATCACGATACTTGCCAGAAGCAGACAATACGACCTGCCCAGCTGCCAAAGGTGTATTGCCCTTATTTTTATGTATGTCTGCAACTTTCAATTTTAAGCTGCTCCCGCTCTTCACTTCTCCGCTGAGCACGTCCAACACAACCTCGTCGCCCAGATCATTAGTCATCGTCGAGGTATGAAAATCACTTGTGTAGAGCATAAGCGACTCTGAATTATCGCGCATGCGGTTAATGTGCGATATGTTAACGATATCTCCGTTAATCGTAATCGTCCGCTCCAACGTCGGACTCAGATCATAAATTGTAGTTCCGTCCTCACGAAGCCCAAACGCATACCAGTCGGTTTTATACGGAGGGCTGACCAGAATGCGGCCGCCATCCACAAACAAGCCCAACGGCACGCCTGTCGACATGTCGTAAAAGTCCCCGTTAATAGCCGCAACGACTCGGTTGCCAGGCTTATCTGCATCATTTGCCATCTGGGTGACGCCTGTCATGCCGTATACTTTGCCATTTGTCCGTCCGGCTTGTACGTCCAGCATTGGGTTAGACGGATCAAATTCAACGTAATGTATTTTTTCCAAGCCTTGCTTTAATTTCATATCCTGCCATACATACGTCGCGCCAGGCCCAAGGGTCATACGACGTGAATCAAGCACTAGAGCATTCGACGTTGATCCGGTGTCCGCTGCCATGACCTGGCCCATTGGACTGCCTAAAGATGCCAGTAGCATCACAATTAATATTAGCGACATTGTGCGCTCAATCTGTTTCATGGTTCGTTTCATAGCCTCCTACTGTTGTTCAACCTGCAATTGGACAAGCGGGCGTTATTCTCGAACCACCGATGATTCCGCCTCACTTCTTGCGTTGAACCACCCCCTACACCTGTAAAGTATAGAGAGCAGCAGGATCGAAGTAATGAAACAATCTGACTATTTATTCGCCAATATTCTTCTTCACAAAATCTTATCCTCTATAGGCCAATCTTCCTGCGGTATTCAAGGGGTGTCGCTTTTTCAAACTGCTTAAATACGCGATTAAAGTATTGCAATGTCGAATAACCGACCTCATGCGCAACTTCATATATCTTAAGTTGGGGATGCATTAGAAGCCGCTTCGCTTTTTGAATTCGTATCTTGTTTACATAATTAACAAGCGTATCTCCCGAATAGTGCTTAAACTGTTTGCTAAAATAAGATACGCTCATGCCATAACGCTCACTTATTTGTGTTAATGTAAACTCCTGCTTGTAGTTCTCGTTAATATAAAGGCAGGCCATTTTCATAAGAAGCCTCCTGTTGGGTCCATGCAGCTTGGCGGATTGCTCTAACCAGTGCTCCGCAATCTGTTGGAAATAATACCTGGCCGCATCTTCATCTTTGGAAAGCTTCAATTTAAGTAGTTCCATCTGGGTCTCACCCGTTTCTGACCACAGCTCATATGGCTCCAACTTATGCATCCATTTCATATGCAGCATACGTATATACATCTCACGTACTCCGCCATAGTTGTGCTTCGAGCGAAATATATGCCGCAGCAGCTCCTCTTGCCGCTCCAGCAGCTCATGGGGCTTGATGGCGTGCATATCGTTAAATAGCTGCATCATATATAACACCAGGCGGTGATTGCCTTCCAGTATCCCGCAGCGCTTCTCGGCTCTCCGTAAAGCTTGTGCAAGCTCTCGAGGCTCGAATGGATAGACGAGATAATCAACCGCTCCGCTCTGCAATGCTTGATGAACATAATCGTAGCTGCACACGGGACTAAGCAGAATCGCTGCTACCGGCAGCTGAGATTGCTCGATATCCTGCAGCAGCCGCAGTCCGCCACCAGCTGGCAGCATCATGTCGGCAAGCACGATGCGAGGTAAATCTTGCTCTAGAATACGGAGAGCTTCCTCCCTACTTGAGGCATCTAACCACGCTTCGTAGCCTTGTCCTTCTATCATCTCACTTACCTGCGCGCGCAGACTGCCTTCAGCACAAGCCACCATGATCTGCGGCATTTTACTCCCCCTCCCCTAAATCCCTGCGTATTTATACGACAACAGCTATGCAACCAACGTAACATGCTATCAGGTTGTTGTTCTGATGTTTTTCAGACTTTCGTTTCACCACATTCCGACAACGCAAACAGCACCTGGTTCGCCAACGCCAACTTTGATTGGCGAGGCCGCAGGTGCCGCTGGCTTTAGCTTGTTTTTCCTATAGCTTTATTTCAGTTCCTACTGCCATCGCTTATTAGGTTTAGCCCATATGCACCAATCCTTCATAGCTTTCCACTGTTTCGGGCAGTCAGAATGCACGACAAATTAAGACAGCTCATTTAGGAGCTAACAAATGAGGAATGGTGACCAATTCGATGCCGGATTCGCGAAGCTGCTGGATTACCCGCTGCAATGCCCCCACAGTTCCGCTCAAATCTTCTCCTTTTCCTCCCGCTCCATGCTGAAGTACGATTGAACCAGAACGAACGTTACCCATGATGTTCGCTTCCACCTGATCTGCATTCAGCCCTTTCCAGTCCAAGGAATCCACATTCCAGTTTACGATCTTGAGTTTCTGGCTGATCAGCCATTTAATCTGCTTATCGTTAATATTTCCGTATGGCGGCCGTATGAAGTGCATCGTCTGCCCTGTTATTCGCTTAACTGCTTGCTGCGTCATAATGACCTCATTCCGAAATGCAATATCACTTAACTTTGGCAGATTGGCATGCGTATACGAATGATTTCCGATCGCATGCCCCTCCTCCACAATTCGCTTTACGATATCCGGATTCTGCTCGGCACGGTTTCCGACAATAAAAAATGTCGCCTTTGCATGGTACCTTTTCAGCAAATCTAATATCTGGACAGTATAATAACGGTCTGGAACATCGTCAAAAGTAAGTGCAACCCGTTTCGGCGATGAAGGTCCCTGCAAAATAAAGTTGGAGCGGTACTTTTCACGCAATTGTGCCAGTGTGAGTGATGCCGGCTTGCGCACAATCATTTCTGTGCCTCCGGCCAACTCCGGCGCCCCTGTGGAAAAGATACGCAAATGTCGACCAGCCTGACTGCCTGGTTCCTCTGCGCCTGTTGATTTTGGCCCTGCTCCTCCTGATACACAGCCCGCAGCAAATATACCAATCATCAGCGTGAATAACCCTCGTTTTAACATCAACATCCTCCTTACACAGCCCTTCATATTGCCATAGCTTGTGTAAAATGGAAGACCATTATCCGAGGTTCTTAATTCGTCTACACCGTCGCAGTTCTCCCTTGACGGTGCACATTCGCCCAACCCTCCAAATTATTCGTGCATACTAGAATATCCGGATAAGCAGCCAACTTCAGCATCGACGGCTCATCGTCAGGAGTCCACGCCATCAGTTGGACACCCTCTTCTGCACATCGCTCGATATATTCGGATGTCAGGTAAAGGTGTCTTACTGATAAAGCACAAGCATTCAATTGCTTCATGTAAGGAAATACAGCAGGCGAGGCACCAAACATAATCAGTCCAAGCTGGATATGCGCATCCAGTTTCCGGATTCGCTCGACCGAATAATGATCAAATGATGTGAGAATAACCTGGCTCTCCGTTCCCGTCTGACGAACAACTTCAAGCACGGCTTCTTCAAGACCGGGGTAAAGATTTCCTGTCTGCTTTAATTCCAGATCAATACAGACACGATCCCGCAGAAACAGTAAAGCTTCCTCCAACGTAGGAATCCGTTCGCCGAGGCCTGCATCCAACTTGCGAAGCTCTGCAAGCGTGTATGATTTGACAGTACCTTCACCATTTATCGTCCGGTTTACAGTCGGGTCGTGGATGACAACCGGAATTCCATCCTTTGTCAGCTGAACATCTAGCTCGACGTGTGAAAACTGGAATTCCAACGCCGCTTGGAACCCCACCATCGTATTTTCTGGATACTTTAATGGATACCCTCGATGTGCAATCCCTCTAATCGCCATATGTAATCCCTCCGTATATAAACTGTTCGATCGCTTCTATAACACCCTCACCATGCGAAGCCCTGCATACATAATCTGCTTCCGCCTTCAGCATGTCTGGACTATTCGCTACAGCGGCGCCAATACCCGCAGCCCGCAACATCGACAGGTCATTCATCTGATTACCAATGGCCATTGTGTTGGCCGTATCGATGTTGATCATAGTCGACAACTGCTGCAATGCCTTGCCTTTGCTCACATGTTTGGGCACCAACTCTAAATAGTTGGTTTCCGATTGAAAGACGCCTGCATACGCACCAGCCACCCTCTCCCAACGAGCCCAGATGCGCCTCGACACCTCCATATCGCCGATTAAAATAATCTTATCCAACTCTTCCTCAAGCCAAGGCGATTCAGCACCCATCATTGATGGGACTACAGAGCAGCGGATGCCTTCCTTACGCTCATATTGATCGATCTCCTTTGTACGCCGCATTACCTGCACCTTGTCTCCGCGAAACAACAGAACGTTATGACCTGCCGCATGCGCGGCTTCCAATAGCCCATGAATCGGTTTCATCGGCAGTCCGCTCCTCATGATGGTCTCCCCATCACGCGCCAGTACAGCACCATTGCATAAAATAACGGGCAGACGGATCTGCAATTGCTCCAATATACGCTGTGTCGACATGAGTGGTCTGCCAGTCGCAAGCGTAAACAATCCGCCTCGTTCCACATAACGACGAATATACAGAGCCACTTTGTCGTCCAATCTATGATCCGGATTTAAAAGTGTACCGTCTATGTCACATACGATTAAACGTATGGCGCTCATCTCGTTCACACTCCCCAAGCTGCCTTATTTAAATGTCGAATTGGCCATCGCTGACACAATGTGCTTTTGCATTGCGGTAAAGATGACTACAATAGGCAAAATACACATCACGCTGGCCGCCATGATGATATGGAAGTACATGGCTTCATCTCCCGCAATCGAGTCACGCAGCATCGCTATGCCAACAGTTAAGACCCGCATACTGTCTGTGTTCGTCATAATGAGCGGCCAAAAATAAGAGTTCCAACTCGATATAAATACAAGCACACCTAACGTGACAACAGTTGGCATCGTTATCGGCAGCAAAATACGATATAACATGGCAAATCTGCCTGCACCATCAACTCGTGCGGCTTCAAGCACATCGTTATTTACGGACTTAAACGCCTGCCGCAGTAAGAAAATGCCGTATGCCGAGGCGCCGTGCGGAATAATCAATGCCCAGAACGTGTCAAGCCAGTCCAACTGCGACATCAGTACATAGACGGGAACAAAGATAACCTGGTCCGGTATGATCATGGCTGCCAGCACCAAAAAGAACAGTATATCCCGACCTGGGAAACGTCCTTTTGCAAAAGCATACGCCGCCATTAATGCTACATTAAGCTGCAAGAAAATAATGCCACACGTCATAACGAGCGTATTACCGAAAAAGCGTACAAATGGGATTATACGCAAGGCTTCCGCATAATTGTCCCAGGCGAAGGCTTCCGGCCAAAATGTTGGCACTGCCATTCGCATCTCTGCTTGCGTCTTTACAGAACTGATAAATAACCAGAAGATCGGAAAAAATATGGCAGCCATAATAAGTGCGCCTACCAGCGTACGCACGATCAATTCCAGTCTTGCTCCCCGCTGTCCAGCCATACGGTTATCCCTCATAGTGCACCTTCTTTCGGCTAACGTACCATTGTACGAGCGTGAGCAGTATGATAATCACAAAGAGCACCATTACGAGGGCCGAGGCACGGCCCGTCTTGAACTCCACAAATGCCATTGAATATATCCAATATACGATCGCGTTGGATGCCTTGAGCGGGCCGCCATTGGTCATAATATCAATGGACTGGAACACCTGCATCGACGAAATAAACGTTGTAATAACTAGGAACAACGTCATCGGGGACAAAAGCGGCAGCGTAATGTGCCGGAACTGGCGCATGCGGCTCGCACCATCAATAGCTGCGGCTTCATAGTATTCCAGCGGAATGCCGCGCATCCCTGCGATGAACAAAATCATCGCAAAACCGACACCTTTCCATACAGAAACGGCTACTAGTGCAGGCAGTACTGTTAAAGGATCAACTAGCCAGTTGAATCCTTCTAAGCCAAACCACCGCAGGACAGCGTTCAGCAGCCCATATTGGTCGTTATATATCCATGTAAATACCATTGCTGCGATGACCATGGATATATAATGAGGCATAAAGATGACGCCTCGCATAAACCCAAACAAGCGCGATCTCCCTACATTAAAAAGCAGCGCCAACAGCAAGCCGATTCCAAGCGTCAGCACAACATCAAGCCCTGTATAAATAAAAGTCACTTTAAGAGACTGATAAAAATCCTCGTTCGAGAATAGCCACTCATAGTTTTTGATGCCTACAAATTTCTTCACTGGCCGCGTCATATTCCAATTCGTCATACTGATATAGATGGAATACACTAACGGGTAGTACAAAAAGATACTCATAAACAGCAGGGATGGCAGTGCAAATGAAAAATCTTTTAACCGCTCCAGCCTGCTGTTAAACTTGGGGACCGGAACAGAAGAAGCGGACACCCGATCGGGTGCCGCCTTGTCCGCTGCCTTATGCTGTACTTGTTGATCCATCGCCATCGTTACCCCTCATGTTCCGCCAGAATATCGTTCATCTTCTTGGCAGCAGCCTGCATGAGCGGATTCGGGTCTTTATGGTTTAGAATCATTTCACCCAGCACTTCC
The DNA here is from genome assembly GCF_030226685.1 of Paenibacillus sp. UMB4589-SE434. Taxonomy (NCBI): domain Bacteria; kingdom Bacillati; phylum Bacillota; class Bacilli; order Caryophanales; family Paenibacillaceae; genus Paenibacillus; species Paenibacillus sp. UMB4589-SE434. The sequence continues at coordinate 246,385 of NZ_JASOYK010000002.1, read as the reverse complement.
TGATACTGGCCGCTAAATTCTTCGTAGGCCGGATGCTGCAAGCGTGGCGTCACATTGTCGAAGTTATCGAATACTGCCTTGTACTGCGGCCATCTTTCAAAGTAAGCTTTCCCTTCCTCTGATTCAAATGCAGACTTACGAGTTGGCAGGTACCCGACGGATTCCGCCCACTTGATATTGTGAGCGGCTGACGTCATAAACTGAACGAATTTCCAAGCAGCTTCCTTCTGCTTGTCATCCACGCCGTCCATCATTACGATGCCTGCACCGCCAATGTTAGACGTTCTCACCTTGTCTCCTGGCAAGAAGGATACGCCTACTTCGAACTTGGCATTTTCGCGATACATTTTCAGCATCGCAGACGTATGCTCTACCATTGCGATCTCGCCGTTCAGGAACATTTGCCGCATGTTATTGGATGCGCCTTTGCCATAACCCATATGCATAGCGCCTTCATCCATCCACTTTTTGAAGTTGTTGATATAACGCATTGATTCTGGCGTCTCAACAGCCGACTTGGTCTTGTCCGCCGTTAAGATGCTCCCGCCTCCATTCGTAATCCATGGATCGTTGTACCACGTATCCCAGCCTGGTACGGAAAAAGCATAACGTGTGGTCTTGCCATTTTCTTTCTTGGTCACCTTTTGATTAAACGATTCTATCTCATCCCATGTCTGCGGGGGCTGCACACCCAATTGGTCCAGCAGCGTCTTGTTATACACAAATACGCTGGTACTTACGATTAGTGGAAAGCCGAATTGCTTGCCATTGTAGGCATAAGCATCCAACATCCCTTTAGAGAAATCACCGAGCTCTACTTGATCACGCTGGATAAAGGGTGTCATATCCGCAAATACGCCACCTTCGGCAAAGTTCGGCAGTGATGCTACTTCTACATTTGTTACAGCAGGCACATCTTTGGCTGCCACTGCGGCCTGAAGCTTCTTGTGCAAGTCGTCATAACCGCCCTGAAATACAGGCTCTACTGTGATGTAGGGATATTTCTTGTTAAATTCCGTCAACATGTAATTAAGACCCTCAGTCTGAGTCTCTGCATGTGAATGCCAGTATTGAATCGTTATTGGAGTTGTGTCTTCTTTAACAGGCTCTGTCTTGGCTGCACCGTTTGTCCCTTCGGATGCTCCTCCGGAGGAGCACGCGACCAGGCTAAAAGTCAGCATACATAACGTCAATATTTTCAACCAGCTCTTCATCTTCATTTCACTCGTCAATCCCTTCTGCTTGTCTTTACCCTATTTTTCATGCGACACCATTACAAAAAAGACGATAGACAACCTGAAGCAAACCACTTCCCGCTAAGGATTGGATCAGTTGCTTCAGGGTTATCTCATCGTCTCCACCCGTCTACTCTTTTTTATTAAATTCCGCTACCAGAAACGAGAATCACCAATCGATACGTAATCCGCTCCACTTTTGATTGCAACTTGGATCTCTTCTTGACTGCGAATTAACCCGCCTACGATCAATGGACAATTAACGGCCTGCTTCAACTCACCTACGATACGAGGCATTAGGCCCGGCATAAGCTCCACCTCGTTAGGCTTCGACTGACCAATCAGCTTGATCGCCGTTTCCACAGCAGAAGAATCAATTGCAAATATGCGCTGGATTGAACTAATGCCTGCTTGTCGCGCGGCCACGATCGCTTGGCTCTTGGTAGATACAATACCATCGATTTTATACGTCTCGGCCAAATACTGTACTGCATGTGAATCTCTGCCGATTCCTCCTACCATCTCCGTATGTACGTAGACTTGTTTGCCAGCTTGCTGGAGACTGCTAACAATCGAGGACAACTGCAATATGCTTCCCGTCATCAAAATGACCCTTCTAATTCGACCTGTTACAGCCTTCTGAATCTGATCGGGCTTTGTTATCGATGCAATGATCGGGAAAGCAAGCTTGTTTACATCAGTCATCTGTCTGCCTTCTTTATAGTTGGTGTATCTATACCTTACTTTACAAGTGTCAAGCGGCTGTCATGGGCATGTAAATATTTAGTTAATAAATGTTGCCGTGACGATGTCCATGCATATAAAATAACCCGATCACATTCATCATACAGAAGTACGATGATTTGTGAATCGGGTTATGGCTGAATTATGTGCGCTTACGCTTAGATTGCAGCCGGTGCTGACTCTGAGAATTGGCTGTTATACAGATCGGCGTAGAAGCCCTTCTGCTGCATCAGCTCATCATGCGTTCCTTGTTCAATCACGGTTCCCTGGTTCATGACCAGAATGAGATCCGCATTACGAATGGTGGACAGACGATGCGCAATTACAAAGCTCGTTCTGCCCTGCATCAATTGATTCATCGCTTTCTGGATATGAACCTCGGTCCGTGTATCCACACTGCTTGTCGCTTCATCCAGAATCAAGATCGAAGGGTCTGCCAATATCGCTCGTGCGATAGTCAGCAGCTGCTTTTGTCCTTGCGAAATGTTGGACGCTTCTTCATTCAGCACGGTATCATACCCTTTCGGCAGTGTGCGGATAAAGTGATCCGCATGAGCCGCCTTCGCGGCACGTATAATATCGGCTTCAGAAGCACCTTCCCGGCCATAAGCAATATTATCACGGATCGTGCCGTTAAAGAGCCATGTGTCTTGTAATACCATACCAAACATCTTACGCAGATCACTGCGTTTCATTTGTGTGATGTCCACACCGTCAATCTTGATTGCACCACCATTGATCTCATAGAAACGCATTAACAGATTAATCAGGGTCGTCTTACCTGCACCCGTCGGTCCAACGATCGCAATGGTTTGACCTGGGCTTACATCGATATTCATATCTTTGATCAGCAGTTCATCTGCTTTGTAGCCGAACTGGACATGATCAAATTCGACTCTGCCCGCAGGACTCGCGATTGCCGTAGCAGGTTCGGATTCCGGAACCTCTTCTGCCTCATCCAATATTTCAAATACACGCTCTGCCGAAGCTATCGTCGATTGGATGATATTAGCGATATTAGCTGTCTGCGCGATTGGCTGGGTAAATTGGCGAGCATATTGGATAAACGCCTGGATATCCCCGATCTCAATCGATTTCTTTGTAACCAGAATACCACCCACAACACAGATCAGCACGTAACCGATATTTCCGATAAAATTCATCAACGGCATGATCATGCCGGATATAAATTGTGCCTTCCAGCCCGATTCATACAAGCGTTCATTAATTTGACCGAATTCTTCAAGCGATTGATCTTCATGTCCAAATGCCTTAACGATGTTATGCCCTGTGTACATTTCTTCTACGTGGCCGTTCAACTCGCCGAGCGATTTCTGCTGGCCCACAAAGTGTTTCTGCGAACGCGATGCGACCATCTTAATGACGATAGCACTTAATGGCAGCGTCAGCATGCAGATCAACGTCAGCAGAGGACTGATCGTCAGCATCATCACAATGACACCGATGATCGTAATGATGGACGTGATAAGCTGCGTCAAGCTCTGCTGCAGTGTCGTACTAATATTATCAACGTCATTAGTGACGCGGCTTAAAATCTCGCCATGCGTCCGTGAGTCAAAATATTTAAGCGGCAGTCGGTTTAGCTTTTCATTTACTTCCTTCCGCATGTCGTAAACAATTTTTTGCGCCACACCTGCCATAATATATTGCTGCACGTAGCTGAACAGCGCACTGAACAGATACAGGCCAACGAGCAGAAGGAGAATCTGATTAATAAATTCAAAGTCCATAACAGCTGGTAGACCGTTCAATTTTGCCATCGTAAATTCATACAGCTTGGTAGTCGCTTTCCCCATAATTTTCGGGCTGACAATAGAGAACACCGTACTGCAAATTGCCATAAAGAAAATAATGATCAACTTAGTGCGGCTGGGCTTTAAGTAACTAAGGAGCCGCTTTAATGTTCCTTTAAAATCTTTTGCCTTATCGCCAGGCATCATCATGCCAGGCCCCATCGGCCCCATGCCGCCCTGCTTACCGCCCGGCTTTGTTGTTTTCTTATGGTCACTCACGCAATCTCCTCCTCTGAAAACTGCGAGGACACGATCTCACGATATACGTCGCTCTTCTCCAGCAGCTCTTTATGCGTACCAACGTCTGCAATCCGACCTTCCTCAAGCACAATAATCCGGTCTGCATCCATAACCGTGCTGACACGCTGCGCAACAAGGATAACGGTCGAATCTACCGTTTCTCCCTTCAATGCAGCCCGCAGCTTCGCATCCGTCTTAAAGTCCAGTGCTGAAAAACTATCGTCGAATATATAGATCTCTGGCTTGCGAACCAAGGCGCGAGCAATGGATAGCCGCTGCTTCTGGCCTCCAGATACGTTCGTACCGCCTTGAGCAATCGTCGATTCAAACCCATCCGGCATACCATTAATAAACTCTGTAGCTTGCGCCACATCTGCTGCGTGCCTCATCTCTTCATCTGTGGCATCCCGCTTGCCATATCGGATATTGTCAGCAATTGTTCCAGAGAACAAGACCGCCTTCTGCGGCACTAATCCGATCTTGGCCCTTAAATCCTCATGCGAAAACTCTCTGACATCGATGCCGTTAACGAGAATTCTCCCGCTGTCGATGTCGTAGAAGCGCGGGATCAAGTTGAGCATCGTAGACTTGCCCGATCCTGTACCGCCTATAATCGCAGTAGTCTCACCAGGGCGGGCGCTGAACGAAATATCCGACAAGGCGGGATTCTCTGCACCAGGATAACTGAATGTAACACGATCAAATTCAATATATCCGTGTTGACCTGATGCCTGCTTTCCATTCGCTTGATCACGGATGACTGGTTCCATTTCCAACACCTCGTTAATACGAGTTGCCGAAGCAGATGCACGCGGAATCATTACAAATATGATGGAAACCATGACCAGGGAAAACATGATTTGGGTCGCATACTGGATAAAGGCCATCAAATCGCCGACCTGCATGCTGCCTGCATTAATCCGGTCGCTGCCGAACCAAATAATTGCAATCGTCGAAAAGTTAAACGCCAACATCATAATTGGCATTAGCGACGCCATAATACGGTTGACCTTGATTGCGGTCTGAGTCAAGTCTGTATTTGCGTCATTAAAGCGCTGCTTTTCATGAGTCGTACGATTAAAAGAACGGATCACTCGAATACCAATCAAGCCTTCACGCAGCACCAGATTGAGTTTATCCAGCTTCTTTTGCATCGCTTTGAATAACGGTATGCCCTTGCTTGCTACTGCAAATATCGCCAGCGCCAAGATTGGAATGACGACAGCCAACACTAACGTAAGCTTTGCATCCTTGTTCACCGCCATAATAATGCCGCCAATACACATCATCGGCGCACTGACCATCATCCGTAAAATCATAACAAGTACTTGCTGCACTTGTGTAATGTCATTGGTCGTCCGCGTAATCAGCGAAGCGGTGCCTATTTGATCAAATTCCTGCAAAGAGAAGTGCTGTACATGGTTAAATACTTTGCCGCGCATCAATTTGCCATAACCCATAGCTACCTTCGCTGACATGTAGCTGCTAATGATCGCACAGATCGTCCCCCCAATGGCTACTGCCAGCATGATGCCGCCAATCTGCCATATATAAGGCACATCCCCTTTTGAAATACCAAAGTTCACGATATCGGACATTAACGTAGGCAAATACAATTCTGACAGCGACTGTACGAAGACAAGCGCCAATATAATCCCGATCGGCAGCCGATACGGCTTCAAATAACGAAACAACCTCATCATGTTTCCTCAACTCCATCTTTACATGTCTATTTATGCTGCTCGTGTTCCTGGTTAAGCATGTCGTAATATTCGTATACCTTCTTAAGCAATTCCACTAATTGCCCGCTATCCTCTTCACCCAAGTATGCAATGAGGCCATTCATATGATCAGCAAATCGCTGTTCACCTTCTTCTGTCAGCTTGATGCCTGCTTCCGTTAGCTTTACCCGAACTGCACGCCGATCTTGCTTATCCATGACCCTTTCAATCAAACCTTTATTTTCCAGACCATTTAATGTCTGTGTAACCGTAGGTGAAGCGACCCGCAGCAAGCTGCTAATCTCCGACACACGCATAGCGGGCTCTCCATCATGTGCCTGACGCTTAATACAGAACAATAACATCATCTCACTACGCTTCTTGCCAGTTGTCATACGTTGATGCCACTCGGCCTTACTCAATCTCATAAAAGACTGCGCAAGCTTATAAGCTGTCGTCTCTTGGTCAAACATGCCATCCCCCCGAATCATTTATGTTTTAGAACATATTTAGATAGATTCTCTATTTAATAGTAGATCTAATTATTAACTCACTTATTAATTAAGTAGTATAATTATATATTCATAAAACTTTTACTGTCAAATCCTTAATTGCCCACTCTTTGTTATAAATACAAATGTAAAAAACCGTTCTCTAAAGAGACTGGCACTCTAACTAGCATTCCAGAAATGGCTCCTCCATCTCTACCTCCGTATAGGGCTATACTGTTTATGCCTCCCTTCCCTGGATACTCAGACATCTCATCTTTTTTATTTACCTGCTGTCTAATAGATAGCAGGAGTAATTAGCAGATATCCGGCTGTTTTAACGCGAAACTATGACTTTACTCCCTTTTCCCTCCAGAATAACCCCTGATACAATAGATAAGTCATTCACCAATAACCGGAGGTTATTTATGCGTTTTCCTCATCATTTTTTGTCCGAAGTCAAACATTGGAACCGAAACATTAAGCTGTTCTTTATCTCTAATCTGCTCTATCAATTCGGAAGCGGCATGTTTATGGTGCTGTATAACTTATATATTCAAGCACTTGGATTCAATCAGGCGATGAATGGAACACTTGTCAGCGTACAGTCCCTAGCCACCGCATGCATGTTTATCCCTATCGGCCTTGCAGGAGATCGAGTCAGCCGGAAAAACATCCTGATCATCGGCGCCTTATTTACCGGGCTTAGCTTCATTGGACGATCTTATGTCGAAGGTGAAATGGGTCTGCAGCTGTTTGCCATTTGTTCAGGCTTGTTTGCTTCCTTTTATCAAGTACTTGCCGTACCTTTCCTTGCTGCCAATATCGACAAGTCGCAAAGACTGCGCATATTCAGCTACCATTTCTCAATGGTGCTTGCAGCGCAGGTTATCGGTAGCATAGGAGGGGGCATGTGGGCTGACTGGATGCAAGGCGCTGGCTGGGACAAAGTGTCCAGTCTCCAACTTGTACTTATGGTTGGTGGCGCAGTCAGTCTGGCCTCTTTTGTGCCTTTGATGTTCGTAAAAGAACCAACAGTTGTGCGGCCTGAGTCATTGCTGGCTGAAGAACAGTCATCTGATTCACAGCCAAGCTTGCGCCAGGACGAGGACTGGAAGCGAATCATTCAATTTACATTCGCGCAGCTTCTTGTAGGTCTTGGCTCCGGTTTGGTCGTCCCTTACTTAAACCTGTACTTTACCGACCGTTTTCACGTATCGTTAACGGCTGTAGGCCTGCTGGTTTCACTTGGGCAGGTGATGACCATTATCTCCATCCTGATAGGTCCAACGCTAGCCAAGCGTGTCGGCCAAGTGCGCGCGGTTGTGTATTTTCAACTGCTGTCATTGCCCTTCTTACTCTTGACTGGCTTTACGAATCTGCTCGTTATCGCTTCCATCAGCTTCCTGTTCCGGCAAGCCCTTATGAATGCGGCTAACCCGATTCAATCTACCCTGATGGTTGACCTTGTGTCGGATCGGAGGAGAGGGATCGCTAATTCCTTTACCCAAACAGCCTTTATGTTAGGTTGGGCAAGCATGGGCACCGTTCAGTCAGCTCTCATCACCCACTACGGCAGTTACTGGGGGTATGCAATTACATTTTGTATTACAGGATTCCTATATGTCATCGCTGCTGTATGCTTCTACTTCATGTTTCGGGAAACTCAGATTCATCGAACTTCGACTACGGAAGCCTCAACCCTATGAGGCTTTTTTTCTTTTTTCGATTCCAGCATCTTGAAATTTGATTTATTTGTGTTATTATCCTCATATCAACTAAAAAAGCGCTTTCATTTGCAGGGGTTGTCCAAAAAGATAACCGCTATTATTTTCTTGCAATTTATCCTCTAGTAAGAGAATTGCAGACTTGAGGGAACAATCCTTATCACACTACAATCAGGATTGCACGATAGCATGCAAGCTCCAGCACTCCAATGAACACACCTGTAAGATTCTAACATACCGTGCAACCACTCCACGGCTCGACACATATACGTTAACTAAACCTAGCTGTACGTATGACTCATCATCGACCTCTCACACCATTTCGCCTGCTGCTCTCAGATGTCCTACACGTCTTTTCCTACACAACTTGACTCACAACATGACTCCGTTTCCACATCGCAATCATGTCTTTTCTAAATGCTTATTTATTTTGGTTCTCGATTTCAAGTTCAATTAGTAATGCAATTAGTACGGCATTCTTAAAGGAGGTGATGCTACCTAGTTGTGCCGCTTATGCAGAAATGAATGAATATTTATCCAAAGAGGGGTATACAGTCAGCAGGATCAGTCCTCATTTCGCCGACTCCGAGTTCACGCATCAGCTTGAATGGTAGCCTTGTCCATCTTTCACGCTTAAACAAATTTGAATGCGGGAGTGTTAAGAAATGAAAAAAAGGTTGACGTTATTGATGATCGTTGCACTTATGGGAATGCTCACACTGGCAGGCTGCGGCGGTTCCAGCAAACCGGCTGATCCACCGAAGGAAGCCGGTGGCACTACGACACCAACTCCTGAACCTGAGAAAGCAGAGTCGTTCGACGTTGTTATCCGTCACATTAACGTACGCGACACTGCAAAAGCCATGCTGAAGCAGCTTGAAGAAGTCTCAGCAGCTACAGAGAAAGAAGTACCTGGGTTGAAATTCAAGTTGGATGGCGTTGAAGATACGGTGAACCGCGACGTAAAGCTGAAAGCCGAGATGACCAGCGGCACGCAGCCTCCATTGTTTAACTTATTTGGCGGAGATGATACGGTCAAATACGCAAAGGCAGGTCGTTTGCTTGCGCTGAATGATATCTTGACCGAACTTGGCATCGCTGACGCCTTCTTTAATTTAAGGGAATTCACAGTGGATGGAAAAATATATGGACTTCCCGAATCAGGATACATTGAGGGGTTCTTTTATAATAAAAAGCTATTTGAAGACGCTGGCGTAACTGTGCCCAAAACTTGGGAAGAGTTGCTCGCTGTGTGTGAGGCACTCAAGGCAAAAGGCATCACGCCAATTGCAATGGGAGATGGCGCTGGCGATGGCTGGGTGGCCAACATGCTCGTGAATAGCCTGTTCGTGGGCCTTGGCGGCCCTGCACTGCAAGACGGCTTTGCTACAGGTACTACCAAGTGGACTGATCCTGCTGTCGTGGAGTCTTTAAAGCGTGTGCAGGATCTGAAAAACAAAGGTTATATCGACCCGAATGTGCTTGGTCTGAAGTATTCACAAGGTCAAGCCAACTTCTATACAGGCAAAGCAGCGATGCTGTTTGACGGCAGTTGGGCAGCCAATGCCATCACAGGCGACACTTCTACGGTCAAAGATGTATCCGGTTTCTTCCGTCTTCCTGACGTAGGCGGCCCTGGCGACGGCTTTATCAATGGCGGATGGTCCAATGGATTTGGTGTCTCCGCCGATTTGAAGGAGAACGAATTAAAAGCGGTCAAAGCATTTATTAAAAACTGGTACAATGTAGAGCAACAAAAACGCAGCCTTATTGAATCGAGCCGTATACCCGCAATGAAAGGGGTTAGCAACGTGGAAGGGGCAACAGAGCTTGTGAAATCATTGGGTGAATCCCAAGGCTCGGCCAAAGGTGCGTTCCCTGCGTTCGATGCACTTGTTCAAAAGAGTGTGAAAGTAACGTTGGAGCAGACGGTACAAGAGTTGCTCGGCGGCAAAATAACACCGGAAAAAGCAGCAGAGCGTATGCAGCAAGCGCAGGAGAAAGCTATTAAGGAAGGAAAGTAATTATCAACTTATGTATCGGGAACCGCGGCTTGGGTTGTGGTTCCCGGTTCTTACATTTCATCCCGGTTATGGCTCGATGCTCACCGGAACGTAGGAGATGAATGATGAACAAGATACTCCGGAATCGTGTCGCTTATATGGTATTTGTCGTACCGGCTCTCGTGCTCTATATTACCTTTTATTTAATACCACTATTTAAGTCTCTTCAATACTCGGTGACAAGTTGGGACGGCATTACCGATCCCGTTTATAACGGTGTTGATAACTTTGTCCGTGCATTATCAGATGAGAAGTTTTGGGTCGCTTTTAAAAATAACATCTATTTTGTTCTGTTTTCCGTATTTATTCAAGTACCAATTATTATTCTAGTCTCTATTCTAGTCAGCGGCGTAAAGCGCCTGCTCGACTTCTATAAGCTGACAGTATTTATGCCAAGCATTTTATCGACCGCGTCGATCGCAGTCATTTGGCAGTTCATTTATTCACCGGATGCAGGGCTGTTGAATCAAATCCTTAAAGCAGTAGGGCTGGAAACATGGACAAGATTGTGGCTGGGGGATGAGAAGACAGCCTTCCTGTCCGTACTGGTCACGAATGGCTGGCAGTGGACCGGGTTCTACATTGTACTTGTGCTCGCCGGCATATTTGCCATTCCGAAGGAAATACTAGAAGCCGGCGAAATTGACGGGGCTGTGGGCTGGCGCAAGGCCTGGCTGCTGACGATTCCACTTATTCGTCCCGTCATTGTAGTGACGATGCTGCTATCCATCACAGGTGCCATGAAGGCGCTTGATATTGTACTCATTATGACGAATGGCGGGCCATTTGGCAGCTCGGAAGTAATGGCTACTTACATGTATCAACAAGCCTACGCGCTTGGAGACTTCGGTTATGCAAATGCGATTGCCATTATCATTACCGTATTTACCGCCATACTTTCCCTCATCTATCATCTCGTAAACAAGAAGACTTCGAAGGAGGCCGAATATTAATGAAGCTCCGTGCCAACAATCGTATTCTGTCTCACGTCGTCCTTCTTGTATACGTAGTTATCGTTATATTTCCCTTACTATTTGTCTTTATCTCCTCATTTAAAAACAATACGGAAATATTTAACGATCCTTGGGGCTTGCCGTCTAAGCTGAGCTGGGACAACTATGCCAATGCGCTGTCCAGCTCACACATCGGCACTTACTTTGTCAACAGTCTCTACATCAGCATCGTATCAACCGTAACTACCATACTGTTATCTACCGCTATCGCCTACGCGGTGACACGGATGAAGTTCCCTACATTAAGCAAGCTTGTCCTGGGCCTGCTGCTGTTGTCCATCTTAATTCCACCTGCATCACTACTAATACCACTCTACATCATGATTAAAGATTTCGGTATTTATAATACGCCGTTTGCATTAATGATACCTTATGCCGCATTTGGCATTCCGCTTACTACATTTGTGATTGCAGCCTTCCTAAAGTCGATGCCGTCTGAGCTAGAGGAGGCCGGTATTATGGACGGTTTATCAACATACGGCCTATTGGGTCGTATCGTCATTCCGTTAACGATGCCCACCTTGGTTACCGTGTTCATCCTTAATTTTATTGGCAACTGGAACGAATACATTCTAGCCAACCTATTCTTATCGAACCAGGAGCTGCGCACTCTTCCGGTTGCTGTCGTGTCGTTCGCTGATAAGTTTAATATGAACTACGGGGCACTGACTGCTGCCATTACAATCAGTGTCGTACCTGTCATTATTATTTACGGTATTCTGCAAAAACAAATTATCGAAGGGGTTACGGCCGGAAGTGTAAAAGGCTAACCCTGCTGCGACTATAAGCTAGCACAAAGCCGCTCCTAAGGGGGTGGCTTTTTATTTTTCTCGGTTATGACTATTTCAGAATATTTATAACCATTTACGTGAAAACAGAGCTCATTTCTTACATTAACAGTAAATATTAAACCTAAAACCAACGACGATCGGTTGCCCCGCAACAGATTGGGGATACTAAGCGTACTTACCTTTAAATTGTTTATGCAACACAAGCCATTTACAAGTATGGCTGGAAGCGATATACTAGTGAACGTTTTGGTTAAAGGAGGTGGATTTATGGCATCTTGTTGGAACTATGTTGCCAGACAGTGGAAAAATTGGACACCCTCGCGAGTATTAGTGGCAGGCTTTCTATTTTTAATCCTAATTGGAACTATACTGTTGAGGCTGCCAATCGCGGTCCACGACGGACATGCCATCGGTTGGGTTGACGCTCTCTTCATGGCTACTTCGGCGATATGCGTCACCGGATTAACAGTCGTGGATACAGCCTCCACGTTTACGATGTTCGGGGAAATTGTCATAATCGTACTTGTTCAGATAGGCGGCATCGGATTTATGACAGTTGCTACACTATTTTATTTGATGCTAGGCAAAAAGATATCTCTACGTGAACGGCTCATTTTACAAGAGGCCATGAATACAGATAGCATGGAAGGCATCGTACGGATTATCCGTAGAATTATAATATTTGTCGCCGTTATCCAAGCAAGCGCCGCACTGATTCTAGCTCTGCATTGGCTGCGCGAAATGCCGCTTAAGAAAGCTTTATACTACGGCTTATTTCATTCTGTATCGTTATTTAACAATGGGGGATTAGACCTGTTTGGAAATAGCTTTCAAGCCTACGCGGACGATTTTTTGTTTAATATCATTGCATTCTTCCTCATTGTTTCAGGAGGATTGGGCTTTATTGTATTAGCTGAACTTTACGAATACCCAAGAAAACGAAAGTTTTCATTGCACTCTAAAGTTGTTTTGTCCATGACAGCTATCTTAATTGTAGTTGGGGCGGCTATGATATTTGTATTTGAATACACGAATCCAAATACGTTGCAGCCAATGTCTTTTGCCGGAAAGATCTATTCATCAGTCTTTCAATCCATATCCTCTCGTTCATCGGGTACAAGCACGGTTGATATTCAAGGCCTACGGCAGGTCACGCAATTTTTTATGGTCATTTTAATGTTCATTGGGGGATCCCCCGGTTCCGCAGGTGGAGGTATCAAGACGACTACCTTTGCCATCCTGATCTGCGCCGTTGCAGCCATGCTTCGCGGACGTGAGGACGCAGTACTGTTCCGTACCCGATTGTCCAAGGACCAAATCGTAAAGGCGCTTACGATTATTTTCCTTGCATTAATGATGGTGCTGTCAATCGCTATGCTCTTGGCTGTCACGGAACAGAAGCCGTTTTTAGAGATCTTGTTCGATACGACTTCAGCGGTCGCAACCGTTGGCCTGTCTATGGGATTAACACCAGAGTTGTCTGTATTCGGTAAACTGGTGTTTTGTGCAGCTATGTTTATCGGCAGATTGGGGCCCTTAACCCTTGCTTATGCATTGAATCGACGCAAGCCACAGTCACTGTATCGTTATCCAGAAGGCAAGATTATGATAGGTTAGACACTTTAAAATAGGGGCCGAATTCCTTCGCCCCCTATTTATTCCTGTATAAAATGTTGATTATTCTAATATATTACAAACGAAGTGGTCAAGTTCTGACCATTCTTCGGCATTTGCGTGCGCATCAATCAACGATTACTCTTTTACATGTTTATCTTCACAAATTTCATATACTACATACACCTTTTTAACGTACTTCTTATGATCATGTTTTTTGCACTTTTGTTTCTTCTTGTCATCATGTTTGTCTTTGCATTTGTCTTCCTGCTTCTTTTTCTTCTTACAAGGATCATGCTTGTGCTCTTTTTCTTTACATTTGTCCTCTTTCTTCTTCTCGCACGGATCGTGCTTCTTTTCTTTATGCTCGCATTCATCCTCATCCTCATAGTATTCGTGCTTGTCCTCACAGGCAGGATGTATCTTCGGTCTGCAAGGATGACATTTATGACAATTACAACCCCCATAATATAATCTCGACATTGTCCTCACCTCCTAGCAGGTCTACTACATCATATGAAAATGATGAGATAATGCGACAAGCAAAACTACCAGAGGATTCGTACATTTCATACATCTAATGGCCAACTTAAATAAAATGTTTAATAGATTTGCACGTATTGGAACAGATCAGCACTGCATATCACGCATTGATAGGATACAATATTCATATTGTTCGTGTTTGACCCTTAAGGAAAGCAAAAAAAGATGAACTACATTTAGGAGGCCGTAACGATGTCCAGGAAATCAAGAGGTTTAGTGCTTGTGTATACCGGAGACGGGAAAGGCAAAACAACAGCAGCCGTCGGCTTAAGCGTACGTGCAGTAGGTAGAGGATTTAAGGTATTGATTCTACAATTCATTAAAAGTCCTAGCAGAACATATGGAGAGCAAATTGCATTGGAGAAAATAGGTGTGGAGGTACGTCAATTAGGGATTGGTTTTACGTGGTTGAAGACACCAGAGGAGCATCGGGAATCATTGGCTAAGGCCTGGTCTATCGCCAAGCAGGAAATTCAATCGGATCAGTATGACTTCATTATTTTGGATGAGTTAAACAACGCGCTTGCCATCGACAGCTTCCCAGTTGATGATGTACTGCCGCTGTCTGAAGTTGTTGACGTTATACAAAAACGCCCGGAAAAACTAAATTTAATTATTACAGGCCGCTCTGCGTCACCAGCTGTAATAGCTGTTGCAGACTTGGTATCCGAGGTTCAGCCCGTTAAACATTATTACGACGAGGGCATTCCTGCTGTTCTTGGCTTGGAGTTCTGATTGAGGTAATTAGACAAGTACTTCACCGGCATTCCAATGTGCAGGTTCAATTTTAAGGATCGAAATTGCCTTTTTAACAGATTGCGTTCGGAATACTTTATTACAGTTTACTTGAATTTGATCCTTGAGCACGAGGAACATGGGATCATTCGGCGTATGCGCATTATCCGTCAGTGCTACCGGGACGAACACGGAGTATAGCAAGGTTACGATGATCGATAACACTATGGAATTTTTAATGATGTTCATCGTGTAACCCCTCCTGTTCGTTGCTTGGTCATCACATGTGGACGATTTCGACTATTCGGTCGACGGTTTTGGTTTTACTTTGTCTTTTTTACGATCCCATTTGAAAATGGAATTTAAGAACATATACACGTATTTGGATTCTTTCGTTAAAAACGGTCCTAATATAGCCAGAATAAGCACATACAACGCGGCAAATGGCTGCAGCAGTTCTAACAAGCCCCCCGCTTTGCCGATGTTCGCCAGTATGATGGAAAACTCACCCCGTGACACTATCGTTAAGCCGACACCTAGTCTACTCAACAACTCAATAAGCGGAGCACTCTCAATAAACCGGAAATCAAACTCTCCAAACTTCGGAGCACGCGGGCCGACAGCCATTCCAATAAGGATATAGAACGGTATAACAGAGAACCTCAGCTTCGTTGATATCAGTCCCGCCAGAGCTACAAGGGCAACAACCAGACCAAGTTCGAGTACAACATGATCCATCATATCACTCCCCGCTCGTTAAAATATTTTTTAGTTTCTTTAATTGATGCCTTTCCCCGGCCACAACCAGCATGGATTCTCCTACAAAGGAATAATCAGGCCCCGGATTAATTTTCTTCTCCGCATTTTTCTCAATAACGGCGATAATAGCCGCCCCCGTCTTCTGCCTTACATCAAGTCCACTGATTGTCTAGCCAATACAAGCTGCATGGCTATCAATCTTAAACCACTCAATAATCAGATCATCCAGGGCCACCTCAATGTTCTCAAGTGCTTTAGGCTTGTAGGACAACCCACCTACAATACCCGCAATCTGCCTCGCCTCATCATCGTCCAACGTCACCAATGGAAACGCTGTCATCCGGATCTTCATAATAAAAGTGATATAAATTTCCTCCGTCTATAGACGTAGTATAATTCCGTCTGCAGGCGACTTGTGTATCTAACGAAACAATGTTACGATAATAACGAAACAGTGTTACATCACCAAATATTACCGCTAAAGGAGGCTGCCGAAGTGATCGAAGACCAGCTTATATCAAAAAAAGACTTGCTGGATCTGACCGGCATTTCCTACGGACAGCTCTATAGATGGAAACGCAAAGACTTGATTCCCGAAGAGTGGTTTGTTCGCAAATCTACGTACACCGGTCAAGAAACCTTTTTTCCTAAAGATAAAATACTGGAGCGCATCGATAAGATCGTTAATATGAAAGATAACCTCTCTTTGGATGAGTTGGCAGATATGTTCTCTCCGAACTTAGCCTCGATGGCGTTGACCAAAGCAGAGCTTGTTGAACGCAACATTATTACGGCAGTAGCGATGCAGTTGTTTACCGAACAGGCAGGAGATGCGGAGGCCTATTCATTTGAGCAAATCATTTATGTTTACGCTTTAGACCAAATGCTTCAAACCGGGCAAATGAGCATAGAAGAAGGCAAAAGGCTGCTGCAAGTGCTGCGTGAACAATATAAAAAGCTTCAGGGCAAAGGTAGCGAACTCGTCATGCTGAGGAACATGGGCTCCACCTCATTCCTGCTTGTATCCAGCCCAAACGAGATCTACGTCGATCACAGCACGAAGCTGATTGTGCGGCTTTCGATGACAGAGTGCGTGGAGCAATTAAAGGTCAAACTTACTTGAATCGGAGGATAAGCTCATGTATCAACAACCTTTAAGAGATGTGAATATTAATGGTGTCGGCAGTTCAAGCGGCGGCTCATTTCATCGTATTACTCTAAATGGCATGGCCACTATTAATGGAGACTCCACGTGCAGCTCCTTTAGAGGCAGCGGCACATCTAAAGTTAAAGGGAGCATGACCGCTAAATCCGCGCAAGTGGATGGTACTTGTTCCATCAATGGCCATTTGCGGGCAGAGCAATGTCAGATCAATGGCTTAGCAACGGTTGATGGCACACTCAATAGCGATTCGCTTGAGGTGAATGGCAAACTAACCGTCCACCGCGACTGCGAAGCAGAGCGAGTAAAGATTAATGGCATGTTTAACATTGACGGTCTGCTTAATGCCGGTACCATCGATGCCACAATTTTAGGCGCCTGCCGTGCCCGAGAGATCGGCGGAGAATCGATAACCGTCAGGCAAGGTCGAATGAATTCATTTTCTAAAATGCTTACTTCTTTATTTACCAGTCCTTATCTGGAAGCAGATATAATTGAAGGCGATGAGGTCGTACTGGAGTATACGAAAGCCCGCATCGTGCGCGGCAGCATGGTTGTGATCGGCCCGGGGTGCGAAATCGATCATATCGAATACAAAATGGGATTGGACGTACACAATCAAGCTCAAGTGAATCGTACGACTAAGTTATGACCGCTGACACACGAATAAATGGAGGGATGATTCATGGATAAGCGTTCTGCGCAAAATATGAGAATTATGGGATCTTCGACTGCTTCAGGAGGAATATACAACAAAGTTTCCATTATGGGCGACGGAGAAGTAACAGGGGACATCGACTGTCATAAGTTCTCCTGTTCAGGATCCGCAGTCATATTCGGCAATACAATAGCAGAAGAAATGAGTGTGCAGGGCACGCTAAACGCAAAAGGCAGTTTGGAAACAAGAAAGATATCGGTTCAGGGTGAGGCCAACGCCCAAGGCAGTGTACTCGTTCAAGAGGCAAGCATAAACGGGATGTTTAACGTAGGAGAATCGCTTCGCGCTGAACGTCTGAAAATCAGAGGCGGCGTATCTATTAAAGGCAACTGCGAGGTGGAGCGGCTGGATACAAACGGTTGTTTTAACATCGATGGTATGCTGAATGTAGGCAATCTGGACGCGAAGGTCAACTGGGCATGCAGTGCCAAGGAGATTGGCGGCGAAAAAATTACAGTTCGTAAGGGCAGCAGCATTGGAAACGTCCTTAAGTTTATTCCCGCTCTGTTTAAAGTCATGCCAGACGCGCGATTGACTGCCGATATTATCGAGGGGGATGATATCGAACTTGAGCACACTACTGCTGATGTAGTTCGCGGCAATCATGTACGAATCGGCGAGGGGTGCCGCATCGGACGCGTCGAATACCGTCATCATTATACACAACACGAGAACAGTACCGTTGAGTCTGCAATACAAGTTTAATTTCTATATATTAGGTTCGAGTGGACTATAAAGGAGTATTTGAATTCCAGTGCCCTTGTTGGATAAAATAACAGAAGCGTTGTGGGCGCTTATTCCTGCTGTTCTTGGCTCCCTGTGTATTTTCTACATAGGCAAAGAACACCTGCAGACAGGAAAAGAACCACTTAACGTAAACCATAAGCAACAACGTACCGGGTTATCATCAAACTGGCCCGATCACGATTGGCACCTGCAGCATGCTAATCGTGATCGGGCCATCTTATTGATCCACTACTTATTCCTGTTCTTTTCTTAAGGGGAGCCACGCCAATACATCTTGAATGCGAGCGTCCCAGTACCCCCATTCATGCTCTCCTGGGCCTTCTTCATAGTGCAGCTCATAAGTAGTGTGACGTGCGGTATCACGGAATTTCAGATTATCTTCATACAAGAAGTCCTCCGTCCCGCAGCATTGATACAATTTTGGCTTTAAACCCTGCTCCTGGTCGCCCTTCTTCAACAAATGCAGGAGGTCATTCTCCGTCCCTGATATAGGTTGATCGCCAAAAATGAGCTGCATATCTCGTGCCAACCGTTGCCTGAACACGTCATTCCCGATGTCGAGCGCACCGGATAAACTGGCGGCAGCCGCAAATCGCTCGGGATGTGTAAGCGCCCATTTAAACGCCCCATACCCACCCATCGACAATCCGGCGACATAATTGTCCTCGCGCTTGTCCGACAAGGGGAAGAAACCTTGCGCCAGCTTCGGCAGCTCTTCGGTGAGGAATGTCCAATAGGCGAGTCCATTGTACATATCAGTATAGAAGCTGCGGTGCACCTGCGGGATGACTACGGCAAGCCCGAGCTGAGCCGCATAACGTTCAATAGAGGTCCGACGAATCCAGATCGTATGATCATCTGACAAACCATGCAGCAAGTAAAGCGTAGGATGAAGAGACTTGGCAGCATGTCCTTCCAAGCCAATCTGCGTGGTCGTCTGCTGCGGTACAATCACCGTCATCTCCGTATTAAGACCCAATACCTCCGAGTAGAAACTGCAATTCATTAAGGCCATACCTCTATCCCCCTTATAAAGATGTAATAGAATCTGACTCCATAAACATGATAAACAAAAAGAATGTGTTATCGTTATCAAGCAAATTAACGAGCTGATATCACTATTATAGGCATATCTTTGTAAATAGATAGGCACTACTAGATTATATTGATTCTTCACTCTCTGAACATTGTACAGAGGGAAGCTCCATGTCCCTCCGCCATTGTTGTTCACAACCTGCAGCACCTACCTATAGCTGTAATTCCCAGCTTCTATACAGCCCCTTACACTAGGCAACTGTCATACAGTAGCCCGTTCAAACTGGCTCTGCACGAGCCCATAATAGAAACCTCGCTTGTCCATTAACTCATCATGATTGCCGTGCTCCATAATACGCCCATTCTCCAAAACGACAATCATATCTGCTTGCCGAACAGTATTCAGGCGATGGGCAATTACAATATTCGTTCTGCCCCGCATCAAGCGGTACAAAGCCTCCTGAATTTTCAATTCGGTGACCGTATCGATGCTGCTTGTTGCCTCATCCAATACCAATATAGAAGGATCGGCCAGTATCGCACGTGCGATCGATATTAATTGCTTCTGTCCTTGGCTGATGCCGCTGCCTTCTGCATCCAGCAATGTCTCATACCCATACGCCAGTCTGCTGATAAAAAAGTGGGCATTTGCCAGTTCAGCTGCCTGCTCGACTTCCTCGTCCGTTGCTTCTAGCCGTCCGTAGCGAATGTTATCACGGATCGAGCCCTGAAATAGGAAGGGATCCTGGAGTACAAAGCCCATATGGCTGCGCAAGCTGTCTCGTGTAATTTGCCGGATATCAACGCCATCCACATAGATCGTGCCTTCATCTGGGTCATAGAAACGCGAGAGCAAGTTAATGACGGTCGACTTGCCTGCACCAGTAGGTCCGACCAATGCAGCCGTTTGCCCCGCTGCCAGATGAAAGTTCAGATCGGAGACGGTCTGCATGTCCTTTTCATATGCAAACGAGACGTCTTCATACCTGATATCGCCACGAATCTCATTTATATGCGCAGCATTCCCTTCATCCTTCGCCTCAGGATCCTGCTCCAGAATCTCAAACACACGTTCCGCCCCTGCAATCGCAGACAAAAAGGTATTGAATTGATTCGCGAGATCATTTAGCGGACGGGTGAACTGCCTTGCATATTCTCCAAACGTGACGATAACTCCGATGGTGATCATCCCGTTTACCGCCATCAGTCCACCTGCCCCTGCAATGATGGCAAAGCTGACGTTGTTCAGCATATTCATCAGCTTCGGAATAAAGCCCGAATACATCTGAGCCCAATAACCCGCTTCTCGCAGCCGTTCGCTCTTTTCGATAAACTGCGCGGTGACCTTACGCTCCTGTGAGAATGCCTTTACCATCCTTTGACCCGAAAACGTTTCCTCGATAAAGCCGTTCATATCTCCTAAGCTGCGCTGCTGCTCTTTGAAATGCTTGCCTGTTCGATTGGTAATCCATTTCATACCGAAGTACATGATTGGCACAATAAGCAACGTAATTAGTGTCAGTGTTGGACTTAACCACAACATCATGCCTAACATGCCTACAAACGTGAGTACGCTGGATGATAACTGGATAAACGAGCTGTTTAACGTCGAGCTGACATTATCCATATCGTTGGTCAATCTGCTCATCAACTCCCCGTGCTGCCGCTTCGTGAAGAACGAGACGGGCATACGATGCAAGCTTTGAAACAGCTCCTTGCGCATTTGTGATACTGCCTGCTGTGATATATGGATCATCCAAATATTTTGCAGCCACAAGGCGATGGAATGAATCACATATACGCCTGCAAGCAGCGCGATAAGCTGCACAAGTCCTCCGTGATCCGCTGCGCCGATGAACTGATCGACGGCATAACCAAGCAAGAACAGTCCCAGCAGTCCAAGCACGGAACTGATAAACACCAATATTAGAATAAGCCCCAGCCGACCTCTATAGGAGGACAAATAGGCCCATATTTTCATTAGTGTCCCTAACATATCCTTTGGCTTCTGCTTCTGTCGCGGCCCCGCCCCATGGCCCTTTCTCGGCAACGGAGAGTCTGTGCTGGACGGTCCCCCACTGGGGTTGCTGTACCGATCCTTAGTCATGCGGCACCGCCTCCTTTCCGAATTGCGATTCTACCATACGCTGGTACAGCACTGATCGCTGCAGCAATTCATCGTGGGAACCAGCTGCAAGCAGCTTTCCTTCATCAAGCAGCAGAATAATGTCGGCATGAATCGCTGTGCTGATCTTTTGCGTAATCATCAATGTGGTGCACGATGCTGTTGGCAGCGCACGCAGCAGCTTTGCTTCCGTCTTGACATCCAATGCGCTTGTGCTGTCATCAAGCAGCAGCAGCTTAGGTCTGCGCACCAGAGCACGGGCAATGGACAGCCGCTGCTTCTGTCCGCCGGACAGATTAATGCCTTTCTGCCCAATAACGGTGTCATACTGATTAGGCAGCCTCATAATTGTCTCATGAATCTGCGCGCGCTGTGCCGCATCAACCACTTCATCGTGTGCAGCACCTTCATGGCCAAAGCGGATATTATCCGCAATCGTGCCTGAGAACAGCATCGCCTCCTGCGGGACATAGCCGATATCACCTCGAAGATGATCCAACAGCATGTCTCTAACGTCAAGCTCGTCAATACATACACAACCCATTGTTACATCATATAGACGAGGGATGAGCTGAAATAACGTTGACTTGCCCGCACCCGTGGCGCCCATAATGGCCGCTATTTGGCCTGGCTCTACTGCAAAGCTGATTCGATCCAATACGGGAACATGATGTTCAGGATATACAAAGGTTACCTCGTCAAAGCGGACGCCTCCACCTCTAATGAACGCGGATTGACTGGCCTGCTCTTTATCGATGACATCCGCCTCGGCAGTCAGCACCTGCTCAATTCGCTGCGCGGATGCGCGTGCACGCGATAAGGTCATCACAATCATCGACACAACGGAAAATGCGCCTGTTATCCTAGCAGCATAATTGACTACCGCCACTACTTCACCGATATTAGCCCCACCCGTAAGCACTTGATCATGACCGATCCACAGAATGAGCAGCACGCTAACATTCATAACGAACAGTAATACGGGTACGGCCGTTTCCATTAAACGCAGCACCGCCACTGTTCGATCCACCAGCTCTTGATTAGCGGCTGCAAATCGAGCCTCTTCATGCTTACTCCGTACAAATGACTTGATCAGGCGCATGCCAAGCAAGTTTTCGCGCAGCACACTGTTGGCACGATCCAGCTTTTCTTGTACGGAACGAAAAAGAACAAACCCCTTTTTCATCATCCAGACCAGAAACACAAGCATCAACGGAGTCACTACCGCCAGAATAAGCGCAAGCTTCACATGGACGACAAGTGCCATAATCAGTCCTCCAAGCAGCAATAGTGGAGCTCGCATCATAATACGCATCGCCATAAACACACAATTCTGCACCTGGGTCACATCGCTCGTCACACGTGTAATTAACGTCGCAGTAGGAAATTGATTAAAGTTGGCAAATGAAAACGATTGGATGCGATCGAATAAGCTGCGCCGCAAGTCAAAGCTGTAATTCTGCGCCACTCGGGAAGCATAGTAAGAGTTAATGATTCCGCAGGCGAAGCCGATAAATGCCAATCCCAACATCACACCGCCCCACTGCAGGACCAGATTCATATTTTTAGGTGTAATCCCTTCGTTGATGATTTTGGCGATCAGCAGCGGCTGCAGCAGTTCTACTGCTAACTCAATCAGCATCAGCGTAATCGCAAAACCCATCGGTATTCGGTAAGGTTTAAGGTAAGACAACACTTTCTTCATTTGGCTCCATTTACCTCCGTCTACACTTGTTATATTGATCTAATCACGTTCACTCTCTCACGTCAAAATCTAAATATTCAAGAACATACATTAGTCGGCAAAATTGCTTGCTTTTCCAAGCTCTGCTCTACTAGCTGTCATTATATCCCCATGATAAAAAGATTCTCCAAGTGGGCAAGTAAAACTAGCTTCGCCATTACAACTATAGTATTTTCTAATCTACACGATCCCTGCTATTACTATATTCAATAGAAGAACCGGAAGGACAATCCCCTCCGGCTCATAACTAAATTGCATCATTCTATTGTGATTTTATATTGGTTTGAACTTAATTTTTCCTTGTTTGTTGAGATACTTAAACGCTCATACCCTTCTGATCTACAGGGTTGGCATAACGCTTGCGGATCATGGATACGTAAAAAGTCATCGCCAACAAGCTGCAGCATGCGATTACGATTCCCATTGGAACAGCAGTATGTCCACCGCCAAGACCTACAAGAGGGGCTACTACCGAGCCCAATATAAAGGGCAGCAAGCCCAGCATTGCTGAGGCACTCCCCGCGTTGCTGGCTTGATTCTGCATCGCAAGCGAGAAGCCCACGGTGCCGACCACCCCTGTGCTTGATACAGACACAAAGAGTGGAATGAGAATCGCAAGCAGAGGCGCATCAATGAGAATCATGGCGAGTAACGTTAGGCCGCCCGCAAGCGACAACAGAAGTCCTGCAACAAATAATTGAGATTCGTGGTAGCGCCCAACTAACCGTCCGGTTATTTGAGTAGCAATAATTAAGCCAAGACCGTTCAATGCAAACAATAAGCTAAACATTTGCGGCGATACACCATAAATATCTTGTAGTACAAAGGGCGAACCTGAAATATACGCAAACATAGCTGCAGATACTAGGCCCATTGACAACGCAAACCCCATAAACGCTCGATCACCGAGCAGTCCTCCAAAGGTGGATAGAGTTGCCTTTACTCCGCCTTTTAAGCGGCGCTGCTCAGGCAACGTTTCTTTCAAACCCCAGACAGCTGACGCAATCAATAAGATACCTAGCAAACCTAACACAACAAAGATGCCGTGCCATGTTGTCCACTTCAGAAGCTGGCCACCAGCTACAGGTGCCATAATGGGTGCAAGTCCGTTAATTAACATCAGGAGGGAGAAAAATTTGGTTAGTTCCGGACCGTCATACATATCGCGGACCATCGCACGGGCAATCACGATCCCGCCAGCCCCAGCGACCCCTTGAATGAAGCGCAGCGCAAGCAAGCCCCAGATGGATGGAACGAACGCGCACAAGAAAGAAGTAGCTGCGTATACAACAAGTGAAGCAATAAGCGGCATGCGGCGGCCACGTGCATCACTAAGTGGACCCATTAACAATTGACCAAGTGCAATGCCTAATAAGAATGCCGTTAAGCTAAGCTGCGCATAAGATGCCGTTGTCTGCAAGTCCGCAGCCAGCATCGGCAGGGATGGCAAGTACATATCTATCGACAGTGGACCGATGGCCGTCATCGAACCAAGCACAACCGCCATACCGATACGTTGTTTTTTTGAAATAGAGCGTGTAGATGAACCCTCTGTCGAAACATGTGAAGCTGATTTCATACTAAGCCTACCTTTCTAATTCAAATAGAGTAACTTACTTTTTCACAATTACAAATAATGATAAGACAATAGTAACATAACTAGAGCCTGTTCTGTCTAATAAAATTATTAAAATATGATTAGTTACCGCTAGCTTTTCGTCGATGCAAAAAAACACAGGCCGCTCATTCGAGCGTAACCTGTGTTCAAATGTTGTTAAGCATAGTTAGTATAGATATACGGACTCATACATCCAGCGCTATTCTCCTGTAAGCAAAGGTCTATCCAATTGGTACAACTTGCGATATCGTGGTTCCCGTGCCATCAGTTCTGCATGAGTACCACGCATCTCCACTTCCCCATTTTCCACAAAGATGACCTCATCCATCTTCTCCACCCCAACAAGGTGATGCGTAATCCAGATCAGTGTCTTCTCCTCCATCGTCTGGAAAATGGTGTGCAGCAGTTCCCGCTCCGTTTGAGGATCAAGTCCTACCGTCGGTTCGTCCAGAATAACAACCGGTGTATTCTGCAGCAAAATACGCGCTAACGCTACCCGTTGCCGTTCGCCGCCCGAGAAGCGTTGCCCTGTCTCATGCATCAGCGTGTCATAGCCAGCTGGCAATGAATCAATCATCGATCCCAGTTTTACCTGATGAGCAGCGTGCTTGATCTCTTCATCAGAAGCCTCTAACCTACCAAGCCGGATATTATTCCCTACTGTGGTATCGAACAAATGCGGACTTTGGTTTAAGACCGATATAACCTTGGGTATTTGGTCGCCAAAGTCAGAGGCAGGGACACCATTAATCGTGACCTGACCTTCCGTAGGTGTTAACGCACCTTGGATCAACTTGATTAATGTTGATTTGCCCGCACCGCTTCGCCCGATAATGGCAACCTTCTTGCCTGGCTCCAGTTCAAGGGTTACGCCATTCACACTCCACGGATCATCTGAACTGTAACGATGACGAACATTGTGTATCCCTAAGGTAACCTGGCTGCCTGAAGCAGCAAGCTTCTCCAGCGCGGCTTCTGCTTGTGCTGCTCGTGCTTGCTCTTCTGCACCGCCAGCTTCCGCCGCCGATCCCATATTCAAGAGCCGTTCTACTGATTCACGATACTGCGGAATTTTCTCGATAGCCTCCGACACTGGTAAAAAGGAGTCCATTAGCGGCACCACCACCAGTACAAAAGCAGCGATCAGCGTCACATCAATTTGTCGATCCGCATACTGCTGTCCTGCCCAATAAATGATCGATACGATGATCGCACCAACAACGCCTTGGGCTGCAAGCGTACGCCATTTGGACCAATTACTGAGCGAGCGTTCAATATCCGCTACCTTTGCTTCATCTTGCTCGTAGGAATGGACAAACTGGGGAGCACGTCCGCTAATGACCCAATCACCCAGTCCAAGTACCGCATCCGTTAGTTTTTGGTATAATCCGTTTCGGTCCCGCTTTAGTTGACGATTTTTGGCTTTAGTCAGCAGAAGCGAGGCATATGGCAGAATGCATACCAATACAAAAATGTAAAGTGCCATAATGGCTGCAAAGCTTGCATCGAACCAGCCTAGTGCACCAATTACGACTGCATACATGACCAACGCGACAATGCTTGGGAACACGGTGCGCATGTATACATTTTGTAAATATTCAATATCATCGGCGAGCACGCCAAGCACATCCCCTGTCCGATAACGCGAGCGCAAGAACAGAGCCTGCGGCTCCAAAATACGGTACAGCCTCACTCTCATATGGGACAGCACACGCAATATGGCGTCATGCCCGACGAGCCGTTCCACGTAATGAATGACAGCTCGACTGATTCCGAATGTGCGTACCAGAACGGTCGGCACATAGACCATTAATATATTCTCTGGCCGGAGCGCAGACTTGGAAATCAGGTAGCCTGATGTAAACATCAGAGCAGCCGCACTAAAAGCCGTTAACACACCAAGGAAGACAATAAGCGTGAAACGGCCGTAATAAGCCTGAAAATAGGGCTTAAACCATTGCTCCCGTTTCATCCTAATTCCTCCCCTTCAGCTTTCATCAGTTCATAATACTTTCCTTTGCGGTTAAGTAGCTCTTGGTGAGATCCCACTTCAGCGATACTTCCCTGATCCATAACAACAATAACGTCCATATCCGGCATCCAATGCATCCGATGTGTGGCAAGCAGTACAAGCTTCCCTTCAAAAAGTGGCAGCATCGTTTCTTTTAATTCATACTCGGTCTCGATGTCCAGATGAGCCGTCGGCTCATCAAGCAGCATGATCGGACGATCGCTCAGGAAGGCACGGGCCAGCGCAACACGCTGCTCCTGTCCCCCACTTAGACGGCGGCCACCGTTGCCGATTAATTCCGCTTCGCCTTGCGGCAGTCCTTTCACAAGTTCAGCCAGACCTGCCGCTGTCAGTGCTCGGCTAACCGCCTCATCCGTTGCTTCCGGATGATAGAAGCGTACATTATCTGCAAGCGAGCTGCTGAAAATATACGGATGCTGCGGAATATAGGTTACCGCGGTACGCCAGGCCTCGTCGCTTAACGCCGCTACTTTTATGCCGTCCACTTCCAGCTCGCCTGCAGTTGGACGCAAGAAGCCGCCCAGCACATCAATTAAAGTTGACTTGCCCGCGCCACTTGTACCTATAATGCCGACCTTCTTGCAGCCGCGCAGCTCTAATGTCACATCCTGCAACGAGTGTGGTCCATCTTCCTCGTGCTGAACCCCCAATTGGGACAGCTTCAGTACGCTGTCCGCTGACCAAGTCAGTCCAGCCGGGAGTGCTGATGTCATCGCTTCTGTCGAGGCGGCCTCAATCAGCGTCTGAATCGCTTTTCCAGCTTCCTTCCCCTTTAAGGTGGCGTGGTAATCTGCACCCACCATCCGCACTGGAAGGAAATATTCCGGTGCAAGGATCAGCACCAACAACGCAGGCTCTAGTTCCATTGTGCCATTGATTAGGCGCAGTCCAAGGCTCACCGCTACCGATGCTACCGATAGCATCGTAAAGAAGTCAAGCGCAAACGAGGACAGGAATGCAACACGCAAGGTCTTCATGGTTGCCGTTCGATATTTGTCGCTGACGCCTTCAATGGAGCTGCTGTGCGAGCGGCTCAGTCCAAGCATCTTGAGCGTCTCCAGCCCACGAAGTGAATCCACAAAGTGGTTGGACAGCACCCGGTACGATTCCCACTGACGGTCCATCTGCTTCTTCGCGGCCAACCCCATCAGAATCATAAACACGATCAAAATTGGCATCGTTACCGCCAGAATCAGCGCTGCCACTCGATCGAGCCAGAGTATATACACCCATATTAGAACCGGCGTGATCGCCGTGCCCAGCATACGGGGAATAAACAATTCCAGATAAGTTCGGAACTGCGCGACACCATCCAGCACAAGTGTAACCAGATTACCTGTTCCTTCTGTCTTCGCAAGCCGCGGACCAAATTGGAACAGCTTATCCATCAGCTCCTTGCGCAGGTCGCGACCCGTGCGTTCCGCATAACGGTAGGCCAACTTCTGCGACACAAGGGCCGTCACATGCCGGATAATAAAAGCAAACAGGAACACGGCAATAGTGCCCGACTGTTCCTGCAGCGATGATCCGCCAAAGAGGGCGGAGATCGACTCCGCCAGCCCTATAGCCATAAATATGATGGACACACTTTGAATCAAAGTCAGGGCCGCAATCGCGATCATTACCGGTCTTATTCCTTTGAATCCGAGTGTCTTTTTACCCATTAGTATTCCAAGTGCTCCTTCTCATGTACCCGTTTATGAAACACGAAGTAGCTCCAAATTTGATAACCGAGGACGAAAGGCAGCAAGCTCAGTGCTACAATCGTCATCACTTTAAGTGAGTAGGCTCCGGAAGCAGCATTATACACGGTCAAATTAAACGCGCTGTCGATCGAGCTGATCATGACATTTGGGAACATGCCTACAAATACGCCTGATATAGCCAGTGCAATAACAGTGCCTGTCATGGCAAATGCCCAGCCGTCTTTCTTTTTGCTCATGTAGTAGCCAGACAATACAAATGCGATCACACCGAGCACTGCCATGATGGTCAGGATAGTTCCACGTGCTTCAAAAATATCCGTCATCGTGTATGTCATGATAGCAAATGCAACGAACAATACAGCCAGCGGTACAAGCAGCATCTTCGCTTGTTTACGAGCGCGTTCCTGCAAGGTACCAATGGTACGCAAAGTGGCAAACAAGAGGCCATGCACCAAACACAGTACCGTTACCGTCACACCACCAACGACGGTATAAGCATTCACGACATCAAACAGACCTGCGTTCATCTCCATGTTCTTGTCAATTGGCAAGCCCTGCAGCAAGTTCGCAAACACAACGCCGAACAGGAATGGAGGAAGCATACTGCCAAATAAAATGACGATATCCCATGTTTTCTTCCATGTTTCCGTTTCACCTTTGCCGCGGAACTCAAACGCAACACCACGTCCGATGAGCGCAAGCAGAACGACGACGAGCGGTGTATAGAAACCACTGAATAAGGTAGCATACCAGTGTGGAAATGCAGCAAACATTGCACCGCCAGCCGTTATTAACCATACTTCATTAGCATCCCAGAATGGGCCAATCGAGTTGATC
The DNA here is from genome assembly GCF_030226685.1 of Paenibacillus sp. UMB4589-SE434. NCBI lineage: Bacteria > Bacillati > Bacillota > Bacilli > Caryophanales > Paenibacillaceae > Paenibacillus > Paenibacillus sp. UMB4589-SE434. Next base: position 217,174 of record NZ_JASOYK010000002.1, on the reverse strand, counting down.
AGCACCCGACGTTCCCCATCAGTCTTGGCGAGGAAAGCGGTCGACATACCTACACCAAAGTCGAACCCTTCCAAGAAGAAGAAACCGACAAACAATACTCCGACTAGAACAAACCACAGTTCACTCAGTTCCATTATTGCCGTCCCTCCCTTGCAAATGGATCATTAGCCGCTATCGTATGTGAAGTGTCAGGCTCGTTAGGCCCCTTCTTAATCACTTTCACAAATAAGTAAACTGCTATAATACCTAAAATGCTATATACTGTCGTAAATGTAATCATCGAGAACAAGACTTGACCTGCCGACACGCTTGGCGAGATACTGTCTTCCGTCTTCATCAGACCAAATACTGTCCATGGTTGACGCCCGAACTCCGTCATAACCCAGCCGGAAGTGTTGCCGATAAACGGCAAGGAAATCCCGAACAACATAGCATTCAGATACCATGGCTTCAGCTTATCCAGCTTCTTGCGTGCCATCATGTATACCCCGTACATGCCTAATAGAATCATAAGCGTACCCGCGAGCACCATAATGCGGAAGCTCCAGAACGTCGTTTTTACAGGAGGAATGTAATCCCCAGGACCATACTTTTGCTCGTATTCTGCTTGCAATTCCTTCATCCCGATTACTTCACCTGAGAACTTACTGTAGGATAGGAAGCTGAGTGCGTAAGGCACTTTGAATTCAAACTTGTTTGACTGCTTATCTGTGTTAATAGCAGCAAACACCGTCCACGGCGCAGGATCGTCACTTGTCGTCCACAAGCCTTCCGCAGCAGCCATCTTCATCGGTTGTGTATGCACCAAATATTGTGCTTGCTGGTGACCAAAGATCGCTACTAAGAAGGAAGAAACAAGAGCGACAATAATGCCGATTTTAAAGGATTGCTTGAAAAATTCTGTATCCTGCTTCTTTAACATTTTATAGGCACTAATACCGGTAATCAGGAACGCCCCTGTTGCAAAGGCACCAAATACCGTGTGCGGGAACTCAACTAACAGTTGGCCATTCGTAATTAGAGCCAAGAAATCGTTCATCTCCGCTCGGCCATTCGTAATCTCGAAACCAACTGGACGCTGCATAAAGGAGTTGGCAGCCAAAATCCAGAAAGCCGATAGTGTCGTACCAATGGCTACAAGCCAAATACATACCAAGTGTACCTTTTTCGACAAACGATCCCAACCAAAGATCCATAGTCCGATAAATGTAGACTCCATGAAGAAGGCAGCCAGCGCTTCAATCGCAAGCGGCGCTCCAAACACGTCCCCGACGAATCTTGAATAGTTGGACCAGTTCATACCGAACTGGAATTCTTGAATAATCCCCGTAACGACACCTACTGCAAAGTTAATGAGGAACAACTTACCCCAGAACTTTGCCATCTTCTTGTACTGCTCATCGCCTTTAACGACGTACATCGTCTGCATCATCGCAATGATGAGCGCAAGACCGATCGACACCGGGACGAAGAAGAAGTGAAAGATCGTCGTCGATGCGAACTGGATCCGAGACAGCATGACCATATCCATTCGTTTACCCCTCCAGCATTTCTTTTTCATAAGCTCTGTTGTTAAACTATGTCTTAAGCGACAAAAATCCGTCAGCAGCCTTGCATCTTAACGAAATCTTGCCTGCTGAACATACTAATTATGCTTGGTTCCAGGCACCATTGCCCTTACCCATCATTATTCTGTCAAAAAAGTCACGCTCCGGTTGTGACATAAATCACACGTCAAAGCCCTCTTCATGATGAATTTGAGAACTTTTTCTCAAGCGTCACAGGTTTGTTAAAAACATAAGCGATTTCATGGTGAAAAGGCATAGCAAATTAGTAAATTGCAACTAACCCGCACGAGGGTTGATATCCTCAGCGAGCAATTCAGTGATAAACACATTGTTATCGACAACAAATTTTCAATTATGTACTTGAAAATATAATGAAATATAACACTCACCCTGCGCTGGTAGCGGCTCCGCCGTGTTTAATAAGGATGATTTTTCTACATTTATGTATACAGATTGGATTCGCTCGACCATCTCCCCATGCTGATCTTACCCAAGCAGTGGTCCACGCTTCTGCAAGCGACTCATCATCGACTCCCTCTGCCATTTGCAGCTGTTATTAAATAATAAAGCTGTCCGTGAACGTCACGAACAGCTTTACTTATTGCAGCCCTGCCATAGGCAGGCATGTAGGTTGCTTACCTTATTCCTGCGTACTAGCTACTTCATCTTCAAATATTGTATGTATACGCTGATACCAGCCCTCAGACAACGACTCGCCTAGCTCTCGTTCATATTGGTCTTGGTACTCTTGAACAAAGTGCTTGGCTCTTGTCTTCTCGCCATTCTCCACGTACAATTCCGTCATCAGCGAGGCGTAGTGCTCGTTCCAAGGATCAAGCTTCATGAGCTTGCGGATGCTGGCCAGCGCCTTCCGATACTCGCCCTGCTTTTGATTGAGATCAACCATGTCCTCTAAAAGCCACAAATATCGGTCTCTAATCTCCTCCCGATGCGTCGTCATCCACATTCCGTCCAATCCTTCACACCAATCACCGCGGTAGAGAGATGACATTTCTTCCAGCGCCTTGATATCGGAGGATTCAATTTTTTCATTCATAAACAGTTCCCTATCATGCCAAATATCAGACAGTATAAGCTTGTACATTCGGTCAGTGTAAGTCACATGTATATACGTTTGCAACGATACTTCCACAACGGCACGTCGAATTTGATATACACAAGTGTGTACATAAGCTTTAGCCTTATTAGGATCCGAATTCGGGAATATATCATTAATAATCTGATCAAGACTGGCTGAGCCCTTTAACAGCAAATACGCAAATAGTTCTTCTACTTTTACAGTCCGCCATTTGAGCAAACCAGATGGAGCTTCTATTTTTAAACGGCCGAGACTGAATATGGAAGGGATGGCTTTGGCTTGCTGATTCTCTATGTCCATTGTAATATGGGCGTCAGCCACATTCGGATTAAGCTTATGATGATCTGGCCTCATTTGTCCTAGACGTCTGCTATGGATTCGCTGCAGTGTACGACTCAGGCGCTCTGGTTTGACCGGCTTTAGAATATAGTCAACAGCACTTAACTCAAACGCTTGCAGCGCGTACTGATTATAAGCCGTAACAAACACGACCTCGATCATCGACTTGGCATCTAGCAAACGCTCCGCAAAAGCAAGTCCATTTATTCCTGGCATCTGAATATCCAGTAAGACGATATCCGGTTCATGACGCAATACCCACTCCAGCGCGTGTTCCGCATGAGAGAACAGGACAACCTCTCCTGCCAATACCTCTTCTTTTAACAGGTCTTCCATCTCTCCCAGAGCCGGAAGTTCGTCGTCAACGACGACTATTTGATAAGTCATGATCATCATCTCCTGCTCGTATTCGCATGGTTACCACCGTGCCACCGCCTTCACGGTCAGCAATGCTCAAGGAAGTACCATACAAGCTGCGTATTCTGCGGTTTATGTTAGAAAGTCCAATTCCCCCACGCTTGTCTCCAAATAAGAATGCTCCATGGACCTTCTTATCCAAATCGATACGATCTATATCCATGCCCACTCCATCATCGGACACCGATAGCTCGATCCACATCTCTACTCTGCGCGAAGTAATTACTATGGTTCCGCCTTCCACCTTCTCCATGATACCGTGGCGGACAGCATTCTCCACAATAGGCTGCAGCAGCAGTGGAGGAACGGCGAAGTTCCTCTCCTCCAAATTGTACTCCACCTTGAGACGTGAGCCAAAACGTGCTCGCTCGAGGGATAAATAGGCTTCAATGATACGCAGTTCATCCGCAAAAGGCACTTCAATCTCTTGGTTATCAAAGTCAAAGCTGCCTCGTAAAAAATCACTGAGTGCATGCAGCAATTTCCTCGTTTCATCAGAATCGCGCTTACTCATCCATAATATTGTGTTAATGGAGTTAAACAGAAAATGAGGTTTAATCTGCGCTCGCAGCATATCTCTCTCCGAATGCACAAGCTGCAGCACCGTTTCCTTTAGCTGCACTAACGTCTTGACCCTGCCTTTTAGATCCGTCCAATCATATGGCTTATGAATAAAATCGTTGGCTCCTGCCTCAAACCCGATTTGATTCAAATGTACGTTTGAGCCCGCCGTCGCCATTAATACAGGCAGATCCAGTGGACTATACATCTGCCGGATAACACGGCACAAATCAAAACCTGACATCGTCGGCATCATAACATCCATAATACACAGGTTAAATCGATTGCCATGTTCCAGTAACGATAAGGCCGTCTTGCCACTGCGTGCAAGCTCACAAGTATATCCCTCAAGCTCTAGTAGATTAGCAAGCGCCTTTAAGCTTGCATAATTATCATCTACCAAAAGAATGCGACCTTGTTCCTGACCAGTAGGGGATAATACGGCACGTTCTTCCGGGCCAACGTCCAACTCTTCAATATAACGAAAATCTATATCAGCAGATGCTAAACACTGCTCGCCCAGTACATCCTTGTTGGAAATATCCCTTGCCTCCCGTGAGCCGCCTGATTTATGGCTTGCACCACCCGCTGCTTCGGGCTGCTCGGATAACCCGATAATCTCCTCTCTTTCAGCTGTCGGCTGCCCCTCTAATTTAACCGCCGGCAGCGTAAAGATGAAGTTACTGCCTTCGCCGATCTTGGACTGAACCTCCATTCGACCTCCTTGCATTTCTACTAGCTGCTTCGTGATCGGCAGCCCAATCCCAATACCTGATGTATCTGTTAACGAAGAGCTGTCGATTTGCTGATAATCCATAAAGATACGATCCAAGTACTGTGCTTCAATGCCTGCCCCTGTGTCAGCAACCGTAATCTGTTCCCATCCCTCATTAGAGACACAGGATACTGTTATATGACCTGCTTCCGTATGCTTGAGCGCGTTATCCAATAAATTATATAAAATCTGTGTAACCCTGTTCTCATCACCCACAACGTAATGTATCCCAGCCTTCACTTCATTCCGAACATCCACTTCACTATTACGGTTCAGGCGCTGGAACACATCTATTACAAAAGCTACGATATCGTACACATCTAATGAACGTGGATGCAGGCGAATACGACGATTCTTTATTTGTTCACTATCTAAGATATCCTTGACCAAGTAACTGAGGCCCCTTGCTGTACCGTTAACAAGACGCATATCGGCTCTTTGAGAAGCATTCAGCTTACCGCCAGCTCCTTCCAGCATAGACTCACTTATATTAATGATGGCGTTTAACGGTGTCTTAAGTTCATGTGAGGTTCGAACAAGGAATTGCTCCTGTCCCTTCATTTTAGCCATAAGCTGCTCAGACAGCTGCTTAATCTGATGATAAGCACTCGTGAATCGACTAGAAAAAAACAGCCCCTGCGCCAACATAAAAATGGGAATGCCCAAAGGCAGTACAGAAGAAACCGGGCCAATCCATCCCGTTCTGGATACCATTAGTCCAATTACTTGAATTGCGGACATAACACTTACGAAAATATAAGCAGAACCCGTCATACGATAGAGTAATGCCCGCCACGAAATAAAAATAATATACAACAGCCCAACAATTTGCAGAATGATAAAATAAAGCATAAACTTTGTATAGATACTCATCGGTGTAAATAGAACAAAACTCACGATGAGTATAGACACAATACCTGAAAGTTTCACAAGCTTAACTGAAGAATAAACTTTTAGTTGAATATACGTATGGGCCAGGAAAAAGTACCCTACCCCTGTACTGGATATAACCTGCAACTTTGTTACCCATTCATATGAAATGCCCGCAACAAACTCCAATATCAATTTCTCGCCGTGGCATGCAAAGTACAACGCCCCTGAGAAACAGAACAGCGGGAAAAAGGCTATTGATCCTTGATCACGACGATAAAAGTTTTCCCCTAGGAAATAGATCCCCATAAACAGCAAACAGGAAATGAGAGTGACATCCATAAAACCATTATGTTTCTCCATGGTTTGGATACTTTCAGCGATTCCTAAAAATATTCGCTCGGAGATACCTGTATTCGCATAAAAATGAAAGTTAGAAGCTTGCAGTACCAGTTCTACTTCCTCTTTATGCGGTGAAAAATATACAGTGTAAGGACGGTTATTCGGAATCGACTTCTCTCTACTCGTCCCTATCTGCCCTCTAGACCCGAGTAATTTACCGTCTACATACAGCCTGCTTGCGGTTTTCACATTAGACACCCTTATCCCATAATTCTGATAGCCGCTAGGGAGCTTGAGCGTAATACGATAGGTGGCATAATTGACAACGTCCTCTTGAAATAGGCTCCTGCCATTGGCTTGCCATTGGTGCGGGATCTGTACATAAACAGGATTCGATACCTTTGATTCTGGCCACAGAAGTTGGTTAGGCGTGTATTCCCACAGCCCATCAAGTTCTACCGTGCCTATCTCATTCAATTCACACTTGCCTAAATCCATAATCCCTTGCTCCGATATCGCACAAGGCTTAGCACCAGTTCCAAGCAGCGGCAGCCCAAACAGTAAAATAACGATGATAAGCAAGAAACAAATAACACCTAGGGAACGGCGGCGATGCTTATGTATTGCTGATATCATAAATTCCATACCTCATAAAGTTAATACAATCGTTTTAGGAATATATTACTGAACTTACCGAGTATTCTACAAGAGTAAGTTCAGCAGAGCATTTCAACCTCCTCATTGTAAAGGCCAGCCGCGATAAGCAGAAGAGACACGCTATCCTTAATTAAACCATTTAAATACCTTATATCAGGACAACTTCCAGATTATGCCCGACGAAGGTCTAGGATAAGAACTAACCTGCGGTCTGTTTTGATTGGCTGCTTAGGAAGATAAAATAGTAGTATCACAAACACCGTTTATAGCAGCATCATATTCGGACGATTAAAAGGGAGATGGAGATTACATGTCATATGGAATGGAGGCTTCGACAGTGCGTAAACAAACGAATATATTGGTGTTGACTGGTTCGCTGGGGCACGGTCATATCCAGACCGCAAACGCGATACGAGATATGGTAGCACAACGATTCGGCGACGACGTAAACGTTCATGTCGTAGACTACTTGGAGCAGACCGCTCCCCATCTGCATGGAGTCGGCTCTTATTGCTTCGTTCAATGGTTAAAACACTTCCCAAGCATGTATGGATATATGTTCGAAATGACTCGCAAAGATCGTGGAGTTGCTCAATTCGTAAAAAGCGTCCGCCTTACAAGCCTACGGCCATTGACCAAGCTGATTCGGGAACTGACTCCCGATGTTATTGTCAGCACCTTTCCTGCCGCAAGTGCAGCTGTATCCAAGCTGAAGGAGCGCGGCATCGTGCAGTGTCCGGCAGTTACCGTGATTACAGATCATACAGATCACAGCTTCTGGCTTCACCCCTATACAGATTTGTATATGGTAGGCTCTGAGGCAGCACGGACAAAGCTTATTCGACAAGGCATCAACCCCGCTTACATCGAAGTAACGGGCATACCGGTGCGACCTGAATTTTATGAACAATACGATAAACAAGCATTGCGAGCCAACTATTTGCTGCAGCCTGACAAGATGACCGTGCTGCTGATGGGCGGAGGCTGCGGGCTGCTAGACTTGTCCATGCTTGAGGCATTGGAGCATGAACAATGGGCAGAACACCTGCAATTTATTATTGTGTGCGGCAACAACGACAAGCTCCGCCGCCAGCTGCAGCAGTGGGCCAGTTCCTCACCGCTTCATCTGCGCATAGAAGGATACGTGAAGCCCGTACATGAATATATGGCGATGTCCGATCTTATCATTACCAAGTCGGGCGGCGTTACGACCGCTGAAGCAATCGCACAGCAGCTGCCGCTGCTCGTTTACAAGCCGCTGCCAGGGCAAGAACGTGATAATATCCGTTACTTGGTTCGCAACGGCCTGGCTTGTCGTGCAAAAGGTACTGACGATCTGGTGCGTCAGCTCGCATACTTGGCAGCCAATCCTGAGAAGCTGCAGCGGATGGGTGATCGCGCACTTACGGAGCGCGGTCGCATGCACGCAGATAGCGCAGAAGCGATCCTTCGCATGGCGCAGCAGACGGCAATACAACCGCAGCCCGCAGCTAAGCGGTGGATGCGGCGCAACGCTATCTAACAGCAGCATAAACCTTAATAAATATGAAAATAACCTTCAATCCCACTATTTCAAAAGTAGGATTGAAGGTTATTTTTTAACGATTGGCTGCGACACGAGACCTGACCTAGATCGCAGACATGCCTAGGGCCGCATCCAACTCTGCTTTCTGCCGTAAATGATGGTTAAAATGCATTCTGACCAGCTGCAGCCATTCCTCAGCATTCAGCCATCCAAGTCCAGGATGCTCTACTTTCGATTGCGGATCACTGCCAGCAGCAGTACGCTGAGCCGCATCCAGTTCGAAGGAGACTTGACGCAGTCCGTCAATCAGCTGCTGCCGATCCGTCGGCTGAAGCGGTGTATAGCCCGCTGAATCAGGCACCTTGATCTTAATGGGTGGAAAGGCACCGGCTCGATAAATCACTTCGCCTCCTTCCGTCTTAGCACCCCCCGTTGTTTCCTCAGCGGCTGCGCATTGATCAATAGCACGCAGATGCAAGCGGAGCGTAGCATCTATAAGATGATTATAGACTTGTCCGATCGACCAACTGCCTACTATTGGCACCGCTGTTAATTGCTCAGCCGAATAACGATCAAGCTCAAGCTCGTATTGGCCTAATAACTGTCTAATCTCCATCACCGTTTGGCTTAATCTTTCATTTACATCCACTTTCAACATATTCTTCGCCCCTTCTTATCTTGAGTCCGCCTTCTGGTGAATGATGGCAAGTTCCCACTAGTTCAAACAGTCACCACACATAACTACCAACCGGCACTTGTTAACCCAGTATATCGAAGTGCTCCTGACACCCTTATGTCAGTAATAAGTTGCATCGGAAGAATAAAGTCGTACCATGCGTTCTGCTTCCGCTTTAATGGCTTGTGCCAACGATGCAGGCTCCATTACAGTCGCCTGAGCACCCCAGCTTAGTAGCCAGGAAAGCACATCCTGCTCTTTACGGGCTGTAAGTTTGACGATCAGCTCATGCTCCCGCTCTTCCACAGATTCGATATAAAAATAACGCGACTCCTTCACACGCTGTGACAAACTTATTGGAAAAGAAACTGTAACGTGATAGCCACGATCAGTACGGTCGTCAGTGGGCATATATTCAGACAGCGAGAATTGGGCTGGGCGCTCAAAGTGCTCTTCCATCTCCAGCAGCTCTTGAATTCGATCCAAGCGAAAATGGCGAATAGACAGGCGTAAGCTGCAGTACGCAATTACAACCCATACGGCTCCTGTATGCACGATGCCGTATGGGTGAATCGTACGCTCCGTCTCAACTGAGCCGCTTATGCCAACAGGGGCTTCATATCGAATAGATAACACGCGCTGCTGTTTCACTGCCTGCTGCATCTTATGGAGCAGTGGATTTGTCTTGTTCCGATGCAGCGGCGTCACCCCATAATCTTCGGGCAGAAAGCGTATTTGCCCTTCGATATCCCGCATTCGGTGAAGACCAGCTTCATTTAGCAGCTCCTTCATCTTGGCGCGGGCACCCTGCGCATAAGCAGTCCATGACTCATCCAGCCTGCCGCCAATATGCTCGACACCCGTCAGCAGCAATAAGGCCTCCTCTGGATGCAGCAGCACCGGCGGCAGAAAATATCCTTCCATCAGGGAATACCCGATGCCAGGGATCGAAGCAATTGGTACTCCCATTTCAGACAAAGCCTGCATGTCTCTGTATATCGTACGTACTCCAACTTCATACAATGCCGCAAGATCTTCGGCTCGATACACACGTCTTTGTCTGAGCTCAAGTACGATAGCCATCAAACGATCCGTACGATTCATCCCCATTCCTCCGTCTCTGTTAACTTGCTCACCTTCTTATTCGAGTTAACCTTATATAATTTGTATTAATGGAATTTATCCTGATATGTATATAGTTACCTTAGCAGAGGAGTAATGCGGATGGGAATATCCAATATATCTAAAGAAAAAGCGACGCTCACTTATATGATACGCATCTATTGCTGCGCGCATCACCAGCATGAGACTATCGATAGGAATCTGGAAACAGGACTATGCGATTCATGTGCAGAGCTTACTAGATATGCCTATAAGCGGCTGAGTCACTGCCAATTCGGAGAAAACAAGCCTACCTGTGGAAAATGTCCTATTCACTGCTACAAACCCGACATGCGAGAGCACATAAAACAAGTCATGCGTTATGCCGGTCCACGCATGGTATACCGCCATCCTATCATGGCCATTCGCCATCTCATAAGCAGCTTACAGAAGCCGCCCGCGCTGCCTGAAGCACGGCAAAAGAAGCCCGTAAAATAAATCTAAAATTGATTTGCACTCACAAATTCGCTATGCTAGGGCCATCAAAGTTAGATGAGGAAGAAGGTAGAGGCCAAAGATGAACAAATGGATAGAATATTGTATGACTAAGCGTGGGACTAGCCAAACCAATCCATTTGGCCCAGATGTCCATGTGATGAAGGCGGGAACCAAAATGTACGCCCTCTTCCCCACCGATGGTAACCCTAGTGTAAGCTTGAAGTGTGATCCTTTTAAAGCAGATTCATTGCGTGAGCAATACCCTGAGATAACGCCAGGCTATCATCTCAATAAGAAGCATTGGAACACAGTTGCATTAGACGGCAATCTCACAGATGAAGAGGTACAAGCCATGATTGATCATTCCTACGAGCTCGTTTTGAAAGGGATGACAAAGACAGAACGTACTAAGATCGGTTCATAATACAAGTACACGGAGCCGTTGCACCTTCCATCCAGAAGATGTAACGGCTGCTTTTAGAATTGACCCTATCCGCTTTTAGATTAGCTTAGTTTCCCCTCTGAGTCTGGTCAGAATACAAATAAACCATGACGTAATCAAACAATCGTTATCAAATATATGTCGCCAATAGAAGAAGCATTCGTTACTTCACGTTACACGTGACAGCTCATCCGATATACGAAAAAGGCACATAGAAAAGCCGCTGCGTTAACCAGCATCATGCTGATCAGCTCAACGGCTCTTGTTTACAATCTCTCAATCTATTATATTCAGTCGGTTTGTAATCAATTGTTGCGATTATAAACCATACAATATTGTTCTAGGTCACTATCGGGCAAACGAATCGTCTCGACCAATGTGAAGCCATATCTGCCATACAGAGGTACGTTATTTGGATTCTGTGTTTCTAGTGTACATGCCCAGTCTTTGGCATCACACTCAGCTAGCAGCGGCTCCATCATCTTACTCACTTGGCCTGAGCCTCGATAAGCCTGCTGCACAACCAACATGTCTAAATGAGCGTAGGGTCTGTCCCCAAGCATATGAAGCCAAGCTGAGCTCATACTGTGTAAAATGGATACGCCTCTGATGAAACCTTTACATCCAATATATCGGCAAGCAGGAAGAGACTTTATGATAGCAGTTGCAATTCTTCTCCGATAATTCAACTGAGACAGTATGGAACTGCCGAATTGCTCAGAGCGGAATACAAGCGCCACCGCTTCCCATTGTGCTGAACTTGCATAAATATCAGAATAAGGGGACAACATCTCTAAGTAATGACGAAAAAAGATACGAAGCACTTCTTGTCGCGTACTGGGATCAGGGAGCATAAACGTATACAGCGGGTCTTCCATAAATTGTGCAGCCAGTACATGGGCTGCTTGCGGTATATCTTTGCATTCTAAAGTGATAACGTTGCGACTACAAATAGTTCCACCCCGGATCTAAGTAATTGACCTCCCTATAGGAGCTGGGGAGCTTCGCACTCCGGCTCGCGATAAAAAAAAGGTCTAAATAAAGGGTACTCGTTGCAGATCGCTTCGTCAAACCTTAAACCTCGCCTACCCAGTTATGTAGTATAGGCTTACAAACGCACAAAAAAACAGCCCTTAACCGAAGTTAAGGACTGTTTTCCATCAATTACAATTTAACAACGTTTTCCGCTTGCGGTCCACGGTTACCTTGTACGATGTTGAACTCGACACGTTGGCCTTCGTCCAAAGTTTTGAAGCCGTCACCAGTGATTGCGGAGAAATGTACGAATACATCGTCGCCACCTTCAACTTCGATGAAGCCGAAACCTTTGTCAGCGTTAAACCATTTAACTGTACCTGTTTGCATTTATTTCACCTCCAACGCTAAAACATATACCTCTTTTTATTTTGAAAATAAAAATTGCGTATTGTAAAAGGTTCACTAACATGAGAACCTTTTACAATACGCAATTGAAGGTTTCAAAATGTAGGATTGACTTAATCATACCTTAAAAAGAGGCAAAATGCAATATTTATTATATCAATGTGCTGCCACTTCTCGAACAGTGCCGAGAAGCGGCAAACTGATAAACACATTATAACACTATTTTAAGCTTTTGGATACTTCTTTTACCATCTCGGCTACAGATTCTAATCCACCGCCAGAAAGGTACCAGAATTCAGGGTTCAGATATACGATATTGCCGTCCTTGGACGCCTTCGTGTTCTTCACCAATGCGTTCTCCACTACATCTTTAACAGAAGATGCACCTGCTTCACTTTTGACTACAGCACCACGATCCACGACAAATAAATAATCTGGATTTTTTTCTGCGATGTATTCAAAAGACACACTTTGTCCATGAGTCGATACTTCGATTTTAGGGTCAACAGCTGTCATACCAAAGACATCATGTAAAATACCAAAGCGCGACTTCGGACCATAAGCACTTATTTTTCCTTCATTCGCCAAAATAATAAGTGCATTTTTACCGCTAGCAGTAGCTTTTTCATTTAATGCTTTGATGGAATCATCAATAGCTGCCAATTCTTTATCAGCTTCTGCTTCTTTACCGAATATTTTACTAAGTATTTTCACATTTTCCTTGAAAGATACCATGTAATTTTTTGTGTCCACTCCAACGTATACAGTAGGTGCAATTGCACTCAGCTCTTTATACGCGTCAGATTGACGACCCGAAATTAAGATCAGATCTGGCTTCATATCATTAATTTTCTCAAAATCAGGCTCTTTTAAACCACCAACATTTTCAATTTCCTTGGAATTGTATTTCGCCAAGTACCCTGGAACGTTGCCACCACGTGGAACTCCCGCGACTGGAACACCTAATTTGTCTAATGTATCTAACGCACCAAAGTCAAATACAACTACTTTTTGTGGGTTCAATTTTACTTTAGTTGTCCCCAACTTATGTTTGATCTCTAGCTCCGTCTGCTCAGCAGCAGGTGTTGTTGTTGCCGTAGAGCCTGTTGTTTGCTCTGTCGAACTACCGTTCGAAGCTGTATTTTTTTCGCCGCATGCTGCAGCTACCACTGCGATGACCAATGTCATCATAATAACTAACCATTTTTTCTTCACTTCTATCACCTCATGAAATTATTTTATATGTGAGTTAACACGTAACACCAAGTAGGAAGAGCACATGAAAGTGCTAATTAAAATAAACACAAATTTTGTTGCCATTAATCACCTGAATCGGAATATCCATATCGTATACGTCCTTAAGTACAGAAGAATCAATAATGTCCGCTGTTGGACCTTCTTTGACAATCCGTCCCTCTTTTAGAGCTACGATATAATCAGAGTAACAAGAAGCAAAGTTGATATCATGAATAACAATAACAATCGTCTTGCCCAGCTCATCTACTAACCTGCGCAGCACCTTCATAATCTGCACAGAATGCTTCATATCCAAATTGTTTAAGGGTTCATCCAGCAAAATGTATTCCGTATTCTGGGCAAGCACCATCGCGATATAAGCTCGCTGACGTTGGCCACCGCTTAGTTGATCCAGAAACTTATGCTGTATGTCCTCCAGCTCCATATACTGAATCGCCTCGTCAACGAAGACCCAATCCTGCTGTGTCAATTTGCCTTGTGAATAAGGAAACCGCCCAAAGCTGACTAAATCACGAATTGATAAGCGCACTGTAATGTGGTTAGACTGCTTAAGAATCGATATCTGCTTGGCGAGCTCAGCACTCTTGCATTGGCTGATCTCCTTGCCATCCAAAATAATTTCACCAGAATCTTTGGAGAGCAATCGGCTTACCATAGACAGCAACGTACTCTTTCCCGCGCCGTTCGGCCCAATGAAAGACGTAATTTTGCCTTTTGCAATTTTCACCGATACGTTATCTACAACCGGCTTGCCACTGTACTGTTTGGAGACTAGCTTTACTTCTACCACGTTTTGTTCTCCTTCAACAGAAGATATATGAAGTACACGCCCCCGACAAAGTTAATAATGACGCTAATCGTTGTCTGGAATGTAAATACTCGTTCTACAATTAATTGCCCACCTATCAAGGCCACAATACTGATGAGCATTGAGCCTGTAATCAGAACACTGTGACGATAGGTTTTAAAGAGTTGATGCGCGATATTAGCCACCAGCAGTCCGAGGAATGTGATGGGCCCAACCAGTGCGGTCGCAATCGAGATTAAAATAGCCACGATAATGAGCAGACGTTTAACTACATGGTCGTAATTCACACCAAGATTTATGGCCTCTTCTCTGCCTAGTGATAACACATCCAAGTACTTCATGAACTTCATAAAATAGAGTGAGACACCAGCCAACACTGCTATCGAAAGGATAAGTAGATCGGTGTTAATGTTATTAAAGCTGGCAAACATACGATCCTGAACAATCTGAAACTCGTTCGGATCAATGAGAATTTCCATAAACGACGACATGCTTGAAAACAAAGTACCAAATATTAGGCCTAACAATAGCAAAAAGTAAATATTCTGGCCTTCTCTACGGAACAACACCTTGTAAAACACACTCGCAAACAGCATCATCAGCCCCACGGATATGCCAAAGTTCAGATTCCGATCCAACATCGTCATACTTGTTGAGCCAAATACAAAGACAACAGTCGTCTGAATGAGCATATAAAGGGAATCTAGGCCGAGGATGCTCGGTGTAAGGATACGGTTGTTGGTTATGGTTTGGAATATCATCGTTGAGAAAGCAATCGCGCCTCCCGTTATAACGATGGCCAATATTTTTTTGCCCCTGCGTGGAAGGATGTAATCCCAGTTTCCGTTAGCCTTAATAACCATAAATATGATGATCAAGGTCAATGCCAATGCTGCTAGCGTCCATAGTTTCCCTCTCATCACTGGTAAGCCTTTCTTCTCATAAGTAAGTAAATAAAGATAATACTGCCTATAACACCAACCGTCAGTCCGATTGAGATCTCGTACGGGTAGATGATGAGTCGGCCTATAATGTCACAGCTCAGGACAAATACCGCACCAAGCAGTGCCGTATGAGGCAGGTTTTTCTTAAGGTTATCGCCTTGGTAAAGGGTAACAATATTCGGAATAATAAGCCCCAGAAACGGAATCGTACCTACCGTCAGCAGCACGACAGCCGAGACCAATGCAACGATGACAAGGCCGAGGTTCACCACTTGTTTGTAATTCAAACCCAGGTTGTGCGAGAATTCTTCCCCCATCCCTGCTACTGTAAACCGATTAGCAAATAAATAAGCGATAACCAGCGCCGGAATACTTAAGTAGATCAGCTCATACTGTCCTTGGATCGTCATCGAGAAGTCTCCGTGCATCCAAGATGATATATTCTGAATCAGGTCATGCTTATAGGCAAAAAACGTCGTAATGGAGCTAACGATACTGCCGAACATAAGACCGACCAGCGGAATAAAGATGGCATCTTTAAATTTCACGCGGTCCAGTATTTTCATAAAGATGTATGTACCTAACAATGCAAACAGAAAGGCTATGGACATCTTCACAAGTGGCGTGGCCGTCGGAAAAATCATTAGGGCGACCAATACCCCGAACTTGGCAGAATCCATCGTTCCTGCCGTCGTAGGCGATACGAAGCGATTGCGGCTTAACTGCTGCATCATAAGTCCGACAATACTCATGCTCATCCCTGCAATGATGATGCTCATTAGTCGCGGAACGCGGCTAATATATAAAGTTTGCGTCTTATCCTCTGTCAGATTAAACAAATCAAGCGGAGAGAGTTCTTTAACTCCTATAAACAGAGAAATCATTGATAAGACAATGAGTGCAATCACAAGATATATTTTTCTCATGGTTATCCTTTTCACTGTAACGTCGTTAACTCATTCGCTGTAATAATGTCATTACCGAAGGTAAGTTGACTGAGATCATTTGCCCCTTATCATTGAGATTGATTCTCATTTACTGTAACTGTTACGATTATAACGTACTAAGGGTATAAGTCAATAAAAACACAGGATTTTATGTTATCGATCACTTTTTTGCCACAATATTGTTGATTCTTGGTAAGAATGGACCTTCATTTTTTCAAATCATTGTATGTATCCCTTAATTTACCGAACTTGAATACCCCAATAATAGCTGTAGCACTTGCTTAAACATCAATAACGGAAATAAAAAAAGCCGCCCCTCGCTAATTCATCGAGTAGGCGGCTCCGTTGATCTGTAACACATACTGAAAACTATCCTATTTGCTAAGCGATTGGTTCTGAGGTCGTAATCTTGACCCGTTATTTATTGGTGCTTTTCTGCTTACCCGGCAGCTTATCACCTGGGGTCCCTTTACCGTGATGCTGCTGGTTCTTTCGAGCCTTCTCCTGGTTCTCGTGCACCTTTTGTACAAAGTCGTGTGTGTTGTCCATGATGTTCAAGCCTCCTTCTTTCATACAAGCGATGTCACCGTTACTTTAACCAAGTAGCAGCCAAATCATGTCCCGTACCAAACAGGTCTCCACTTCATCTCATGGTCTTGATGTCAGCAGAGAGGCTGCTTGTCGTTCATAGCCTATAATTGTCCCTAGTTACGATATACAATATCCTTCGCTCATTCCACAGCTTGGGCTGCTTGGATAAGTTGCTCTTTCGAAATATTTGGTGAATCTGTAATTACACGAATCATGACAGACGAAGAGCTCTTGGACATCCATGACCACTCTTTATACAATCCCGTATCACTAAATAAATAGTCGTTGTTCTCCACATAGTCGGCCTCAATACCATCTTTCTGTATCCGATCATGCACGATCGTGTCTGGCGAAATTGCCTTGATTTTGACCTTTTCCAAAATATGATCATACTGCACAAACAGGCGATTCCCATCCGCGCTCTTATAAGTGGACGTGTAAATATCGACCGGCGGGTTTGTCTCCTTAGGCTGTGTTCTCCAAGTGTATGCCTTTCCTTGGTCCTTGCTCTCCTGACGCAGCTCACCTAACATCTCAAGTCCTTCCAAACTAACAATGCCCCCAAAGGCAGGCTCAGACTTGCCTGATTCAAAAGTGAATGCTCCGTTTAGTTGATCGGGAACTGCACTGATAATACCCGCACTTGCGATCTTCTCGCTCCATTGCTCTAGTTGCTCCACAGTTCTAGGCTTGGATACACTGAGCAAAGGGTGCTGCCTAAAAGCTGAATACTCTGATTTCTCAAGCGCCGCCATGTAGACAGCAGCATACTGCCCTTCTTGCAATTGGTTTTTTACGTCAGCCAATGTTCTGCGAATGTCTGTCTTCAAAGACGGTGCAAGCTTAAAACCACTATCCGTCCACACCTCTGTCTGAATGAAGCCATGGTCGGATTGAAACAGTAATTTCTGGGTAGCATAGCCAAACCCTGATAATACTGCCGCAATTAGCGCGGCGTATATCCATTTTCGTGCTGTGAATTTACGTTTTAAGATCATAGGTTTCCCCTCTCTCCAATTCGCGCCTTGCTCGGCAATTATGGCCGTCATATGAGTCTCCAACGAGGAAGGTAGATGCAGCGATTCGGATGCTGACTTGTATTCTTGCTTCAACTTTTGCTCAATGGACATAAGATGTTTCTCCCCTTTCTGCCTTTCGTTCGTCCATATGACGACGCAATTGCTTTAATGCCAAGTGATGGCGGGACTTTACGGTACCTACAGGTATATCTAATATCATCGCAATATCCTGTAAGGTATAGTCGTGTACATACCGGAGCACAATAACTTCCTTTAACTTCTGCGAAAGCAGTTCGACAACAGGGAGCACCTCCATTTGAGCATGCAGTGCATACAGATGATCGTCCATCCCTGTAGGCGGCAGTTCGGCACCGTGTGACTTAACCCGTTCCAATAAACGGAACCTACGCCACACCCCTCTGTTCCAGCTCCGCACTTGGCGTACAATAATGCCATTCATCCATGCATAGAAGGGTTGTTCTGGGTCGTATTTGTCCCATGCTCGGAACAACTCCAAATAAACCTCACTCATCATGTCTGCTGTATCTTGCTTATTCGGAGCAAGGAAATAAATCAAGCGGTACGTATAATCCTTTGTCTCATGATAAAGTTGTTGAAAAGCATCTGTATCCCCAGCCCTCATCCGGATGATTAGCGGGGTAATGTTTAATTCCTTCATGTAGCCGGCCTCCATTCAGGTGTTACATGAGATATTGGCTCCGATCACGTTTTAGGTTCACTTCCATGCAAAATAAAATGTATAATGGTATAAACACGAAGAATTTAACAGAAAAAGCGCTTTTATGTTCGGGAAACCATATTTTTTTAAACATTTTTCACTAGATCTATATATTTTTTATTTCAACTTTACATGCTAACCTTTATAATACTTTAAAAAGCGAGATTAACAGAAAAAGGATAGGTGAATAATTATGAGTCATTCCACTCAGCAAGAAGAGTTAAATCCTTACTTAATTGCGCAACGTCAAGTCGACACAGCAGCCGCCAAATTGCAGCTTCCCACACACGTCACTGAGCTGCTAAAGAAACCTAAGCGCGTATTGTCGGTCAGCTTCCCTGTTAAGATGGATGATGGAAGTGTTCGTATCTTTGATGGCTACCGCTCCCAGCATAACGACGCTATCGGGCCAACAAAAGGCGGAATCCGCTTCCACCCGGGTGTTACACTTGACGAGGTTAAAGCCTTATCGATGTGGATGACCTTTAAGTGTGGAGTAGTTGGATTGCCTTACGGCGGTGGTAAAGGCGGCGTTATCTGCGATCCGCGTGAATTGAGTATCGGCGAATTGGAGCGCTTAAGCCGTGCATTTATGGAAGCGATCGCTGACATTGTAGGACCAGAACGCGACATTCCTGCACCTGACGTGTATACGACGCCGCAGATTATGGGATGGATGATGGATACGTACAGCAAGCTGCGCGGTCATAACGCCCCGGGCGTCATCACAGGTAAGCCGATTATTATCGGTGGCTCTCAAGGACGCGGCGAAGCTACAGCACAAGGCTGTGTATACGCTATTCAATCCGCGTTGAAGGACATTGAGCTTCCAATGGAAAAGGCTAGAGTAGCAGTTCAAGGCTACGGCAACGCAGGCCGCATCGCAGCCCGATTGCTGAACGACCTCGGGGCAACTATTGTAGCTGTAAGTGATTCCCGTGGCGGTATCTATGACCCAGCTGGTCTGGACATCACCCGCGTCGAGGAATTAAAAGACACGGCGAAGCTCGCAGACTACGGCACTGAGTATTTGATCAGCAACGAGCAGCTGCTTGAGCTTGAAGTAGACATTTTGATACCAGCTGCGCTGGAAAATGTCATTACTAAAGAAAATGCAGCAAACGTAAAAGCTCGTATTATTGCCGAAGCAGCTAACGGTCCTACAACACCTGAAGCAGATGAGATTCTGGACGCTAAAGGCTGTATCGTTATTCCCGACATTCTGGCAAATGCCGGCGGGGTAACCGTGTCATACTTTGAATGGGTACAAAACCTGATGAACTACTACTGGTCTGAAGAAGAAGTGCTTGAGAAACTAGAAGTGAATATGGTGAAATCGTACGATGCCGTCCGTAAAATGGCAAAAGAGTACGAAACTAATCTTCGCACGGCAGCTTACATGATTTCCCTTCATCGTGTTACCGTAGCAATGCAAGCACGCGGTTGGGTGTAATACCCAGCACCTACGGCGATATTGGCTAATTAGGCTTTCATCAAGCCTAGTTAGCCGACATAGACAGCATTATACAAGCCCCCTTGCCTCCTGATTCAGGATGGCAAGGGGGCTTGTATTGGTCATTGAACTGTCTATGTTCTAATCAGTCGATTACGTGTAAAATCCGACTAGCCTTCGATACTCGGATCCACTTGTGGATGTATCGGCTCTGACACAGGTTCAGGGGACGTTTGGCGACGAATAGACGGAAGTCTTCCCGCTTCCCGGAGCGCCTCCCTCAACAAGAACTCCATATGCCCATTTACGCTTCGGAATTCATCGGATGCCCAGCGTTCCAAAGCCTCATACACGCTTGGGTCTAGACGGAGTGGGAAGCTCTTCTTCTTGCTGGCCATTAATCGGCCTGCTCGTTAATAGATCGTACCGGTGTTAATGACCGGCTGGGCAGAGCGATCAGAAACTACGGCAACGAGTAAGTTATTAATCATAGCTGCTTTACGTTCATCGTCAAGTTCAACAATGCCGTCTGCTTGCAAACGTTCAATGGCAAGCTGTACCATCGTAACAGCGCCGTCCACAATCTTCTCGCGTGCAGCAATGATAGCTGCTGCTTGTTGACGTTGAAGCATCGCGCTGGCGATCTCAGTAGAGTACGCGAGGTGTGTCAAGCGAGACTCTATCACTTTGACACCCGCGATTGCCAATCGATTCTGAAGCTCATCGCTAAGCTCCCCTGCAATCTCCTCCGTATTGCCGCGTAAAGAAAACACCCCTGCTTCCACCGAATCATATGGGTATTTGCTTGCCACATGCCGAAGGGCCGTCTCGCTCTGAATCTCGACGAACTTCTCATATTCATCCACCTCGAACAGGGCCTTGGCCGAGTCCACTACGGAAAATACGACAACTGCTGCAATCTCAATTGGATTGCCATCCACGTCGTTTACTTTGAGCTTAACGCTGTTAAAGTTGCGTACACGGAGCGATATCCGCTTACGGCTTGAGAACGGAATGATCATATAGAAGCCGCTCTCTCGAATGACACCTAAATAACGTCCGAAAAACGTAACTACGTGAGCTTGATTAGGCTGTACGATTGTCAATCCAGTGAGCAAAATTGCGGCTAAGCTTGATACAACGATTCCGGCTACGATAGTCGTCGTCGTTTCTATCGTGAGCATGTAAACTCCCGCTGCAATCATAGCCGCGATAAGCAATAGAGCAGCAAAACCATTCAAGCTAGAGCATTTCTCTTCTTTGAACACGGTCATCACTCCCTAAGAACAAGTTTATATTTTTGATATCTTAATGATATCACTTTTTCATATATATGTAAAATTATTTATTTGCTGCTTAACACCAGGTCTGGTATTAATATTTTAATGTTAAGTTACTGCGCCTACCTCACTGTAAGTAAAATCTCAACATACGCTTCCAACAAAACAACCCCCATCATCCCTGAAAGCCTACCGTTTCACGGGATTAATGGAGGTTGCAACAGCCGATGCTCAATACGTTATCGCTACCATTGAGACAGCAAAATAGCTGCACCCAATGCTGCAATACGTGCCACATTGGTAATCATAAAATTTCTTACCGATAAAATAAACGTGTCCTTCTTGGTTTGCTTGGCTTCAAAAAGCTTTATATTGCGGTTGATTGGTATGTAAGTAAGCAGTACCAGCAAAAGAATCGCAGGATGAACGCCCAAAGCCCACAATACGATAAGATCCAAGTAAGCTGCCCAGTATGCATATCGGAACAACCTCAGTGCATTAAGCTTACCAATATAGACAGGAAGCGTATACCGACGGTTCTCAATATCATCTTCCATATCGCTAATATTGTTCGCCAGCATAATGTTAGCGATCCCCATAATAGCAGGAGAGGATATAAAGAAAACAAGCAGCACTTCCAGTATATTGATGTCAACATGCAGCAAGCCGTTATCATATAGCAAGGATACAAGCTGATCCTGCCCAACATGCACATATGTGGAAATAAAAATAATCACAAACCCCATAAACAAGCCCGAGAAAATCTCACCAAGCGGCATTCGCGAAATCGGAATAGGACCGAAGGAATAGAGAATACCGACCAGAAATGATAAACCACCCAAAAGCAGCACGACTAAATTTGTATGTAAGAACAAAATAAATCCGGCCACCCCTGCCGTCCCTAACAAGATAAAGATAATGCCTACTACCGTCCACTCCTTGATTCCGTATTTGACAATGGCATTGTGCTCTTCATAACCATACCCTTGCGTCTTAACGGCTTTCTTATAGTCGATGTAGTTGTTAATGGCTGTTGTCGCCATGTCAAAGCTGAGCAGCGACACAAACATAAGCACAAAATGAAGCCACTGAAACTCGTGGAAACGGTAAACTGCATACAGCGATCCGATAGCAAATGGAATCATGCTGGCCGCTTTTGTTTTGATTTCAACTAGCTGCATAAAACGTCCTAAAGTCACATTCATACCCCTTCAATAAACGTACTGTAATAGCACTTGCTACATATGATAATAGCTTATTTTCTTCAATTTATCCTGTAAAAATGATTAATCATCAAACCTACACGGCTCAACTAACAACAAAATCCCTACAAGAAGCTCCTGAGGCGGCAGCTTCTTACCAGGATCTTTGGGATTACTGGCCTTGTGAACAAGCTCTCCTACTTACTTCAGCCATTCTTGACGTTTCTCAACGGATAACTTGCCAAGTGATTTTACTTTCGATATAACTAAAGTAGCATGTAAAATGGGAGGTTCTGATGACACATTATACCTTGCAAAAGCGCTGCATATTAGACCGCTTAGAAGTCCGACAAGCTACCGAAGCGGATACTGGCGCCGTAATGAACCTGCTCGCTAAGACAGCGGAGTGGCTGCACAGTCAAGGCTCTACGCAGTGGAACTCTCTGCTCAGCGGCGAGGACGTACACGGCACAAGCAACGCAATCATCCGCGGAGATGTATTTGTATTCCATGAAGGGGGTACGCTTGCAGCAGTGGTGATGCTGCTGAAACATCCAAGTCCTTGGGACATCGAGCTATGGGGAAATGAGGGCCACGATTCATCTATATATGTACACCGCCTTGCCATTAACCGGGATTATGCAGGTTCAGGACTTGGCTCTTCTGTTATGGAATGGGTAGAGAACGGGATTGAATTTACAGGCAAACACCAAATCCGACTGGACTGTATTGAAGAAAATATGCGGTTATTTTCCTTCTACAGCAGCCTTGGATATACGCATCGAGGTATTAAAAATGGATTTCATCTGTTTGAGAAATCACGCAGTTAAGTGTTCATAAGCCATGAAAGATTAGAATTAGAATACAAGTTGTCTTAAACGAAAGGCAGGCTGCAGTCCTTAATTTGAGCCTACTCTCTATGCCTGTTATTGCTTGTATACGTCCATGATGTGATCTCCCCTAAAGGGGGAGGTTTCCCTGTTAAGGTTACGCTGTGCAATCGAATCTTGTTATGATGTAATACAACTTATTTCGCTGTTGCAGCATTGCCCAGGAAAATACAAGCTTGTACACAGCCCATTGAGACTGCTGATATGTGGATTCCGCTCAGGGGAAATACGCATCATCTTGCCAAGCGAAGAGCACTCTCGAATACGCGAGCTAAGCCTTTTCTATGCCGCAAACGCCGTAATCATAACGCCCACCGCAATGAGCCCCACGCCAACTGCCCCCCAGAATGAGAGCTTCTCACCCAAAAACAACAGTGCAAATCCTACGGCCAGCACCACACTGAATTTATCAATTGGCGCTACTTTGGAAACGTCACCCTTCTGGATAGCCAAGAAATAGAACAACCAGGACAGCGCACCGGCTACACCGCTTAAGACGATAAACAGCATCGCCTTTTTATTTGCCAGCACCTCCCCAATCATCGTTAATTTTCCTTGCAACGCTAATACACCAAATAAAAACAGCATCATAATGGCAGCTCGAATCGTCGTCGCCGTGTTCGCATCCACTTGGTTTAAACCGATCTTGCCGAATATGGATACTAGCGCTGCCATTGCAGCGGATGCTATTGCATACCATAACCAACTCATGTTCATCCTCCCAATCATGATAGGATTAAGATTTGTATATCCCTTTTCTAATATGTACAAATGTTATTTTAGTCCCCTTGAGAATCTTTATCAATAACTATTGCCCTCCATCTCTATTGTCGAGCATTGGAATCGCACCTCATCAATTACCTTGATTAAAATGCAAATAACCCCCAAAAGGGTCACTTTTCTCAAAGCGTCCTCCTTGGGGGCTCAATTCAGTCCATACATCAGGTTCTGCTGCTCTAGACGAACCACTTGCATTATTCAAAAGTTTCTCATTGATTACAGACTGCCGTCTTCATACTGCAAAGCAGTCCCTTACTCTAAATTGCCGTTCATGGACTAAGGTCCTACCGTTACTGCGGATTCGTCGACCAAATACCTGCGGTCTTCACAAATACACGCTGTGGCAGCTTTAATGTAGCCAGCGCCAATTCGGCCACGTCCTCCGGCTGCATGATGCTATCGCCATCATCCGTCTTCAATCCGGCATCCCGAGCCAAGTCCGTATTTACCGTGCTTGGTGTTAAGGCCACAACACGAATATTATGCTTGCGCACCTCTTGCATCAACGCCTCCGTCATCCCCATCACGGCAAACTTTGAGGCATTATACGCAGAGCCCGTCGCAAATCCACGTTCACCAGCCGTAGAAGCAACGTTAATGACGTTACCTATATTGTTGGCGATCATAGTTGGCAATGCAGCACGCGTCACGTAATAAGTCCCCATCAAATTAATACGAATAATACGCTCCCACTCTTGCGGATCCATATCGACCAATGTGCCAAATTTGGCTACGCCTGCATTGTTGATGAGAATATCCACTGTACCCAATTCTTCAATTAAGGATGCCACCGCACGTTCAGCCTCTTCTTGTACAGAAATATCCGCAGTTGCCAAGCTGACACGAATGCCGTACTGTTCTGTCAGTTCCGAGCGAAGTGCTTCCAGATCAGAAGTGGTACGGGCAATTAGACCTAGATGAGTACCTTCCTTAGCCAACGATACCGCAATGGCTCTGCCAATACCTTTACCTGCTCCGGTAATAATAGCTGCTTTATTCTTTAAGTCCATCTGTAATTCCTCCTAGTATTTCTATGTAAATGTTAAGGTGTATCTTGACTGACCACTAGCTCATATTTATTTAACGAGGCGCCCAGCATGTACTCTTTACTGTCGCCTGATCCACGGTGCGCTTGACGGAAAGCTTCGCTCGAAGTCCAAGCTTTGAACGATTCCTCGTTCTCCCACATGGTACAGACCTTAAGTTCTTCTTCGCCTTCCTTGCCGTCGCCAAGCCATACTTCCAGACGTACGAATCCCGGCATTTGCTGAACACCCTTTGCCGAAGCAAACCGCTCAGACACCTGCTTCCCAAACCCAGATTTAATTCGAATCGTATTCGTTACCACTAACATACTCTCGCCTCCAATTCCGATAATAGTTATAAGAGACCTGCATAACAGCATCAGGAGTCTCCTTCTTTATTATAACGAAACCTGCAAACTGAAACCAAACACCCCTTTTTTCCTACTAAAAAGGTATAATATATAAGCACAATGTCCTATTAATTTATTACTTTTACATCATCGAGGTGTCTTTCATGACTATAAATGTGGACAACTGCAAACGGTGCGGCAAAATTTTTCAAAAGTATTATTCCGTGTACTGCCCCGACTGTTTTGCATTTATTCGGTCCGAGCTAGACCGCTGCGCAGCCTATCTAAAAAAACATCGCGACAGCACGATTCAAGATCTGAGCGAAGCCACTGAAGTGCCTGCTGGCAAGATCATTCGATACATTAACGAAGGTAAATTATACGTACAAGATTATCCGAACTTGCATTACGAATGTTATTTCTGTGACAAGACTATTCAACGCGGCTATTTATGCCCTGAATGCGCCGCCAAATTCAAGCTTGAAGTCAAACATCTTTTTCTTGAGGACGGCTACGAGTATGACTCGATGCGGAACGAGATTAAGTATTCCGAGAAGGCAGGCGGAGGGCGCCATATTACAGATCGTTATACGGTAGATGGAACAAAACGTAAATGATGAAATTAAAAGTATATTTAAGCTAACTTGAGGCAGTCTTAACTTCGGTTGAGGCTGTTTTCACTTTTTGAACACATAATGTTCAAGGTTTGTTCACCGAGACATCTACTTCATACGTCCTAGAAATGTTTACATAATGGTAACCAATCTGTACTCCTAGAACAAATCCGGCCAAAATTAAGTGAATTAGAGCACAATCTGGCACTAATTTGTGACAATATTGCAAATTCTATCGCTAATTCAACAATTGTGTACAAATTTTGAAAACGCCTGTTTTCGGCCAAATTCAGTGATATTCCTCACAATTCAAGCAAATTCAAGCATGAGACGCTCAAATATTGCCACCATATCTGGTTTTTGCTGTCAATTTTGGTTTTCTCTTTGGTTTGTTTTTATGGTGTTACTTCAATAAGATAGACCATGGTCGCAGATTGGATTATCCCAACAATTCTTAATATATTGTCCACCACAGAGAAAGGGGTACGTTAATGAAAAAGAAAGGGTTGTTACTCACCGTATTTACAGCTCTTCTTGTGCTGTTGACCGGCTGTGATTCACTTGCGGTTCTGAATCCAAAAGGCCCAGTAGCCAAGACCCAATCGGACGTCATCATCTTCTCCATGATTGTCATGGCAGTTGTATTGTTAGTCGTCTATGTACTGTACATCTACATGCTGACGAAGTATCGCGCGTCCAAAGCAGCACCAGACTATGAACCGCCACATGAAGAGGGCAGCAAATGGATGGAAATCACTTGGACGATCATTCCGGTCATCATCGTTGTTATTCTGTCAGTCGTGACGATTCGTTCGACCAATGCAGTAGAAACAACACCAGTAGGCTATGAGGATCAGAAGCCATTAATTATTTATGCTTCATCTTCAGACTGGAAATGGCATTTCAGCTATCCGGAAGAGGGAGTTGAGACCGTTAACTATGTCAACATCCCGACCAACCGCCCGGTTCAATTCCGTTTGTATTCATTCGGACCGATTACGAGCTTCTGGGTACCACAACTCGGCGGACAGAAGTACGCCATGAGCGACATGGTTACGAAATTAAACCTTGTTGCAGAGCATGAAGGCTCTTTTGTCGGCAAAAACTCGAACTTCTCGGGTAAAGGTTTTGCCCACATGGACTTCGAAGTGCTAGCGATGTCACCTAAAGGTTATACGGACTGGGTCAATGAAGTGAAGCAGACCGCTCCGGCATTAACAGAAGCTGAGTTTGACAGCTTGCTTGAAGCCGATCATCTCGGCCGTAAATCTTATTCGTCTAATCACTTAACATTCAGACCAGCACCAGAAGGCGCTAATGGCGGACATAACCACGGATCTTCTGATGCTGACTCCAATAACGAAGCAGACAAGGAAATGGACCATTCGAAGATGGATCACTCCAAGATGGATCATTCCCAAATGGACATGGACAACAAAGAAACAGACCATGCTCAGCACGGCAACTAGAAAGAAACAGAAAGGAGTCAACTCAGTATGAAATGGGACGAATTTTTCGTTACCGGCGAACCGATGATCTATGGCGCTATGGTCAGCATCGTGCTTGTATCACTTGCCATCCTTGTAGGCTTAACCTACTTTAAGAAGTGGGGCTATCTCTGGCGTGAGTGGCTGACTACTGTCGATCACAAGAAAATCGGTATCATGTATATTCTATCCGCACTTGTCATGCTGTTCCGCGGCGGTGTAGATGCGCTTATGATGCGTACGCAGCTCGCAGGACCAGACATGAAGTTCTTGGATGCGCAGCACTATAATGAAGTATTTACGACTCACGGCATCATTATGATCTTATTTATGGCCATGCCATTTATTATCGGCTTGATGAACGTAGTTATTCCGCTCCAGATTGGTGCACGCGACGTTGCGTTCCCACGCCTGAATGCGGTAAGCTTCTGGCTCTTCTTCTCAGGAGCCATGCTGTTTAACATTTCTTTTGTTATCGGTGGATCTCCAGATGCAGGTTGGACGGCTTACTTCCCGCTTGCAAGTCTTGAGCTTAGCCCAACAGTAGGTAACAACTTCTACTCGATTGCATTGCAGATTGCAGGTATCGGTACGTTAATGACAGGTGTTAACTTTATCGTTACGATTCTCAAAATGCGTGCTCCAGGCATGAAATTAATGCGTATGCCTATGTTTACATGGTCCGTATTAATTACATGTGTCATTATCGTATTTGCGTTCCCTGTCTTGACAGTTGCGCTGGCGCTAATGATGTTCGACCGTATGTTCGGCGCACAATTCTTTACGATGGCGAACGGCGGTATGGATATGCTCTGGGCCAACCTGTTCTGGGTATGGGGCCATCCAGAGGTATATATCGTTGTATTGCCTGCATTCGGTATTTACAGTGAAATTATTTCTACATTCTCACGCAAAAATCTTTATGGATACAAATCGATGGTCATCAGTATGGTCGCGATTTCACTCTTGTCCTTCCTTGTATGGGCGCATCACTTCTATACGATGGGACACGGAGCTATGGTTAACGGATTCTTCTCCGTTACGACGATGGCAATTGCCATTCCGACCGGGGTCAAAATATTTAACTGGCTCTTCACCCTCCATAAGGGTAGGATACAGTTTACAACACCGATGCTTTATTCACTCGCGTTTATTCCGATCTTTACGATCGGTGGCGTAACCGGCGTTATGCTTGCAATGGCGAGTGCCGATTATCAGTACCATAACACGATGTTCCTGGTTGCTCACTTCCACTACGTATTGATTCCAGGTACAGTATTTGCGGTTATCGCAGGTATGTACTACTGGTTCCCTAAATTGTTCGGCTTCCGCCTGAACGAGCGTCTTGGTAAGCTTGCATTCTGGTTGATCGCAATCTGCTTTAACGTGACATTCTTGCCATTGTTCTTCTTGGGACTAAAAGGAATGACACGCCGTATGTACACGTATTCTGCAAGTACCGGCTTCGGGCCGCTTAACTTGCTTGCGACAATTGGTTCCATTGGACTTGCTATCGGTTTTGCAGTGCTCGTATACAGCATCTACTGGAGTTTCAGATACGAGCCGCGCGATACAACAAGCGATCCGTGGGATGCACGTACACTTGAATGGGCAACACACAGTCCTGTTCCTGAATACAACTTTGCGGTCACTCCAAATGTGAAAAGCTTGGATGCATTCTGGTTCTGGAAGAAAGACAAACAGCCTTTATTTGAAGATAAGATTGAAGAGATTCATATGCCTAACAACAACGGGCAGCCATTCGTACTTGGTGTTATTTTCTTCTTCTTCGGATTCTTTATGATATTCAGCTGGTGGACACCAGCAATCATTTCGGGTGTCGCGATTGTGATTATGCTTGCAGTGCGTTCCTTTGAACGTGATCATGGTCGTCATATATCGGTGAAGGAAATCAACAAGACGGAACAACAATTGCGGGGTGATAAAGCATGAAGATCGATAACACGCTGCCGCTAGAATATCAGACGGAAGAGAACAGTAACCGCATCTTTGGCTTCTGGATCTTCCTCGGCGCGGAGATCGTGCTCTTCTCGACTCTGTTTGCCGTTTACTTTACGCTTTGGACCCGTTCGGGCACTGGCCCTTCGGCTGCAGAAATATTCCAGATCAAGCCTGTATTGCTGGAAACGTTCTTGCTTTTAACAAGTAGCTTTACGTGCGGTCTAGCTATTCATGCCATGCGCTTAGGTATGAAGAAGCCATTTATGACGTTTATGGCGATCACTTTGCTGCTAGGTCTCGGGTTCTTAGGGATCGAAATCTATGAGTTCGTCACTTATGTTCACGAAGGCGCAACTTTGCAAACGTCTGCGTTCTTGTCCAGCTTGTTTGTCTTGTTAGGCACGCACGGAGCCCACGTTACAATGGGTCTGTTATGGGGTTCAGGCATTATGATTCAAACCCAGCGTGAAGGCTTTACACACGACACAGCGAACAAATCGTTTATTTTCTCGCTGTACTGGCACTTCCTTGACGTTGTCTGGATCTTTATCTTCAGCTTTGTATACTTGAAAGGATTGATGTGACATGAAACAACTATTCCCGATTCGTCATGTGATGGGATACGTCTTCTCTCTCATCCTTTCTGTAGTCGCGCTAGCGGTCATCGTCTGGGATATGTCTTTTACGACAGGACTTACGATTCTACTCATCTGTGCTGCCATCCAAGCAGCTGTTCAGTTGTTTATGTTTATGCACATTGACGAAGACAAGTCGAACAAAGCTTCGAACTATACCAATATCGCTTACGCGCTGTTTGTTGGTCTGGTCACGATCTTTGGTACACTGTTTACGATGATCTGGGGTTACTTGTAAGAGCCAAGAGCTCAAGTAGCCACGCAACCACGACAAAGCAGCCATCCTTTCACTGGATGGCTGCTTTTTTGTCATTGAATTGGACCTATGAAATAGTTAGCATACTCAGGCTTACTTCATCATTTGAAGCACACGTTCATCATCTATCTTAACGGTGAGAAGTTACACTTTTCATCTGCTCTGGATAGCCATAAGAGCCATGCTCGCTCATATCTAGACCGACCAGTTCTTCTTCCTCTGTAACCCGAAGCCCCATCACTGCCTTCATAATGGCAAGGACTGCATACGAAGCAAAGAAAGCAAATGCGGCACAGACCGCAACGCCCATTGCTTGAACCCCCAATTGCTCCAGTCCGCCACCATAGAACAAGCCTGGCTTGCCAACACCTACTTTATCCACCAGCTCAGGTGCAGCAAATAAGCCATTAGATAACGTCCCCCATACTCCGGCCATCCCGTGAACAGATAATGCGTAGATCGGATCATCAATACCTAGCTTGTCAAACATTCGCATGCTTCCATATACGAGCCCACCTGCAACTAAGCCGATTACGATAGCCGCCCAAGATTCCACAAAAGCACAGGATGCGGTGATTGCAACAAGCCCCGCCAATGCACCATTAAGCATTGTAGGGATATCAGCTTTGCCCATCAGTACCCAAGAGATTAACAAGGCAGCTGCAGCCCCAGCTGCCGCGCCCAACTGCGTATTCACAGCTATAAATCCGAAAAAGCTGCCATCCCCCGCCGTAATGGTACTACCTGCATTAAAACCAAACCAGCCGATCCACAACAGCATGACACCTAAGGTGGTAAATACCTGGTTATGCCCTGGAATCTCATTGGGCTTTCCAGATGGATGATATTTGCCAAGACGCGGCTTAAGCAGTATGGTAGCGGCCAATGCGGCCATTGCTCCCGTTAAGTGAACAACAGTTGAGCCCGCATAATCTTGCTTCCCATGTTCGGCAAGCCATCCGCCACCCCATATCCAATGCGCAATGACCGGATAGATTACAGCAGAGAAGATTACTGCAAAGATTAAATACACTGACAGCTTTGCTCTTTCTGCAAAGCCTCCCCAAGCTACAGACATCGAAATCGCGGCAAATGCCAATTGGAACATAAACATAACCGTCGGTGCTATCGCGCTTCCTTCCGGCACTTCCTTCATATCAAACGCAAAGAAATCGCCCCAGCCTATTATAGGGCCGCCCTGTGTACCGAAAATAATAGCATAGCCAACCGCCCAAAACACCAGCGACACAATTGCCACAGAAAACACGGTTTTACCTGCTATATGGCCTGCATTTTTCATTTGTGTAGAACCTGCTTCTAACATAATGAACCCACACTGCATAAATAACACCAATATTGCCCCCAACATTGTCCATATTGCGCTAGTTCCTAACTCCATTCTGACCAGTCCCTTCGCAATCTAATATGATGTTATATTTCTTGCATTTGTTCACGTCTAGAAGCAAAAACCCTTAATAGATGTAATGTTACATAACACAAACCAAATCATTTTCTTAGTATTTTAAAGAGACACCACATTAATGTCAATATATATAACATCATTTTTTAAAATTATTAATTACCTGCTTAAAAATACTAAATTTATTGTATTAACTAAGCTGAATCCCATAAGAAATCCATTTATACAGATCAAAATCCGAATTTGTGTCACATTAACTTACATACATTACATCAAATGTGATGTCCTTTGTTTTCTACACCTCCATTTCCTGTTTAGAGTGAACACAAGCTGAGGCAAAGCAGACAGCAAAAAGCCCGGAGAGCAGTTGCAACTACTCTTCGGGCTGCTTCGTATTCATCTAATGGCACTCAAAAGGCTGACAGTCATTAAAAATTACATGGATTGCCGTTGATCTGCTGCTGCAGCCGACTTCGACTCCTGATGCTTGGTCGTAGCTTTAGTAAACCGAGCTTCAATCTTCTTGCTAATAAATAAAGATATGCCTATAAATAAAACAACGTATATTAACTCAATCGGATGACGAACAAATCTCTCCAGATCATGTCCGATAATCGAAACAGAGAATACCATCAATGCTTTCCCAAACAGAATCGCAATCAAGTACGAGCGCAGCCGCATTTGCGCGACCGCAGCTACCATGTTAATAATAACAAACGGGCCTACTGGAAAAATACTTAATAAAAACACATAGCTAAATGCATTGTGGCGTACCCACAGCATCGCTTTCTGTACTTTGGGCTTCTGTGACCAGCGTTCCAAATACCGATGCCCCGCTATTTTGCGTATAATCAGAAATGTGACCAGGCAACCACTGACAATCCCAATCCAAGAATAGAGGAATCCTAACCACAATCCATATACGGCAGCATTCACACCTACGATGATCATCGTAGGGAGTGGCGGTATAAATGATTTCATAAATGTCAGCAGAATGCCGGGAAGCGGTCCAAAGGAACGGAACGTCTCCATAAATGCCGTCAAATGTTCTTCTGTCAAATAAGAAGCAATATCTGCTATTACCATGAATGAGCACCTGCACCCTCTACTGCACAACCCGCTGTCGACATGCCTCAACCCGTCCTTTATCTATCAGCTTCCACACGATGGCTATATCTATGTGACCTTTGCACTAGCATACCATAAATAATTAAACGAACGGTTTGGTTCCAGAAAAAAGAAGAAGCAAACTACTATGCGCGCTTCACAAATTCATCTAATAGTCATAACTGTATAAGATCAATATTCATCCGCTCATTATGGCTAGTCCATCAGCCTTACAAAACACCCTTGCCTTAAGTCTCACACTGCCCAACACTTCATACTGCTTTAAGCTATTCTAATAAAAGATATCTCTATTTTCCTTGCCCAATCTCGCATCAGTAGAATGATGGGCACCGGCATTCGTCCAAGCTGTGTCAAGGAATATTCCACCTTCAGGGAAACCAATGAATACAGAAAGAACAGTCATTTTAAGAGAAGAAGGAATTATTACGGGAGACTAACTTGGTATTTCTTGTATGGTTGCCTTTGGTTATCATGTCAGTAATCCCTACCCCAAGACTCGTCAAACGATAGGACAAGTAGTGCAGTGGGTCAAATAAAATATTACTTCTTAACGGGACACCACCTAGGCTGGTGTCTCTTTCTTTGTTTGCTAATATGATTCCCTAAGTGTCAGTTGATACGCTTGCATCAGGCTCATTTAGACTCATATCCCTAAATTAGTAATATCGCCTAGTCCCTCGCCTAATGACATCGCATAAAATAGGATGGAATTTCAAAGAAAAGAGGGAACCTATGGCCAGCTTTCATGAAGCCTATAAAGCCAAAACACGCTTGGCACCGGCTTATCTCAAGAAAAAAGGGATTGTAGGCATCGGTGTGGGATACGCGAATCCCGCCAAGCCAAGTAAAGGGGCAAGCGTCATCGTTTATACTGCGAAAGCATCGGCCGCAGCGAAGCTTTCCATACCTAGTGCCGTAACGACCAGCAGTGGAGGATCATCGGTATCCGTACCTATACGAGTTATTGTGTCGGGTCACATCAAAGCCAATACGGCTGCAATCAGTCAATTGCGCGATCGAATCCGTCCCGTGCCAGCTGGCTACAGCGTCGGATACCCCAGTATTCCAGGATCCGGCGGCGTATCTGGGACAGCCGGTCTGATCGTAATTAACAACCCGCAGCGCAATCAATTGCTCATATGCAGCAACAACCACGTGTTAAATCGCAACAATACTGCCGGGTTCTCCGAGACCGTTCAACCAGGAGCCGCAGACGGCGGAAATACCGTCACGGATCGTATCGGACGACTCGAACGGTTCATAAGACTGCAGCCAAACGCAACTAACTTCCTTGATGCAGCAACTTCAATTCCGCTTAGCAATAGCCTCCTTAATCCCCGTTATGCAGGTGTTGGCGTCATTCCCGGCCATTTGCTGACCTATCGCGTTGGTGAACGTTTTAAAAAATCAGGCCGTACGACAGGGTTTGTCAGAGGTACGGTTGAATCCGTAAATTCAGACTTTAATGTCGATTACGGCACCTACGGCGGACTAGGTACTATATTGTTCCGCAATCAAACAGTCGTACTAGGCAGCTCTGCTGTATCTTTGCCGGGCGATTCGGGTTCCGTATGGCTTCGGGACAGCGACAGCTTTGCAGCCGCAGTCAATTACGCTTCTACTTCTAACGGTCTGCGCTCTATCAGTTATCCTTTCAACTGGTTCGCTCAAGCATTTAATGTGCTGGTTGCCAGACCCGCAGGATCAACTGGGCGCGTAAAAGGAAAGCGACAGACCAGCCCAGCTTATGCCCAACCACTCACAGCAAGACAGTTGTCCAGCATCAAAATCGTAAGAGCTCGACGCGCGCGGCGAAAATAGAATTGTCCGCTTTGACGTGTTATCCCCAAATGACTTCTACTTGTATTTGCCCCTAATTACACCGACCACTTTTTCTCATATACATGAAGGCTGGGTGGATTATCCGCTCAGCCTTATTATTACGGGAAGGTATCCCATTTTAAATCAATCATGCTAATCCCTTACATTTAACACGGTGTAATCGCGCCATTCCTCCGGCAGCAAGCTTCTATAGTGCCCCTGCAAATACCGGTCATCCACTAGCACTAGTATCCCCCGATCCTGCTCTGATCGGATGAGTCTTCCTCCTGCCTGCAGTACCTTGTTCATACCAGGGTAGACATAAGCATAATCATACCCCCGCTTGCCTATTCCATTAAAATAATCACGTAATATATCTCGCTCTAATCCGAGCTGTGGAAGCCCTACGCCAACGACGACAACTCCAGTCAAACGATCTCCTACTAGATCAATGCCTTCTGAAAATATGCCGCCCATCACCGCAAATCCAACCAACGTACGGCCATTCTCAGCCTGAAACGCGGTCAAATACCGCTCTCGTTCCTCTTCCGTCATATCCACCTGCTGCACGATCACATCCACATCTGGCCGTTCTTCTTCCACAAAAGTTTTGTACACGAGATTCATATAAGCATAGGATGGGAAAAAGAACAAATAGTTGCCCTGCCGATTCTCCACCAACTGTTGTAACAGTTGAGCAACCCTTTCTTTTGTTCGCTCCCTGTCATGATAACGGGTAGACACGGGTAGTACTGATACTTCCAACTGGTCCGCAGAAAAAGGTGTAGCAAGAGACAGCGAATAATCGCCCTCGCCAGCTCCTAGCATATCTCTGTAGTAAGAGATTGGGGACAATGTGGCCGAAAAGTAAATATGCGATCGAAATCCCTTACCCATCTGAGTCAGCAGATAAGAAGGGTCAAGGCAAAACAGCCTCAATCGCACCTCGCTTCTGTCTATTTCGGCATAGGCAACATACTTCTCATCAAATAACTTTCCGATTCGAACAAAGCTTTGTGCCGCAAAATACGTATCCAAAAGCAGTGGACTAGGCTCTGCACCCCCAGATGACGCAAGCTGCCTCTCTGCCTGGAACACAAAGGTTTCTACCAATGCTACTAATTCCTCTGGTCGTTCTTTCTCTACACGATACTTATCTTCACTCAGCTTGCGAAACCGCACAAAGTAATCATTAATAGCTTTGGAGGATTGGTAAATCTCAACACTCCTCGTCTTGAACTCCCTCTGCAAAGCGAGGAATGTCGACTTGACTAAAGTACTCGAGAACATCTCCCTTGCCCGATCGACCAAGTTATGGGCTTCATCGACTAACAAAGCGGTCTGATTTCTGCGCTCCGCCAACATTCGTTTTAAAGAAACACGCGGATCAAAAATATAGTTATAGTCCCCTATGACAACATCCGCCGCATAGGCAGCATCCAACGACAGTTCAAAGGGGCACAAACGGTGCTTTTGTGCGTAATGTTCAATGACGGGTCGTGTCATCAACGTCTCTTGGGAGAGCATATCCAACATGCCACCATTTAATCGATCATAGTAGCCATCCGCATAGGGGCAATCTTCCTTCCGGCAGCTCATCTCCGCTTGGAAACATACCTTCTCCTTGGCGGTCAGCGTCACACTGTGCACCACAAGCCCATTCGTTCGCAAATGGACAAAAGCATCCTCTGCTGCTGTGCGCGTAATGGTCTTGGCTGTCAAATAAAACAGATGCTCAAGCAGGCCTTGTCCAATTGCTTTGATGGCTGGAAATATCGTCGAGATCGTCTTGCCAATCCCTGTTGGCGCCTTGACATACAGCGACACGCCTTCTTCAATCGTGCGATACACAGCACCTGCCAGCCTGCGTTGTCCTGCCCGATAAGCATCAAACGGAAAAGATAATCGCTCGATACTCTTATTCCTGCTGCATCTGTGCTGATAAAGCAAATCTGCGTAGGGCGCATACCGCCTAAGGAGATCCATTATCCACTGCTCCAGCTCCCCATATTCAACCTCCTGCACAAAGCGCTTCTGCTGCTCCGTATCCACCTGCACATAGGTCAACTGAATTCGCATCTTATCCACTTGATGCTCCTTAGCATACATATAGGCATAACACTTCGCCTGTGCCCAGTGGACAGGAAACGCATCTGGCGTGATCAGATCTATATCCTTTGCAGTAGATTTAATCTCGTCTATGGTCAGCTGACCGTCCTGTACTAGCAGCCCGTCACATCTTCCCTCGATCCCAAACACATACTCGTCACAAGCAATCTCCGTGTATAAATGTACTTCCTTCTGATCTTGCTCCCCATAAGTCCGCTGTATCTTATGATGCGCCTTCGTCCCTTCTGCCATCGTGCTCGTTGTCCGAAAACCTACGTCAATGCTTCCGCTGCGATATACATATTCGACCAGCGTCCTTACAGCTATATAGATCAAGCTCGGCATGATATCACCTATCGTTGAGTATTAGAGAACATTTGTTCTTTATTTTACCACGACAGCTAGCAGTAAGATACAACGACCAGAGTTTCTAACACCTCGAAGCGATTTGGGCCCTTTTCAACGCAAATATACATCACGTTATAACAACCCCGATTTCATTTGCCGTTTATATAAAGACGATCCCCAAGCTGAACGACGCAGTCAAGTAGCTGCAGAACTCCGTATGTATACTAACATCACTAGCATCCAACATGCTCAGCAGCAGGGCTACATGCCTGTAGAATTGTTTAGAGGAGAAGCTGCATGCAAGGGATGCCATTTCGTATTCCGTCTACATTATGGGCTAGCCATGCACGTTTATTCTCATCGACTGCCTGTGAACCCCAAATTGTGTAGAGCAGCAGCGTTAATTCAACACGTCTCTTTTCGATGAATAGAGGGAGGTGCACCAACCATTTCTTATCCAATTGATACTTCCGATTGTATCCCGTCATAAAGTGCCGAAACACCTCATTTGCAGCTGTTGATACGCGAGCCTCTTCATATTCGATCTGCTGCTTGTTGCCGAATACGGAGCCGTAAAAGACTGCGATTGCAATATCCTGCAGGAAGTAATCATAACCACAATCGTCGAAGTCAAATGCCGTAATGCCAGATGCATCTACAAAAAAGTTCGATTGATGCAAATCTCGATGGCATAGGCCATAGTGATCCGTCACACGCGGTAAGGCATCAATGGCTGCGGAGACCTCGCTTAGCTTGTGATAAAGCTCATGCTCTACATCACTAAACCGATCGACTGCCAGGCCCAGATCATCCTGATGCGGCCTCGACTCCAAGCCTTCTGCTACTCGGTAACCCACCGTCTTGGCGTGCATATCACCCGTTATCTCTCCCCATAACTCAAAAAGGTGCGGGCCCCACAGCTCATGAGAAGCATTCACATGCGAACCCTCCGCCTTTTCAAATACAGCCAATGTAAAGTATCCTTCCTCAGCTTCAAGCCTTTCTATGAACTGACCGGAGGAAAAAGGCATTGGACAGACGACGCGGACACCCTGCTCGGCGAGGAAGTGAACCCAATCCAGTTCGGACTCAATTTGTGCTGCTGAACGATGTGCACTATGGGATATACGGAGAATGAGGTCGCGACCTCCTTGCTCAAATCCGTAAATAATATTTTCGAACCCGCCGATAGGATATAAACGATCAACCTCTATACCAAGTCGTTGTGCGGAAAGTTGAAGCTGCTCTTCTGTAAACAAATGCTGCCCATTTGCCACCATGTCATCCCCTTTTAATGGCTCTTGCTCAAAGACCGATTATATTCCCTTCGTTTGCAAAACGCTGACAATCCTATTCCTTTACCAGCATTAGGGATTACAAATCCTGAGATAGGCGAATCATATCTCTGCATTGAATCTCATTTTCAAAGATAGGCTCCGGATAATGCCGTACAAAGAAGTCCTGATCGATTCCCACAATTCTAAACCCGCATTTCTGGTAGAGCGCTAGCTGACCTACACTTGAATTACCGGTACCAAGCTCCACTGTGCTGTAGCCCAGTGATTTAGCTGTCTCAAGTGCATGGCGTACCAGCCCCTTCCCTATACCTCTGCCATGGTGCTCTTCAGCAACCGCCACATTAACAAGCTCTACCGTTGACGGTCTCGTCGGCAAGAGTACGTACACCCCAACGACGTAATTGTTATGTTCCGCTATGTAACAGTGCCCGCGCTGGATATATTCCTCTACAATGGCACGTGAAGGGTCTGCCAGCAGTAACAATTCCATTGGATATAATTCATCAATTTTCAGCTTACGTATGTTCATGTTGAATCTCCTTTTTATCAAAAATAACGCCTATCTTACAGCTGTACTCGGATTAAAAATAGTATATAATTTACATATTCGTGCTGATCTGCTATTTTCCTTCCACCTACCAAGTGCTTTACTCTAGCCCTTGTGTCATCGGTGATGAAGACTGCCCTTTGTACGCTGCTATACAATTCTATTGATGGTGACATAAATTGGTAATGAATAATGAAATACCCTGTTCGAACTTCGCACGGAAGGACAGGAAAATCGAATTTCCTAATGATAGGATAAACATATGAAAGAGGTGGAGGCTTTTGGAGTGGTTGACTCGAATGGAAGCCGTCTTGGAACTGATTGAAAGCAGGATGGAAGATAAGCTTGATATGGATGAGATCGCACGCACGGCACAGACTTCTTCCTTTCATTTTCAACGTATGTTCCATATCGTAACGGGATATACCATTGCAGAGTACATGCGCAAACGTAAATTGACGCTGGCGGCACAGGAGCTGGCCTCTTCTTCCGCCAAAGTGGTTGATGTGTCGTTCAAATACGGCTATGATTCACCAGAATCATTTACGAAGGCCTTTCGCAAAGCGCATGGCATCACACCTTCTGCTGCGCGTCAACCGGGAGCCTCACTAAAAGCCTTCCCTCGCTTGGCATTTCATCTATCTTTGAAGGGAGACAAGGAAATGGAATACAAATTAGTAGACAAACCCGCCTTTCATGCAATTGGCAAGGCACTTCATACTACGACCAAAGATGGCGAAAACTTACGACGCATTCCAGAATTTTGGGGACAATGCAATGAGGACGGAACATATTGTCGACTAGCCGAGCTTGAACCAACCCATCATTTTCTTGGTATCTGCACCGATTTTAAACATGACACTGAAGAGATGAGCTATTGGATTGCTGTTGAAAGCAATCAAGCTGTAGAGGACACAACACTGGACTCTTATTTGGTCCCGGCCAACACTTGGGCTGTCTTCCCTGCTTCAGGTGCTATGCCGCATGCGATGCAGCAGCTGTGGGAGCGAATCTTCCAAGAATGGTTCCCTGCCACCGGATATGAACATGCAGATGGACCTGAATTGGAGGTATATCCGTCGGGCAATCCATCTTCCGAAGACTATCAGTTCGAAGTCTGGATACCGATTAAGAAAAAATAATAGCCTGACCAACACAAGTAGACCGGTTGCCGCCTCAGCGACCGGTCTGCCATCATTCTGATTTATTACTATATCGTGTTACATATTCAAGTCCCGCTTATTATACCCCACATAGGTCATCGTCGAGCAGACCGCGATAATCACCACTGACAACCATACGGAAACCATAGACAAGCCACCGCCGTACATTACTTTTTTAGCTTCAAAATACTTAAATGGCGTCACGTAAGCCAACACATCCAGGTTGCCGCTTAGATCTATCCCAAGCGACAACATAAAAGCGACTAATAAGACTGCTGCTGACCAGGAGACTGCACGTTTAGGATTACGGCTGACTGCCGCGATCATAGCACCCACGAGCAGGAACAATAACTGCAATATAAACATCCCTGCCATCATAAGTGCAATATCTCCATTCACATACTCACCGTTACTGTAATAGTTAACCATCGTCACGGAGGAAATCCACATGACCAGACCCACCACGGCCACATTAACCACGGCGGCCAGCAGCTTCGCCGTTAACACAAAGCTCCTGGAGACCGGCTTTACGAGTAGGAACTCAGCTGTCTTGTCCCGCTCCTCCTTCGAGATGATGTTCGCGCCGAGCATAGCCGCATGGATCGTGGCCATCATAAGCAGATACAAGAACAGCACCCCGTAATAACCGCTTGCTTTTGACAAATCAAATGTGCCAATTCCCATAATGATCTGCAGAGACTTAGGCATATCAGCTACGAGATCATTCATGGACTGACCTG
Organism: Paenibacillus sp. UMB4589-SE434; assembly: GCF_030226685.1. Classification (NCBI taxonomy): domain Bacteria; kingdom Bacillati; phylum Bacillota; class Bacilli; order Caryophanales; family Paenibacillaceae; genus Paenibacillus; species Paenibacillus sp. UMB4589-SE434. The sequence continues at coordinate 176,108 of NZ_JASOYK010000002.1, read as the reverse complement.
TGCCAGACATCGACATCCCCGCATATTTGCCCATACCCGATGCTACCATCACGACGATTGCGATGCACCAAAGGATCAATGACTTGCGAGCAGCCTTTAATTCACGCCTAAATATATTCAACGTAGAGCCCCCTCTTATGTCACCTGTAAGTTACAACATTGTCCATCTGCATCATCTCGTCGTCTAAACCGTATGCACATCCCGCTTCATGTACACGATATAACTAACCATTATCGACGTAACGACAACAACCAGCGCCGCCCACATATAAACAACTTCATAACCATGATGCTGCACAATATAAGCAGCGTCAAAATATTTGAAGGGCGTTAACATACGCAGTTTATCGTCCCCGGTCGAAGCGCCTAAAATGCCAATTAAAAAGAACGCGAATACGGCTCCGAGCGAAATAGGCAGCACAGCTCTTATTTTGGGCATAAGTACGGCTGTCAGAACACCCAGCGACAGAAATAGAAGCTGCACAAATAACAGCGTCACCGATACCAGCAATAGTAGGTGCAAATCAAACGATTCTGCACTCACAAGTAAAGCCAGCCCGCTAGCTGCGATTATATATACTAGATTGGTCAGTATCAGCGAAGTACATGCAGCAAGCAGCTTCGCTGTCATGATGCTAGAACGCGCCACAGGTTTCGTTAGCAGAAAGTCAGCCGTCTTTTCACGCGATTCCTTGGATATAATCGAAACCCCCAGATTCATCGCTTGGATGGCGCCACACAATGTCACATACATAAACGCATAGGAGTAAAACCCTAACAGTGAAGTGATCGATTCAATTTGAATGCCCACCGCATGCAAAACGGCCTCCGGCATACTTCTCAGCAGTGTCTTAAACTGTTCCGCATCATGGTTAAATGTCGGGAACATAGACAACATAAAAGCGACCAGCGCAACCAACGCAGCAGTCCAGATGAGGTTGAACTTACGATAAGCCTTTAGCTCATAGCAATACATGTTCATCACTGCTCAGTCCTCCCGCTCATAATAATGCATAAAGATCTCTTCTAGATCCGGCTCCTCCAGCCACAAATTACTGATCTCAATTGCTGCAAGCTTGGCCGTAATCACATTCAAATTGCCTTTATATAAGAACTGGATCATCGAACCTTCAACCTTCAATTCATTTACACCGCTAAATTGAAAATAATCAGACGCAATCGGAGAAGTAGTTTCCAGCTTAATTCTCTTGTAGCTGTCTGCTTGCAGCGCGCTCACCTTCTCCATTTTCACAAGCCTGCCCTCCTTGATAATCGCCACGCGATCACATAAGCGCTGGACCTCACTCAAGATATGAGAGGAGAATAGAATTGTCGCTCCCTTCTTGTTTTCCTGCTCTAGCAGCTCAAAGAACTTCTGCTGCATCAACGGATCTAATCCGCTCGTCGGCTCATCCAATATGATCAGTTTCGGTTCATGCAACAATCCTTGTACAATCCCTACCTTCTTCTTATTGCCCAGCGACAAATCATCGATCTTCTTGTTTAAATCAAGATTCATAATATCGGCTAATTCCTTGATTCGCGACCGACAATCCTTCTTATAGAAACTTGCAGAATAGCTTAACAAGTCCTTCACTTTCATATTGTCATAATAAAACACTTCTGAAGGAAGGTAACCGATCTCCTTCCTGATCTCCGTCCCATGCCGCAACATATCCTTGCCGAAGATGGCTGCACTGCCGCTTGTTGGCTTAATGAGACCAAGCAGGGTCCGAATCGTGGTGGACTTTCCCGCTCCATTAGGACCGATAAAACCAAATATTTCACCTTGCTCGACCGTAAAGCTTAAATTCGAGATTCCTCTTGCGCTCCCGTAAGTCTTCGTTAAATCGTTTATTTCGATTACGCTTACGCTCATCTGTGACACTCCTCTCGACATACCCTTTATTAGCGATAGAAGGCTTGCTTTAATATTTGCATATATCGATCGATCTCTTCCATAACCTCATCTATTTTGATATCCTCATAACGACTAGCCTTCCACTTTGCCTGCTGCTGCAGCCCGAATCCTTCCAGGGTCCAGAAGATGACTTGAATGGCTCGTGTCACATCGGTACCCTCTTTAAATAAGCTATGGTCGACATCCTGAAAGATTGTGCTGTAGCCGCTAGCCACAAGCTGCTTATTGTAATGCTCCAACTCCGGTTTAATCTCGTCACAATTCTCAAAGTAGGCTGTTTTAAGGAAGTCAAATACGTCTGGATACCTTTGAATCATGTCAAACTTAAGCAGTAACGCCTGCCTCAATTTCATAAAAATATCCTTCTGATCCTGATTCAGCTTCGCTACAAACTCATTCATCAACTGTTCGACTGCATGACCATACAAATATAAAAACAATTCCTTCTTATTATTAAAATAATGGAACAGCAATCCCTTCGAAATGCCTGCCTCTTTCACAATCTCATTGGTAGATGCTTGCTCATACCCCTTCTGTGAAAATACTTTCAGCGCTGCATTAATGATACGTTCCTGCTTATCCACACCTAGGTTAAGAAATTTTTCAATCATTTGGTGACCTCCGCCGATATCGTTGACCATTAAGGTCAATGTTATTATATGTCAATTGACCTTAGTGGTCAATATTCTTGTTTTTCTGATTGTTGACACTAATCTAGTCTCGATCGCATCTATCCCCACAACCCAAAAAGACCCGATCTAGATTAAATCCCGATCAGGTCTTTGGCTAACCTACTCCTACATGGCTGCTTACTCCTCAAATAACTCATCTATCAGCATGTCTGCCTCTTGACGCAGACGTACTGTTCGTTCCTGATCCACACGAATCGTTCCGTCCTCTATTACAACCGCATCTCCAGGGCGAGCGTGTGCAGGCAGTTGACGACGTTCCACCTCTTGCATATCACCGTTCATCTCAATTACAGCCCAATCTCCTTCAAACCTGTCGATTACCCCACAACGTGGCTCCTTCTTCTGAGGGTCAGTCATGCAATCTCCTCCTAGTGAACTTCATGTATTCGTCTGGGCTGCTTAATTGTGAACACGTACAGTGGCCCTAAGCTCCCTTGTCCGTCGTCATCCAGATTTCGCGACCGTTGCTGTATGCCACAACGCTGCCCTGTTTGTCAGTTCGGTAAACAGAAGCTCCAAATTTGGCTAAACGCTTCAAAATAATGTCGTGCGGATGGCCATACTTGTTGCCAGTACCAGAGCTGATCACAGCATACCGCGGTTTTACCGCATTTAAGAAGGCCTGGCTCGAAGAGGTTCGTGAACCATGATGGCCTACTTTCAGCACATCCGCAGTGAGCTTAAAGCCGCTCGTCAACATATCTGCTTCCGATTCCTGCTCTGCATCGCCAGTAAACAGGAACGATGTATCTCCGTAATCAAGCCTTAGTACCGCGCTCCACTCATTAAAATTATCACCATAGCTGTTGACCGGCGCGGCAAACCGCGCCGAAACCTCTTCTGATAGCGGAAGGGAGCTGCCTGATCGTGCAGCTTTAATCGTTAAGCCTTTGTGCTTTACTGCGTTCAGAAAGTCTTTATAAGTTTGTGTCGTGTGCGAAACTCGAGGTGCGTAGACACTTTTGACATCCAGCTTATTCACTACAATATCTAAACCGCCAATATGATCCGCGTCGGGATGAGTAGCTACTACGGCATCCAGTCGGTCAATTCCGAGTTCCTTCAAATAATCAACCACTAGCTCACCTTTATTATTCTGTCCCGCATCAATCAGGATCGTCTCGCCTGAAGGTGTGACTACCAATGTACTGTCGCCTTGACCGACATCAATAAAATGAACCTCAAGCTTCTCGTCAGATTCTTTCCCGGTCGACGTCCCCTTATTTGCCGGAATTCTTGATTGCTGTGGATGAGCACTTGAAGCAGTCCGATCCCCACTACTGGAATCTGCAGGGATATTCGCAATATATATTCCTGCGAGAACAGCTGCCAGTACAAACAGATTTATTAGGGCTGTTAACACTTTGGTTTGTTGTTTTGCTTTGCGTGCCGGCTTACGTCCGCCTGATGCTGCACCGCTTGCTTTCTTACGGCTGGTTTGACCGTTGGATTTGTTGGGAGGCATTACAATACCGACCTTTCTCTCTCATGGTGTTATGCTTATCATAACAAATGTACATACCCGTATCCACGACAAAGAGGGCACTTCTATGGTGCCCTCCAGTCCATTCGTGTAAAACGTCCTCTTTCCACTATTGCCCTACTATTTTCTGCGAAGCGCGCGACTGAACACAGTCAAGATCGGTCCTAGCAGCACCGCTGCTGTAATTAGTGAAGCCCTCACAGACACACGGCTGCCTACCCAGCCAACGACGGGGCCGCCTGCTGTCTGACCGAGCGCATCCGTCTGACTGATCATAGATAGTACCGTCGCACGAGACTTGCTCTCAATGTTCATGTTAAGCCACGTCTCATAGATCGGTTGACTCAATGTTTGAACGACTCCCACAATAAGGATTGAGCCTAATGCCCAAACCAAGTTGGGCGAGAAAGCAAGTGCCACAATACCCGCAATACGGAGAGCTGTCAGCATAAACATAGCCACAAAGACTGCTCGTTCATTGCCCATATCCAGCCTGTTTTCCGTGATCCGTACCGCAGCAATGCTAATCAGGGTCGACAACACTGCTATTAAGCCAAACCACATGGGCATGGATAAAGGAATCTCTGCCGGGAATCCGATTCCTGTAATTAAATGCATCTCCCATAGTCGGTCATAGCCTTCTGACGCCGCACCACTGAACAAGGTCACCCCAACAATCATCAAGAGCATAGGATGCCGTCTTACGGTGGACGCGCCGGATAGCCAGGTCGATTTCATATGCTGCCAATGTGAGCCCTGCTGCTCTTGTACTGCTCCCACAAATGCTGTCTCTTTCATGAATAAAAGCAAAAATACACCCAGACTTGCATAAATAAGCCCGCCTAATACATAAGGCAGATTGGGCGCAATTGTGGACATACCGACACTCAATCCGATTCCAAGCAAGTTGCCCAGAAGAGACACTCGCTTCGCTTTTAAGAAGAGGTTCCCCACGTTTGATTCGCCTACTTCATCCACAATCCAGGCCGAATCTGCGCCACTAATAAAAGTATGGCCTACACCCCATATGAATTCAGCTACAAGTACCCATGCGAATATAGAAAGGACTGGAACAACAGCCCCTATCCACATCACACTGCCTTCCAACATGAATCCTGCTCCAATAATAAACATGCCGATGATTACCGAACGCCGTCGACTATACGTGTCTGCAACAACACCTGTTATTCCTTCAAATAGGAGGACGGTTAGCTCAAGCACCGTTCCCATCAAGACAAGTTGAACAGGATTTAGTCCCAATTCCGCAACAAAATAAATCCCATGTGTAACAAACATTGTTGAGCTAGCTAATGCCGTCATAAACATCATAATGATATAGACTTGTGCCGCGCGTAAGTTCATATTCGTATGATCCGCCCTTACCGGCAGATGGCACGTCACGTTAAGCTTACGTTAAATTGCCGTATCCTTACCTGCGCTTTACTAGCGCGCGCCCTCTACCGCTCGATTTGTATTTTCTTTCGATCGTGTGGGGTAAATGATAAGCATTTCTGCATCCTAACACACCTCCTAATGATTTATTTTATTATAAATAATTCCATCTATTTGTAAAGGTTTATCTAGCAGAATAGACATAAGGTCAATTTTGAATAATCTATGGACACACTGAAAACTACAGGAGTACATGTAAGTTGGTAGTTCGTGTTAAAATAAAATAGGAAATAGAAGGGAGTTGAATAAGTTGAAACAGGATCTCATTGCTAGATTAACAACTTACGTACAGGTGGACACGCAATCCGATGAAGACAGTACCACATGCCCGACTACGCCAGGGCAACTTACACTTGGCAACATGCTTGTCAACGAGCTAGAGGAAATAGGGATGCAGGAAGTGACGATAGATGCCAATGGTTACGTCATGGCCACGCTTCCTTCCAATACGAACAAGTCACAAGTGCCCACGATTGGTTTCCTTGCTCACGTGGACACAGCGACTGACTTTACAGGCAAAGATGTAAAACCTCAGGTCATTGAAACGTACGACGGAGGCGATATCTCGTTAAATGAAGCGCTGCGTGTTGTCCTGTCACCCAAAGAATTTCCAGAGTTAAGTCAGTATAAAGGCCATACTTTAATGACAACTGACGGCACTACACTGCTTGGTGCAGACAACAAAGCAGGAATCGCTGAGATTATGACGGCAATGGCTTATCTCATTGCGCATCCTGAGATTAAACACGGCAAAGTACGCGTGGCCTTTACGCCGGATGAAGAAATCGGCAGAGGCCCGCAGCGGTTCGATGTCGCTGCCTTTGGCGCTGTATATGCCTACACCGTGGATGGCGGGCCTCTAGGCGAGCTCGAATATGAAAGTTTTAATGCCGCAGCGGCAAAGATTACGGTTAAAGGCTCGAGTGTGCATCCAGGCAGCGCGAAGGATAAGATGATCAATTCGACCAAGATCGCCATGCAGTTGCACGGAAGACTGCCTGTGGAAGAAGCGCCTGAGCATACCGAGGGATACGAAGGCTTCTATCACCTGAGTTCTTTCCGAGGTGATGTGGAGGAAACAAAGCTAAGTTACATCATCCGTGATTTTGATCGCGAAAAGTTCGAGGCCAAAAAGGCCAACCTGACACGCATCGTACAGGAATTCCAGCAAACTTACGGAGAGCATAACATTGTGCTTGATATGTATGACCAATATTACAACATGAAGGACAAGATTGAGCCTGTAATCGAGATCGTGCACATGGCACGCGAAGCCATGGAATCGCTTGATATTAAACCTATTATCCGTGCGATTCGCGGGGGTACTGACGGCTCGCAGTTATCCTACATGGGGCTACCTACACCGAACATTTTTACGGGCGGTGAGAACTACCACGGCAAGTTCGAATATGTTTCAGTCGATAACATGGTCCAAGCTACCCAAGTGGTGATTGAGATTATTAAACGTTTTGAACAACAAAGCGAGGCCTAGCACACAAGTTGTACATACGTTAAATGCGGTGTCCATTTGCAGGTGATAACGCTAACCTGATCGGACACCGCATTCATATTTCATACCTTACTCGCGATTATTCGCCAGCTTCTCCTGCGCAAGTCGAATCATCTCACGCACCATCGTGCCGCCTATCTTCCCACCTACGCGCCCTGCTGATTCGGTGCTTAATCCACCGTTATCTCCCTGCCGCAGGGGTACACCCAGTTGTGCCGCAACTTCATACTTCACATCATCTGGACGTTCGGGATCAACCTGATACCCTTCTCGACGCAGCACTTCTGCCTTAAATGCATTTACACTTTGCTCGGCTCCTTCTACAAGCAATCTTCTCCTGCTTCTTCTGGCCATGATGACACCCCTTCCTTTTCATTTAGGTGTCCTTATCCTTCCCCAAAGCTCTTATCCTATAACCTTTTATCTTTTACTAAAGCTTCTCTAGGAAATCTAGTGGCTAATGATACCTATGATCTGATTCATTTTAGGGATAACTATTGATCCAGATTTATTAACCCGCGATACAAACAAAAAGGCTGATACCGGATATTGTCCGATATCAGCCTATATTAGCAAATACACGTCTTTCGCTTGACCCCAAGCTTCCCTGCCGCTTCTACCTTCTTAATGTAAGCTGCTGCTTCGGGAACTTTACAAGCCGTTTCTCCCATATGAACATGCACTTTACCAATCGCTGTCGCAGTTCGGATTGCTTCCTCGTGAAGCGCCTCAACAAATGCGCCAACTCCAATGACAAACCCATTCATCGTATAACGCACACGATTGCGCTCCTCATGGATCTTCGTTTCCACTTGATGAAGCAGCTGTTTAATCTCCTCCAGATCAAGCTGCTCATCCGGTGTAATGGACATTGCGTTAATGTAGGTGCTCCATCCACACGCAGCGATCAATTCGTCACGGGACTGCATCCATTCTCGTGCCAATTCAAACCCAAAGGGGCTCTCTGCCGCTACCCCCGGAACTGTCGTTTCCGAGTGCATAACCCAGTTTGCTTGTTTCACCCAAGCTTCTAGTGTCTCTTTATCCATCGTGCGCGGATTGACGGTTAAGCCCGCCAAATACATAGCGTCGCTATTGCCTGTCTCATATAACGCACGGGCAAGGCCTTGGTCCTTCTTCACAGCGGAAACCAGCTTCTTTAAGTCGCCAATCTTCACACCATATAGAGGCTCTTTAGCTCCGTGACGGATAAACGTTCGTTTTGTCTGCTCCGTGCCCATTGCCTCTAATCTGGACATGACCTCCTCTAAAGTCATTGTGCATATCCCTCTCTTCCTGACGATCTTGCATGCATCATGCTAATTACACACTATGCTTGCACGGCCATTGCGCCTCACTATATCAAAGCTTGTGTTATTATATAACACTTTACCCTCCCAAATACCACATTGTCATACTTAGTATTACCAAGTAATGCCGATACAAGGAGCACCGTTAGCCTACCACAGCTCTTATACCCATGCCTCAATGTCCTCTTCCACCAGTTCATCCTCCAGCTCTTCCTCCGATGGAGTATCTTCGTTGTCTTCCATGAGTTGATCAAATACGGAAAGTTCACCCGAGCCAGCTCGTGGCAGCAAGGAGGTCACTGAAGCTAATACGTTTCGCTCGACAGGCACAACAGCCTGCAGATTACGAATACCTTGTTGAGAGATTTCCTGCTCTATTAAATAGCGTAAGGAATCCATCAAGTTAGTTTGGATATTAATCCAGTTCATGATTAAAGGATCTTCCGTTTTTTTTGTTTTCAGACTAATATTTTCTCCAGGCAGCTTGGTCTTTTTCACGACGAATCACCTTCCACCTCGCTTTTGGTCACCACATACTTTTCTTACACGGGTTGAACAGCTTTACTCTTTAATGCCTCATAGATTTTTCCTCTCACAAAAGCATTGAGTCCCATGGCATTCATTTGAACCGCATAGGCATCCGGTATATAAAGAAGCAACAATTCCCGTTCACTGCACAATTCATGAAGATGAGGGTACAAGATGGAACGCATAAGTATACTTCCGCCGCCATACACGCAGATCAAGTCGACTTCATTTCGAGACTTCGTCAACTGCCTTTTGACATGCTGTACGATCTGCTTAACCTGGCTCTCCAGCGGTCTTTTGACTGTTTTGATGGCACGGGCATAATATTTGTGGTGTGGATTTTTAAGGACGTCACTGAAAAATTGGCGCGGAGAATTCGGGAGATGGATAAGGCGATTAAAGTCATCCAGTGCTTCTTCAATGGCATAGCCCGCACCATGATGACTACCGTGTACAAACTGACGCAGAAACTTATTTCCCTCTGTGATCGGATATTCTGTTGAACCATCGCCGATATCTACATGAAGAATACGCTTATCTTTAAAGTAGCTACCGTTAAACTTTTTATCCATGCCATAGCTGGCAGCAAACTCTTGAAAGATGTCACCATCGCGCCATTTCCCATCTTCGTCTTTTTGCAGGGTAAATATAACAGGTGTGGCTTCCGGCACCGCTTTCACAAAAGGGAAAGTAATCTTCACTGCAATACGGCGCGTTCCGAGATGAACGGTCACATGATGAGGGCTGGATGTAAACCGCTTCTCAAACTTTGCAGACGTCTCATCTGTATGCTGCGTGACCGGCAGCGCTGTAGCCATATCTACTTCAACCTCGATCTGTTCAGGGATGTGTTTGCTTTCCTCATATGCCTTCTGTACAGCAACCGCTGCGATTTGGGCAAGTGTATTAATAACCGGCAGATCCATGTCGCTTTTTAGGTCAATTCCGATCTGAAGATTATCTAGCAGCTCTCCGCTCTCCAACGCAAATTGACCGACATAATACATGCCTGGCCGAGCTGCAGGCGAGTCAATGGTGACAACCAATTGTTCCTGCAGCTGCTTCACAAAGCTTTCCGGCTGCTGTTCCTCGCTCCACGGCAGCTCGTCCACCGCACAATTTACATTTGGCTGCGCAATCAATCTGCCGTCAATAATTAAATCATGCTCGCTATTTCCATTATCATTGCCTACAAAAAAGTGAAAGTTCATCATCCATTCCTCCTCATATGTAAAAATATGACTTGGTATTACTTTGCCATACAGAGTGTTATCGTACAATCTGCTGCGAGACCTATTATATAAGGTAACGATCTTCCTGCTTGCCGTCGTATACTGTAACTTTCTGCACATATCGACCTTAAATAACAGATGCAGTCATTATTCGCTGCTCGTTTCCTTTCCCATGCTGTGATAAATGTCATCGGAACGAATAGTTAAATTTTGAATAATAGATAGGGAAGAACTTAACTGAATAACCTCTATTAAAGTTTATTTAAACGAAAGCGAGGAATGGGAATGAAAGCGGCGAGCAATGGAATTGTCAAAGATGATGTAATTGAAGATGTGAAGCAGAAATTTGACTGTACAGTGCTGCGATGCGAAGGGCGCCCCTGCCTTGAATATACAAGCGAAAAGCAATTGGAGTCCATTTCTGGTTATGTGCGGGCACAATATGACAAGGATATTTTGGACGTATTTTTTACAGCAATTGAAAGCTGCGAGATGGACGAGGATTGAGGCCGCCTAATCTTAGCGTAAGAGGACAGGAAACACCAAAGAGCCCCGATTTCCTCATTAAGGATCGGGACTCTCGATTAGTTCTCGTCAGAACTGGAAGACTGCCGTACATTATTGATGGTTATCCGCATAAACCCCCATCGCGTCACACATGAACTGGGCCAAGCCTTCACCAAATTGATCAATGTTCTTGGTGAAGCGTTCATCAGCAACATACATCTGTCCTAGACCTCTGAAAGCCTCCAGCGAGTAGTTGCCCAGCTCATTCAGCAGCACATACCATGCTTTAATAGCCGTTTGGGCCTCTTCCGACTCAGGAGCCAAATGACGTACAGCAGCCAGGTTAACGTATACCTGATTAAATGCATCCTGCTTCTCCTTTGTCATATCAGCGGCTTTGGCATTCGCCTGATCAACGGCTTTATCCCCCCAGCGCTCTCGTGCTTCTTGCTCATACGGATTTCGGCTAAAGTCAAACCCTTCAAACCGTTCCTTGTCAGCCATTTGAATCTCCCCTTTTGCGTGTTGGATGGTCTTATCGATCGTCATGATCATTCGGTTCAAGCGGCTGCGCTGTTCAAGCAAGATGCTGCGGTGCATCCTAAGCGCCTCTTCTCGATCAAACGATGGATTATCGATAATCTCCTTGATTCTTTTCAAAGGGAAGCCAAGTTCTCTGAAAAATAAAATTTGCTGCAGCAGCTCCACATGATCATGTGAGTATAAACGATAACCCGCTTCGGTTGTCTCTTGTGGTACTAACAATCCAATCTCATCATAATGATGCAGCGTACGCACGCTGATTCCGGCCAGATCGGCAACTTCTTTCACTCTCATGGCGTCTTGGCCTCCTTTCACCACTCACTTTAAACTATCACGTAGCGTGAGGGTCAACAGAAATTGAATCCATTTCGCAGAAAAAAGGCGAGTCACTCTGTAACTGTATATCTGTCTGTATATCTGTCTGTACACAGCCTCACGCAGCCATTACAAGAAATCCCTTCGACTTATCTTATCTAGGTCTTTCCTATCCGACTCGCCTTCACATGCTTAAGCTGCGCTACAATAATTACGCTAATAATGGCAAGCAGAAACCACGAGCTAATCTTGCTGACACCAACGATACGCCAGGTCTCATGCTGATCCGGATACTTCCATGCGCCCAAGAACGTTGCGATATTTTCTGCCAGCCAAATAAAAAAACCAACAAGCAAAAAGGCAAGTGTTAGCGGCATCCGATACGTTTTGGTTCTCACCGTATACCAAATTTGTGTCCTCCAAAACACAATAAACACAAGACCCGTCAGCCACCATCGGAAGTCCGGTATAAAGTGATGCGTAAAAAAGTTCAGATAAATAGCGCCACCCAGCAGCACCGTGGCCAACATCCCTGGCCAGCCCGTCATATCCATTCGCAGTCTCCGCCATACCTGGCACATAAAGCTGGCCACGCTTGCATACATAAAACCGCTATAGAGCGGCACACCGAACCACTTGGTATATGCTGCTTCGGGATATGCCCATGAACCCATATACACCTTGTACAGCTCAAGAGCTAAGCCAATTACGTGAAATACACATATCACTTTGATTTCATCAAGTGTCTCCAATCCACTTTTGTACATCAGGAACTGAACCAGCAGCAGTATCAACAAAATTAGGTCATAACGAGGGATAAAGGGAACATCTATAAACTTCGATGCCGCCAACGTTACAAAAATAATAACGGGAAATATACAGCTCATCGCCTGCTGGTAACCGAAATGCAGCAGCTGTATAAATGGATTAAGTTTATTCTCAGCTGTCATCTAAATTCCTCACTCCTTCCACTGCCTATGATTATAATGAAATCGTGAGCGATATACCAACATACCTCTGTCCTTCTGGTATGATCTAATCAATCCAATATCAGAGCTATTATGGAAGCTTCTCCATCAGGCTCATAAGATCATGTTGTCAGCACAGTTACTACAAAGCTCGATACGGTCATGCTTCCGCCAAAAAAGAAGAACAGCCCAACCTAGTTAACGGATGGGCTGTTCTTCTTATGTTATATTCGTTGTAATGAGACTATACATCATACTCCAGTTGTTTTCGAGCCTGCACGATAAAGTCGAGCGGCGTCGGTACTTTATCGGGCTGATACTCAATCGCACCGATGTTGAGGTTCAGCTCAATTTTGTACTTTCCGGCAAACTCCACCGTGTTAAACGCAGCAACTTTCTCTTTCAAGCGATCAATAACTACGTTCGCTCCGTCGCGATCCGTAAACAACAGTAGCCCCCAGGTCGGATTGTCTGCATTCAGCATATATAGGGAATCGTTCATACGAATACTGGTCTCGCTTAATTTGGATAGATCATAGATCATCTCCGACATCTGCTCTTCACTAACCATCCGCTTTAACTCATCCCAATACTTCACTTTCACCACTAGCAGCGTCAGTGGAATCTTATACCGGGTTGACAGCGCCATAAATATGGTAGCGTCCTTTTGGAATGAACGTGCATTTTTTAAATCGGTCGTCTCATCCATCGTTGCAAGTGATGTGTTTTTCTTTTTTAACAGCTCATTCTCACCCTGCAGCCGCCGATTTCCAAGAGTCATCATCCAAGTGGTCACTGTAAATATCGGTGTCATCACTAACCAGAAATAATTGTGAACACCGATAACTCCGCCTTCGATCACAGTCTGGTACAATGTGAACGTTCCATATCCAAAAATAAACACGATGTTCATAATTAATCCCGTTGTCACCGTCGTAAAATAGGTCACAATGGCAATTAGAAATGCAACGTTCAGAAAAATGATATTAACGAGGTAACGGTTAGGGTCGCCAACCATAAATACGACGCAAATAAAGGTGATGACAAACCAGAGCAAGAAAGCGCCATCCGATACTAGGCTACTTTGATTCCGTTTCATCGCCCGCCCCCCGTTTCTTTCTGTATTTGCGAATCATCAGAATTAACGCCACCAGGACAAGAAGCATCACCAGCACCGCGGCAACCATGAAGCCAAGTACGTCTCCACGTTCCAATACGTCATCTAGAACAGACTTCGACTCTTGCTCGGTCTGTTTCTTGAAGCGATAGGCGTGAATATTACCGTCCTTATCTGTAGCTACACCGTCTCCATATACTTTCCACTTTGTACTCTCACTCGCCAAAAGCTTGGATGCAAGATAATAGTACTCAGAGCCAGCCCCTGTAACGGCCAGCAATCCGTGACCCGGCTCATAAGGCGAGTCTAATAACTGCAGTGTCCCCATACGTTTTCCATAATCCGTGTCGATACTCATTTTCTCATTAGAAATGAAGCCATCACCTTTGGAATCATACTGGAAGTACAGCTTTAACTTCGGATCCTGAAAAATCTTATTGTTATGGTAGGAGCCAATCGCAATAATGTTACGCTCCTGAAGCACCTTTGCTGCTGCGCTGTCTTCATAGAACTTAACGTCTCCCGTGTTACCCTCAGCATATTGTCCCAGCAGATTAAACAGATTGGACAACGCCAAGTACGTGTAGCTATCTTTAACCTGCGGCATGACTACCGCTACTTGGTTATATCCACCATCCCGAAGAAATGGATTCGGATAATTGTTAAACAGCAGATCGGTTTTATCCTTCGTATTTAATTGCAGCAAGGAATCCTTCGTAATATATGCCCATGGCATCTGATCTTGCGGCTGCACACATGTCACGTTCTCCAGTTCCAGATCAAAGGCAACCGTAACAGAGAAATTACCGGTTACATCAAGGTTCTTTGGAATTGGCAGTGAGAATGTATCCCCATTGGCCATCTCTGAAGTCAGCTTCTTGCTGCCGATCGGTGTATTGTTAATCAGCACCGTCACCAAGGAACGATGGAAGTCCAGGTTCTTGGCATACCGCAGATCTAGACTAACCTTGCTTGCATCTGCTATTGAACGGTTTGCAGGTAAAGAAACAAAGTATGTCTTCTCTTGATGCATCCAGCCTGTCAGTCGATCACCAGCCTCGGTTAATGTTACGTTGCGGTTCACAGTAACATCGGGTGTGTCTACATTTGTATTAGCGTCTACTCGCTTACTAGTTCCGGCTAATTGGCCAACCATCTCTTGATTGGCCAGCAATCTGCCGGCTTTTACTAATAAGTCGGGATTTTTTGACGTAACAACAAGCGTAGGCTGACGATCCATAGAGATCACACGAATAAGTGCCGTGCCGCTTAAGTCCTCATTACCTATAGCGCTCTGCAGAGCTGTTGGCAAATTATCATATAAACCAATCGCCACAATAGTTTGCTTTTCCCTCAATGCAGCCGTATCCCAAGTATGTATGGGGATGGCTTTCCCTTTTAAGCTGTTGGCTTTGGCAAAGCCAGACAACGCATGAACGGCTGCTTCCAATTCAGCCGGCTGGCTCTTGGAAGGCACTGCAATCGCACCAAGGTTGGCATTGACCATGTCCCTGCCTACAAAATGGCGGTTGAAGTCATTAATACTTCCCGTCAATGCTTCATTTCTATAGTTTACCTCCACACTGGACGTCTGCCGCAGCTGCAACCAATTATCACGTTTCTCAACGGGTACACAAATCTGGTTCTCTAGGTTAGTAACAATATAACCTTCCACTGTTAACGTATTGCTGCCCTTAACAATCAGTTCTCTCGGCACCGTAACTGTCAGACGCTGTTTCACCGCTTCACTTACAGCAGGGCGAAACGAATGGAACTTCGTACCATTCATAACCAGTGTGACACTCGATTGTTCATCACGTGTCAGAGGCGAGGCTTTATAATCTAGATTGATCTTCACTTCGCGAACGTTCCAATAGGATTCCGTTTGGAAATAAAACTGTCGGGATGCCATTACGCCTGACAATGCTGTATCCGTGCTGCTTAGCACCGTCTCATACATCTGCTGACCGGCTGCTTGAATGCCATTAGCTACAGCCGCAGAAGCTTGTCCTAACTGTACAAATAATAAGGACAAACAGGTCATGCCTATCACAATCCACCGTTTATTCACGAGCTTCTCTCCTGTCTTAATATCGTTCCGTTTTGTACCATTTGACTTCCCGCTTAAACAATTGATCCTTTACATAGTTGTATAAACCGTAAGCCGCAACAACCATCCATAATTGACAATAAGACACATACATGAGCAAAATAATCCACAGATTGGAGAGTCTCATCTCTCCTTTTTCCGTAATAATAGTAATAAAAGTTCCTACAATAAATAACGTGATCGCCAGTACCCATAAGAAAGAACTGAATCCTGCAATGGTCGTGTGCACATAACCCAATGCATGTAGAATAAGCAGAATGTCAGACATAACCAAAGAAGTCAGCAGTAAGAAGTAAATGGATAAAAAGTATAGGATATCAAAACGGATGATCTTAGCCGAACGCTCAAACAGCAGTGGGATGTTTTTAACGATGACATAAATGTTGCCCTTAGCCCAGCGTGTTCGCTGCTTGAACCATACCTTAATCGTCTGCGGTTCCTGCTCCCATGTCACGGCTTTAGGTTGGAACTTGATTCGATAACCCATCATGTAGATTCGGAAGCTGATCTCGGTATCTTCCGCGATGGCTTTAACGTCCCAGCCTCCAATCTCCTCAATAATATGTCTTCGCATAATAAAGTTGGTGCCGGGTATCGTACACAGCTTAAATAGCTTCCATCGACCCGCTTGCGCCATCCATTGAAACGACAAGGTCTCGATATTGATAAAACGTGTCAGCAAATTTGTGTTGCGATTGCGTGTCCTGAACTTGCCGATGACAGCTCCTAACGATTCATCGTGCATAATTTCGCCTACCAGATATCGCAAAGCGGTCTTCTCAGGCGTATTATCCGCATCGTAGATGGCAATCAGCTCACCTTTGCTCTGCGCGAATCCTATATTCAGGGCATTAGATTTCCCTTTGCCGCCTGTAACTGCATCCGTATTAATAATAATCAAGTTGCGCCCAGGATAACGTTCTTTCAAATCGCCGAGCAGCACACTGCTATTGTCGGAAGAGTTGTCGTTAATGACAATAATCTCATAACGTTCATGAGGATAATCAAGCGCCAACAATGATTCAACCGTCTGCGTGATCACAACGCCTTCATTATGGGCAGGTACCATAATGGAGACAAATGGCGCCTCCCCTTTAATCTCTGGAACAGCCTCTCCTTCAATATCGATATAGTACAGGTAACCCGCAATAATCAAGACCACATTCACGAGCAAGAGGGACCAGATGCAGATAACCGCAATCAACATAAGAACATCTGCTATCGTCATGTCTGCCTCCTTATTTGTAATATTTTCGTTTATACAACCGATATCCAACGATGAAGAAGCCGCCGAACACCATCAGTGTAACGATGATAATGATAATAAATACTTTGTTTTGTACATTAAACAGCTTCTCAAAGCTCTTCTGCTGCTCTTCCTTATACGTATAGTCTGAGCTGATATCCTTGATCGCACTCCCAAGGTCTACGCTTTGACCATTAATAGCGATTGTTCCTTTGTACGATATAATTTCGTTCCGCGGCGTTCTTACCGCATGTGATTCATACTTGTAATCCGCGAATGTAATCCAGCTATCAAGTAAACTTTGAATGGCATTATCCAACTGCTCCCGGTCCTTAAAAAAGTCATACGTAATAACCGAATCCATCGGTAGGGATGGAATTGCTCTGCTAGAGCGCTCAAACTGATCCATGAAACTTAATGGCATACTGAACAACGAAGATTGAAATGCTTTAGAGGTATCCGCTCTGGACCTGTAACTGGCCTGTTCATTCGGATACAGCACAGCTGAATCGGAGAAGGACATCCCTTGCTCCGCATACAAATGGTCATATGACCAATACATTTCCGCTCCTACGCCTAATGGCGCAATGCCGTAATCAGCCAGTACATCAATAAAGCTCTCCATTTTAGCCTGTAGTGTATCGTCTTGTACACTGATGGTCGAGGCTACGACCGGGGCGTTGACGATGATGCTGCCATTTCGTGACTGTATATATTTTAGCGTCTCCAAATAACGCTTCATGGCGGGGTAATCCGTATTGCTGAACACGGGTCTGACGCTGACCATAAAGGGGAGTCCCGCCTCATGGAGCTGATCTGCAAGACGTTCCAGCAGCTGTAAATCAGAAAATGGGTAAACTTCTTTAAATAGCAGGTAAGTGCGCCCTTTACGGTTCACTTCGAGCCAATCCTTCAACACATAAGCGGCCGCAATTTCACTAAGATTTCCTTGCTTCAAATAAGGAATATATGCATATCGTTCATGGGATACTGCAAATGGATATGTTTTTCCTGCAAGAGCAAGCTCACCGTATGTACGGCCAGCGCTTTGCTCTGCGTAGGGGAGTGGCTCTGCTTGAATAAATGTTTGCTGAAGCTTCCCGACGGAGAGCCGGATTGTGCCGCCTCTTGCCATCTGCGTGCGCAGACCCAGCTTAGCTTCCACTTGGGCGGGGATCATGGCCCCGATGTGCAAATAGTCACCTTTATACGCTGCCAAATCTGCTATGTAGTCGGCATTCGTTAAGGGCAGATCATATGCATTATGTACTCCAATCACTTTCTCGTATGTCTGAAGTGTCCCTACTTGATAGCTGTCGATATCCGCGATGGTGACTTGGACACCGTAAGCGGCAAGAAGCTGCTGTAACGCGTCTATACTACCTTGTCTCGGTGTCCCTATGCCATAGCTGTCATACGTGAGCAGGACATGTATCGGCTTTTCCTTTACGGCGTCTGCGGCGTGAACAGAAGCTGGAGTGCTCCCCATCAGAATGCCTAGTGTCATAACTAAGATCATTATTAATTTCATGTACTTGCAGCCCTCCATCACGTCACCTCCGATACCGATTAAATATTAGGGACTGTCCAGCTCTTGACCACTCCATAAACGACGACGAATCGCATCAGCAACAACAACAAATGTTACGATGTCAAAGGCAGCCGTAAACACAAATTCATGCTTGGATAAATCCGCATCCCCCGCACCAATAATAGATACCGCAATACCAGACAAGCCCATTAGGACCATGGTTACAATTAGTGGCAATCGGAGCATGCGTCTACTATTTTTGGCCTTCACGGCGGCAATAAACGCAGGCATGTATAACCCAAGTATAAGGATCATCCAGATGACAACAAATCCAAATGTCTTGGGAGCCATCGCTGCTTTTAAAGTACTGTAACCTGAGAAGAAGTTCGTTTGCTCCCTGAACGCTTTGCCCACCGATTTCTCATAGTTCCCCATGGCCGGAGGGCGAATTTTAAATGCGCTTTTGGCGGCTAGATCAAGCATATCAATAGCCTTCCCAGGGTGTGTCACGTAATATTTTAAAATAGAACCAAACCCATACTTGTTATAGAAATGATCTTCCAGTATCGGCGAATCTACATCTATTGTGGTATACAGCTCATAATAGATACTTTCGTTTAATATTGCATACTGCTTATCAATTTCAAACTTGCTCAACGTATCTTCAGGGTCTTCCGAACCCATCAGAATCCCTCGTGTCATCGCGTGGTATTTGTTAATATTAACAAACTCCTTCGGGATTAATGCATATGTCCCAATACCCGCAAGCAGTAGAACGGCTAGTGAAGAAGCCATACACACACGGAACGTCCTTTCTTTACGGATAAAGATCAGACCCACGCCCATTAGGGCAATGATGATGCCCAGCGGTGCATTTTGCTGCTTGCTGGTGGTCAGAAGCAAACCGCTCACGAGCAATATCGCCATCAGGACATAGTCATTATATCGTTTCCTATACATCAGCAGTCCTGCTGCAAATACATACACCATCATAATAAACACGATGCTCTCACCAAAGAAAGAGTTAAAATAAGCGGTATAAGCGGTATCCGCAAACAAAAAAATAGCCAGTATCGCAATCGGATATCCGTACTTCACGGGCACTTTCCACGTCAAGCTTTCTACCAACAGGTAGACTGCCACGATATATAAGACTGTAAACAGGACGGCTTGGACCCGAACATCAAACACTTGCTGATCCACAAACGTATTTAGCCATATCGAAAACTTAATAAAGAGCGATTGAGATGAAAACAAGCTCGCTTGATTCTCATTGAAATATTGAAAAATGCCAAACTTCTTAATAAAGTAGCCAAAATACTGGCTGTCGTAATCGGGCGTATTAAAATACAATCCGTTGCTGTACAAAATACGAAAATAATCGCCGTTATCGGCCATCCCGATATATGGAGGTACAAACAAAGCAATAATCGTGATTATTAATACTCCGGACGCAGCCAAGAGGGACGGCGACACATAGCGGCTTAACCACACAAGTCCGCGCTCCATATGTAATTTGGACCTGATGTTAGCCATGCCGCACGCCATCCCCTTATTACGTTTTATTAATATGCATAGGCCAGCAAGGCCATTAGATTATCAAAAGAAAATGCTTGTTCAGAAGCTGTATCGCCAAATCCCCCTCGCAAAGGACTACCTCCATCTTCAATCTGAAATTGATTCATCCTCCGAATGCTATCTTCGTATAAGGACTTGTCCCCAAGCTCAGAACCGAGCATGGCAGCAATCGCATAAATGGCTGTTGATTGAATATCGTTGGTCGGCGTTCCTTCTTTGGTATATTGGCCGTATAAAGTGCCTGCTTTAACCTGATTCTTAATATATTGAATGCTGGCCTGATTATGTTGTTTCACTTCAGCAAGAGATAAAATCGTAATCAGCGATTCCACTGTGTTAATGTTCTCCGAACGGTAAGCATTGGTTTTATATTGGTATCTGGTTTCGTAAAAAGGAAATTTATCTGACAAATAGCCCTTTTTAGCAATGCCAAGCATATTCCCATACAACTGTTCCTGCTGCTTAGCATCGATTGGAAGCAGTCTCAGCGCAGCAAGGTCAATGTAACATAATGTCACAAAGTCATTTGTGATATGGTAAGTTTCGTCATAAAAGTCGTACAAGTACCCCTCTTTGACATTATGCTCGTAGAACCTGCTGCCATAAGTTGCTCCCTCTTTCACGTAGTGCTCGCTCTTAAACGATTGACCTGCTTCATACAGCGCACGGATGATCCGCAGGTCATCAACAGCCGCATTGAGTGTATACTTCTTTTGCAACTCTGGGCTAAAACGATAACTGAAGCCTGCTGACAAATTAAAGCTTTGCTGCGCTCTTGACCACTCTTGATCAAATGCATCTTGCTGTCCAGTGAGCGCATAGTACCGCATCATAAGTCCTGCGGATTCACTTAACACCTCATGTCCGGTCGCCATTTCCGCCGATTGGCCGGTATTGCGGTAATTGGTATGTATACCATTTGGGCCCGACAGCTTGTTCACGATAAAGTTGTATAGTTGGTTTTGTTTCTCTTGCATATGTAGAGCATTGCCATAACGCTGTATCGGCAATAAATGGGCTTCCCCTGGGGGCTGTTCAGCATGTTCTGGCTGCTTGCATGCCACCGTCGTAAACAGAGACAGAAGAATACTTATGCACAGGATCACATTCTTGCTCATACCTCAGTCTCCTTCATAAAAATAACACCATCACTATCGAATAAGCCTGCAAGGTGGCGCCTCTATACATACAGAAACATATCCGATCCATACTGTCAACTCATTATGCAAATCTTACTGAAAACCATATATTGGTTTTATTTTTGTGTATCCACAGTAATTTTAATTTTATCAAACTATACTGAACATATTCTTAACATCTCTTCGTCGCCCTACTCAACTTTTATTTTTTATGTTTATTTCTGCTATCATAAACATAAGAAGTCCAATCCCTGTTCCTATTTTCATTTATATAAAGGAAGGATCGAGGCAATGAGCTTAAAGTTGACCCTGCCTATTATTAAGTCACAGTGCGGCCTATTCTCTTATGAACGAGGCGAAGCCTACTATACAGCCGGAAGAGTCACGTTAATACACCATAATTTCCGCGCCGGAAGCTTTGAAGCTACTGTGCACGGAACTCAAGATCATTACCGCGTGAACGTAGATAGAGATCCAAACAAACATATAACAGCTGTGTGCACCTGTCCCGGGTTTCCGGCAAAGGGAAGCTTCTGCAAACATATTGCTGCTGTACTCTTATGTATACACGAATTGGAACAGGATGAGCGGTCCCCTGCTCATGCCAGCCCCATTGAACTTGCTGATCATACCGACGCCCGACCTGAGCAGGCTATACCGCAAGGTAATGAACGAGCAGCCGAACTTTCTGCGATTGCCAGCAGTGACATCCAAGTTACTAAAGGGATGCTGGGACTCTTTAGCGGAAAGCAGAAGCGCTCCGCTGGAGCACGATCACGCTTTGATGAGCGCGTACAGCTTGAAATGGAATTTACCTGCAAGCCTATCTCTTATGGATATCGCAAGTTCATTCTTGCCATCGAATGCAAGGTTGGCCCCAAGCGGCTCTATGTCGTTCAGAAGCTGCGCGAGTTTCTGGACAGCATTGATCGGGGGAGAGACTATACCTTTTCCAAGCTGTTCACGTATGATCCCTTGCTGCACAGCTTTCATCCTCAGGATGATGCGATTCTGCAACAGCTTATTCGCGCTTATCGTCAGGAAGAGGTTCATCTGGAGACTGCCCATAGCTACTCCAGCCCCGTGAATCGTGCTGGTGGAGAGCGTACCCTTCCACTGCCTGCTTATATATGGCATGACCTTTCTTCCCTGCTTGCCCAAGCCAAATCTGTCACTCTGGACCATGAAGGGATTTGCTATCCCGGCTTACAGATAGTCGACGAACCGCTTCCACTGAAATTTAAGCTGGATCAAGCTGAAGATGAAGGCTTCCAGATGGAAGTGCTGGGCATGAATCAGATTACAGTTATGGAGCAGTACGGGATGGTCATATCAGGAGGAAGGCTGATTAAACTATCTCCTGATCATTGCAAGCGGCTCAGCGAGATGAAGCAATTGCTGGAGTCCTACCGCAAGCAAGTATTTCGAATTCCTTCGGGCCAGATCGAGCCTTACATGGATCAAGTCATTCCTGGCTTATCAAAACTGGGAAGCGTCAGCATTACGCAGGCCATTGCCGAGCGAATCGTACAGCCCGCGCTGCAAGCAAAGCTTTACCTTGACCGCGTTCGGGATCGCCTGCTTGCAGGATTGGAGTTCCAGTACGGTGACATCGTTCTTAATCCATTAGAAGCACACACCCATCAGCGTGCCGCTAACCGTATTCTCATACGAGACACAGAGCAAGAGCAGCAAATTATGGAGATGATGGAGCAATGCCCTTTTGCCAAGACAGAAGGCGGCTACTTCCTCGATGATGAGGATGCGGAATACGATTTCTTGTATCACGTAGTACCCAAGCTGAAGGCTTGGGTGCAGATCTATGCTACTTCCGCTGTTAAGGCACGATTGCATGCCGCCCCTGTGGCGCCACAAATTACGGTTAATGTGGACGAGCGCACTGACTGGCTCGAATTCAAGTTTGAGATGGACGGGATCGCCGAAACCGACATTCGCCATCTGCTGCAATCTTTAGAAGATAAAAGGAAATATTACCGTTTGCCAAGCGGCGCCTTGCTGTCACTTGAAAGTGAAGCTTTCCAAGAGATTGGCCGCTTCATGGACACGATGGATCTGTACAAAGAAGAGGAAAAAGCCGCCTTTTTCCGTATTCCAATCGCCCGCAGCCTGCAACTGATGCATACCGGAGATCATGGGAATGCCATCTCCATTGGCAGATCGCTGCGCCTTTTTCTAGAAAATATGCGTAATCCCGACAATCTGGATTTCCCGCTTCCAGACCATTTGACACCTGTGCTTCGTGATTATCAGAAGTATGGGTATCAGTGGATGAGAACGTTAGCCCATTATCACTTTGGGGGCATTCTTGCAGACGATATGGGCCTGGGCAAAACACTGCAAACTATAACATTCCTTGTGTCCATGCTGCCTGACATTCGCAAACAGAAAATGCCAGCCCTTGTCATCGCGCCTGCCTCGCTGCTATACAATTGGCGTAATGAACTGCAGAGATTCGCTCCTGAACTAAAAGTTGCCATCGCTGATGGAAGTAAGGCAGAACGCATCCATTTGTTGAGCAAGGAATTTGCAGCGGATGTGATTATCACTTCGTATCCCCTGCTGCGCCGGGATATCAAGTTATATGCCAAGCCCGCTTTCCATACGCTCATTCTGGATGAAGCGCAGGCATTCAAGAATTACACAACGCAGACGGCGCATGCCGTGAAAACAATTCAGGCAAAATACCGATTTGCTCTTACAGGTACACCTGTAGAGAACAGACTAGAGGAACTGTGGTCGATCTTTGATGTTGTCTTCCCAGAACTGTTCTCAGATAGACAGGCCTTTAACGATCTACCGCGTGATATCGTGGCCAAACGGGCCCGTCCCTTTCTGCTGCGTCGGCTGAAAACGGACGTGCTCAAAGAACTGCCTGAGAAAATCGAATCGGTACAAGCTTCTGAGCTGCTGCCTGAGCAGAAGAAACTGTATCTGGCCTATCTGGCCAAGCTGCAAAAAGACACCCTCAAACATTTAGACGAGACTGGGTTTCAGAAAAGCCGCATCAAAATCTTGGCAGGCCTTACCCGGTTACGCCAGTTGTGCTGCCATCCTGCTCTGTTCGTCGACGGTTATGCTGGAAGTTCAGCCAAATTCGAGCTGCTGCTCGATATTATCGAAGAGTCTAGATCTGCAGGCCGACGATTGCTTGTATTCTCTCAGTTCACAGGGATGCTCAATCTAATTAAACGAGAGTTAACCGAACTGGGAGTAGCCCATTTCTATCTAGACGGCAGTACACCCTCAGCTGAGCGAGTAGAGCTGTGCAGCCGATTCAACGAAGGCGAACGGGACTTGTTTCTCATTTCGTTAAAAGCAGGTGGTACAGGTCTTAACTTGACGGGAGCAGATACAGTTATTCTGTATGATCTATGGTGGAACCCGGCTGTAGAGCAGCAGGCAGCAGATCGGGCTTATCGCATCGGGCAAAAAAATGTCGTACAAGTGATAAGACTTGTCACGCAAGGCACCGTAGAGGACAAGATGTATGAATTGCAGCAAAGGAAAAAGGATCTCATCGAAGAAGTCATTCAACCTGGTGAAGAAGCTTTGTCCTCGCTAACAGAGCAAGAGATTCGAGATATTTTGATGCTCTAATTATGAATCTAAAAGTCAATTTAAAGGGAGCTTAAACCTGCTTTAACATGGCACACCGCACAGGAGTGGACAGGCTCTTTCGTTGGTCTTCAAGCAGCCGCTAGCATATATGTCATACATGCAGAGAAAAGGCGTCCTCACGCCAGTCGTCGAGATGGCACGGTGCGAGGACGCCTTTCTTTATTTTATAGTTCTGCTGCTCTTTTCATTTAAAATGGGTTCAACACATGGAAGAAGACATTTGGCGATGCCATCCGATAATAATAGCTGCACCAGCCTAAGCCTTTCTGATTAAATCGGTTGGATGAGCTGTACAATAACCGCTCTTGTTCAAGCTCCTCAATCTGTCCAATTCGGCCCTCCGTATAATCAAGCAGCCGCATAGAAGCCGTATCCAGACGGTTTACGACACCACCATACCGGATATCAATAACTTCCCAGCCAAATGGCTTAAACATACGCAGCCATTGGGTCCGGTGAGCGGCCCGCAGCGCCTGTACCGCATCCGTAATCTCAGGCAGTACTTCCACCGCGATATGCCGCAGCTTATCGTGATCCTTGGCGTCATACGCCTGCTTCAGAGCGATGCCAATCTCGCTCTTACGCTTCAGCACGCCGCACAGCTTCTCCGGCACCTCGAACATATAATCCAGTTCGGCCTCCTGCACGCGGCGGCGGCGAATCTGCTGCTCTAATTGCTCATAGTGGGCCGCAATATCAAGCCCTTCAATCTGCTTATCGAACAAGCCAAGCAGCACATCTTGGTAGAGCAGGAACTTCGAAGGATTGCTCTGCTTCCGGTTGTCCGGCTCAGCACCAGGCGTCTCGTCCAAATATTTCAACTGCAAGTAGGCATCCGCTTCAATTCCCGTACAGAACTTCACCCGCTCCGCAAGCTGTGCTTCGTCCAACTTGCCTTCCGCATAAGCATGCTCCGCATAGAATTGCAAGCCGTACAAGGCGATATACGGATTGCTCTCCATACCGTCATCGCCCCACATCGTCGCATATACCTCACGTATGCCCTGCTCCTTGCACACCTGCAGGGCGATGTCTGTCGCGTTAAGCGATAAGCCGTAATTAACACCAAAGGTGTTAAACACCCACACACCCCCGGCAAACACCAGATTGCAGCCCAATGGCCGATGCTTGGCGATCAGCTTCTCGTAATCCTCTCGCTCGGTATGGACATAATCCCAATAGACCATGTCTACATCTTTAGGGATACGGCTTGCCATTTCTGCAGGAATTTGTGTCTCCGTATCATAATGCTCACTGCCATCCGTAGAGGCAAATTTTAAGAACATGTCACTCCACATCAACGGCTTTAAGCCACGGCGCCGTACGATATCCAGCACTTTTTCTAAATGTGCCGTCATAATATCAAATCGGCTCGTAAACCCGTTGTGGTCCAAGTATTTGCCGCGCCCAAGTTCCTCCGCTTCATCCATGCCTATATGAATCTTACGACTGCGGAACGGGGCACTTGCGGCTTCTATCATTTGTTCGACTAATTGATCCGTCTTCTCGCCGCCGACCAGCAGCGCACCCTTGGTATCTTTATACTCTTTTACTGGCTCCCACTTCAAGAACTCCTCCAGATGCGCGAGCGTCTGGATACTTGGGAATGCCTCGATGCCAAATTGATCGGCGTAATCGTCAATTTCGCGCAGTTCCGCATGCGAGTACCGTCCTCGCATGTAACCAAAGTAAGGCTCTTCGCCAATCTCATAGGTATCTTCCATGTACAACATAACCGTGTTCATGCCCATTAAGGCCATCTTACGCAACATAAACTTAAAGCTATCCAGTGTCAGTACCGCATTACGGGATAGGTCGAACATAGGGCCCACCGTATCAAACTGCTGCTTCTCTCTAAGCTGGAACGGTTGACCATTGCGGGCGTGCTGTACAAATAGCCCGAGCCCCCGGAAAAATTGGTGCTTATGTCCGTAACGTATGTACCCTTTGCCTTGATCCAAACCTACTTCCAGTACACCAGACGAAGATTCGACAAGGACAGGTATACCGTCTTGCGCTTCCATGAATTGAATTTCCTTTGCGAGCAGTTCAATACCAGCTCGCAGATCGCTTACATTTCCTTCAAATCGCAACTTCATTACGGCTTCCCCCTCAGCTATTACCCATTGATTAATATAGAACGGTCTCTGCTTATTCAATTGTATTATTCGACTGAAAGTCAGGAAAAATATAACACTGCCTTCATTATATTTAAATTGGGGAGGCTTTGGGAGTGCTAATTGTGAAATCGCTTAAACAATTGTAGATAGGGATTACCCTGCTCAGAAAAAAAGCTGGTTCCCTACACGTAAAAATACGTGTTGAAACCAGCTTCCTCTTTAGGTGGCACAATGTGCCCGCCTGTCTGTTATTCTGTGTCTCCGGTATGCGCCTTGCAGAAATCGGCTAACGCCGCTTCCTCTTCAGGCTCCATGTCAAAGTCCAGATATTGATGCGTCGTATGTTCGTAAAAATCATATTTGACGATACGTGACTGATCTTCATCCACCATAAAGATCGCCTTTATGTACACACCATGCTCCGAATGGAGCTCGTCATCCTCTGGAACATCCAGATCCACTATAAATTCATATCGCTTGCCTGACAAAATACCAAAGGGATCCTTTAATATTTCCACGCTGTATTCCGTAATGTTCAGCATATGCTCATCCCTTCTCACAGTTCTAGCTTCCATTATACACGCTGCAGCCGAAAATGATGTATACCTCAAGTACCAACCAACTGTGGCAACCTTTACCGCATCATGTAAGTATTGTCTTTACGACATCTTCGCCCTGTATTTTACCAGATCAATGCGCCCCTCTTCATCCAGCATGACACCTTCGCTGTTTAAGTAAAGGATCTGCTTAAATCGGGCTTCATCATCCAACAATGCGATTTCCCCTTTGGCATTGATGACTCTGTGCCATGGAAGCTCGTAAGCTGTACTCATCGAATGGAGGATACGTACAACCTGCCTTGCCCCTCGCTTGCTTCCAGCTAGTTCAGCCACTTGACCATATGTCATGACGGAACCTTCAGGTATACCTTTAATAATATCGATGACCCGCCTGGTAAAGGGCTGCATAGCTCTTCATCTCCCATCATTCCCCTATAAACAGCGTACATCCACATCAAATCCCACATATCTGGGATGGTGGTTCACAGCGCTGTCATTATAATTAAGATCAAATCGTATTTCTATTGTATATCAATTACGTGAGGAGCAACCCAATGAATCCTTCATCAGATGCTTTCATGAACTGGAATCATTCGCAAGCAGATCGCTATGTAGATACAATAGCCGCCAAAATTCCTGGTTATTATCTTCTGTATGATATGACCGCACGTCTGATGGCAGCGCAATTACCACTCTTACACCAACCTCCAGAGGTGCTGATCGTTGGCGCAGGCGGGGGACAAGAGCTGGTGACGCTCGGAAGTCGGCATCCCGACTGGAAGCTGACTGGCGTAGACCCTTCCGATCGCATGCTGGAAGCAGCCAAGCAGCGGCTGGACTCGACGTCGCTGGGGCAGCAAGTGACCTTGTTCCATGGCAGTATCGATCAATTACCGCAGCCGCTCCATTATGATGCCGCTACCTGCTTGCTTGTACTTCACTTTGTACAAGGTCTAAGTGAAAAGGCTGCGCTGCTTAACAGCCTCTACCAGAGATTAAAGCCAGGGGCACCTTTATTTATAGCGTCCATTAATGGCAACCCCACTACAGAAAGCTTTGCAATTATGATGCAGGCCTGGAAAGCTCATATGCTAGCTAATGGGGTTCCAGTAGAAGATTGGGAACGATTCGCGGCTTCATTCGGTCAGGAATTCGATCCCGTTCCAGATGCCCTAATGTTAACACTTCTTAGAGAAGCAGGATTCAGAGAGCCGACATCCTATTATGGAGCCTATCTCATTGACGCCTGGTTCGCTATCAAAGGATAGGTGATCATCATGACAGTTAAAGACCAAATTATTATTGTTGGCGGTTACGGCCATGTAGGCAGTACGATATGTCGTCAATTGGGTGCCTTGTATCCCGGCAAAGTATATGCCGCGGGACGCAATTTCAAGCGCGCGGAGCAGCTATCCACTGCTTTAAATGGCCAAGTAAAACCCATGCTGCTGGATATTAGCGCTCCAGTAGATCCCCTCCTGCTGACACGCGTCAAATTGGTCATTATGTGCCTCGATCAGGAGGACAGCAGCTTTGTCCGCGCCTGCTTCCAGAACGGGACGCACTATATCGACGTTTCGGCAAGTGGTTCCTTCCTGACAGAAGTCGAACAGATGCGAGGCGAAGCTGAGGAATACGGCGCAACCGCAGTATTAAGCGTTGGACTTGCACCAGGCCTAACTAACTTGCTTGCGCTCCAAGCTTCAAAGCAGCTTGAGCGGACAGACAGCATTGATCTAACCATTATGCTTGGACTTGGGGATCGGCATGGAACGGCCGCCATTGAGTGGACTGTGGATCAATTAAGTGCTTCATTTGAAGTTATCGAAAACAATCGGAAAGTGGTTGTCGACAGCTTCACTAGCGGCCAGATAGCTGATTTCGGGCACGAACAAGGGCGCAAGCGAGCCTATCGCTTCCCATTTTCCGATCAACAGACGCTCCCCCATACATTGGGTGTACCATCCGTTGCTACGCGCCTATGCTTTGATTCGTCAGTGGTGACTGCTCTCGTAGCAGGGCTGCGTAAATCCGGCTTATCTCGTATACTTCGGGTCCCCTGGGTTCGGAATGCAACTGTAAAGTGCTTTAACCAATTTCACTTCGGTGAAGATCGCTTCGCCGTGACGGCTAAAGCAAAAGGTCGAAGAGCAGGCATAGAATCAACCGTCGAATGCATGCTGCATGGTCGCAATCAATCGGATATGACCGCCAGAGTAGCCGCCTATGTCGCACATGCCATTTGCAAATCGTCATATCCGTCTGGCGTCTTTCATATCGAGCAATTATTTGAAATCAAAGAAATGAAAACTTGGCTGCAGCAGAATGCTTAATCATCGTCTTTGCCTCATACACGAGGTACGCCGGGGCCTCTGCTTCAACTGCCAGCCGCACTGTTGAAACCCATTAGCACGGTCAAGAGCCGCTGGGCAACAGTGACACTCTTTGAAAGTTAATACCCCCGCGACAGTTGGCCACTAGTCGCGGGGGTAATCTATTCAGTAGTATTCTAATTTTTTGCTTTGGCTGCAAAACGGTTGAAGCTTGCAGTAGCGACTGCCAGACCTGCCAAGCCAAATGCCAGCAGGATAAGGATCGTGATCCATACACCATCCAGATGTACTCCCCGGATCATAACATCCTGCATGCCTCGCTGCGCCCAATATTGTGGCGTAAATAAACCGATCCACTGCACCGCCTTAGGCAGGAAATCATAGGGGAACCAAAGCCCTCCAACGATGGCGCCTCCCATCGCGATAATTTGAACGATCGCCACCCCTGTATTGACGCTGTTGACCAGCATCGATAACATCAATCCAATTCCCGTTGCGCAAATGGACAAGCTGATTACAACAGCTGCAACTGCAAGCAAATCGCCTAGATGAAGACCGTATACGATAAATCCAAATGTCAGGAGAACCGTCGATTGGATGAGCACCACCATCATGTTGGGCAGCCACATGCCGATCAGGTATTGATGCGGCTTCAGCGGTGTACCTTTGAGGCGCGATACCATACCTGAATCCCGATCCCGCAGGAAATTATGGATCATTGTAATCATAATAAAGAATACAAACATGACGGTATATCCCGGTACAATTTGCGTGACTGGATTCGCTTTAGCCACGTTTTCCTTGATGTCTTTTACTTGAATTGGGGCAGCTAGCAACGAATCAATTCCTGTCTGGCTTTGCCCGGTTTCCTTCAGCGCCACCCGCAATTTATGTTCCTGGTACTGTTTGGTTACACTGTCCAGTACAGCTGCGACAGGCGCTGTGGCAGCATCACCTGCAGCATCACGATGCAGTTCCACTTCAGCCGTACCGCTTCCAAGCAGGCGTTGGCTGTAGCCTTGAGGGATCACAAGCACAGAAGTTTGCTTGCCGTCTCTCACCGCTTGGATTTGATCTGCCAGTGATTTCTCCTTGTCTGCTGCCAGTTCAAATCCTTTGATTCGAGCCAGCGTCTCAATGAACTGATTGGATTCCTTTGTTCCGTCCGCATCATAATAACGAATCGTATATGTAGTCGTGCCTGCATTACCAAAGATAGAAGAGAACATAACGATGAATAAGATTGGCAATACGAATAGCCAGAAAAATGTCCCCTTATCTTTTAGCAGCAGCTGCGTCTCTTTTATAAAAATACTGCGAATCATGATCCCACTCCCCACTCCAATATATTTGCCAATGACGATTAGTCGCGCAGCGCCGTACCTGTCAGCTTCAGAAACACACGGTCAAGCGAAGGCTTTACCAGCTCAAGTGCATGCACATTAGCACCCGCTTCAGCGAGCAGTCGAGACATATCATGCAATGTATTTAAAGGTTGTTCGCTCTCCAGCACCCAGCCCCGACCACGCGCACTTGCCTGAATAATGCCGCTCAACTGTGGTGGCTCCGTTATGTGGTCCGACTCTACGTATACCGCTTTATCCGCGTGCCGCTCCAATATCTCGTGCAAGCTGCCCTGCGCAATTACTGAGCCATGATCGATGATGGCAATATCGTCGCATAATGCCTCCACTTCCTCCATATAGTGAGTGGAATACACGAGGGTCAACCCTTCTTTCCTTAAACCACGTATCATTTCAAATATATGATTCCGCGATTGTGGATCGATTCCCACTGTCGGCTCATCCAGAATAACCAGTTGGGGCTGATGCAGCAGTGCTGCCGCCAAATTGATTCGGCGTTTCATCCCGCCTGAATACGTTCCTACCGCTTCACTGGCCCGATCAGACAATCCCACCTGTTCAAGTACATTTTCAATACGTCTCTTCAGCTCGGCGCCTTTCACTCCATACATTTCACCAAAAAATTTCAAGTTCTGGACCGCACTCAGCTTCTCGTATAACGTAATTTCCTGCGGTACGTACCCGACAAGCTGCCTAATCTTGCTCATTTGGTGACGCGTATCCATGTCAAACGCACGAATAATGCCGCTATCTGCCTGCAGTATACCCGTCATTAGTTTCATCAACGTAGACTTCCCCGCCCCATTTGGACCCAGCAAGCCAAAGCAGCTTCCTTCCCTTACGTGAATATTTACTTTATCAAGTGCAGTCTTGCCGCCGTACCCTTTGACTACATCTGCAACTTCAAGAACATTTGTCATTTTGTTATCCCCCTCTACTTACGTCTAACCGAATCATTTAGCTCTTTTGCTTGCCTTCTATAATAAGAACGATATCCAAACCAGAATACGGTATAAATGGCGCTGAATATAACTAGTGATATCAACAGAGCTGTTAAGATAAGCGGAATCCAGCCAATCAGGATAGCTGTACTAAAATAGACAATTAGAGATAGCACATAATGAACGATTAGCTGTTTAAGCGGGCTCCATTTATCGTAATTAAATATAAAAGAAGCGAGGCCAAAGTAAGCGCCAATAATCATACTGCCGAGCATATTCAGCCACATTACTCGAACGGATACTTCCGTATCGTTCAGCATCAGCATGGTAAGTGATACAAAGGTTATGATAGCAGCGTAACAAAATCCAACTGCTACCCGTTTCACAATATCAGCTATCATTCTTGCCGCCCCCCAATATTAACTGCTGTTTAAGCGCATTTACATAACTCCGGGACACGTATTCCTTGCTGCCTGATTTGAAATAGACACAAAGGTTGCCGTTAAACGCCAACTCAAACCTGTCGATTAAATCGATATTGCCAATAACCGATTTGGAGAATCTCATGAATTGAAGCGGCGTCAAAAGTTCCTCCACTTCGTACAGCTTCATCTTCAGCTCTATCTTGCGCTGCTCCACAGATGCAAACACTTTCCGGCTTTCGGCGAAAATGTAGTCAATGTCTGCAGGATCAAGCAGAATAGACCTCTCCTCCTCTATACCCATCAGACGCTTGGATGCAGGGCTTTGCAGCTTGTTCATGAGCACGGCTAATTCCTCCGACCATGCCTTGGCATGGATCGTTACCGTCGTTTCTTCATAGTCATCATTTAGATCAATATGTACCTTCAACGCTCATCACCCTCGCAATATCTGTATCTTATTATGAATTAGATCATCTGCCGCGTAACGAAAACTGGAATAACCTGCTGTTATTGCCGCCTCAGTTGCTCGATTTATGGTATGAAAATGAAACCTTCGCACAAAAAGGATCGTCCATCGGGACGATCCTTCCGCTATCTATCTGCTTGCCTAAGTATCCACCTTCCGACTTGAACCATTGCCCTGTCACCTACTGCGATTCGTCACTTGCGATAAAAATGATTAGTCGGACAACGTCTTCTGGAACACCAATCGGTGATGGATGCACCTCCATTGATCTTTGATTATGATCCGATCGCAGCCTGATCCCGATCAGAAGAGGTCTCCTGCCCTTCCTTCATCTGCTTGCTTCTAAGCTGACCACAAGCCGCATCAATATCTGTTCCGTGTTCCTGTCGAATACTGCTATTGATCCCATGCTGCTTCAACACGTCAAAGAACCCCCGCACCGCTTCCGGCATGCTCCTCTGGTATTGACTGTGCTCATCCACCGGATTATAAGGAATCAGGTTTACGCTGACCGCGTGGCGAATGTCCTTGATCAATTCCGCTAGTTCATGCGCTTGCTCTAGTTGATCGTTCACACCTTTAAGCAAAATATACTCGAACGCTATGCGTTGATTCGTGCGCTCCACGTAGTAATGAATCGCCGGCATAAGCTTCTCAATAGGGATAGCACGATTAATCTTCATAATACGTGTCCGCAGCTCATTATTTGGCGCATGCAAAGAAATTGCAAGATTGACCCGCAAGTTGAGGTCGGCAAACTCCTTGATCTTCCCTGCCAGTCCGCTTGTTGATACAGTAATCCGTCTAGCGCCAATCGCTAGCCCTTTATGATCCGTCACCACATGAATAAAGTCTACAAGATTCGTAAAGTTATCAAATGGCTCGCCAATCCCCATCACGACGATGTGGCTTACCCTCTCCCCCTGCTTCGCTTGATCCAGGTGAAGCTGAACCTTCATGATTTGGCTTACAATCTCACCGCTTGACAAATCGCGGCTCTTCGCCAGCAGGCCGCTCGCACAGAAGCTGCAGCCGATATTGCAGCCAACCTGCGTCGTTACACATACGGATAAGCCATACTTGTGCCGCATCAGCACCGTCTCAATAAGATTGCCGTCGTCCAGCATAAACAGAAACTTAACCGTGCCATCTGCCGCTTCTTGCTTAACATGTTCCTTTAAGGTCGTAATCGCAAAGTGCTCCGCCAACACACGCAAGCAATCCGGGTTGACGTCAACCATTTCGGAAAAGTCGGTCACCCGCTTCCGATACAGCCATTCCCACACTTGCGTCGCACGAAATTTCTTATGCCCCTGACCAGCTAGCCATATCGTGAGTTGCTCCAAAGTTAATCCATATATAGAAGGCTTATTCATTCCCTATCCTCATTTCACTACTGTAAAATTCAGCTCTAGTCTACTTGAACATCCGAAAGCTATTATTGCCTATGCTGGTTCAAGATCTCTTATGCTTGCCAAAGCGACATTTACAGCCCTATCCTGCATACGCCAGAAACAGAGCGCTAGTCGTTTAAACCATTATCCTCCAGCATTAAGGATTTATCTCCGTACTCTTTAATGATATGAATATTGCCCCAAGCACACAAAGAGTCCAGGATCGGCTTTAAGCTCCATCCATATTCACTAAGTTCATATTCTACTTTAGGTGGTACTTGATTGTAGCTGATTCGATTGACGATACCATCCCGTTCTAACTCCCTCAGCTGCTGCGTTAACATTTTTTGGGTAATATTAGGCATAATACGCTTCAGATCACTCGTACGTTTTCTGCCATGCGTCAGGTGGCATAAGATCACACATTTCCACTTGCCCCCGATTACCTCAAGTGTTGCCTCGACAGAGATGTTATACTTCTTTACCAACTTATCGATTCCTCCATTAAAAAGAAACTTCCCTAGCCTCAAGGCACTATAAAGTACCTATGTTACTTTGATGTAACTATATAACTTTTAGGTCACTATATCACTAAAAAGTACGTACTATTCAACTTCATTCGAATAATACATAATAACATTTACCGGCCGGTATAACCAACCCTTAGGAGTGGAAGTAATGCAAATCCATCAAAGAAAAAGTACGCTGGCGCTTCTAGCCTTAGCCATAAGTGCCTTTGCAATTGGAACAACCGAGTTTATCAGCGTTGGGCTGCTCCCCCTTATTGCTGAAGACCTGCATATATCCGTTACAACGTCCGGATTAACCGTTACTTTATATGCCTTAGGTGTTACTTTTGGGGCTCCCATATTAACATCGCTCACCTCAAGCGTGTCACGTAAGACACTCCTGCTATGGATTATGCTGGTGTTTATTGCAGGCAATAGCCTTGCTGCAGCCGCGGATAGCATCACCATCTTGCTGATCGCACGTGTCATCTCTGCTTTGGCGCACGGCATCTTTATGTCCATCGGCTCTACAATTGCTGCAGACCTGGTACCTGAGCATCGCAGAGCAAGCGCGATCTCGATTATGTTCTCGGGACTTACCGTCGCCACGGTTACGGGGGTTCCGCTAGGCACCTTCATTGGCCAGCAGCTTGGCTGGCGAGCTGCGTTTGTCGCTATTGTAGCTGTAGGTATGGTCGCATTGTTGGCTAACATCCTGCTTGTGCCAGTTGGCCTACGTAAAGGCATACGAACGCCGCTTCACGATCAAGTAAAGCTCGTGACAAACGGACGATTGTTATTAGCATTTGCGATTACGGCATTGGGATACGGCGGTACATTTGTGGTCTTCACTTATTTATCCCCTTTACTGCATGATATTACAGGGTTTACAGAAAGTACGATAACGATCATCTTGCTGTTATACGGTATTGCCATTGCTATTGGTAATATAGTTGGGGGAAAAGCTGCTAATCGCAAGCCTATCAATGCCTTATTTTACATGTTTGCCTTACAGGCAATTGTACTGGTGCTGCTGTTATTTACAGCTCCATTTAAAATGGTAGGATTAATTACCATTCTCCTTATGGGACTATTTGCATTCATGAGTGTGCCTGGACTGCAAATATACGTCGTCATGCTGGCTGAACGTTATGCACCAAGTGCAGTTGATGTAGCTTCGGCTGTTAATATTGCAGCCTTTAACGCAGGCATTGCAATCGGAGCCTATATGGGTGGAGTCGTTGCCGACAAACTTGGACTCATTCATACGACTTGGGTGGGCGCCTTGATGGTGCTAGGCGCGGTCTTGCTGACCGCATGGAGCCGTCATCTCGAAAGAAGGGACAACACCATCCCTAAAGTCAGCCAAGCGTGCCCTGCTAGTTAAAGGACGAGTAAAAGCAAACTTCACAGCAAAGGTATAAAAATAAAGGAGCCCTGCCGGTTTATTGAACCGGCAGGGCTCCTTCCATTTAACATGCGCTATATGTTGATCCTGCTGACAATCAGCACTTTTAAAGCCACTCTGGCTTCACCAACAATCACTTCATCATCTGCTTCACAAGCTCACGATTACGTTCCTTGAACAAATCGTTATGAGAGGACACCATCGCATGGCCATGTGCTTCAGGTTCAATAAACTTCTTCGCTTTATTCACCGCATTGGCCGCATCTTGGAACGCGCCAGCGATCAGGTGCAGTTTCCCTTCATGATGTAAAATGTCACCCGCCGCATACAATCCTGGAATTGAAGACTCACTGCTCGCATTACCCGCAATGTAGTAGTCATCAACCATTTTAATATCCAACTGGCTGTTGGACAGCAACGCTGTGTCACGCTCGTATCCATGGTTAATAATTACTTCTTCAATCTCAAGCTGTGACACTTCGCCTGTGCTGTTATTTGTAAGCTCGACTCGCTCGATCATCTGATGATCTGCACCTGCGATCAGCTTGGTAATGGTCGTCTCAAAGAAGCATTCTACAGTACTGTTCATCAACTGGGACACTTGCGCTTCATGGCCGGACAAAGCTTCCTTCCGATAAGTTAAGTACACCTTCTTCGCGATAGGCTCCAATTCATTTGCCCAGTCAACAGCAGAGTTGCCTCCGCCCGAGATGACAACGGTCTTATCCTTGAAGTGAAGCAGCGACTTCACCGTATAGCTCAAGTTAGAGACTTCAAAGCGCTCAGCGCCTTCAATCTCTAATTTTTGCGGCATCAATATACCGCCGCCAATCGCAACAATGACCGTTTTCGAATAATGCTTACGGCCAGATGCAGCATGAAGCACAAACAAACCCTCTTCGTTCTGCGTAATCGACTCTACTTTTTCATTTAATACCACTTCGGGATGGAACGTCAGTCCCTGCTCCACCATCTGCTCTATTAATTTATCCCCGCTTGTTGGCATCAATCCACCTACATCCCAAATCATTTTTTCAGGATACACATGCACCTTGCCGCCTAAACGTGGCTGAAACTCAATCAACTTGGTTTTCATTTCCCGAAGTCCGCTATAAAAAGCAGAGAAAAGCCCTGCTGGCCCTCCACCGATAATGGTTACGTCAAACAATTCTGTGCCTACCATATATATCACTCCTTTGGAAATATCTTAGTATTGATTATCATTATCAATTAAATATACGCCTTTCCCCCAACATTTACAATGCACAAGAACAATTGACAACGGAAAAAGATACACTTATATTAATGAAGTCGATATTGATAATGATTATCAATATTATTTTTGAGCGTTGATTTTATTTTTGGAGGTCACAGCATGGTTCGCCTGTATACCGATAATCTGAACATAAGTTATGGTGAACGCATCATTGTCAAAGATCTCAGTGTCCAGATTCCTGACAAAAAAATGACAACCATAATCGGTTCCAATGGCTGCGGGAAATCAACTTTATTAAAGGCTATCACTCGGATTATCCCGCATCAGTCAGGAGCCGTCATCTTGGATGGAGCTAATATTGCCCAAGAAAATACAAAGCTGCTGGCCAAAAAAATGGCCATCCTGCCGCAGACACCTGAAAGCGCAAGCGGATTAACGGTCGGTGAGCTTGTGTCTTACGGCCGGTTTCCTTATCAAAAGGGCTTCGGACGCTTAACCCAGAAAGATATAAGCGTGATCGAATGGGCGCTTGAAGTAACGGGAACCTCGGACTTTAAGTATCGTCCCGTAGATGCCTTGTCCGGAGGCCAGCGTCAACGGGTATGGATTGCGATGGCGCTCGCACAAGAGACAGAAATTATCTTTCTTGATGAACCAACCACTTATTTAGATATGGCGCATCAGCTTGAGGTACTGGAACTGCTTCAAAAGCTGAACGTCGAGCAAGAGCGCACCATCGTGATGGTCCTCCATGACTTAAATCAGGCAGCCCGCTTTGCAGACTATCTGATCGCCATGAAGGAAGGCGAGATCGTAAAGGCCGGGAATTGCGAAGAAGTCATGAACCGTGACGTGTTAAAGGAAGTATTTCAGATTGATGCGGAGATCGGCCGCGATCCGCGTACAAACAAACCGATGTGTGTCACCTACAACTTAGTTAAGGGAGAATAACATAATGAAAAAAGTTCTAATTCCATTTTTGCTGCTCTGCGTATTTATGATTAGCGCATGCGGCAGCAACCAGCCTGCCGAGAAGAAGGAAGAGGCTGCTGCCCCAGCAGAAAGCAAATCCGGTAAAATAACGTATCAATCGGAAAATGGTCCTGTTGAAGTGCCTGCTGACCCTAAACGTGTCATCGTCCTTTCCACTTTTGCTGGGAATGTAATGGCCCTAAATGTCAACCTTGTCGGCGTAGATTCCTGGTCGAAGATGAATCCACGCTTTGATACGACACTCAAAGATGTAACGGAAGTATCCGATGAGAACTTGGAAAAAATTATTGAGCTGCAGCCCGATCTGATTGTTGGCTTGTCCACGATTAAGAATGTTGATAAATTAAAGCAAATCGCACCAACCGTCACCTATACTTACGGCAAAGTCGATTACCTGACTCAGCACCTGGAGATCGGCAAGCTGTTAAATAAAGAAAAAGAGGCAAAAGCCTGGATCGATGATTTCAAACAACGTGCTCAAAAAGCCGGAACTGACATAAAAGCGAAGATTGGTGAAAATACAACCGTATCGGTTATCGAGAACTTCGACAAGCAAATCTACGTGTTCGGCGATAACTGGGGGCGTGGTACCGAAATTATTTATCAAGAGATGAAGTTAAAAATGCCTGACAAAGTAAAAGAGATGGCGCTTAAAGATGGCTACTATGCCCTATCGCTTGAAGTACTGCCTAAGTTTGCAGGTGATTATATGATTTTCAGCAAAAACAAAGATACGGACAATTCATTCCAACAAACGGATACGTACAAGAACATTCCTGCGGTCAAGAACAAAAAAGTGTTCGAAGTCAATGCCAAAGAGTTCTACTTTAACGATCCAATCACCTTGGACTTCCAACTTGAGTTCTTTAAGCAAAGCTTTCTTGGCAACTAACTAATCCAGTAAAGGGATTCTTATCATAAGAATTCCTTTTCCTTTATTCTATTACAGAAAAGATGAGACACTGATGACGACACCTGATCAACGTTCCATCCCATTTGCAGCCAAATTGATTCCTGCTATCTTGTTATTTATCGTTATGTTTGTCATCTCCATGGTGCTGGGCGCTGCAGACACCTCTATTCGAGAAGTGTGGCTTGCGCTGACGCCCTCCAGCGCAGCTGGCGACGCAATCTCGATGATTCGCGAGATCCGACTGCCTCGTGAAGTAGGTGCACTTGTCGTTGGTGCCGCGCTCGCCTTGTCCGGTGCCATTATGCAAGGGATGACCCGCAACCCATTGGCCGACCCTGGCCTGCTTGGCCTAACGTCTGGCGCCAACGCTGCGCTCGCCATCACGCTTGCGCTGCTGCCGACGGTTAACTATATGGGTGTCACGTTTGCTTGCTTTATAGGTGCGGCTGCAGGTGCCCTGATGGTATTTGGCATCGGCGCTGCTAAGAAGGGCGGCTTCTCCCCGCTTCGAATCGTGCTGGCCGGCTCAGCGGTATCAGCCTTCTTATATGCCGTTGCAGAGGGTATCGGCATATACTTTAAGATCTCACAAGATGTGTCCATGTGGACAGCAGGCGGTGTTATCGGCACTTCATGGGACCAGCTTCAGCTCATCGTTCCAATCATCATCATGGGCATCCTGATCACGATGTTCCTCTCCAAGCAGCTTACCATTCTTAGCTTGAGTGAGGAGGTTGCCGTTGGGCTTGGTCAAAAGACAGCCTTCATCAAAGCGATCTTATTTGTTGTGATTATTTTGCTCACAGGCGCTTCAGTGGCACTTGTCGGCAATATGGCGTTTATCGGCTTGATGATTCCCCATATCGTCCGTGCGATCGTTGGAACAGACTATCGATATATTGTGCCGATGTCCGCCATTTTCGGCGGAACGTTTATGTTAATGGCTGATACCCTTGCGCGCATTATCAACATGCCTTATGAGACACCTGTAGCGGCCATTGTCGCTATGATGGGATTGCCTTTCTTCCTGTTCATCGTACATAAAGGAGGTAAAGGATTCTGATGATTGAACCTTCATTAATTCGCAGACAACGCTTGTTTGTAATCGTGCTTGTTGCCTTGATCACCATCACGATTGTAGTGGGATTGGGAATCGGTTATTCGTCCTTGTCGTATGATCGGCTGCTCCCTACTTTATTTGGCCAAGGTACGTTTAAAGAGAGCTTTGTCCTGTTTTCAATCCGTTTGCCGCGAATCATTATTACACTGTTAGCAGGTATGGCGCTTGCCTTGTCCGGTGCCATTTTGCAGGGCATTACTCGCAATGATCTGGCAGACCCCGGTATCATTGGCATTAACTCGGGCGCTGGCATGGCAATCGCGTTGTTTGTTTTATATTTTCCGATAGATACGGGGTCCTTTGTTTATATCCTGCCGTTAATTGCTTTTCTCGGGGCGATGCTGACCGCAGGCTTGATCTACTTGTTCTCTTACAACCGAACTTCAGGCCTTCAGCCCGTACGCTTGGTCTTAGTCGGAGTAGGCTTCTCACTGGCGTTATCCGGTTTCATGATCGTACTGATCTCTTCTGCCGAGCGCACCCAAGTCGACTTTATTGCGAAGTGGATCGCAGGCAACATTTGGGGTACAGATTGGCCCTTTATTTGGGCGCTGCTGCCCTGGCTCGTCGTGCTGATTCCTTTTACACTGTACAAAGCGAATCGGCTTAATCTGCTTGCCCTTAATGAGCCTGTAGCCATCGGCGTTGGTGTGCAGATTGAGAAGGAGCGAATTGTGCTGCTGCTTGCAGCCGTTGCACTGGCAGCATCTGCCGTGTCTGTGACCGGAGGTATTGCCTTTGTTGGATTGATGGCTCCGCATATCGCCAAGTCGCTGGTGGGGCCGCGGCACCAATTATTTCTCCCGCTGGCCATTCTGCTTGGCGGCTGGCTCTTGCTGATCGCGGACACGATCGGACGCAACGTGGCCGAACCGGACGGCATTCCCGTGGGCATTATGGTAGCGCTGATCGGTGCACCGTATTTTGTTTATTTGTTATTGAAAAAGTAAAGTAGCAAGAGGGGCTATGCTTTGAGCAGGGGGCTCCTCTTGCTTTTTTTGAACCACGATAATTACACATTACACACATTGTGATGCGTGAATGACAGGTCCGACATTCCCCTTTTTGATGAGCTTCGATCCTCATTCTCCTTAGTTAATAACAACCCCATGCGCGCGGTAATAATCAAACACGTTAGCTGAGCTTACACCCAGATCCAGCAGTTCCTCTGGGTAGTAAGCTCGCGGGTTTAACCAATAGTTGTCCGGTGCACGCAGTATGTTCTCTGCCTGGATAGCAGCCCCCAGTGCAGTTAAATGCGTCTGGCCCAGCGGATCTGTCAATTGAATAGTCCTTTCCTCATATTGCCCGTCCACATTGCGACCACGAATATGAATAACGATATAATGCGGATTACCGCTGCCCGGATTGTACAGTAAGCTGTGTCGCACACGTCGAAACCGTTCGCCACTTAAACGGCCCCATAAGCCCGTTCTCACCATCGCAACAAGCGCACCTGTAGATACTTTGTTATCAAAAGCAATCCGGAAATGAACTGAGCTGGTATTCGTTCCTCTTGCCAATGTCACATGGTCAGGGGTATCCAAACGGTAGCTTTTTGTAGCATAATCGTTTGGAAAGCGGACTCTAACTGGATCCGTCATCGGATAAACAGAGCGTTTAACCTTGTTGTCGACGATCTCAAATGGAATGGACAGACGGTCCATGTACGCCGTTGAATCGGGTCCTGCCTTATCCTTCAAGGAGTAAAGCGCATGGATATTG
This sequence comes from Paenibacillus sp. UMB4589-SE434, assembly GCF_030226685.1. Classification (NCBI taxonomy): domain Bacteria; kingdom Bacillati; phylum Bacillota; class Bacilli; order Caryophanales; family Paenibacillaceae; genus Paenibacillus; species Paenibacillus sp. UMB4589-SE434. The sequence continues at coordinate 133,800 of NZ_JASOYK010000002.1, read as the reverse complement.
ATGTGAACGTCCCATAAACCTTCGGACGTTATTTGCGCAAACAAAGCTGCCGTGCCGCCCATCCAGCCAGAAGAAAAGACGACAGGGGTATTCATGTTGGTTCCTTCTAACTTGTCAATCGATTGTTGAAAACGTTCCGTCCACCGTGTAACGTCTAGCAGCGGTATCCCTCTGCGCACAGCTGACAGCAGCAAGTGGTCCTCCAGATCGTTGACCACATTGATAATTAAAGTCAGTTCCTCACTTACATGCTCCAAAGGATCCTCTGCCATGTTGTTAATGCTAATGGTTTGTACCCTGTCTGGTTCAAAAGGGACAGCCCGATTCGGGTTACGTCCACCAAGTAAGATGACCACCTCGGGGTGACGCTGCAGCAAGATGTGTGCGATTTGGCTCCCTACCACACCATACCCGCCAACAATTAATACGACCTGTCTGTTTCCACTTGTTTGATTTTTCATTACAAACTCCCCTTTACATTATGTTTATATGTTTAAGTATATCAACATATAGTTGTGCAAAATAGGGACAGCTCATGTCCCTATTTCTGATCACTCTTTTGACATATCTAGGCATTCCTCTTCCACAAGCATCACAAGCTGCTTTAACAGGGTTATCGCTTCCTCAAACTCCAGACGATAATGCAATTCGGTGCCTTTTTTTGTCGCTTGGAGCAGACCTGCTTGCTTTAGTATTTTCAAATGATGAGATACGGTTGGACGCGACATTGGAACATGCTCCGCAATCTGCGTTACGTTAAGACTCTCTTTATCCATGAGAAGTGCTATAATCTGCTGACGAACTGGATCCCCCATGCCATGGAAGTAAGGACTGAGCTTACCCAGCATGTCAATCGACTTGCTTGTACAGTTAGGTGTATTCATAATCCACTCCGTTGATAAGTTTAATTATTTAAACGGATTATAATACACCTTTCATCTCAATTCAACTGGGGTGCAAAATATAGGCAGTTGTATACGTAATTATTCTGGACAGGTGAGCATCTTGATCTCACGCTTTACCGCGTGGTAATATTTTCATATTTACGAACGAGGATATGTTCTGGCTTTGTGCCAAGTGGGCATTTTAATATTCCCCTTTTAACCAGTAGGGATTGTTTGTAGAACACACGGTTATCCTGGTCTCTCGTAAAAGAAAACAATCGAATTAAACGTTAATAAAGAAGGAGCGTCTGGATGAATACCTATATCGCACTGCTGCGTGGCATTAATGTGAGTGGACACAATAAAATTAAAATGGCTGAACTTAAGCATACACTGGAAACGGGGGGACTCCACCGTGTCCAGACCTATATCCAAAGCGGAAATGTCCTGTTTCAATCTGATGACGACGCAGACACTTTGCGGTTGATCATAGAGGGTCTTATTCAGCGTGTATTTGGCATCTCAATTACCGTTATCATACGTACCGCAGCTGAATTCGCGCACATTGTTGCTGCCTGTCCATTCGCTGGCATCCTGCTGTCTAAAGGGGAAAGCATTCATGTTTCCGTGCTGACGGAAGCTCCTTCACAAAAGGTGGTTGATCTCTTATCGACCAGTGAACGCGCGCAAGATGAGTATGCCATCCATGGAAAAGAGATTTATTTTTTGTTCCGTCAAAGCATACTGGACTCCAAGCTGGCCAAAAATCTGCAGAAGCTGGGAAATACAGCGACGACTCGCAACTGGAATACGATTCAGAAGCTGGACTCGTTGGCCAAAACCATGCAAGCCTGATCCAATAGGAACACACAGCAAAGCCGAACTCTGATGAGTTCGGCTTATATTGTCATATGAATGTCCCGGATAACTGAATATACTAGATGTTCAACTTATGCACGCTTAGGTGAAGCCCGGTTATTCTGAAAAGCTTTGCACATACTCGTCAAGACGATCCCATGTTTCTGTTATACCCTGCTCCATGCCCATCTTCATCACATTGTCCAATGCCTCAGCAGATTCATAACGTGATCGGCTAATCAGCTTCGTCCCGCCTTCCTCTTCAATAAACGTCATTGTGACCTGCGAGGACGGCATCCCCTCTGTCACATTACCGTCTGCATCAGAGAAATAATCCACGTAGACGATCTTCTCAGGCGCGACTATATCCTGATAGACTGCCTTTCCCCACGATTCGAATCCATAGAAGTCCCCTTGATTCTTGTCCTCGCACTTCATGCAGTAATGCCATACGCCACCTTCGCGAAAGTCAACATGGCATACCGTTACGTTCCAGCCTCGAGGTCCCCACCATTGCTTCAAATGCTCAGCTTCAGAGAACACTTTAAATACGAGTTCGCGTGGTGCATGAAAGACACGCTCCAGAATAAGTTCTGAGCCTTCTACTTTTGTGATCATCGGATTGGACATTAGGAATTCCTCCTCATATTCAGGCACTTAGTCCTGTTGGTGCTCGTCTCTTTGCAGCTGCTGCAAGTAATGATCCAAGTTGTCAAAGCGCTCGCTCCAAATATTGCGATATGCCTCAAGCCAAGTATCAAGCGCTTGGAACGGCTCCCGTCGGAGTCTATAATGACGACGATTCGCTACTGCCTCAACCTCGACCAAGCCTGCCTCCAGCAATACACGCAAATGCTTGGAAGCTTGCGGCTGACGCAATTGAAGCCGTTCTGCGATCTCCCCTACAGTCAGAGGACCTTGACGCAATAGCTCTATCATACGCAAGCGATTCGGATCAGTCAGCGCACTAAATGTTGTGATATCCATCATGATGAGGGTCCTGCTAATTTAACGTTGGGATGGAGTACGGTATGAGTTACTTGTTCAGTCTCATACATGTTAACTCACCTTATTTCATCTATTCTGTACCTTTGCATTGAATATATACCATAAACGGAATATTCCTGTAAAGGAATATTTATTATTAATTTAATCCTGTGTGTACCGAACACTGCGCTCAGACCAAGTAAACAAACAAAAGCCCTCCAAGTTAGAGGGCTTTCATCTCAATCAGCATTATTAATTTCAAATGACACTATATCTTTTTTACAAACTCGGACTTTAATTTCATCGCCCCGAAGCCATCAATTTTACAATCAATGTCATGATCTCCGTCAACCAAACGAATATTTTTTACTTTCGTCCCAATCTTCACTACGGATGACGACCCTTTTACCTTCAAGTCCTTTATGACAGAAACGGAGTCGCCGTCCTGCAGCACGTTGCCATTCGCATCTTTTACGATTTTTTGATCTTCATTGTTATCATTATCCGATTCTAGTGTCCATTCATGTGCGCACTCTGGGCAAATAAACAAACTTCCATCCTCGTACGTGTATTCGGAATGACATGCTGGACAATTTGGCAAATTAGACATTCACATTTCTCCAATCTTTATGGCTCATTTTAAAACAAGTGCATTAGTTTGGATTATTATTGTCGCACACTATGAATCGTACAGCATTAGAATAGGCGTTCATCCTACACAATAACATCCAGTTGGTTCCTTATATGTATATATACTGTCATAGTCTTCTCTTAATGGCAAGCTTTCCATCCAACCCTCCATGAAAGTTCATAGAGCAAAAGCTGGTTGATTATCCCCTTAGGGGAGATTTTATACTTTTAACGAGAAAGCACCTAGAACAAAAACAAGGGAGGATTAATCGGATGAGATCTTTTGAAATGTTGTCTGCCATTTTTAATGTCTTATTGTTGGTTTGGCTTATGTTTGCTCCTAACAAGTCACAGAAAGGGCTCGTCGCTGGATTCGGCATCTCGACCCTGCTGCTCGTCATACATGCGTTTGTGGAGGGTATGCGCTGGCCAATGATTCCTATTTACGTGATAACCGTATTTCCAATCCTTATCTTCGCGAAAAGGTCCTTACTCCCTTCCAGGGAGCAGCCTCAGAAAACATCTCGGCTACGAATGACGCTGCTGACTATACTTGCAGCTCTCTTGTCTTTCACAGCTGTAGCGCTGCCGCTTCTGTTTCCGGTATTCACCTTTAAGAAACCGACCGGTCCATTTGCAGTTGGTACCGTCACCTATCACTGGACAGACGAGAAGCGTGAGGAGATCAGTACGCCAGAACCTGAAGACAAGCGTGAGTTGATGGTGCAGATCTGGTACCCCGCCAATTCAGCGGCCAAGGGAGCGCGCGCGCCCTATGTATCTAATCCGGACATGTTCGCCGCAGGGTATCACAAAGTGCTTCAATTCCCCGAATTGATGTTTTCAAGCTTTGCTCACGTCAAGACCTATGCCATAGAAGCAGCGCCGCTATCGGAGACGGAGGCTCAATATCCGGTGCTTGTGTTCTCACATGGATTAAGTGGGTACAAAAATCAAAACATGTTTCAGGTGGAGCAATTAGCAAGTCAAGGTTATATTGTAGTCGGGATTGATCATACGTACAGCAGCATAACATCCCTCTTCTCTGATGGGCGGGTTGCAAATTTCATTCCCCAAGAAATGTCGGTCAAAAATTTAGATAAATTAAACGAGCAATGGGTAGAGGACGCTGTGTTTGTGCTCGATCAAATCGAGAAGCTTGCTAAGAACGATCTTGATCATCGGTTTACAGGTCGAATGGATATGGGCAACTTGGGTATGTTTGGACATTCCTTTGGTGGAGCAACAAGCGTCCAAATGTTAATGACTGATTCTCGCGTTAAGGCAGCTATCAATATGGACGGGGCGTTATTTGGCCAGCTCCGGATCCCAGCGGATGGGTTAAAAAAACCATTTCTAATGATAAGCGCAGATGACACACTAAGAGGCGCAGATCTAATGACCGATGAGGTGATCGCGGCCCAAGGGACCACCAGAGAAGCTGCAAACGCATTTTATGATGAGTTACTTGTGCGTTACCAACCAGTAGCAACAGGGGGTAATTACTGGATGAAGCTGACAAATGCTAAGCATTTTAGTTTTTCTGACTTGTATTTGCTTACACCTTTGTTTGATTGGATAGAGGGTATCGATGTGCGTCGTACACATCAACTTACGAACGACTACACGCTTGATTTCTTTAATCACTATTTAAAACAACAACCATTTCAATATCTGGAGCAGTCTATTGGCGAGAACCCCGATTTCACATTACTGAAGGGTTAGCAGTCTGGGTTAGATGCAGCTGACGAGCAGTTGAGGGCACTTAACCCTCAATTGCTCTTTATGGTTATTGGCTCATTTCTGGATATTCTCCGGCTCCTCATCCATCTGTTTGAGTCGCCATTCCATCGCTTGGAGCATCAAGTTGTTACATTCAGACAATAGACGCCACTTGGGGTTTAAAATCGAACATAACGTATCTACCCGCAGGCTGCGTTCATTTACGGAATGAAGTGCATTCTGAGCATATTGACGGAAAAACGCCTCTTTATGACGTGCTTCCTCTTCGCTTGCATGCAGCATTACAAAATCGGCTAAAATCGCTTGTACAACGGGGATATTGGCAGTCAGCTTCAACGTTATAGCTGCTTCTGCACGTACACGCAACTGCTCCATCCTTCTAATCCATGCTGCAGCATTTACCCGCGGCTGGTGCACCATAGTAAAGAAATGAAGCTTGCCATGTTTAAGCTCAGCTAAATATTGAGGATCATTCACGAGCTCCTGCAGCTCATTCCAAGCATGAGTTTGCTTTGCTGATATTTTGACTTCATTCATAATATATTTGTTAAAAAAATGAAAAAACGTGTCCCTCCACTCCAATGGAAGTCCCTCTAGAAATTTCAACTCTTTCATTTTATCGTGAATAAATTGCTTGCGCCGCTCTGCATCGATGATCAGCTCGTCTACTAAATCTTTCATATAACCTAATGAATCTTCATCAGATTCATGCTCTTGTTCCTTCACTCGACGCAAGATCGAAATCATATCCCTAAACGTACTAACCTGCGTTTCAAGAGCCTCAATCTGCCCATCCAGCGCCTTGCAAAACGGAATCTCTCCAGACAACATTTTACGTATATCCTCAATACCATATTCCAGATAACGAAGTGTATTGATGAGTTCTAAACGGCTTATATCGTTCATTGTATAAAGTCGATGTCCACCCTCGGTGTAACTTGTCGGTTTAAGCAAGCCGACCATATCATAATATCGGACTGTTTTTATCGTTGTACCCAGTATCCTTGCAACTTCCCCAATGGATTTCTTTCCCTCATTCAAGAAATTTCACCTCCTGCATGCATCCTCAGTGCACCTCATCATTCTGGCGAAGCACTTGTATTAAAGTAGAATTCTATTTTCAAGTATGTTCTTCATGCAAATGTGGGACTTTGAAGGACCGATCTGTACCAGTGCATCTTGAAAATCGGCAAGTTCCTCTATGGATGCGGTTTGTACTTTGATCAGATAATTAAATTCTCCACTGATACGAAATAAATCCGTTACTTCTCTAGACGCTGTACAAAAATCAACTAACTGCTGACAGTGTTCCGTTTTTACTAGCATAAACGCAACCGCCCCACGATCCAAATTGGACAAGTGGAAAGTCGTACTATACTCAGAAATGATATTGTTCTCCTCCAGCCTTACGATTCTCTCTTTAACTGCAGGCTGAGACATCGAAATTTCCTTACTGATCTGGGCAATGGGCATACGTGCATTGTGCTGAAGCAATAGCATAATCTTCTTATCTATATCATCCAAGTGATGAACCATAGTAGCCAACTCCCCATTAACTTTATTTTCTAACGTATACTATTTAAATTAACTTATAATTCATTATTAAAATTATGTATATACCTAAGATTACACATATAAATATTCAAATAATATAACTATAATTATAACAACAAATAGATCGAGGAGCGATGTCAGATGAGCGTGAAAGGTCTTGCCCATGTCGCGATACAAGCTAAAAATTATCAAGAAACAATAGACTTTTATACGCAAGTGCTAGGGTTCAAAATAGGCCATCATTGGAGTCTGCCTTTATTTCATATTAAAGAGGCCTCTATGCTGGTATCGCCTGACCAAAGAACCTGTATCGAAATCTTTGATCAGGAAGCTGTGATTCCCGCACAAGGAAAAAAAGCCGCAGCTGATGAGGAAATCACCCACGGAGCAATATTACACTTTGCATTTTATGTAGAACATGTAACACAAATATATGAAAAAGCCCTCGCATACGGCGCAAAGGCTTATATAGAACCGGGCAAGCTTGCTCTCGGCGAGCCTCCTCTTCTGGTTCACAATGCCGTCATTCACAGTCCCAATGGCGAAATTATCGAATTGCTTGAAGAAGTCAGCTTTGATCGGACTTGAACTTTGGGGCTATCCATACTAGAATTCGCTCTGCAGTCGTTGAATAAATCGTTTGGACGCCTGTGAAGGATGCTTCCCTTTGTGCAGCACCCAGCCATAATAAACGGGGCTTACATCTGAATGATCCAGCTCTATCGGCACAATGTCCGCTATGTCCGTGAAAGAATACTCCAGCCCGACTGTAATCGCCAAGCCGCGCTTCACTGCGTTCTGGATGGCTTTGGTATTGTTTGTAGTAAAGAGGATATTGGCCTTTCCATACTGCGAAATTAAGGTGTTTGTATCCTCCCATAAATCCTTGTCGTCATATAAGACCAACGTTTGCCCGACTAACTGTTCGGGCTTAATCTTCTTCTCGTGGGCAAGTGGTGAATTCGGATGGACCCCTACAACCATCTTTCCCTCCCACAATTTTTCAAATGTCACATATTCCTTTCTGTTGATAACCTCATCGTTTAGCACGATTAGTCCGATATCAATCCTGCTGTGCTCCAGATCCTGCAATATTTCATTGGGTCCTTTTTCAAAAATCTCGATATTCACATGTGGATAATCTGTCTTGAACGACGACACGACATCCACAAGCAGGTGCATAGGGCCTGGTATGGTCGCGATCTTTAATTCACCGCTTAACGTATTGCAGTACCCTCTTGCCTCTTCTTTTAGTTCATACACTTTTGACAATACTTCCTGTGCTTTCTTAATGATCTGTTTTCCTTCAATTGTTGGGAGAGCACCTTGACCCCGCGAACGATTAAATAGGGTGATGCCCAATTCGGCTTCCAATAAGGATATCGATTGACTGATTGCAGATAAAGTGACATGAGTATTCTGAGCAGCCTTTGTAAATGAGCCCGTGTTGGACACCTCTACAATATACTCCATCTGTTCCAAATTCATCGTCAGATCCCCTTGTTAAGATTTAATTAATTATAAGTAAATATAATTAAATTTTATTTAAATTTATAGCGAGTTACACTGAGTGTATCGAATTGGATCAGCACCATGATAGAACACATTACATTTTCATTATAATACATCACCCTAATGGAGGTATAATCGATGGACACAAACAAAGTAGCTGTGATTACAGGTGGTGCAAGCGGTATAGGCAGAGCGACAGCCCTTAAATTTGCAAGCAAAGGCGCACATGTCGTAGTTGCTGACTTTAATGAACAAGCAGGCAACCAAACGGTTGCTCAGATTAAAGAGAGCGGCGGCCAAGCTATTTTTGTAAAGACAGATGTCTCCAAGTTTGAAGAGGTAGAGGCTCTCATTGAACACGCGGTTGCCGCATTCGGCAAAATTGATGTCATGTTTAACAACGCAGGCATCGGGCGGGTTACGCCTGTCTTAGATCAGGACCTACATGACTACCATAGTGTCATCAGCGTCAACCAGCACGGGGTAGCTCATGGTATTATTGCTGCAGGCAAAAAGATGCGTGAATTGGGTACAAAAGGTGTGATCATCAACACCGCTTCTGTGTTTGGATTCTTAGCCTCTCCGGGGACATTTGCTTATCACGCTTCCAAAGGCGCCGTCATTATGATGACCAAATCTGCAGCGCTTGAACTATCACCATATGGCATTCGAGTGGTGGCCGTTGCGCCAGGCGCTGTGGACACACCTATCATTCAGGGCTACAAAGATCAAGGCATGGTCGACGCCATGAAAGCCAAAGTGATTGGCAACAAGTTAACAACGCCTGAGCAAGTCGCGGACTCCGTGTATTTGCTGTCATTAGAAGAAGCCAGTGCAATCAACGGCAGTGTTGTGATGGCTGACGAGGGCTATGCTTCCTTTAAATAAAGAGGGGCTCAAATAGGACGAATATCTACACCTGTTTCTCCAATACAATTGGGGAGCAGGTGTTATTCTTTTGCTAATACCTCAAAGCCAAGCTGCTGACGACTCCCTGTTCGCTCATTTCAAAAAATCCGCAATCGCTTCGATCCCCTTCCCAATCTGTGCCTCCGTGAGATTGCCGAATCCCATAATCAGCCTGTCCTCATATTTGCCCTTGCCAATCGTGTATTTATCCGCAGGATATATTCTAATATTTCGTGCCTCTAGCTGCATCGCTAAGTCAGTGTCGAATCGCCGCCCCGGGAACTCCGCGACCAGATGTAAACCTGCCGCATCACCAGTTATGTTAACCCCTGTACCAAATGTGTCACCTAAAGCGGTAAGCAGCTGATTACGCCTTCTTCCGTAAATACGCTTCATGTGACCAATATGATGTTCCAAGTGACGGTCTGCCATAAATTTGGCAAGGGTGGCTTGCGATAAGGTGGGGCTGTGCATATCCATAAGACGTTTTAGCTGTAGCAGTGGAGTGACTAACTCATATGGTACGACCATATATCCAAGTCTTAATGCAGGAAACATATTCTTACTAAATGTCCCTACATACACCACTCTCTCAGCATCAAGCTCCCGCAGCGCACGTACCGGCATCCCCGCGTAGCGGAATTCACTGTCATAATCATCCTCTATAATGTAACAATTGTGCTCTCGTGCATATTCCAGAAGTTGAATCCGACGCCCAATCGATAAAATGCTGCCAAAAGGAAATTGATGCGACGGCGTGACAAATACACACTTGGGAGAAAGAGATGTCGGCAGCTGATCGACACATAACCCGTACTCATCTACTGGAGTGGGAATGATATTTGCCCCAGCTGATTCAAAAATATCTCGGATAAAGCTGGCCGTGGGGTCCTCAGTTGCCAGAGCATCATTCGGTTTTAGCAGGAGCTTGCATAATAGCGTGATCGCTTGAGTCGCACCCGCCGTTACGATAACTTGTGACGTATGGCATTGAATTCCTCTGTCGTGCAGCAATAAACGGCAGATTTGGGTACGAAGTTCCTCATTGCCCGCTGGATCTGCATACCCAAAGTCGTAGAAGGGGGCGCTGTTAAGAACTGCAAGGGATGATTCCTTCCATTTCTGGCGCGGAATGAGATCAAGAGCGGGGAAGCTAGGGCGAAAATCAATGCCCTTAAAGCTGGTATAGCTTGTTGCGATTTCACGTGTTCCGACAGAGATGCTTTTTTCATGAGTGTTGGTTATAAACGGATTTCGACCACCTATATCCACCACGTACGTGCCTGATCCCTGGCGCCCTTCCAGGTACCCCTCCGCAATCAACTGCTCGTAAACCTCTACGATAAGTGCTCGTGACACACCTATTTCATGTGCAAGATCTCTTGTTGAAGGCAGTCTTCTCCCCGCCATATAAAAGCCCTCAAATATGCGATCACGCAGCAAGGTGTACACTTGCTTGGTCTTGGTACCTTGGGCAGAGGCGGCAGACTGATCCCACATACAGCATGCACTCCTTATCTTCATAATTGGTATGCTACAAAACCCATTAAAGTGGTACTTATTCATACCAATCTAACATGATAAGATCGAAATTACTACTATAAGAACTGCACAGAAGGAAGGTGCCATGGATGAGTCAACGTGTTCATTTCCCTCCCCAGATGCATCAGCAGCAAGGGGTTCATTCCATACAAGGAGTTGACGCTGTGCAGCCGCCTCGACAGCAAGAAAAGCCTGTCATGGTAGGCTGGCTTATCACAGCGGCTCTCTTTACAGCCGCACTTAACTTGCGGCCTGCCATCACTGCTGTAGCGCCGTTACTTGGGATCATTCGCACCGACCTAGGCTTAAATGCTGCGATCGCAAGCTTATTAACGTCAATTCCGGTGCTTTGTATGGGATGCCTCTCTCCCCTGTCTACTCGCCTTGGCAGAAAGTATGGTCTAGAACAAGTGATTGCTTGGTCTTTGGTACTCATAACGGCTGGGACCTTATTAAGACTTGTCACAGACTCGGTATTCACCTTGCTGGCCACCACGGTGCTGATCGGCCTAGGTGTTGCAACGATGGGACCTTTGTTGTCTGGTTTTATTAAGAAGCATTTTCCCACACAAATAGCCGCCATGATCGCTGTATACACTACGGCACTATCGCTTGGAGCTGCCCTTGGGTCAGGCTTGTCCTCGCCGTTGCAGCTGACGGCTGATTCATGGCAAAAAGCCCTCGCCCTATGGTCCTTGCTTGCAGCAGCAGCGCTTCCCATCTGGTTAATAGTCATCCGACGACAAGCGGAGGCCCCGACATTATCATCTGTCCCCTTGCAAGGTCCCAATATGCCATGGAAAGAAACGCAAGCCTGGCTGCTTACTTTGCATTTTGGACTGCTGGCGATGGTGTTCTATTCGTTAATGGCATGGTTGCCAGCTATCATGGAAAGTTTGGGCCATTCTCATGATTATGCAACCTATTTGCTGACGATCTATGCCGTTGTCCAAATCCCAAGCGGCTTCTTGCTCCAACTGCTGCTGAGGAGAGTCCCCTCCAGAAAAGCTTGGTTGTTATGTGCTTCCCTCATGCAATTGCTCGGGCTCGCCTTAATCCTATGCTCGACGCCTGCTTGGGCAGCGGTTTCCATATGCGGATTAGGCTCAGGAATGCTGTTTTCACTTGCATCATTGCTGCCTGTTGATACCGCCTCTACACCAGAAGAAGCGGCCTCCTGGGCCGCAATGACACAATCCATCGGTTACTTGATTGGGGCACTGGGACCGCTCCTAATCGGATGGATTAACGATATGACTCATCAATTTGAGATCGCAATTCTGGGACTAAGTCTAATTACACTAGTATTGATGGGGCTGCAGATATCTATGGCTGCACGTCATATGAAAGCCGCTTCCTGATCCCAACATATAAGAAATTCTGTTCCCAATTAAGCAATTAGCTATTTTATTCCCTACACATGGAGGTATAGTTATGAAAATTTTTGTCGCAGGCTCTACAGGTGTAATTGGCCGATTGCTGATCCATAGACTGGTCCACGCAGGCCATGAAGTGGTTGGGATGACGCATAGACTGGATCGTAAAGCGCACATCCAAGCAATGGGCGCAAAGTCGATTGTAGTTGATGTGTTTGAAAGAGACGCTGTATTAGCAGCCGTGGGTGATGTACGTCCAGACGTTATCATTCATCAGCTTACTTCCTTAAGCAATTGGAGTATCGAGGATAATGCTCGGATTCGGATTGAAGGAACTCGCAACTTAGTCGATGCAGCGCAGGCTGCTGGTGTAACACGAATGATTGCGCAGAGCATATCATGGGCTTATGAGCCCGGAGATCATCCTGCGGGGGAACAAGTTCCGCTCGATATCCATGCGCCTTTTCCAAGAAAAACAACGATTGACGGCATATCGGCCTTGGAGCGTATCGTTGCGGAGATCCCAGAACACGTCATTTTACGATATGGTGCTCTTTACGGACCTCACACCTGGTATGACCATAAAGGCCTCATCGCTGAGAAGGTGATTCAGGGACAGCTGCCAGCAACCGATGGCATAACCTCCTTCCTTCATGTGGAGGATGCCGCTAATGCTGCTCTGCTGGCATTGGACTGGCCTCCAGGACCCGTCCATGTAGTCGACGATGAGCCTGCCGCAGGAACCGAATGGTTGCCTGTATATGCGACAGCGCTGCAAGCCCCTGTACCTGCGCATCAGTCAGGGCGACAGCGCGGTGAGCGCGGCGCGTCCAATGCAAGGGCGCGTAATGAATACGGTTGGACTCCATTATATCCAACCTGGCGTACAGGATTCGCGCAAAGCTTGAATCCCGCTCCCGGGCAGCACTAGCGTCTGTACGGCTAACTTGTTGGCAGCTAGTTAGGCCATCCAGCATATATGATGAAGGCCAGCTCCTTGATCCCCTATTGGGGCTGAAAGAACTGGCCTTTATTGATGTAACTATAGCAACGTCGATATTCCTGTTGATGGATAGTCCTTCTCGTTTAATGACGCTGCTCTTCTTTCCTATGCTTTATAAATCAGGTATATTTAATACAAATCATAAATTGATTCCCAAATTAATCAACGATTATATATTTTACAAACTTACTAGTTCTGCCTCTAAATCGTTCAAGCCCCCCCAATTTCCGTCCGCCACTCCACTTACTCATTAAGTAAACATTGCTATAAAAGTTATGGTTTCACGTATTTATTTATGATAAAGAGCAGTTTGCTAGCTTGGAGGGATTATATGGAGCGCTGGTTATTATTTCTACGCGACAATATTCATCATCTAGACAGCTCGACTCAACAATCAGTGTATTACTCTTATAAGAAGCTGATCTATCGTGATATCTATCTTTTATTTCACAATCATGAATTAGCAGAGGATGTCGTACAAGAGTCCTTCTTAAAAGTAATGATGAAAGCACCCAAATTGCGTCATTCGAATAATCTTAAAGCTTGGGTCAAAAAAGTGGCTCGGAATACCGCATATGATTATTTGAAAAAAAACCAAAAGTATTACCTTTTATCGCACTCTCGCCTCATAAGATATCTAGAACATCATTCTCAGGCTGATGTTGTTTTAGTTGACAGCCATATTGAATCAAAAATTTGCTATGAAATGTTATATGAATCACTAGATCAATTAAATACTAGGTACCAAGACGTAATTCGCTTATATTATCTGGAAAACAAAACATGTAGAGTAATAGCTAACGAATTAGAAATGTCAGAACAAGCCTTAATTCAATTACTATACAGGGCGAGGAAGAAGCTCTATACTCATTTTTCAAGAAAATGGGGCATGCGCCTCAAATAAAACGTTATCTATAGCTTGTTCACTTCGTTAGGGTAAATGTAAGGTTTATTGAAGAAGTTAAGACTAACCAACAGGAGGTTTGATAGATGGAAAGACATGAACTGATTAATGGTTATTTACAGTCACTCAAGTATTATATCTGGATTAGTGACTTAAGCCCTGCTCGTAAAAGTAAACTTTTTGAAGAGTATCGGTTATTAATTGAGGATCAATCGACTTCCACGAGTTCAATCTCTGAGCTGCGCTCCTTATTAGTTGATCTCGGAAATCCCAAAGATATTGTTAAAAAAGAGATGCATGGGTTAGACGGCTCTTTGACCCCTACAAATGGAAAGTTTAATCGAGGCATGGGCTTTATGCCATATATCCTAACTATAAGTTGGACGCTCAATAGTGACTTGTACCATCAACTCAGCGCATGGCAATTCCAAGCCTCCTTTTGGATCCATGCCAGCGTCATCTTTATTCTTTTAGTCGCTACTATCTCCAGCTTCTATAAATACCGTTATGACCAGTCATTTTTTAAAGAAATCGTCTTTTCCAACTTCATTGTCTACCTTCCCCTCTCACTTATTTTTTGTTATATGCTGCTGCAACAATTTTCTATAACTGCGCTTATAATACCGTTCTCACTTATTCTCCTCACCACGATATCCGCCTTTTATTTCGACTGGAGAAATTCAAGCTTTATGCGAAAATTATTTATTCCTTAAGCCGTATTTTTGTTGGATATCAACAATTTTATATAAGGTGGGGGTTTAGCTATGGTCAAAAAAATAATCACCGTTATGATGATCTTCGCTTTTGTTTTTGGAACATACTCTCCAGTTTACGCTCTTGACCTCACTAGTCAGACACTGCCTTCCTCCAATAATTGCGGTTGTTGTACACCTGGGTCGGCATTAACCGACGAAACATTAGAACTCGCTACTAGAGCATCCGGACTTGATTCCATCCAAATTCTGAGTTTACAGGATGGCGATCAATTTATTTCGCAGCATGTAAAGACAGATGTACTATTTACACACTTTTTAAATCAACAGAGTATAGCATTAAGCAGCTTAAAAGACATCAAAGTTATTCAAACTGTTCAAGATGGAGATACGAAGTACACCTTCTCCATAGCAACTGCTTCAGATTTCGCATCGCTTAGCGGCAACACAAATGAACAAGGTATCCTAGAATCCCTACAACTCGTCAAATTAAAAGAAAATGTCGATAGCAACAATCCGGAAAGCGTCGCATTTGACATCATAGATGCTAAAGATGGGAACTCCGTTATCACCTTGAAAGAGCTCACTCTGCTTAAATTAAATGCAGCCGCCAAAATTGGATTGACAGATGAATTCACAACCTTAGACATTGATTGGGTTCGCTTAGGCTGCTCATTATCCGGTGCGTTAGCATGCCCGGTTGCTTGTCTCGCATTTGCTGCACTACCGCCCGTTATGGTGGCCTGTAATATTGGATGTAAAGCAGCATGGGAATTAGGGCTTTGCTCTAAGGCCTCCTAATCTAATCATGCTCCAACAAAATACGGAGATTATCCCCGCGGAAAACCATTTCGCGGGATTTTCTTGTTATAGGCTATGTATACCAAACATAAAAAAATAAACGCCTGCTTTCAAAAGCAGCTCTCCATTATCATCTTTTGCCATCAACTTGTTATCTCAGCTAGTTGGTTAGGCGGTATGTTGGCGGATTGGCACGCCAATAAAGGCTGTTGTATTTGGAGCAGAAAAAGATCAAAAAACACAAATACCAGCCGCTCCATGCAATGGAAGTGGCTGGTCCTGTTTATTTCAAGTTGAGAAGTGCATCAAATATCCAGATTCCTGAAGTACCCCATGTTGCTATCAATAAATATCAGAGGAAAAGCAATTATTTAAAACCATTATCTATTAAAAATAAGTGGCAGACTTCAGAAGCAGCGCGTATTATCAGCTTCCGTTTGTATGACCCATGTACGTTAGGTAGCCTGAGAAATGCATGGATGATTACGTCCCACCAGCATTCGAAGGTGTTTTACTATGAACTTACAGGCGTATAAATTGAATTTTTACGACCTTAATAAATTGCGTACACTTTTACTAAAAATGAAGACTCTGCACCACTCGGATTAGCAATATAAAGTGATCTTGCAGTTATGACTATGGATGTATTTCCACTAATCACATCATCCAATTCCGTAGGGTCCGTTCCTACCGACACATCCCTTTTTACATCAAACGTAATGTCATATTGATCTACGCCCCCACCTTCTACTTCCCATCTTAATCTTTTTGTACCCGGAGGAAGAACCTCGGTACTGAAATTTCCGCTCGAACGATGTTTTTGACCGCTTAACGGCGCTTTCTCCGATCTAATGCTTGTTACTAACTCCTGTGGCATATGATCCCTCCAAGACTTAAAATCAATTTACTTACATTACCATTCATACTGTTTACTTGCATCCTGTAGAACAAAATTCTTTAAATAGCCCCATCGATTTACGTGACTTGTAAACTGAACTCATATACAGATTTCTAAGTCCTCATTTATAGTATAGGTAACGGATTTACTAGATTCCCTGCCAAAAATCATGTCAACAAGAGGAGAAGATGGAAATGATGGAAGTAACGGATTGGAGAAATGGCGCCTATGGGCATAAATTTATAGCTTCTTTTAGTGGAGGCAAGGATAGCGTTCTAGCCTTGTACAAAGCCATGAGAGTTGGAGAGGCCATTGGTCTGATCGTCATGTTGGAGGAAGAAGGGAAACGTTCCCGTTCACACGGTATGCCCCCAGAGCTTATACGTGCCCAAGCGGAGGCCATTGGTCTGCCTTTATACACGGCAGCTGCCAGTTGGTCCGATTATGAAGAAGTGTTTACACGCCTGCTAGTAAATGCTAAGCAGCAAGGAGCAGAGGTACTGGTAACCGGGGACTTGGATGTGCCTGCTCATGGATGCTGGCACGACCAAGTAACCAAAAATGCTGGACTAAAGCTGGGAATGCCTCTATGGGAAATGGACCATCGGGAAGCCGTCGAAACGTTCATTAGCCTGGGGTTTGTAACCATTCTTGTAACTGTAAATTTATCATTAGGTATGCGGGAAGAGGATCTCGGGCGAACGTTAACCGCTGAATATGTAAGGGAGCTTGAAGCTCGTGGAATTGACCCTTGCGGTGAGGGTGGAGAGTTCCATACTACCGTAATCGATGGGCCTATTTTTAAACAGGCGATTCCGGTTCGCCGCTGTGAGATCCTGAAGGATGGAGACTACGCCTTTCTGCCTTTGGAATTGATTAAGCAATCGTAAGTCTCAAGGTATTAACAGAGGAGTATGGTTAGAGGGGATTGTTATCCCCCTTACAGCACGACATACGTTGGGTAGAGGGAGAGCTTACAGCAAGCAGCAGCAGATTGATCAATGCTGCCGCGTGCAAAACAAGAACAATAACGAATAAGCTTCATAAAGCTGCTGCTAATTTCGTATCCCCTCCCTTGACCCTGTATGGGAAAACAAATAACACCTTTCGCATTTACAAATCTATAAAAATAGATATAATAATGATTATGGAACCTTTACTAATTTATAAAGCCTTGTCTAACGAGACCCGCAGTCAGATTATGTTATGGCTGAAGAACCCCGAACAATTCTTTGATGAGCAGCCCTATTTACGCCAGGGCCTCAACTTCCGGATTGGTGTGTGCGTAGGCGATATACAGGCTAGATCTGGGCTTGCGCAGTCTGTTATATCGAGTTATCTCGTTACCATGCAGAAGGCTGGATTATTGGAATCTGAACGCATCGGCAAGTGGACGTACTATCGTCGCAATGAACAGACCATACAGAAATTTTCCGAGTATATTAAGGAAAAACTATAAAAGGAAAGGAGTCTTTTTTACTCTTTTACATCTATATTTCTATATATATAAATACGAATGGAGACTTACATCTACTATGAAAAAGGTTAACTCGCTTCTGATCCTGATTTTGGCTTTAGGCGTGTTCGGTATTATTACAACTGAAATGGGTATTATAGGGGTTCTGCCCCAAGTCACACAAAAATTTAATATATCCGCTTCACAAGCAGGATGGCTTGTAAGTATATTTGCTTTAGTCGTTGCCATTTCTGGCCCCTTCCTAACCTTACTGACTTCTGGTATTAACCGCAAAGTCATTCTTTTGACGGCTGTACTTCTTTTTGCGATATCCAATATCGTGTATGCCTATACTGCAACATTTGAAGTTATGCTCGCCTTCCGTATTATCCCTGCCATTTTCCATCCTGTCTTTTTCTCAGTAGCCCTCGTAACTGCAGCTAAACTTGTGCCCTCAGAAAAAAGCGGCAAGGCAGTTACAAAGGTGTTCGCCGGCATAACGGTTGGATTTGCATTTGGTGTGCCGTTGACCTCTTACCTCGCCGAAAAGTTATCATTAGAAGCCGCATTCTTGTTCGGAGCGCTAGTAAGTATAATTGCCTTTGTAGGCATACTCGTGTGGTTACCCTCCATGCCTGTTAAGGAAAAAATGTCTTATGGCAAGCAGCTTGGCATATTACGCAAACCTCTATTGTGGTTAAACATCGTGACCGTTATTTTTATTTTTGCAGCTATGTTTTCGGTGTACAGCTACTTTGCTGAATATCTTGGACAAGTGACACAGATGAACGGATCATGGATTAGTATGATGTTGATGGCTTTTGGTGTAATCATGATAGTAGGAAATTTTATATTCGGGGAGTTATTGCATAAAAGCATGACAAAGACCGTTATCCTGTTCCCTTTGCTCTATACAGCAGTATATTTAT
Organism: Paenibacillus sp. UMB4589-SE434; assembly: GCF_030226685.1. Taxonomy (NCBI): domain Bacteria; kingdom Bacillati; phylum Bacillota; class Bacilli; order Caryophanales; family Paenibacillaceae; genus Paenibacillus; species Paenibacillus sp. UMB4589-SE434. Next base: position 115,101 of record NZ_JASOYK010000002.1, on the reverse strand, counting down.
TGGCTTATTATGGGGGCACTTATTTTACTCCGATGGTTATGATTGTGTTCGTGTGGGGAGCCGTGCATTCTGGCGGGCTGATTGTAAGCCAAGCATGGTTAACGACGGAGACCAAGGAAGCGCCCGAATTCGGCAACAGTTTGTTTGTCTCTTTTTCCAACCTCGGGATTACTATAGGGACTTCAATCGGTGGTTGGTTTATTTCCCACCTAGGCATACATCAGCTCATCTGGAGCGGTATGATGTTTGCATTGCTTGCGTTCCTATCCATTGTGCTTAAAATAAAAATCTCCCAATCAAGTGCAAGGGAAGCGACCGCTCGTTAAACGTACGATAACGATCGTTCAATAACAGGTGGCAGTTCGGAACATGATCAACCTGTTCTATGGGCTGCCGCTTTGTTCTTATTCACCTAACCATTAAGAATAGCAATGTTTCTTTAATGGAAGCAGCATGACCAAATAGCCAAGGTCTGATGCCCTTGGCTATTAATCATGTTATTGATTGCGGGAATCAACCCTTCTGTAGGGTAAACTCGGGATGATCACCAATACTCTGTTCCAACTTTTTAAATGGCTGCTGTTTTAGATAGTGGTTAAAGAAATCAAGCGAATAATCGTTAATAAGGCGGTGTGCACTTCGTATATCCACCCCTTCCATCCTCTCGTACAGAGGCGACATCAGATAGGTGTCGGAAAAGCCCATATGCTTCATATTTTTAATTGTCATCAAGTAGTTGCCGCCTGCTGTTACAGACTCTTGCCGGGCAAATGTATCCCTAAAAAACTTGGTTAAATCCGCTCTTGTCGTTCCCTGAGAGGCGATATATTCATCGCTCATCTTCTCTGTCCCCGTGAGCGTGTCATCTGCACTCATCATTAGAAATGGCTTCTTCAGCCCATCTGCCGGAACCCGTAGCTTGCCATATAATCCGCCGTCCATATTGATTGCTGCTTTAATTCTGGAATCCTTCATCAGCATTTGGACAGTCGTTGCGCCTCCGAAGGAATGACCGAACATCCCAATGCGCTCCAAATCCATCCGTCCTGTAAAGCGATTGTCTGGATCATGTTGGGTAAGCTCTTCGATTTGATTGAGTACAAACGTAGCGTCCTCCACCCATTTGTCATTTAATTTATCTAAATAATCAATTGTATTACTTTCTTGAGGAACAAAATGTACCACACGGCCATCAGGGAAAACCGTTGTTGTGCTGTGGTAAGTATGATCAATGCCTACCACGATATAACCATGGCTTACTAATTGTTCGATCTCAAATGTGTTTTGGTTTTTAGCCCCGTTTAAGGAATGGGAGAATAAGAGTACTGGATATTCGGGTTCTTTATCGGATAGCGCTGCTCCTTCAACCGCATGCGTTTTGACTAGGCCAATGCTTGTAAATAACGGTTTTGGCATATTCAACGCTTTGCTGTATCCATTGGCAAAAAGATCAGGATAAGCAACATAGGGTGTACGCTCGCCTTTGGATGCTGAACTGGCTGGGTACCAAATCTGCACCATCAATTCACGCTTATCGTTGGGTGCGGAAGTATAGATCTCCTCTCGTCGATTATCTTTCCAATCATAGGACACTGTCCCAATCGAGTATGGTCCTTTTGGCTTCTCAAACGTAAATACCGGAAGCAGGAGCGGTAGGGCCACGGCTATGGAACAATATATAAAGGCCAGCACCGTTATCATTATGGTCCGTATTCGGGATGTCCCCTGTCTCACTTCCTTCGGTTTGAACTTATACCGCAAAGCAGCGATAACAATGGGTACGATCGTCATCACATAGATCGGAATCATGTGCCATCGCATGCCTTCGCTGAACCCATGTATCAGCACGAGTACGGCCGAAGCTCCGAATCCAACCAGCAGCCCGCGCTGCGATTTGTTTGGGGCAAAAATTACCCAACCAAGCATTAGAACATTAAAAATAGCAGTTAACATTTCAAATGATCTCATATGTTTATATACCTCCTCGTCTACTGTTCATGCTGCTCACTAGCCCAGAGTATATATCCTCCTGTTACAGGACAATCAACACCTATTTTTATTTACTTTGCTATTGCCAAAATCAAAAAGATCTTCAGAGAAGGTGTTTGCGTTACTGAGGATGTGCAGTCCCCTTGAATCTCCGGTTACAGGAGATAGTAAAATACACCTTAAAAGGGGGGATCGACTTGTATTTCATGCACAATACCAATACGCAGTCTCAAGATATTTCGGATTGTATAGCTCAGGCAAGCACCTATTCCATTGGGGAAGTGGCCAAAAAGATTGGTGCCCCCATCAAAACGGTACGTTTCTATGATGAAATTGGGCTAGTAAAACCCACTAGTTATACTGAGGGCGGGCATCGATTATATACTACGGAAGATATTAAACGTTTAGAGCTGACGACAACTTTCCGCTGTTTAGATTTCGAAATTGATGCTATTAGCCAGATCATCTCTGGGGATAGACCCGTTGATAAAGTTATCGACTGGCAGCTCGAGTCCTTGGAGACGCAGGTTCGCACGCTAGCGAATATCATATCCATTTTGCGTCAAGGGAGAACACAGCAAGGAGATCCATTACGTTGTATCTATGATCTGGTCCATATGAATGCAATACACATCGAGGAGCGCAAACAGTTCATCTCGGAGAGAGTGAAAGCTTCCAAATTTTTAGACGGGATTCCTGAAGAGTGGAGTGACTCTCTGTTTTATTTTTTTAATAAATACATTATCAATCAAGTAAAATTATCTGCTAAACAAACAGTTGCTTGGGAAGAACTGCAGCGACTCATCAATGATCCCCAGTTTATAGAGGATCTGAGAAGCATCGAGTTTATGTGCTTTCATGCGGCTCATCGACCTCATTTTAATGCAGCCACATGGATCAGGAAGCTAGAGGATATGCAAAGCCGTTTAAAACAAGCATTAAAGAACAAATATCCTGCCCACAGTCGATTTGTACAAGCACTAGTGGAGGAAGCGACCATGGTATATGCCAATTCAGAGCAACCAAGCAACAAGGAAGAGGACTTTCTCTGCTTGGCTGAATATGTTCAGAAGACCAAATCCAAGCATCTGGAACGATGCAATACGTTATGTTCCATTCTAAGCCCTCAATACCACCTGCTTTCAAAGGCAAACCTCCTGCTATTTCAAGGCATAGAATGGAAGTTTCAACATATATGAGAAAAGACCAATATTGGGAACAGTAGAGGGCCAAATACCCTCTACTGTTCGATTTTGCAATCACCCTTTTTGCAACGTAAATGCGGGGTAGTCGCCAATATTTTGTTCTAAAAGCTTAAAGGGCTGCTGCTTTAAATAATGATCGAAGAAATCGAGCGAGTAATCATTAATGAGGCGGTAAGCCTTTCGAATATCGACCCCTTCCATTTTTTCATACAGCGGTGAAAACAGATATAAATCGGAGAAGCCCATATGCCTCATATTTTTAATTTTCATCCAATAGTTCCCTCCATCTGCTACATGCTCGTACCGCGGCAGCGTTTCACTATAGAACTTGGCTAGTTCCTCTCTTGCCTCGCGCTGGGCAGCATCATCCTCCCCACTCATATTCGCTGTACCCGCTAGCGTGTCATCGGCATTCATCATCAGAAATGGCTTCTTCAGCCCATCTGCCGGAACTCGTAGTTTGCCGTACAAAATACCGTCCATATTAAGAGCTGCTTTGATTCTGGAATCCGTCATCAGCATCTGAGTGCTTGTTGCTCCACCAAAAGAATGACCAAACATGGCCACATTTTTCATATCCAATCGACCTGTAAAACGGTGGTCAGGATCATCCTTGGTCAGCTTCTCCACTTGATCCAGCACAAACGCAGCATCTTCCACCCATCCCTCGTTTGCTTTATCTAAATATGCAATAGAGTTCGTGTCTTGCGGCATATAGTTTGCCACACGACCATCAGAAAAAACAGAAGCCGTACTGCTATAAGTGTGATCTATGCCTACCACAATATAGCCATGGCTGACTAATTGTTCGATCTGAAAGGTATTCTGATTTTTGTGACCACTAAATCCATGTGAGAAAAGGAGCACGGGATATGAGGCTTCCTGATTGGAAATCTCCGCGTGTTCAATAGAATGCGTTTTGACAAAACCAAAAGTTGTAAATAATAGCTTTGGTAAATTCAAAATCTTACTGTAGCCCTCTGCAAAGACATCCGAATCGGAAATATACGGCGCTAAACTACCTTTGGCTGTTGAATCAGCAGGATACCAGATCTGCACCATTAACTCGCGTTTATCCCCAGGTTCTGGTGTGAGCGTTTCTTCCCGCTGATCATCCTTCCAATCATAAGTGACGGTGCCGATTTTATAGGGACCCGTCGGCTTATCGAAGGTGAATACCGGAAGGATGAGCGGCAGAGTTACGGCGACTGATGAATAAATGACCGCCAGCATGGTCAACGCAATATGCTTTGCATTGGATGCCTTTTTGACACTCTGCCCCTCGGATCGAGACATCATTCTGCTGGATACTATAACTATAGCTAACGGAACGCCTGTCATCGCATAAGCCGGCATCATCTGCCAGCGCATGCCTTCGACACCCCCGTGCATCAGCAGCACGATGGCTGATAGACCGAAACCAATCAACAGTCCTCGCTGCGATTTGTTCTTGGCAAATAGGATCCAACCCATCAGCAAAATATTGACGACTACGACCAACACCTCAAAAGATCTCATAAGCATGAACCTCCTCATTTACAGTTAGCAGCTATCTGCTTTCTAAATCTCACGATACAATCTCCTGTAGATGGATATTCAAGCCTTACTTTTAAAATTATTTGTTGAACGCTCGGTTGTCGCTGTCTGTGAACCTTAAATCAAAACATTAAAGTGCTATACCAAGCTTTCAAATGATCACTTCTTATTTTTAAAGATTGTTTTATCTCCACCTTCTCACTTGCATCAATGTTGTATATTAGCTTGTGAAAGTGCTTATACAAACATATTTGAAGTGGGAGGGCTGCATATGATCCAAGCCAAATTGCATGATGGACAAATGATTGATGTAGAGATTCAAGGAGAGGGGCCGAACCTGTTGCTTCCCGTAAATCCGCATCCTATAGAAGGGCCTCAGGCTGATGAAATGGTACAGTGGGGCGTTGATCCAACCCTTGGACGTTCGCTAATAGATGGCCTTCGTGATAAATTTCGTGTGATCGCCTTCGATTATGAAGGTCATGTTCTACGTGCAGCGAAACCCGACACCTTAACACCTGCCAACATCTCCAGTGACCTGTTGTCTATAGCTGATGCGGCATCAGCCCCGCAATTCGCCTATTACGGCTACTCTTGGCTTGCACTTAGCGGCATGCAGCTAGCGATTCGCTCGCAACGCCTCTCGGCACTTGTTATGGGCGGTTTTCCGCCTATTGACGGCCCTTATCAGGAAATGTTAAGCGTAACAAGGGCAACTCACGAGATGTCCTGTTCAGCTTCTAACTCTCCAAATAGCTCCCGTAGTGCTGCGGAAGAATTTGATTGGTCCACTGTAGAGGTCTCGATGAGCGAGGCCCAGACCAAGCAATTTGTAACCCTGTATCAGCATCTACAAGGCTTTAATGATCGTTCAGCCCAATCTGAGATCACATGTCCTCGCCTTTGTTTTGCAGGCACAGCTGACAAGATTGATTACAGCAAGCGTTGGGGGGATGTGCAGGTCGATATTGCGGGCCCGCTTATGCGCAGTCGCAGCGAAATTGAAGCTTTGGGATGGGATGTCGAGGTTCTAGAGGGGCTCAATCACACACAAGCTATGCAAGCTGTCCATGTCCTGCCCATCCTTCGACCTTGGCTGGAATCGACACTGACTGGAAGGGAAAATGCTCACTTGATATCTGATAGCGCTGCAGATGTGTAATGTGAATGTGAGGAAAACGATAGTACTTCTTTGTAATATAGGACAGTTTGTGTGATATATAGGGCTCCTTGTATTTTCGCAAGCCAGCCCAAAGCAACCGGATATAACCATACGGCTTATTCGGTTGCCTTTGGGTGTGCAGCCTCACGAACCTGATGCTGCCCAGAATACAAAAAAACAACAAGTTCAGTTCTCATGACTGCGCTTATCGTTTTTAGGTGTGTACTTTATTTATTTGAAGAACACTTTTTCTACATTGTATTTGGCTTTATAAGTGTTTATAAGGTAGGTTTCGTAAATCTCCCGCTCTACAGCATCTTCATTAACATAAACCTCGATTTTTGCAATCTCATTACGATGGTTTTTCACGACAGATACGGTATCTTCAAAATGCTTTTTAATTCTAGGTCTCAGCTTTCGTGCCTTACCTACAAAAAGCAGCTCATCCTTATCGTTATAGAACGTAAAGAAGCCACCCGTTTCTCTAGTGATCAGATGAAAATCAGTAAAGCCATAAATGTTGCTCATCTGGGGGCTTTTTTGCTTGTAAATCGTTACATCCGGCTTGGGGATGGTTATGTTAATCATTTTCATGCACTTCCTCTCTGTTATAAGTCTTTATCCTATCATAAAACCTCAAAAGAATACTATTGGCTAAATAGCGGCAATCACACGTTTGCCTCTGTAGAGCGAACCTACAAGGTCTTCCATGCCTAACGCTGCTTTATCCATCAATTAAAACGTTAATCGAGTGGAATCACTCAAATCTGCTTAACAATTCCAGCGCCTCTTCATGATCAGGCTCAAGTTCTACTAGCTTTCGTGTGTACTGTAATGCGTCATCTTCCAATTCTAACTCGAAACAACAAATGGCCAGACAATAAAATACAGTGGATACGATCTGCTCTTGGTCTGTATGTATCGACATTTCTAAAAAACGTTTTGACTCTTCGTACATGTCCATCTCAAACAGGATCAATCCCGCATCAAGTGCTAAGTCATAACGCTGTTCCATGACATAGTACGAGGACCACATTAGCTGAATGCCTCTCCAGATGTCCTGTATTTCTTCATCATTTGCATCTGGCAGCAAACGAGAGATCCGACTCGCGCTCTGAATGAAAAATTCAGCATCGTATCCGCCTAAACGCCAAAAGCTTAATATTTGCTGCAGCTGCATGCTATCAAGATTACGATCTACCCATTCCTTCATACTAAAGAAATCGTCCGGACCAAAGCGTTCAATAAAGCGGCGATAAGCTAATCTTGTATGATTATACGCCTTCGGCTTATCCAGATTGAGAATACAACCCACATTTAAGTTCTTATAGTGATGCGGTGGAAATAAAGCCGTTGCTCCTCTTTGCTCAAAATAATGTTGAATGGCATGGTAGTTTGCTGTTAAAGAAAAACTTCCATGAAGAATCAACTCTGGCGGCTCTGAGAACTCCCAATTATCAAGCAAATGATCGCCTTTATCTGCTGTTATTAATAGAGATCCCGCTTGAGACAACCGATTCAAACGTTCCAAGCAAGTCAATCCCGCGACAGGAAATAAGATGTGAGAATCCTCTAACTGTTCCTGATACATAGCAATAACATTACGATATCGGTACGCTTCTTGTTCATACTCAGGAGCCCGTCGATACTCATAACGTAAAGATATTTGATGTAATGCTTCCGACGGTTGAAGCGAATCCATATTCTCAGGACAGTCGACGATAACATCGGCTTCGTAAATTTGACCATCACCAACATAAATTAACTCTTGTGGAATACCACAAAAAAAGTAATTCGCAACAACGATTAAAGGCTGCTCTAAATCACCCTCACTAATAGTCGTGCCGGCAACGACCAGATTCAGATCCGTATCCTGAAGAGCATCAAATCGTGCAAAATCGAGTAATCCTTCGGCAATAAAGGATTGTAGAGCAGGATGCTCCTTCCAAGCTAACACATTACTCATTGCCAAATCAGTCATAATGTAACGAAACGGAGGTAGTTCCATTTCCGCATAATCTCTTAATCGACACAACTCCAGCAACACGTGGTAAGCCAGGCGTCCAGCTCCTGCCCCAAGCTCCACAATCCAAACAGGAGTTGATCGATGTTCCTGACCAGCCCGATCTTGAAGAAACCCAAAGATCATTTCTGCATATGACGTAGCGATCATTGGATTACTCGTTATGTACTGCGGCACTTGGTCATTATTCCAAGCCTTCATTCCTTTTTCTTCATAATAAGTCCGCTGCAGATCCCAGATTGGGGCTTCGCTAAAGCGGTAACGTTGTTCTTTATTATCTGTCATTTACTCTTATCCTACTTCTGCTAGTTTTTTATTATCTGTCCATCACAATCATTTTCATACCTGCAATCATAACCTATTTTACGTTTAATCCCTAATTTCATTCTGCCAGAACGGGACTGAAAAATACCTTATATCCTTTAATTGTTGTGTAATCCCTGTGTTCTCCTTGATATAAGACCCCAAATCAACGTAGACTCTAGCTCGTTTATATCCGGGATTTCTTATGGATCACAGCTAATTACAGGAAAAGCTAAACGGCCTCAGTCCTATGGAATTCAGGACAAAGGCCGCCTCGCTTATTTTAACTTTTGTGCTGTCGAAGTGACAGGTTGCAGTACACTACTTAGACGAAGCGTCCGCGTTGTTAAAGTATGAATTTCGTGGAAAAGCTCGGGCTGTTCCACGAGCGACACGCCATAAGAAGGAATCATTTCTTTTATCTTGGGCTCCCACTCTTTGATATGCTGCGGGAAGCACTGGGTTATTAACTCAAGCATGACATTAACAGCTGTAGAAGCACCCGGGGAAGCGCCGAGCAATGCAGCTATCGATCCATCAGCGGCACTGATCACTTCTGTACCAAATTGAAGCGTTCCTTTGCCTCCGTCAGCCGTATCTTTGATGACTTGGACACGCTGGCCCGCTACCACTAAGTCCCAATCCTCGCTCTTGGCGTCTGGGACAAACTCCCGTAAATCGCCCATGCGCTTCTCTTTTGACAACATGACTTGCTGGATCAGATATCTTGTTAATGACACATTTTTTGCGCCTGCTGCCAACATCGTGACGAGATTATGCGTTTTTACGGTCGTTAGCAAATCAAACATGGACCCTGTTTTTAGAAACCTTGGCGAGAAGCCAGCAAATGGTCCAAAAAGCAACGATTTTTTGTTGTCGATATATCGGGTGTCAAGATGCGGAACAGACATCGGCGGAGCACCAACCGGCGCTTTGCCATATACTTTTGCATGATGCTGCGCCACAATATCCGGATTGTTACACACCATAAATAGTCCGCTTACCGGGAAGCCGCCGATACCTTTTCCTTCAGGAATACCGGATTTTTGTAGTAAATGTAGGCTTCCTCCCCCACCGCCAATAAAGACAAACTTGGCAGTGTGGCGTTCGACAGTACCATTTTTGGCATTTCGCACTTTTAATTCCCACGCGCCGTCGCTAGTACGTTTTATATCGTCAACACTATGCTGGTATCGAATATCGACGTCTTTACTCTTTAAATGATCAAGCAGTAAGCGCGTTAAAGCGCCAAAGTTGACATCCGTACCAGACTCAATTTTTGTTGCCGCTATCGGCTCATTCGATGTCCGACCTTTCATAATAAGCGGAATCCAATCAATCAGTTTAGCCGGGTCGTCACAATACTCCATTCCTTGAAACAGAGGATTGTTTGACAGCGCTTCAAAACGTTTTCGTAAAAACGTTACATTCCTCTCCCCTTGCACTAGACTCATATGAGGCAATGGTACAATAAAGTCCTGTGGGTTACGGATTAAATTGCTGCTTACAAGATAAGACCAAAACTGCCTTGAAACCTGAAACTGTTCATTAATCTTTATAGCTTTGCTAATATCTATCGATCCGTCCGGCTTTTCAACGGTGTAATTAAGCTCACATAGTGCAGCATGCCCCGTTCCCGCATTGTTCCATTCGTTAGAGCTTTCCTCTCCTGCCTTGGCGAGCTTCTCAAACACTGTAATTTGCCAGTCAGGTACTAATTCCTTCAGCAAAGACCCTAAAGTCGCACTCATGATTCCGGCACCAATTAAGATAACGTCTGTTTTGGTTTGTTTATTGCTCATGTTTACCGTCCTTATGCGCTAATATTTGAAGAAATGATGTAGGCGTTCCAGTAAGCGTAGGCTCTCACTATTATTTATAAATTTAAATATAGTTATTTACTATTATATTACAGCTATATACGTTTTAAAAGACGATAAATTTCAATGATGACATAATGTTGCAGTTAAGAAGAGAGAAATTTGCCGTAAAGCTCAAAAATCAAAACAATCATTGATCGTAAGCCAAAAATGCCCTCATAATTGTTATCCCGTTTTGTGTTGAAAATCCAATAAGAAGGCACCTCTTCGGATGCCCTCTTATTTTCGGTACAAAGCAAGCAGGTCACTCCTTTATGAACAACCCGATTATCCCTTTTGCATGAGGCTGAGGCTTGCCTAAGTTTTCTGTCGAGGTACAATCAATAGCTGCCGCAAGCTTAATAAACGTAACGATCTGCTCATGCATAAAATGGACATCCAGCTTATCCAGCCCTCCGTCTTCTCCCGTAGCGCATAAATAATCCGGAGTAGGAATCAGAGACACAGTCGGTATACCTGCCATATATAAGGGCTGCCCTTCTCCAAAATAGATGGTGCTCTTGGGTCGCAGCGTAATGCTTCTCACCTTAGTTCGGTCCGAAAGCGAGGCCATATACAAGTCGTCCATCGCTTGATTTCCCGTATAGACAAGTTCAACCTCAAGCCTGTCGGTATGACGGTATGCAGAGGCATCCCTGGAATCTTTCCATTCTTTACAGCCGAGATGTTCCAGCGTAAGCCCTGCGACTGCCTTCGGATGCCCACCTTCTCCGCTCCACAGCTCAGGATGGTCATGCAGCCACCGCGTGGTCGCCTGTCCATGGATGCCGAATTGAGGAATTTGAAAATGTCCCGTTACAAACACAAACACTAGGCTTCTTTGACGCTGTTCCATCGGGAGAGATGAAAAATAACGGGCCATGGCCAGCAAGCCGACTCCCCCATTTTCCTCGCAGGCGTTCGGTCCATCTGTATGCGTGTTCACGATCACCGTCTCGCTTTGGTTTGAACCAGGCAGAACGGCATACAGTGTATCGCTAGAAGCGCGCTCATCCAGTTCCGCCTTTAGTACAAGCCGCACCTTTGTTCTTTGCTTCGCCAACTGCTTCAGCCTGCTGCCCGTCTCCTTGCCTACCCACAGCGTGGGACACTGCTGCGGCCCCGTTGTAAAAGGCAAATATTGTGCTCGTGCATTCGCCTCTGACATATCGCGCCATACACAGATAACACCCAACACACCCGCTTGTGCTGCTTTTTCAAGGTTAGGCCCTCTCAACACAGAGCTGAGAACCGGATTGCTTATGAGGAACGGCAGGGTCTCGTTCTCCGGATAAGAAGATCTACGTTTGAATAATAACGATGAAGGCAGTTTGGGACTGCTCACATCAACGATCGCAATTTTACCAGCAGCATCACGAAAACGGCCTGGACCCTTCCCGCAATAAATCAGTTCACCCACAACCCCCTCCTCAGGCGTGCTTCCTGAGTACGGGTAATAGAACGCAGCTGTCAGCTCCTCCTCGTGATCACCATCCGAATAAATGGACAACTGCCAATGTTTCGCCTCCCATTTGGTGAAGACGTGGCTGTCTCTGTGTGTATTCAGTCCCATTTGCCGTAATTCCGCTTCAAAATAATCAGTCAGCCGCTTATGCGCATCGTTGCCTGTCAAGCGCGGCCCGAAGCCGTCAAGCTCCTGCTGCCACGACCATACCTGCTCCACATCTGGAAGCCTATCCTCGTATATGACCGTCCCCATCGCTCTCACTCCCATGATTAAATAAGAACTTGATATCCAAAATACGAACATAAAAATGTAAACACAGCCCAAAATATAGTGGAAATAGGATGTTAAAACTAGTGTTTTGAACGTTAGACGCAAAATATGTACAAGTAATGTAAGCAAATAAATGAATACCGTTGAAAAAATGATACCTATTCATTTTTAACTGTCCCATTATACATTTCTTCATTTAAATTATACTTGTTTCAAAGACACTATTCAGTAAACAGGGAGCATCATAACAAAATTTTCCGTATTACTTGTAGTACAATGCCCAAGTGATACAACAACAACAATCAGATGGTAACATCAGCTTCCTATATATACATACTAAACAGCCCTTCCATGCTTTCTGCTTGGAAGGGCTGTCCTATGCTCTTACGAAATATCAGGTGTTAAATACCCAAATGCGCACTCAAAGTCGAACCTGCATATTCACTTCTGAACAATCCTCTGTCAACCAGCTGCGGCATCAGCTTTTCAAAAAATAGTTCCATCGATTGTTCCGAGCCGCCTGGCAGAGCAATAAATCCGTCAATCGCTCCAGCCTCAAATCGCTCCATAATATCGTTTAACACATCCTCAACCGTTCCAACAGACACCCAGTGAGCAGATCCGACGACCTCTGGCCTTGCTAATACCTCTTCTACTGTAGGTTGATAGTTTGTAATATATCGGCGCAGCAGCTCAGCGTGTGTCCGGCTGCGGACTGGCTGATTCGGATCAGGGAGCATATCAGCAGTTACGCGATGATCCAAAGCAAAGCTGCTTAAATCAAGGCCCAGCACGGATTGGAGCGATGCATGTCTGCGCTCCACACTCAAATGTGCATGTGCAGCCTTATGTAATTCATGCGCTTCCTCGCGAGTTTCACCGAGGAAAAAATATAATCCAGGCAGAACCTTGATTGCGTCCGGATTGCGCCCATGCTCCTTGGCCCTTCTTCTCAGATCATTTCGTAATTCCACTCCAGACTCAAGGTCAGGCATCGCGGCAAAAATAGCATCCGCTACTGAGGAAGCGAAATTTCTTCCTATATCTGAAGCGCCTGCTTGAAATATAGGAATGGAACCCGATTTATGGGCGGGCAAGGTAAGCGGTCCCCGCACACTGAAGAACTCGCCTGCGTGATTAATGGTGGAAACCTTATTCGTATCAGAAAAGACGCCCGACTCACGGTCAATCACAATTGCTTCATTCGGAAAGCTATCCCATAGCTTATGTACGACATCTGTGAATTCCTTAGCTTTCGCGTATCTTTCTTGCGGTGAAGGCATCGGCGAATCACCGAAATTTTCCGCACCTTCTATTGAAGTTACGATATTCCAGCCAGCACGTCCGTTGCTAAGCCAATGCAGCGACTGAAGCTGCCTTGCAACAACATACGGTGGATTAAATGTGGTGGAAACAGTTGTAACCAGTCCAATCCGCCCGGTTTCACGAGCAATCGCCGCAAACATCATGGTAGGGTCTGGGCTGCCAAAATTAGCGGAATCGCCCAGCATCTGCGGGCTCACATAAAGATAATCCGCCTTGAAAAGGAAATCGAGTTTGGCCTTCTCCGCCATTTTGGCCAAATCAATGTAGTAGTCAATCGAATCCATTTTTTCCACATTGCTATCTGGATGACGCCAGCCGACTCCCTTCATCCAAGTTGCGGATAAGGATAATCCAATACATAATTGTCTATTTGTAGTCAATTCTATCAACCTTTCTATATATAATAATAATTTTACGCCTAGGAGGATATACAATGATCCGTGCATTTCAAGTGGACGAACCAGACCGACTGGTCATAGAACCCTCACGTCTCACCCACGGCATCAAACGCCCAGTAATCCTAATGCGATCTCAGAAAATTAGTAATGATTCTCATTATCAATATATAGTGTAACAAGGACGAATATAAATGCAAATACACAAATCGTAAATGCTATATGTAGGATTATCTAATTCAGGTCTTGCAGTGTAATTAATTATAGTTAGCTAATTATGAGTGTATGCGGACGGAGATACACCGAATTTCTTTTTAAAAACTCTACTGAAATATAGCGGATTGGTATAACCGACGCTAACAGCCACATCACGAATAGGAAAATGGCCCGCTTGAAGTAATTCACTTGCTCGTTCCATACGATAATGGATGACATAGTCGATGGGTCTGAATCCCGTATACTTATGAAAGAAGTATGAGAAGCGTTTGGAACTCATGGCATGCAGCTCTGCCAACTCGTCGAGTGTCAACGGATTCATATAATGCCCGTTAATGTATGCAACAGCCTCCTCAATCACCTTTTTACTTGTATCATAACTACCGCTCTCCCGATACTTGCAGCCCACCAGGACTTGGTGCATAATGCTTAGAAATAATTCCTTGACGCGAAGTTTCCCAATCCCTCCAAGGGTATGGGCATTTTGATGAAGTAGGGCTAGTAATTCTCTCACTCTCGGACTTGCCCCTGGCTCCAGCTTAAAATGAGAGTCACATTCATGCCCGCTATTTTGGTCACCTACCTTGTCCAATCGATAAAAAAGGGAGTAATATTCAAACTCTGATTGTCCTATAACTCGGGAGTCCAGTTGCATGCCTGGAGCCGCGTGAAAAACAGACCCTGGAAGTAATTCGTAGGCAGTCCCGTTTACACACATTCTAGCTTCTCCACGAATGATAAAAAGAAATCCATGCCTTACCGTCCTAAATTCACGCAATACACTTTTGGGCTGGATAACTAAACGGTTAGCATCCTCTATATCACAGGAACTACTAGCAAATATTTCAGCTAATTTATCCAAAACGATCATGTTACCGCACCTGCTCCCTATCTGGGTTACTATCACTAAATGACTTGATAATAGATCTAGTCCTTGAGGTGTCAGACAAGCTGCTGTTTGCTCGCAATCGACTGGGCTACTTGTAAGATTAAATCGTTCGATTAACAATGCATCAAGTCATAAATTAAGTAAAAATTCGACAGTATTAGTTTATCATAGACCTTCTAAAGCGTGTAAATCCTTACTTATGATAAGTTCTCCGTGCCGCCTATAGTGGCAGAACTTCAATAAAAGAAGAGACACCTCCTCTAGGGTATCTCTTCTAATTCTTCGACTATTCATTTACCTTTGGTTTTATCGGAAGCAGCAGGTCCAACTGCACGCATTTGTCCATTTCTTCATTGCTCAAATGATATTGATTGATGTAATTTAAATGTTCTTCCATTGAACCATACATACAATCTGGATCGCCCCAGTCCGGTTCGTACTCACTGCTGTTTTTTACCCAATCCGCAAGCAAGCCCCATTCCTCGAAGTTCCCCATAGGTATCATATGGGCGGCAAATAAGCCGCCAGGAAAGTTCTTTTTCACAAATGGTTCATGGACTTCCATGTTGTCGGGAATGGCTACCCATCTTTCATATCCGTGATCCGTTCCGTCAGGTTTAACTCCATTGGGATGATTAAAGCCAAAGTGCCGCAAGTCAGGCTTTATTTCTTTTAGATTCGTTTGAATCATAAATTTCCGCAGTTCATTTCCTGTGTCATATTCCGGTGTCCCGCCTACATCGTGTATAGAAGCAACTGACGTGGGAGGTAAATATACAATTCTTACATCTTTTAGTTGGGATAAATAGTTGACGGCTGTATTGGAATTATTCATGGCTGCATCCTCCTTAAGATTGTTTTTGGCTGCAGGTAGAGCTTCAATGATCTGCAGAACGGATTCTTCTGACAAATATTTGGAATTGATTTTCACTTCTTCATTTTCACTTAAATGAATGACAAATTGATTTAGTACCGTTTTAATTGTAGACAACGCTAGTATTTCATTTGATAGCTCTTGAATTTTTCCTTGAAACACGTGTAGTGCTGCTGTTGACTCTTCATTTTCCAGAACTCTTTGAATTTCTTTTAATGGAATTCTCAGCTTCCGTAATATCAAAATTTGTTCCAGTCTTTTCAACGAACATTCATCATAGGTGCGATAAGCGTAACCATCCTTCTTCAAACTCTGCAGCAATCCGATTTGCTCATAATATCTGAGTGTTCTTGTTGAGATCTGATAGCTTTTTGTAACCTCGCTTATTGTCAGTAGCTCCATAGCTCCTCCTTTCAATGAACAGCTTAAAGTACGACACGACGTCAAAGTCAACTAGATTATTAATGCCTTGTGATATGGTTCAGCTTAACAGAGATATTTCCGTTAGGTGTCCTTATCAACAGATACTTTCATTTTGCGAACGTATCCACCATCCATTTTGAGAATTTTTCTTTTTCTTCAAACTGCGGATAATGAGCGGACTGGCCATACGTTATAAATTCCTTTTTATTGGCCTTGATCTGATCAAAGTAGGTTTTGGCTGCTTTCGCGGAAGTCATGTAATCGTATTGTCCCATGATAAAATACACCGGTAAATCTAGCTTTGTGACGATCGTAGGCAAAGGTTTTTTCATTGCCTGCCCTATTAAAGTTTCTTGTACGTAAGATACGCCGCGCATATAACGGATGTGATCCAATAAGTTATACTCCGGTCCGAACCATAAACCATTATTTATATCCGCATTATTATTGATCAGTCTTGCTGCACCGCCATATTTTAGAACATAACTACGGGGAGTCAACATATCGCCGCTTTGAACTTTTTCAGTTAACCCTTGCAAATACTCGACGTCGGTTGTATTCCCGCTCATTTTTGCTTGATCAATCGTGAAATTCAAACCATCCCATTCGTTTTCTAAGATATTAGCCATCTGTCCAATGCCGATATAGGCTTCATATTTTTCAGGTGCTTGTTTTGCCGCTTGTATGCCAATATAAGTTCCAAAGGAGTGGCCGGCAAGTATGACCTTCTGTTGGTTGAAACGAGTGGTTATGTAATCTGTCACAGCCAATACATCTTTCACTAACAGATCTGTCGAAAGGTCGGCATAATCTTCTCCAAAGTGATAAGATTTTCCGCTAGCTCTTTGATCGTAACGGACAACCGTGAAATTCTTCTCCAGTAGGTCTTGGTACTTGGTTACATAGGGAATTTCCGAAACACCTGGCCCCCCATGTATAAAAACGACGATAGGATTGTTCTTATCCTGACCTCGTATCATCAATTCATGACCGGTGCCATTAATTTCGACTTGCTCGAGTACGCTGATGCTGTCTGCGCCGTCTATTTTAGGAGTCCATGTGGGAAAAATCAACGCTAACCCAACCAGTAAAATAATAGATGCTCCCAAATAAAGCAGAACTTTTTTTGCCTTTTTGATAGTCTCATCTCCCTAGTGTTGTATGCATGAGTATGTACGTTCTGACTCATTTCAGTTCACGACCTACTTAAATATCGTAATATAGGAAGGGCTTAGGCGACACATACAAACGTCGGGATCTTTTCCAGACTAAAGACGAGGAAGGAAGTAACACCTACAACCTCTATCGTTATTTTAGAAAATAAAAAAAGAACGGCCAATGAAGCAGCCGTTCTATCTCCGTCATATTGATTCTAAATGTAATAACGCTGTTTACTTTCAGCGGGCTATGTCACTGAATATATCTGCGTAGGGCCTTCTGATTTTTGACGAGTAGTTGTTTGTTGCCGCACAATGAAATAAACCCTAATTTCTCGAATTTGCTGAATTTTCGGCTAATCGTTTCGCGGGTAACCCCGACATAACTGGCCACTTCCTCACGTGAAATCGGCAGCTCGATCAGAACCCCCTCTTTGTTTGGTTTCCCAAATTTTTGGCAAAACTCCAAAATCATATATGCTATGCGAACGTCCGGGTTTTTCGTTGCTAGATTTTGCGCCAAATTCTCGGTATGAGCCAGCCTTTGCGTCACTGTGGTTAATAACTTAATTGAAATTCCGGAGTTATCCTCCATAATCCGATCCATCGCTTCTTTGGTTATCAAACATATTTCGGTATCTTCAAGTGCATAGACACTGAAATTATGAGTTTCATTCGGATTAAATAAATGCAGCTCTCCAAAAAAGTCCCCGCTAGTCAGCAGATATAGAATTTGTTCCTTGCCATCCATCGTAAATTTAGACACCTTTACTTGCCCGTAGTTGACGATAAATAATTTATCCGATTTCTCGCCTTCATTTAACAGCATCTGCCCTTTACGATATTGAATATGCCTTGTCATTCGAGCAATCTTCATAATCTCCTCATTAGATAAAGATTGAAAGATCGGAACCTTCTTGGGACAGGGAGCCTTCTTCTGGTTTGGACTATTATTGCTGGAATGTTCTTTCATACACATCACCCTAATTCGAAATGGTTCATCATTCTTCCTTCCACTAGTCAACCCGATGATAATGAGTATCATCGAGAGTAGTGTACCATGGGAATTGAGGAGATTTTGTGCTTGAAAGCACAAACTACGCAACGTCCCCCTGAGATTTGTTGTAAACAAATTCATGGGAGACGTTTATGTGAGGGTAACGAATCAAATCACAGCATTGAAATTCTCAAATTTCGATTCGTATAGTTGTTTCTATTGTTCTGGAACCTCTGCGAATTTATCCTTGCCTTCTCCACATACAGGGCAGATCCAATCTTCAGGCAAATCCTCAAACGCAGTACCTGGCTCGATATCCTCATCAGGGTCTCCAACAGCAGGATTATAGATGTATCCGCAAGGAATACAGATATATTTTTTCATCGGTTTCATTGTGATCATCCTCCTTCATGTTTGTTACACAGCAGCTGACGCTTCAAGCCGATCTTTGACTGCGGCCATAACCTCTCGGATCGACAAAGCCTTCAAGTCCAGCCCAGCCACAGATACCTGACTCTTAATCGCAGCTTTATACGGTGCGGCCGCGATAACACTTTCAAATGAAACAACGCCAACGATGGTCTGATCCTTAATAAATAATCTCGTATATGTTCCGGAAGCATCTTCTTCGATCAATGTGGCATCACACACCATCTCATCAACAAGCCCCATGGAGAATAAAGCAAGGTCAAATGCGTTAAACACCGTCAACGGGATCGTCTTGCGGTAAACTTCCGTCCCTGGGGAGGCCATGTTCTTGCCCGCTACCTTTCCCTGATCCATCGCGCGGTCCCATAAACCTTCAACTCCGCCATTCCACTCGGCAACATCCCCTGCTGCATATACATCAGCAATACTCGTCTCCATATAGTCATTTACGATAATTCCTCGTTGCGTGGCCACAGGCGTGCTCGCTACAAGGTCCAAATCCGGCGTAACGCCGATGGAATAGATTACACTATCACAAGGTATTGTGGATTCATTCACATGAATACCTGCCACGGCTTCTTCCCCTATAACCTGTTGAACTGTCGCCTGCAACCGGACATCTATGCCTATTGCCTCCATCTTTTGTTTTAGCATGGAGCTAGCTTTTTCATCTAATTGTCTGGCCATCAGCCGGGGTGCAGCTTCCAGAACGGTTACTTTTTTGCCGGCTTTCACGAGCGACCATGCGGTCTCCAACCCCTGAATGCCTCCGCCAATATTCACAATGCTTGATTTGTCTTCAATATAGGTCTTAAACGCCTCCGCCTCATGCATTTCACGGATCGTAAATACCCCTTGCTTATCAAAGCCGGGAAGCGACAGCTTCCGGTTTTTTGAGCCTGTGCAAATAAGCAATTTATCGTAGGAAATGCGTTCGCCTGTTGAAGTGACTAATACATGCTGCTCGACATCGATTTGCGTGATAGCTGTGTTCGGAAACGCCTGAATTTGTTGTTTTTGATACCACTGCTCTTTCTTGATCAGCACCTTTTCGCTGCGCAAATCGGCAAATAAATCCTTGGACAACTTTATGCGGTTATAGGGCAGCGAATCCTCAGACCCAAATAGGAGGATATTCCCCTCAAGGTCTTGGTCCCGAATAGCTTTTGCAGCGTTAACTGCCGCGACACCCGTTCCAATGATGCAATAATGCTTCGTCATGATTTCACCTTCTCCTCAGCAACTTAGATCGCGCTTTGCAGCAAATCTGTGACAAAGGCTGCGGCATGCTCAATTTTTTTCGACTGCTCATTTTTAGGAGCAAATCTTACGCGCACCGGGAACTCGACATGTGTCATCCCCGTTGATTTGATGACTTGGGAAGTACTCTGTACATTCATATTCGTCTGCAGTAGATAGTCTTGAATGACTTCAATCGCTTCCCCACTCCATCCATAAGAACCAAAGGCTGCCGCAATTTTCCCTTCCAGATTCAGTTCTTTCAAATCAATCAGCAAATCTTCCAAATTTCCGATCATATCCGCATATTTGGTTGAGCTTCCAATCCATACGGCATCTGCGGCTTGAATGCTTGCGATAATATCCGCTTTGTCTGCTTTATCCGCATTGAATACACTCGTCTGAATTTGATTTTCTTCAAAAAATTGCTTCAGCTGCTCCGCTACTTTTTTCGTATTGTTTTTAATGGTTGTATACACGATTGTTACCCGTTTGTTATCTACGGTATTTGCACTTAAAGTGGCATAAAGGTCGATATATTTCTGAATATCCGTCCGCAGTATATAGCCATGCGAAGGGGCAATCATCTGCACATCCAGATCCTGCAGGGCTTGAATCAATGTACGTACGTATCTGCGATGCGGATGAATGATCGCATTATAGTAGCCGATAAAATCCTCGGTAATATCATATCCTGCTTCATCTGCGTACAGGGTTCCTGTTGCGGCAACATGTGTACTGAAAATATCGCAGGGGAACAAAATTTTATCCTCGACACAATACGTGATCATTGTTTCTTCGGTATGCAGATACGGCGTTTCTTTAAATTTCAAAGTTT
This sequence comes from Paenibacillus sp. UMB4589-SE434, assembly GCF_030226685.1. NCBI lineage: Bacteria > Bacillati > Bacillota > Bacilli > Caryophanales > Paenibacillaceae > Paenibacillus > Paenibacillus sp. UMB4589-SE434. The sequence goes on along the minus strand of NZ_JASOYK010000002.1, from coordinate 94,503 downwards.
TGCCGCCGATATCCAGCGTATCGCCATCCTTCACAACGAGAAAGTTTCTTGAATGAAGCTTATACATTTCTTTTAACTCGTTAACGGCTAATTCCGTGCACACGATCGTTGCATGAGGCGCTCTGCCTGCAAGCGCTGCTAAACCGCCGGAATGGTCAGGCTCTGTATGGTTAATAACGATGTATTGGATGTCATTAGGATCAATAAATTCACTCAAATATTCAACAAACTCGCGGCCAAATTCCATATCTACTGTATCGATCACGGTTGGTTTGGCTGTTTTGAGCAAATAAGCATTGTACGTTGTCCCTTTAGCGAGAATCAAACGATGAAACGGCACCTCACGATCGTCAATTTTTCCTACCCAGTATATGTCCTTGGCTAATTCGATTTTATCCATCTCTATCGTTCGCCCTCCTATTGGCTCGTTGTGTTTAACTAACTGAACCCATCCTATCCCACTTTTAAAAATCCAATCAGGATTTGAATCACAATTTGGGAATCTTGTCACAAACACATCAGAAGAGGACTATCGGTGCATGAATATTGGCCTCCATTCACGCACATCTCTTCAGAGCAAAGCAGGCCCCTTACATTGCGATCCATGCAATGTAAGGGGCCTGCTTATGTATTGTGATTGTTGCCGTGTAACAGCAAACTGTCCGTTGTTTGCGGGTACGATTTACCGTATCACTCTAAAGGCGAAAAAAGGCACCTTAATAAGAGGTGCCTTTTTTTCATTTCATTTTAAATTCATCCATAGGTTTTAAAATGGACTCAGGCCTACCGTATTTAATTTCTCTCCTGCAATGGAAATCCCCATTTGTGTCGTAATTTTACGATAATATCCAATGCGGCTATTGATACGACGATCACTTTCGTCTAAGTTGCCTTCAAGGCTACCATTAATGATCATAATGGTAATACCAAAGCCTGCCTGTGTTAATCCTTTAGAAATCTCCGATTCAGAGGGCTCCCAGTTGCCAACCAACACATCATGAGCGGAGGGCTTGGGAGGCTGAGGTGTCATCCAGAACAGGATCGCCGTCATAAAGCCTAACTTGCCGTCGTTCACAATAAGCTCAGGCTGTTGAAGCAGCTTATCTTTGGAGCCGTAAATAATTGCACTAATCAATCCGTAATTGTAGTTCCAGCTCAACTGTATCGGGCCACGTCCATGATAGGATTTACCCGCAACTGGCGGATAGTTGTCATGTGCTTCAGCATAATTGACAGTGGTGGTATTAATATAGGGTATTTCCTCATTCCAGTACAAACCCCAGACCTGTGAACCTCCTGCGAATCTTGACATATCTATACCCGTTTCGTGCGAAATATTGGCGAGAAAGGCTGCCAGCTCGCACTTTCGCTTCAATTCAGACCCTTCTTTTATAAAGGAACCAAAATCAACCGTTTTCGATCTAATCGGAACCGCCCTATTCGAGGGAGTGCTAAAGTTGTCATTTTGGTAGATGAGCGTTTCTGTCTTTGTTTTTTTATCGAATCGAAATACACGACTGTTCTGAGTATCGTCCTGTCTATATTCCAGCTTATATTTAATATTAGCGACATCCGTAACGGCAGCAATCAAGTTCTGATATGAATAATAGTCGGTTTGATCTCTATTGTAATTGGGTAGCTCAGCAGCAATTTTGTGCCATTCCTTCGTGCCATTACGGCAAGGGAATAATTGCTCATATTTCTCTTGCGGCAGTGCACTTTGTACAGCAGCAACGGCATTGTCCGGTGAATATTGCGGATCTATTCCACCCCACAAGGATGTGACTTGGGCATCAGTAAGAACACGGCTTTCGCCAACAATTAAATCATCTAAAGCTTCCGATTTCATTTCGTTTTTCCCTCCAATTCTAGAAAGACAACTATAATTCCAATTATAGTAAAAGCCAAGGCTGCTTTCTATATGAGTAATCAACGATTTTGATAGACAAATCTCCTATTTTCAAATCGGTACATCGATCTTATCGCCTACCATCAAGCTTTATCCGCTGCCTTTAACAGACGAAGAAGCAGTTCCTTGCGCGGTTCCTGCGCCTTGCGAGCCAACGTGGCCAGCTTCTCCGTCTTGCCCCAGATCGGGTACAGCACCCGCTCAGCTTCGTAATCCGTCAGGGCCTCTACATGCTGCACTAACAGTGCCAGCTTGTCTTCGTTTTCCAGCTCCGGCTGAATCTTCAGCTTTAGCGAATCGTGAGAGCGAAGCAGGCATGCGACCAAGGCGGGTATCGAACGTTCCGTTACGCCATGGGTTTCGGCAAAAGCCGCCGTAAACTTGTCCTGCACCAGCTGATGCTCATCATCCACCAGGGCCATGTAAGCTTCGACCAATGGAAAATACCGCTCGGCCACGAGTCCCAACCCGAATACGGCATAACTGCCTGGCATTACGTTTTTTTCACCTTCCGTATCCTCGTACCATTCAAACTCTTCCATCGCCTCACGGGCATATTCCTCTAATAACGGATGCAGCTCAGAATAAGCTAGCGCATTCGCAAAAAAGCGGTGCGTATCCGATTTGGCAAGCCCCTTGACGGGCAATACCTCTCTCACGCTGGATTTTAGCTTGATCTTGTAGCTTTTCGGGAAGCCCTTTCGGAGCAGGGAGAGAATAAACAAAATTACCCGTTCGTACGCCCCAGCTTCTTCCTTGTGAATAACGACCGTAATGAGAGAAAAAATATCGTTAGCCTTGCATTCAGACAACTCGTGGCGCATATGGACGTCTTCTTGCGAGAAGCTGTCACTGCCCTCCTTCAGCATGCGCCCGGCTTTGCCGCTGCCAAGCTGCATCGCTATCTTGAGAAAAGCCTGGCCCTTATATTTGCTGTAGTTCGGCTCGTAACGAATAATCATCACCGCCCCGTACAATAGGAGGTCGATAGGCTGATTCGGTTCATTCATCTTCTCCAAGACAGCACCCGGCTTGATTTCATATTCATTGGTCCTGTAATTGGAACGAGGGACATCATAGTAATGTGGCAGAAATACAGCCTCAGCCCAGCCAGTCAAGGCCCGAATAATATTTCTTCTATGTTCCGCCAGTACTTGCACCCGTTCCTTATTCAGCTCCTGAATCCGGTCAAATAATGCGATCGTCCTTGCGGCTTCCGGCTCGTGGAACAAATGCGGATCCAGCAGATGACGCGTCAAAAAGAAAGTTTCCAGCGGTTCTGTCGGGTAAAAACCCTTCTCCAGTTTTTTCTCGATATAAGCATGAATTCGTTCCAGTAGCTGCCGCTTTTTCTCTTCATATACGGTTTCCAGCACCGTTAATTCCACGAGCCCATCTGTCGTTGCAAAGGTTCCTTGCAAAATAAACCGGTAGTTGATCAGCGGCGACGTCTCCAACTTGTCCAGTTTCTCCTTTATGATTTCTGCCAGCAGGGGCTGAACCTCATGCAAGATCTGCTCCCGCGTAAATGGTGAAGCCTTCATCGACTTTTTGCCCGCAACATTCCGTCCATCATTCAACATCTCAACGCGTGTTCTACCCGGCCGATAATCCAGCATAATGCCGTTAAAAATGCCTATTTGCAGTGTGGTGCGTTTAACCGCACCCTCCACGTCCTTACGATTTTCCTGTTCGTCAAACCATTTATGAATCGCTGTTTTCATCTCTTCCAGCGCTTCTACCTGCAACGTGTTCATCGTCTCCCGCCTTTCCGTATGTTTCATCCGCTGATCTCGCCATGTGAGTCAACGTGTCTAATTTAAAATATATATTTATGTTCATATACTTCTATTATTTTACATGTAGGCACACTCCTGGAACAATGAGACTAACACCCGATTGCCAGGAAGAAAAAAACGATTCAGACGTATAAACGCCCAAATCCAGTATTCATGCGAAAGAAATAGTAACTTGTTATGACCAAATGTATGCTTGAATAATGGGTTACAACGCCCGGCAGGTCTCTTTTCCCATATGAAGGATGTGGCATTCCCGAAGCGTTCAAGAACTTGCTCTTTCCGGTATCCCGATTGACCTCCACCGGGCTACTTACTTCGCGATCTCGATCGCCTTGTCATGAATCGGCTGAGGGAATAACACCAGGACCAGACCGTCTAACTGGAGGGATCTGCAGAGCAACCTCTAATGAACGAAGTAGGAAAAGCACCGCTTTGCTGACTTATAACTTATCAAATTCCACTCTGTATGTATTAAAGATGGCCTTGTATTTATTTTCGAATATGGCCCATCGATTTTCTGTTCCGTGTTTCGCCCGCAAAGCCTTCAAATGAAGATTCTAATTTAGATCTCAAATTAAAGGTCGTGTCATGTTTTGCTAGGAGATTTTAAACTTTTGCAGGAGTCCTGCGGCAAAGTAGAAGTCCAATCTCTTCTGGAGGAGAAGGGCGATGAAAGTAAAAGCCCTGCCCGATCTCGCAGCCGTAATGCAGGAGCAATTTGAATTCCTCCTGGTTCTCGATGCCTTCGCAGATAACTTGTAGGTTCATGCTGTGGCCAATATCAATGATAAGCTTGACGATCGAAGCGGCAGAGATGGCGGTTGTCAATTCCTGCGTAAACGAACGATCAATCTTAAGGAAATCCACAGGCAGGTGCCGCAAGACGCTGAGGGATGAATAACCCGTTCCGAAGTCATCAATCAAAATTTTCACGCCTTGGCGCTTGAGTTCTCCGAGAATTGTAATTGATTCATTCATGTTCTGCACCATACTCTCTGTAACTTCCAACTCCAAAAGAGCAGGTTCAAAGTCCGTTTCTTCCAGAATACTGAACACCTTCGAAACAAATTTGGGCGACCGAAACTGGCGAATCGAGACGTTCACTGCTAACGTTAGATCGGGATTTCCTGCACGCTGCCAGTTCCGCACCTGTCTACATGCCTCGTTAAGAACCCATTCACCCAGCTCTACAATAACTCCGGTCTGCTCGGCCAACGGAATGAAGACGGATGGTGAGATCGGTCCCAGCTCAGGATGAGTCCAGCGCAGCAGCGCCTCCAAGCCCCGGATTCTCCCTGTGCTCATCTCCACCAGAGGCTGATAGTGGACGGCAAACTCCCTCTTACTCACTGCACTCCGGAGATCGTTCCCTAGCTTGACTTGACGCAGCAGATCCTCGCTCTTGATGGCGTAGAAGAAACGAAATCCATTTCTCTCGCTACTCTTGACACTGTACATCGCCTTGTCGGCGTACTGGATCAGCGTTTCGGCATCGCGGGCATCTTCGGGATACAGGCTAATGCCAATACTCAGCGTCGTATAGATTTGATTTTGATCTATCTGAAACGGAGTCCGGAATGCATGAATGAGCTTGTCCACCAGTGCTTCGATCTCCACCTGCTGCTGATAGCGCATTAGCAGTACAAACTCGTCCCCCGCATAGCGGGAGATGAAGCACGAGTCGCCTACCGTATTACTAAGCAGGCTGGCGACGTCCTGCAGCATCTGGTCTCCTGCATTGTGGCCCAACATGTCGTTAACGTTCTTGAAATGGTCAAGATCTAGGAACAGAACGGCCATCGGTGCTCCTTCGGACAACTCTGCGGTCATTCGCCCCTTAAGCAATTCACGGTTTGGCAATGTGGTAAGCGTATCGTAGTAAGCGATATGCTCCAGCCTGCCAAACGCTTGGTTAAGCTTTGCATTTAACTCCACATTGACCGCGTTCTCCTGCTTCAAGTTCCGTAAGTAGAATGCCAGTAATGAATAAAGAATCGTATTGACAACGATGCCAATCATTATCGTACGAATCATCTCTCTCGGCTCCTCAGGTGAATAAGAGGGAGTAAAATAGAGAAAATATCCCGCGGCTAAAAATATCGGTAAGGATGATGGCAACAGGAAAGCGAGAAGAATCAACGATAAATACATGACGCTGACCAGCTTATCAAACGATAGATCCGGAAGCGCGTTGAAGAATGAAAGAAAAGCGACCGCAGCCAGCACATATTTGAGCGAGAGCGGTCTGACAAGAATCGAGGCAAAGATGAAACCAACGAAGATGAGAGCAAAGGTGAGACCTTGCGAACTGCTAACGGACCTGATCATATTCATAGAAAGGGAGATTGCCGAGAACACGATGACTACATTCGGCGTGATATGCATAAGGCGCTTCATCCAAACCTGCGGCAATTTCATTGATCGACACCTCGTTCAGTTAAAATAAAATATATTATTTTAAACAACATCCCCTATAAAAACGGTTATTTCTTGTAAATACGTTCAATTCGTCTGGTCTTAATAGAATAACTCGTTCTTCATAAATATCCGGTCAGAGTCGACGTCAACATTATTTTGTAATTTTAATATAGACTAATGATTGTAGGTAAAACAATAATAATTCTACGCCTGATAATGGTGCTCGCCGTCTATAACGGCAAGTTTTAGGGCCATCCTTAGCGGATGGCCCTTTACTCTGTTTATAGGTTTATAATTTTTACCATTTCCAGGAATATTCCATCTCCCTAAATCCAATATCCCATAGCTTTTCATTTCCTTTAACGGTTATCGTAAGCTCATTTGCACTTTCGAGATAAATTGTGAGCATATTCGGCTCATGGCGTTGATCTTCTGCAGATGCAGACAGAAATTCCTGTCCATCTACAGAAACATTTAAACTCCCATGAAAATCCTCTTGATCGGGAATTCCATAATTCAGATAGAGATAAAGCTCCTTCTTGCCTAACGTATACGTGTACGTTTCAACATTTTTGCCTCCGGCGCTATATACATTATGTTGAGGCTCTACCTTTTGACCACCAATTTTGAAACTGTATCGTTTTGTTTCCGTTGTTGGATTTCTGATACTATCTTTCAGATCGTCTAACGCCACAAAGGCACCTAGATCTTGGGTAAACACTTTGTCAACAACACCGAAGCTCCCCCAAATTCCGAACATAAGGATAACAATAGAAATGCCAGCAGCAGCTATATTTCTCCACACATTTTTTGTACGAAAGCCAAATTTGTACGCCCCGAATCCAACTGCTGCGCCTACTGAGTTTTGAATGACGTCGTTAATATCGAAGCTGCCGAGTAGAGTTAGGGCCTGAATGGTTTCAATTACGAGAATGGACAGGATGAACAATGTCATAAATCGAATAAAGCTGACCCGATATAACAGCGGAATCAATAGGCCAAACGGAATGAAGGCTATGATGTTTCCAAACGTCACAAAATCCATCAGAGTAGGATGCAGCAGATCTGCTAGACCCGGCAATCTAAAAAAACCGTTCGGTGCAAACATAAAGGTGTAATCTGTCTTTTGATCTATGGTACCTACTCTACCGAAAGCGAGAAATAAAAAATATAGAATCATAATGGTATAGGCTATGGTTATGGCAAAAATAATCTTACGCTGTCGTTTAGTCATCGTTTTCTCCTTAACTTTTCTGAGCGGAATATAGCATGGATGGTCAAACCTCCATAACTACGCTGATGGATATCATGATATCTGTTTAACATGACTTTCAAGTGACAGCGAAGGTGACAATTTAGTCACTTACAGAGCGCCGCTAACTCACTTTCTTTTAAAATTTAATCCGATACTGGGTACCCTTCTTGCTCTCGCTTGTCGCAACATCCATTTGTATAAAAAATTTAAATTTGATAAAATAACTGACGAACGTTCGTTAATATTGAGGTGATAGTATTGAAAAGCAGCAAAATTAAAGACATCGCATTAAAATTTTTCACCATTCATGGATATGAGGGGGCATCTCTGTCTCAAATTGCCGACAATGTAGGTATAAAAAAACAGTCCCTCTATGCTCATTTCAAAGGGAAAGATGATTTATTTCTACAAGTTTTACAAGATGCCAAAGAAGCCGAGCTCTCATCGAAGCTGCAATATTTGAGTAAAGTAGGTACCCAACATCCCAAAGCGGATTTATATGGATATTTGCAATTGGTCATTGATTTGTTTCAACAGAGCGAGCAGTTGAAGTTCTGGCTGCGTATGTCTTTTTTCCCACCGCTCCATCTGGCAGCAGCGATTAATGAGGAAGTAATCGATACGGAAACAAAGATTCAAACCGTAATCGAAAGCAAATTTCAGGATTGGATCGATGCCAAAGCCATCATGGAAGATGAAGCCCTCATCCCTACGCTTGCCTTCTCAGCTGTTGTTGATTCAATCATGTTAGAGCTTGCATATGGAAATGACGAAAAACGTTTAAATGATAAATTAAATGCCTCATGGACTGTTTTTTGGAGAGGTATTTCAAAGCTATGATGTTATAGAAAGAGGTATTGCTTCATGAAGAAACCATTAAAAGAACAAAAAACAGTCTTACTCATTTTGCTAAGTAATATATTCATTGTTTTTCTAGGTGTAGGACTTATCGTCCCTGTTATGCCATCCTTTATGAATCTTATGCATTTATCCGGCCAATCGATGGGATATCTTATGGCGGCTTTTGCGTTTGCACAATTACTCATGTCTCCCCTTGCAGGACGATGGATTGACACGTTTGGCAGAAAAAAAATGATCGTAATCGGCTTATTCCTCTTCAGTGTATCAGAGGTGATCTTTGGATTAGGTACACACGTATCCGTTCTTTATATATCTAGAATTTTAGGTGGCATCAGTGGTGCATTTATTATGCCGGGCGTAACTGCTTTTGTTGCAGATATTACCTCAGTAGAAGAAAGACCTAAAGCCATGGGGTATATTTCCGCTGCTATTAGTATCGGTTTTATTATTGGCCCCGGTATCGGAGGTTTTATTGCTGAGCTAGGGGTGCGTGCCCCATTCTACTTTGCTGCTGGCTTCGCCTTAATTACATGTATTTCATCCGTATTTATTTTAAAAGAGCCCCTATCCAAACAGGAGCTTAAAGAAATCAGTCTGCTCAAAAAAGATACCAGCTTTGTAACGGATCTGAAACGATCCATTCAGCCACAATACTTAATTGCCTTTATTATTGTGTTTGTACTGGCCTTTGGTTTATCAGCATACGAAACCGTATTTAGTCTGTTTTCAGATCATAAATTTGGTTTCACTCCAAGGGATATTGCGACCATCATTACAATAAGTTCGATCTTCGGGGTTGTCGTTCAGGTCTTTTTATTTGGTAAAATGGTAGAAAAACTCGGCGAGAAGAAGCTCATCCAGATCTGCCTTGTTGCTGGCGTCGTATTGGCGGTGGTATCCACTATGATCTCAGGTTATTTAGCCATTTTGCTAGTAACTAGCTTCATCTTTCTGGCATTTGACTTGCTGCGTCCCGCGTTAACGACCTATTTATCTAAAACAGCTGAAAAAGAACAAGGCTTTGTCGCTGGAATGAACTCCACCTATACAAGCTTGGGCAATATCGTAGGGCCCGCGTTAGGCGGTATACTGTTTGATGTCAACATCAACTATCCGTATCTCTTTGCTGCTGTTATTATGTTTATTGGTCTTATCTTTACGATCATGTGGAAAGAAAAGCAATCAGCTGCCAGCTTGGCAAAATAAGAAGAACATGTGTGTTCCGCTAGCGACACATAGCCCGCCAACCTTCTATACCTAATCTACGGGCTATGATCAAGCCGTAATTGCACTTATAAAAAAGAACCTCATCCCAACTTGGTGGGACTTGAGGTTCTTTGCTTTGCATTTGGAATATGCTCATGCCGGAAGAACAATCTGTGACAGTCCCTTCTACGCAGTCAGAAAACGAGCCAATCGCTCGATGATAAGCTCATGCGCCTGCAAAAATACTCCATGTCCAGCGCCCGGCACCATTAAGAGCTGGGCATCCGGGATGCGTTGAGCCAAAATCTCTGCGTGAGCGGAGGTGAAAATCCAGTCTGCTTCCCCGTGAATGACCAGCGTTGGAACGGAGATGGCTGGCAAACGATCGTAGGAATCGAAGCTTTGATAGGCAGCGTTATGAATGGATGCGGTCCACTGATCGGTGGGATAACACTGCATGAGCTTAGTCAATTGTTCCATTAATGCCGGGTTATCTCGAATGAACCACTCCGGAAATAAGAGATGTAGCGAATCCCTGGGCGATGAAAGGACAAATTTCCCACTAATTAGCTCAAGCATCTGCGAAGAAAGCGCAGCGCGGGATACGCCAGAAGTGGTGCAAACCAGCACCAGCTTTTCCACGCGATCTGGGTTCTGAAGCGCGACCTCTTGAGCGATCATTCCCCCCATCGATTGGCCGAGTACGTAGGCTTTCTCTATTTGCAGCTCATCCATTAACCCCACGACATCCGTGGCCATGTCCGCAATCCCATACTCCTCCGCCGGATGGCCGCTGCGTCCCGAACCCCGATTGTCCAGCATAATGAAGCGGTAGTTGTCCGCCAGCGCGCTCCTCGTTGCTGGATGCCACCAATTTAGATTGCTGTCCTTACCTTGAATGCCGATCAAAGGAAGTCCATTCCCTTCAGTTTCATAATAAATGGGTATGCCGTTTGACGTATACATTGCCATTCAAACTCCTCCATCCTACTGGTTTTTTCCTGTCTGCAAGCGTGTAACTAATATAATGGAACCCCTTTCGGAAGAAATTTAAGAGATGCAACGCCCCCTACTATTCCCCAAGTTCCGAGCTCTGCTGACAAACCTGGTTAAAGGTGCTAGCATATTACCTAATGATGGCTGACAGATTACTATGCGAAGCTTGGAGGAATTGGGACGATGCTTAAGAACCGTCACCTTAATGTCATAATGGAAGTCCAACAGCAGATGCTGCTATCTAACTTTGATTTGAAGCTGTTTATGCAGACGATCTGCGATCGGATGTGCCTATTAACCGATGCCGATGGTTCTACCATTGAGATGCTGGCGGGCGATGAAATGGTTTATGCTGCCGTCAGCGGCACCTTGCAGCCTCATCTCGGAATTCGATTAAATAAGAACGGCAGTTTGTCGGGTTTGTGCGTGACGGAAAAGGAAATCTTGTATTCGCCGGATACGCAGCAGGACGTTCGCGTCAACAAGGAAGCAACGATGAAAGTCGGTGCGCGAAGCATGGTTTGCGTTCCCCTGTTCGAATCTAGCAACGCCGTCGGCGTGTTAAAAGTCATCTCCGATCGTCCCGATGCTTTCTCCAGCCGCGATATCGAGACGCTGCAGTTGTTATCGCTTGCCCTGGGCTCGGAGCTAGGCAAGCAAATCAACTACGATGACAAAATTCGGATTCTGAACGATTACGAGCAATTATTGGTTCAATTAAGAGCCGAAATTGAAAGACGCGAAAAACTAGAGTGTGAGCTTATTCAATTGACAGAGCGCGACATTCTGACGGGATTACTGAATCGTAGAGGCTTTAGCCATCGAATCCAAGACTGGATTAATCGGGCCAGTCGAGAAGAGGGCTCATTGGGGGTGCTCTACCTCGATTTGAATAAGTTTAAGCAATGTAACGATACTTACGGCCACGAAGTCGGCGATCTCGTGCTTGTAGAATTCGCAAATCGCATTAAGAAAGCGGTTCGCGAATCCGATCTGGTCGCACGCGTAGGCGGTGATGAGTTCGTGGTGGCGGCATGGCTGCAGCACGACTACGACGGCTTAATGCGGGTTGCCAAGCGTTTGATCGAGCAACTTGAAGCACCGATGCGGATTAAGGCGCTTCAACTACCGATGTCGACCAGCGTCGGCTGTACGCTATGGGCAGAGGGCATGACGGAACTCGATCTCATTCGCGCGGCGGACCAATCGATGTATCTCGCCAAGTCCAACGGCATCAACCGAATTGCGGTTAATGGGGAGCTCTTAGGGTGATTCAGCTATATTAAATGAAGCTGCAAAATTCCTTACCCCGCAATCATTTACTTGTAGGTGGTCGATTCGAAGTCTATTTTATAATCATAATGCAGCGCAATTATATTGGGGTGGACAATTTATGAAGAGTCAATTAAGAAACATTACCATTGATAGCCAAGCATTTGTTTATTGGTATACAGCTGGGAGTACTTTTACATTAAATATTTCTCCAAGGGAAAACAAAAATATCAAAATCACACTTATTTTCGAATCAAAACCACCAGATGAAGATCCCCTTACATCTTGGGCTTTTTACAATATTACAGCACAAATTAATGGTTTAGAAGCAGACATACACTTGTGCAAGCCAAAATATATAGCTGAGATAATTTCATATCTAATGAAACAAAGAAAAGAATTATTTACAAAAGGGCAGCCTCATATTTTAAATAATGCATGGGATTTACTAATGGAAATGGGATATTCCCATTTTAACCCGGTTTGGGTTGGTGAATGGTAATGACGAACCGACTAACTGAATTTAGTTTGTTGTCACATATCCAACCTCCTTCTAATTTCGTTGTTTTTAATAGGATAAATTTTTTCTATTGGTAAACTTTTAGAGTTTAGTTTTCCCTGCTTTCGCTGTACATTCCATTTCTTCACTAGCGGTGTCAAATCTTCAATACGGTAAATGCCATCTGTCAGTAGCTCTTTTAGAGTGGTTCCTTTTAGACCAATTTGAATGGCTGCACGATTTATGGAATTGCTATTCACATTTCTATCGGGATCCCATTGACAATAAACTGTTGTGTCCTCAAATGCTTTTTCCCATTGAGTTGATCCTTTGTAAATCGTTGAATCTGGTGAAGTTAGCACCGCTTTCCTCAACAAATCATCAAATTTTTCTATATAAACATCCACAGCCAAAATGCATTCCTGATTTTTCTTTGTTCCCCAATTTGACCGATACATCATCCACAAAAAAGACGGTTTTATCCATGTCATACGATTAAGATTAAAGTTTTCACCAAAATTCTGTAAGGCAACTGCTTCTTTTGCAATTACTGGATTATAAGCCTGATAAACCCGTATATATTGTCTATCGTATTGTGCAAATACCTCTTTTATGTATTCCATGGTGTCTCCCTATACTCCGATTTCTCGCACTGCGTCTTATTTGCATCATGTGCCAAATAACAATAGCCTGGTACTTACTTTGCACCATATTTAAAATTAGACCGTATAACGTGAGATCGATCAAAATATTGAAATCTGTTTATTTTTTTGCAATCTATCTTGTTCCATACATCATAAGTAACCTTCCATTTTCTTTTGCAAGAGCAATATAAATAACACCGCCATAACATCCCGGAGGAAGAGTTCCTTCAATAATCCAAGCTTCTGCAATAGGGTTATAGCTGATAGCAAAGGGAGTTTCCTCCAAAAAATGGGGGTAACGTTCCGCCAAATAGGAGAAGATTGCCGTTGCAACTGCGTGTACATCTGTAAGCTCACCAAAAACAGTTTCATCTCCAAACCGATTATCCTGGAGAAGAGTGTCGCGATCGGCGAAATAGAGTTCAAACCTGCCATATAAACTCTCATCATCCAAATCTCGTTCTACAAAGCCATATTCGATGACTTTTTCCTTTTGATAAACGTTGCTTTTGCTCTTTTTCTTATAGTCGGCCCGTATGGTGATTTGATTGACTCGAAGCCGGTCACGCTCTTGCTCCTGCTCTGCTATTAATTGTTCCCAAGCATCGATAAAGCTCATTTTGATTCACCCTCTATGCCCATTGAACTCCTTTTCAAAAGCACGAATGCACTTACCCTCTTTGGAAGTGTCCCATACCGCAAAACAAATTTCCGAAAACAGGAGTCCCAAGCCCTCATCCTCCAGCAGCTCCCGCCACCACCCTGCCACCTTCACAGGGTCATTCCGAAAAACACCGCAGCCGTAAGCACCCAAGATGAGGTTCATATCGCCTTTTTGGGCGAATATCGCTAAAGCCAGTCGCATCCGGTCTTTCATCATACAGTCCGCTGTTTGGGGATCCTCTCCCTTAAGCAGAACCTGTCCATAATTCACGGCAGGCAGAGTCAATACTGAAGCTGTCACCGGCCGCTTTATAAGGTCAAACCGCTGGTCACGGAAAAATACTACGTCTGGTGAATAGATAGCGTGATTCGTATACATCATCGATTTCCAGGCCCGATTCGCCATATAATAACGTTCATTGCGCAGCTGCGTTTCATATAATCCGCTGGATGCCGCCAAGCTTTCTTCCTGCGCCATCGCCCCGTTTAAAAATCCCCCTCCGGGATTTTTTGCGCTAGCAAAGTTTAACACGCCGACTCGCTCTTTCCCTGTCTCCGCAGAATCTAATATCGCTTTTACTGTGGTCTCGTTGGCGACAAAACAAGCAGCTTCTTGCGGCAGCTTAGGCAGCTCGACGATTGCCCGTACCAGTGTCTCTCCATGTTCAGGTGTAATCAGCTCGCTATTTTCCTCGGAATGTTTTTGTGCAGTAGCGAAATCTACCTGCCGCCCCTTATATTCATAGAAGCCCTGCCGCTGTATTCGTAATGTTTCCTCGGCAATTTCTTTTCGTTTCATTTCATTCCCTCTTCTTTCATCAATAACTAGTCCGGTAGATGTTAAGCTCGCAGCAATTCGTCCCTCACTTCAGTCAGCACAAATCCGAGCAGGTTCCTACCACGCCATTTTATAGGGTTCTCCACATCCGGATTGGACTGCCCCATCCCGATCCCCCAAATGCGATCCCGTGGGCTGGCTTCGACGAGAATGCGGTTTTTCGTTGATTTGAGATAGTCTCCAAGCTTAGGATTCTGCGAAAATTTGGCCAAATTGCCTCTTTTCACGATGCCATAGCATTCGTTGTCCCAAGTGTCATTATCGAAGTCTCTAACTGCACGCCCGTAGGCTTTCATCTCCTTAGGATGCTTCGCTTTAAGAATTGCGTCTAACATTTCGCCATCTCCAAAAAGTCTTGCTTTCTCGGCCATCATAAACTGCTCGACACAGCAATACTCGTATCCCTCTACCATAAAAGGACTCATCCACCATTGGCTGAAACAACTTTTGTCGACCCCGCCGTCTTTTGGTGGTGTATGGCCCCAGAAGAACACAAACTTGAACGTGTTACCCGCAATATATGCTTTTCTCAACTGTTCGATATTGTATATCATCAATATTCCTCCAAATTTCTCCGAAACAAGCGGGAAGGACGGTGTCCCGCATTTTCAGTATAATGATCGGTCTCCGCCACGAGATACGCCACTTTACGCCGGAAGGCAGCCTTCAGCAGCTCTTTATCCAAGATCACCTCGTAAACCTGCTGCAGCTCCGTCAAAGTAAAGAGGTGCGGCATCAAATGCAGCGCAATGTCGGTATAATTCACTTTTCCCCGCAGTCGCTCCATAGCACGGGCGATAATCTTCGCATGATCAAAAGCCAATCCGTGATTTGATACGATGGAGTAGGCTGTTGATGTCGAAGTCGGCTTTGATGTCACCGTCCGTTCCACAACTGCGGTAAGCTCTTCCTCTTCGCTGCTTAGCTTGAGCTCGTATTCCATCGTTTTCACATACCCATCCTCAATAAACTCTTTATGTTCACGCAGGAGCCGATAGGTTACCTTGAACCAAGCTGCGCCAACAGCGTCATCCCCTGCTTTCAGCTGCACCTGATCGCTGTTAATTAAGGCCATGTAGCTGCAGCTCATTACCCAAGTGCGAGGATCCCTTCCTACATCGCTGATGGTGTACAACTGCTCCAAATATACATCATCTACACCAGTCTCCTCGCGCAGTTCCCTCACTGCCGCCTGCTCCGTCGTCTCATTCGGCCGGACGAAACCGCCCGGAAGCGCCCAACTGCCCAGGAACGGGTGACCCCCGCGGCGAATAAGCAGAATTCGCAGCTCTTTTTCCGGAAGCTTGCGGTAGCTGTCCGCCTCCGTGTTCGTTACCGTGAAAATAACCACGTCCGCTGCCACAGAAGGCCGCTCGTAATCCCCGGCACGATACTGCTCAAAAAATTCACGTTCCGTAAGTCCATCACGATCTAATAAGTTCAAACGTCCTTACCTCCATTGTTATTTATTTATTCTAGCCTTACATCTCTCCGAAATAGTTCCTCATCAATCCGCTTGTAGTTAGTAACATTTTAATAATAACATTTTGTTAATATCAAATATAACAAAATAGCAAAGGAGATGCAAGCAGAAACGTAATGAGGGTTCCTCCTACATCTGGATCGACCGGCCTATTATGGTGTTCGCCATTGCAAAAGACCCAGCAAAAAAATAAATAGGAGCTTGTCGCGTCGTGACCGACTGGGGAATAAAGGATTTTTATGTCGTTTCTTGAATACTATATTTAGTAGAACATTACCCAACATCAAGAGAGGGAGTCGAGACCATGGGGGAAGTAAATAAGAAAAAAGCATTAACCTTTTTTTCAAAGAACTTGATATTCTCTATTTCGGGAATAGTTCTAGCCTGTCTGATCATGTCAGTGATTAGTTACGTTATTATGAGTCGTGCGCTTATTGGCAGTTTGGAGGAGCAGGCAACAGGGGTTGCAACATTATGGAAGAATAGGTTTGAAGTAGAAGACTTGAAGAGCGCGAAGACAAGTTCTTCAATAGACTCAACAATCCAGAAAAAACTTATGTCCTTACTCGATGAATTGTCAAATGGAAATGCTAATGTAGCGCAGGGGTTCCTATTCGAGCCGGAAGTCGTGGATGGTACAAAAACAAAGGTCTTATCTAACCCTACTCATTTATTAGAAGTGGGACTTAAACCTGGAGATTTATTTGATCAGCCGACTGATATGGTTAAGGCATTCCAAACATTGAATCAAACGAAATCGCTAGTAGTTCCCCCTATTTACAAGGATGATATTGGATCATGGCTCACGGTATTAGTTCCAGTCCTCGATCAACAGCAACAGCTCGTTGCCGTATTTGGGATTGACGTGAATGCATCCGTAATTTCAGAACAACAAGACAATTTGATTTGGTCTTTAGTGATTGCTTCCCTGTTGTTTTTAGGTTTTGGGATTATTATACAAATTTTTGGTCTAAAAAGGCTATTACGTCCTATCAAAGAATTAATTAGTGGTGTTGGAAAGATCAGCAATGGTGACCTCACACAGAAAGTGATTGTCCATTCAAATGATGAACTAGGACAATTAAGTGAGAGCTTCAATGAGATGGCCCGATCGTTACATAGTATTTTGGAACAAGTACAAACGACTGTCGAACAAGTAGCGTGTTCCTCTGAACAATTATCAGTTAGTGCCGAAGATTCAACAAAGGCGTCTACGGAAACGGCTACGATCGTCCAAGACCTAGCGACCGGAACGGAAATACAGGCGGGAAATATTGATCAAACTAATCGTGCTATAAACGATATCTCGACAAGAGTAGGACAAATCGAATCCAATTCCCGCGTGGTCATAGATAAGGTGGCTATTGCGACAAACCTTGCAACAGAAGGAAACCAAGCGATTGATATGGTTGTTAAACAGATGAATTCTATCAATTTTACAGTAAACCAATCCGCTGAGTCCATGAAATTCTTAGTCGATAATGCCCTTCACATCGGAAGAATTGTAGAGGTCATCAATACAATCGCTAATCAAACGAATTTGTTAGCCCTTAATGCTTCCATAGAAGCTGCCCGTGCTGGAGAACATGGACGTGGTTTTGCTGTGGTTGCAGGTGAAGTGAGAAAGTTAGCTGAACAGTCTTCCAATTCAGCTCAACAGATTACATCCTATGTGGGGAGTATCCAAGAAGGAATTCAAAACGCTGTCCAGTCTATGGAGCATGGTACAAGAGAGGTTACAGAGGGACTCCATTTGGTGAACCAAGCAGGATCATCGTTCCATGAAATTCGCGGTGCGGTTGATGAGGTGTCGCTGAATATCCAAGTTATGTCCACTGCTCAAGAACAAATGACATCTCGTGTTTCCGAGGTTCTATCATCGATGACTCGAATTCTGGATGTCACCAATGAGGTGGTAGGTGGAACACAAAATATTGCTGCCGCAACGGAGCAGCAGTTGGCTTCTATGGAAGAGGTTACATCTTCTGCAAATGTATTGTCTAGTATGGCAGAAGAACTCCAAGGGAAAATAAGACAGTTTAAGTTGTAACAGGAATAGGATGCTTGATTAGCGGTCTGACCTTGCCAAAGAGAGGCTGTCCCAAAAGTAGTTCAACCTACTTGAGGGATGGCCTTTTTGATTAGTGTGTAGCCAATACGATAATTCAAGTCCCCTTTTATGGTCATGTGTCTGCATTGACTGGACATCAGTAGCAAAATTATTCTTTGTCAAAATAATCATCTGGCAAATTTAAATCTTTCAAATAACCAATAAATTTCTCCCTGAAATTATCATTGCTTTTATATTCCGGCCATGCAGCCTTATAATACGGCAATAACTTCTCATGAGGGATCATGCCCCAATATAGAATAGAGCTTTTCATGACCTCCTTAACGCCCCCCATTAACATCTGTTCAATGATCTCCCAGCTTTCCAATTTGTCATTGCAACCGCGTGTGGCATAGATTGCGGTTGTTTGTATATTCGAGTCAGCATGGCACAAAAAAGCCTTAAATTTTTGAAGTGAAATTGCACCTGAAGATTCCAAAACATACCCCACATAACGTAACGTTTCCAACTCATGAACTCTGTCCAGACTTTGCACTATCACTATAATAAATTCTTCTAAATCAAAAGATTTACCATACCAGTTCAGAATCCTTAAAGCTTGTAAAAAATCCTCATTTTGATCCGAGTGCAACAGTTCCAGAAGATAGACTCTTCCCGCGTCAAAAGAGGTTTTGCAGATGAGCTGAATGGCTTGGGTGCGATCATTTTGTCCTCGCTCAGCAACGTTTCTTAAGAAATCAATGGTTGGCTGCGAAATTTTCTTAAACTTGAACATTCCATCAAGCGCTTTTGATCTGATTTCTTCGTTTGGAGCGTTTTGATAAACTTGTATCAATGTATTTTCATCGCCCGGCATTTTACTGCCAAACCACCCGATATCATAATCCAAAATAATTTCGTCCAGCCAGCGCTCATACCAGTCCAGAAAGTTATCTTCATAGACAAAGAAAAAGGGATGATCGGGATAAAAATCTGAAGTGTAAACGATTCTCCCCCTGTATTTTCCTTCAATTACGAGATACATATCGTATTCGCAGCCTTGCGTGCCAATGCACAGCATACCTCCCATCACCTGATCACGGACGGCCTCGTATTCCCGGTCGGAGATGTCCTCATCACTGATCAGAGGGGCAGTCAAACGGTTCCATTCCTCTTTTGTCATCTCGGGGTGCAGAACGCATTTTGTAGCGAGTACACTGCTATCAATATGGGAAGTTGCCTCTCCAATCGAATAAATCCCGTAATAAGGTCCGGCACCCCCATTCCCAACATTCGTTAAAAACTGCGTATAAGGCTCTGGAAGTGCGACCTGATTTTTTGCTTGCCAGTCCGCAAGCTCTTTTGCTGTAAGCTTTTCATTAACCCTGTATTTGTGTGATGATGCTCCAAACACCAAGCAATCCATATCTTTGTGCATGGCCTTTTCGAGTTTGTTATTTATTCGATCAAGTTGCGTTTCTTTCTTCCAAAACAACATTTTGAATCCCCCTTGTTGATTATTTTGCCGGCTTCCTTCGTTTGCTTACCCATTAATTTCAGCAAATGCATACCGGTATTCTCTATAAATACTCTATATGTACTCAGCAGCGTCTGCTAGACGGACGCCGAAAGAATTTATATATAACGGCTTGGATGTATAATGAAATCCCTGATCCGAGTGGAAGATGACGCTGCATACTCTAATACTCTTTACAGATAATCCAAACTATTAAAAATCAAAATCAGCCCAACGATACACATGATCCATGAAATAGCAGATCCTGAATACTTCGAAAGCCGGATTCGAAGGCGTTCTAATGAACTTTGCATCACTCGTCCCAATAATAAATGCAGTGTAAACACAATCAATGGCGGCAGCACCATAATGAAATTATAGCCAGCTAAAATCGGCAGCCACTGAAATACTGCCAAATTTGAGGTTGTCATAAGACCAATCGCAGCAAAATAAGGAAATGCTGCCCCCACTTCAATCAATGATGTCGTGAACCCGAGTGCAACCATAGATGCCATACTTTTGGACTTTGGCTTTGGCAAATCGGAGTTTTTACTTTTAGGATAATAAAAACTTGCTATAAACAATATCCCCCCGATAATCAGCATTACCCAACTAACAATCCGATTTTGAAAGATAGAGGAAAAGGAAGCCATTATAGCATCTAGACCTAACATTAGAGAAACGCCTACCACAAAATAAACCCCTGCGACTGTCAATAAATAAATCATTAATCGTGAGTTTAACCGCTCTCTTTCAGTTAAAAGCAAATATACCGTGACCCCCAAAGTTGCCAGACTAATTGCATCTAACAGGGCTAATCCCCCTACTATAGGAATTAATTCATTACCCACGATTCTCCTCCTTGCAGGTAGTGGATTTGTGAAGGGAAGAAATGTAGATTTCGTATGCTCGCTCCATAAAATCAAGAACTTCCTGTTCGATCGGATAAAGTCCAAGCTTCTCAGATTGCATTGAAGACTTTCTTATATCCCATAGTTTATTGATAAACTCATCTTCGTCATTAAAGTCTTCCATTTGCTTCTCCAGCATGCGTCTTATTATGTTTTGCACTTTTAATGACGCAGGATCATTCTTCATATGTTTTTTTATCTGACCTAACAGAGCAATCCACTCCAGAGAATCAGGATCTTCTCCCCTCATTTTGGGAACCTTTTTCAAAAGCTCGAGTTCCATATCATTAAACATGCTCTCTCTATAGCTCTGTAACCTTGGTTTATTATTAGTTGATAACCGAATAAGTTTCTGTAATGCAAGATAGTCATCTCCACCTTCTACTGCCATCCCATTTATCAATTCCCGCAGAGAAGACTCTATACCCTTTAATTTATCTTGCTCTTCCATAATATAAACCAGTTGGCTCTTCAAACTATTGGACCAATTCCAATTAGGATCAGTTAGCATTACTTTAATATCTTTTAAGCTGCAGCCGATTCCTTTTAAAAATTGAATTTGCTGGAGCCGCTTCAAATCCTCTTCTGTATATAGACGATGCCCCCCATCGGTTTTGGAGGAGACTGTAAGTAATCCGATCTGATCGTAGTACCTAAGCGTTCTAACCGTAATTTTAGTCTGTTTCGCAACTTCCTTTATGTGAATCAAGCACTGACACCTCTAATGATTGAATTTAAATTTCTTTGTTTTTAAATAAACCCATTTTAATTAAATATCCTAATCCTAGACCGACTAATACACCAGGAAAAGCTTGATCAAGCATAAGTCCAATCCCTGCTCCAATAATGACACATGCATAAATAATGATATCTCCTTGTTTCATTTTAACATCCCCCTTGTCTTTATCATTGGCTTCATTATACAAAATGACGTAACGTCACTTTCAAGTGTTTATTTACAAGTGTTCTTTTAAATGTTACTTGCAAGTGACGTTACGTAACCTAATACAATCAGCTTAATAATTATGAAGAGGTGAGGAAATGAATAAATATTACGTTTGTTTACTTTTGGTAGGAATACTATTTCTAAGTGCTTGTGGTGCTAATGAAGAGGCTATGCAAACGGTATCACTTAAGGGAATTAATAACATCTATATTGACCATGGCAGCACAACAGTAGAAGTAGAATCAGCAGATATCGAGTCAGTTGAAGCTTCCTGGCTTAATAATAATGGAACGGGAATTGTTATTGATAAGGAGAACGAACAATTTAATATTCGGCTAAAGAGTGATTTCAGGAACATAGTGAATATCGGAAATATGCCACAATTGTCTCTCCGTATTCCAGCCAATTATGAAGGAAAAGTAACGATGGACGGTTCTTCCGGAAACGTAAAGATAAAGAACATGAATACACAAAAGCTCGATATAAAGGGGAAAAGCGGAAATGTATTGCTTGACTATTTAGAAATAAATAATGACATTCATGTTTCTGTCAAAAGCGGCAACGTTCAATTAACTTTGGAAGACAAGGACTCTAATGTAAACTGGATTTTGCAATCTGGTAGTGGAAAACGATCTGTTTCCATTCCGCTGGAGGATAGTAAGCAAAGTAACCGGAAGACACAAGGGCAAACGGGGGATGGTTCATTTACTGTACAACTTCAAACTACATCTGGAGATATAACAGTTAAATAAAACATCTTGAACGGATCTGATCGCATAGAAAGACTATCGCGAAATTCATCAAGGGACGAATACATCCAGCCAAATGACAGGGAATTAACAAGAGAAGCCTGCTTCCCACCCCTAATGGAAGCAAGCTTCAATTTAATTCCGCTAAACCCAAAGAAGCCGCGATTTACGCGGCACCTAATGAGATAAAGTTTTGCCAACCGACATATTGCTGTGACAAGTCAGGTTAAGAGATCCTGAGCTCTTTTCGTTTATAGAATTAATACGTATTATATACTTCTTCACATTCTTCCGCGGTCGGCTCATAAAAACAATGCTTCTTCCATCGTCCTACAAACGGCTGATTATACCAAGTTGGTGGACATGGTCCGGGATTTTCGAACGATCCGGGACGGAAATACCATAAAGAGAATTTGGCTGGCCAATTTCGCTCTCCATTCACCGCCCGTCGCGCCAGACGACGTTCCCGCTCTCTTGCGTTTTGATAGTACATACCATGCTGCAATGCTTCAAATGCATGTGGCTGGTTGATCATTTGAGGAATTGTCCGGATGTCTTTAAAATCGGAGCAATTCGCTCTTATTCGGTTAATACCAACATTTCCAACAAGGAGCATGCCCATTTCGCCTTCGGTCTCAGCTTCCGCTCGAAGCAACCTTGCCAACATATTAATATCTTGCTCCCTGGCTTTTACGACTGCCATTGGCTCACCTCTTTAGATTTCTAGACTCATCATATTGCAGGCGAAGCGGAAATGTTACTCTGGCAAAATAAAGAGCAATCATAAATCCTTATAGATCTTCAATAAAAAAACCCATTAGATAAACAGATGATTTGTTTATCTAACAGGGAAGGTATTAACCTATCACTTATGTGTAGTTACAGCTTTATTCTTTTGTTGTATCGCGTCATTTTTTTCAGCGAAGATGTCATTGTGAGAAGAAACGCCCGCCATTTTTGATTCTGTAGGGTCAATGTATAATTTGGCGCTATTCACAGCGAGAACAGCATCGTTAAATGCGCCTGCAATCAGCCTTACTTTCCCTTCATTCGTTACAATATCGCCTGCGCCAAAGATGCCTGGCATGCTTGTGCACATTTTTGGTGTAACAGAGATGCCCCATTCTTCAGAGGCTAAGCCCCATTCCATAATGGCGCCACCAAAGTTTCGTTCAAACCCGTGATTGACAAGCACTTCGTCTACTTCAATTTTTGTCGTATCATTTGAATCAACATGCTGTAATGTGACATGTTCAATTTTATTACCATTGCCATGTAACCGCGAAACTGTGTAAGGGACAAAGGTTGTTGCGATTGACTTCATGCGCGTTACAGACGATTCAAAGGCACTAAAGTCATCTCGTCTATGAACGACGTACACTTCTTTGGCGATAGGAGCCATTTCAATAGCCCAATCTACAGCTGAGTCGCCCCCACCAGAAATGAGTACACGTTTATCTTTAAACTTATTTATGTTCGTTACCGTATAGTGAAGATTGTTTAGTTCATAACGGTCAGCGCCTTCAACCGTTAATTTCTGAATGCGTGTAATACCGCGTCCTGTAGCTAAAATAATTGTTTTCGTATAATGTTTCTCGCCTGTTTTAGCTGTTAAGACGAAAATGCCATCCTCGCGTTTATCCATGCCAACAACCTCTTGACCAAATACGATTGTTGGATTAAATGTCATAGCTTGCTTGATTAAGGAGTGAATAATATCTTCACAGCGAACAGGCTCAATGCCACCGACATCCCAAACTAATTTCTCAGGATAGGTGCGCATAAACCCACCTAATTCATGTTTAACTTCGATCATTTTTGTTTTCATTTCACGCATGCCACTGTAAAAGGCAGCATACATACCAGCTGGGCCGCCACCGATAATAATGACATCATAGATTTCTTGTTCCATTTAACGCACCAACTTTTCAACTAAATAATCAAGGAATAGTGGAGAGCCAATCAAACCTTCACCTACAACGTAATCTGCTGTTTTTAATGGGTACACATTACCTGCTTTCACAGCAGCCATTTCTTTCCACATTGTGCTATTCTCTAAATCTTTCATGGATTGTTCACTACTATAATTTTGCATTGTACGTTGTTCGACAAAAATATGGTCTGCTTCAATCTCTGGTAAAACTTCTAAGGAAATGGGCGTGAACCAATCCTTATTATCTTTTAACTTAGTAGGAATATTTAGTCCAAGTTTTGTGTATAGCATGTCACTGCCAGGGCTGCCCTTTTCAGTGCCTAGCACACGATATTGTTTTTGTTCTACACGTAATACGAGAATTTTTTCGTCACCTATAGCATTGTGTAGTTTCTTTTTGGTGTCTTCTATTTTTTCGTTAAACTTCTTGAGAGCAAGTTCAGCTTCTTTCTCTTTATTGAACAGTTTACCAAGCACAGGAACATATTCATCTATTGCTACACCTGCTTCAACAGCAACAGTAGGGGCAATTTTACTTAAAGCCTCGTATTTTTTAGCATCGATAGCTGCGCCTTCAGCAATAATGACATCTGGTGCTGCTTCAAGAATAACTTCTAAATTATCCTCATATTGCACAGTCGGAATTATTTTAACATTGTTGTCCTTAAATAATTTCGGGCGATACTCAGGCTCAATCTCTTCAATGACTGTCACCATTTGAGGCGTTACACCGATTTCAATTAAGTTTTCAGCATAGTTAGAACGAAGGACTAACATATTTTTAGGTTCAGTAGGTATAGTGACATCACCATAGGCATCTTTTACAATACGCGTTGTAGGCTCGCTTTTTACTTCTTTATCCTTTGCCTCATTTTCGCTTCCTTTGTTAGTGCTTGAGCAAGCAACTAATGTTAAAGCAATTAATACAAAACATATATATTGCATCGTTTTTTTCATTGAATATAGCTCCTTATTATTTGATAATGATTATCACTATCAAATAATAACAGGTAATGAAGGCGCCTACTATAGCGTAAAGTGCCTTAAAAATTGGATTATTGTGTTTTAGGGCAAACACGATCTATTATCGATTGTTCAATCTGCTGCATAATTTTCCTTTTGCCAAACACACTACAATTGTTAATCCATAAACCCGTATCCACATTAAAAACACGCTTATTTTTCACAGCATCTAAATTTGCCCACTGCTCACTTTTTTGTAAATCAGCTAAGCTAAGGTCGGCAGTATAATAATCCATTATGCGTTTTTCAATAAACAAATAAGTAGGATTAGCTGCCACTAATTGTTGTAGAGAACATATGTTGAAACTATTTTCATTTGCGCGCAATATTTCAGGCATTTGTAAGCCAAGTTCCTGATATAAAAGGATAGCCGAGTCACTAGAAGATTCACCAACATAGCGATAGCCCAACTCCTCCACACGTAAGAAAAGTACAGTAGCATCCTTTGCAATATGTTGTTGTATATTATTTTTTAGAACATCTACATCTGTCGTAAGTTCGTGAATGATTTGTGCAGCTTCATTCTCTTTATTAAACAATTCACCAAAATAACGAATTAGTGAGTTTAAATCATAAGGTAGCCCCGTGATAACAGGGGCGATTGTTTGGAAGTGTTGTTTTGTCTCATCCGTTAAGTCGACACCGATAATTAAATCCGGCTGTTGTTGTACAATGATGTCTTGTTGAATCACATATTGGGGCATTTCTAAAATGGTTGTACCCACTTCATGAAAAAGAATCTTTTGATACTTTGGCGTTAGGGAGCTCGTCACAGTAACACAACTAGGTACAACACCTAATGCAATCGCAATTTCTGCGTGTGCAGGTGAGAGAAAGCAAACACGATATTCACCAACGGCCTTTTTGAATTGCTTAGGTGGGCGACCAACAATGCGTTTAAACTGTCGACTAAAGTTTTGCACATCATCAAAGCCAACTTTTTTTGCAATATTTTGTGATAAATCATCTGTTGTTAATAGCATTTCTTGTGCGCGGAAAATACGATAACGAATTAAATAAGCTATCGGTGTTTTATCATATAACGCAATGAACTTTCTCGAATAATACCAAGGGCTATATCCAGCGATAGCGGCTAGTTCATCCCTTGTCATCATTAGGTTATATTTTTTTTGCATATAAATAACAGTATGTTCAATTCTTTGCTCAAGTGTGTATTCATCTGTTGATCGCTCTTGTTGTAATTCTTTCAGCAAGCTGTATAAAATAAATTGTTTAATGGTGATATGGAGATGGTCTGTGTTTTTAGCGAACGACATGCGAATATCTGCGATGACCGTTTCAGGCACTCGTTGCATGTAGTAACCATTCGTTGTATCGATAGACCAATTATAGGTTGATTTCATTTCTGTATCATACAGCTCAAAGCTAATTAAATAGCCTGAAAAATCAAGACGGTTTGTATTGGTAAGTTGGATCACCGCACCACTTTTAAGGGCAATTAAATGCCCAAATACAATATGCTCTTTGTGCCCATTAATGGATAGAGTGGTTTGACCATCCGTAATCAATAAGAGCGCCGCACGATCCAGATGTATCGTTGATTTTTGAAATAATGATTTGGCTAAATCTTTTATTTCTGTGCAATGTGCCAACCCATTAGGATTAGAATCAAGCATTATGTACTCCTTTAGTTCGTTGTGATAAAAGTATACTACGGAATGTCACAGCAAACGGCATAAAACGACAAGTTCAAAATGAATAACATAAGGAAATAAAAAATCATTACAGAAAATTGAGATATATGAAAGTTCCTCCCTGTGAAAATCAAAAAGCCCCTAAGACTTAAAGTCTCAGAGGCAATACATCTTTACTATTCTATCAGTCGCAAGGGTTATGTCGTAAAATTAGGGCCGTAAGCCTCAAACTCATAAATCCTTGCTGCGGGGTTTGTGGTCTGTGTAGGCTTCGTTACGTTCAGCTTAATATATCGTGCCGTTACTTCAGTTATCTTATCTACGGTAATACCTCTCGTATTGTTGAGTATGTTGACCACCGTGTTCCAGTTCGTACCATCAGTGCTGATCTGGATATTGTAAGCCTTGGTGTTGTACGAGGCGGTCTCTCCACCTTCCGATGCGTGCTTGATGACAAATTCGTTTACTTGCTGCACGGAACCGAGATCGATCTGCAGCCAACGGTTACTGGATTTGGAGCACCATTTGCTGTCATTGGTTACGCTACCGTCCACGGCTTTGAGCGCAGTTTGCGAGGCGTTGCACGTACTGTCAACCGTTGCGGGTTTATTTAATGCCACATTTGGAGGTCCGTATACCTCGAACGCATAGATTCTTGCTGCAAGGTTGGTGGTTTGCGTAGGCACCGTAACGTTCAACTTGATGTATCGAGCCGGCACAGTAGTTATTGTATCTAACGAAATGCCGCTTAGGTTATTGGTTACGTTTACGACCTTATTCCACTTCAGACCATCCGTGCTAACCTGGATATTATAAGCCTTCGTGTTGTAGGAGGCCGTCTCTCCGCCTTCCGATGCGTGCTTGATGACGAATTGGTTCACTTGCTTCACGGAGCCGAGATCGATCTGCAGCCAACGGTTACTGGATTTGGAGCACCATTTGCTATCATTGGCAACTAATCCGTCCACGGCTTTGGCCGCGGTTTGCGAAGTATTACATGTACTATCAACCGTCGCGGGTTTATTTAATGCCAAATTGGGTGGGCCGTATACCTGAAACTCGTAGATTCTTGCTACATGATCTGTGGTTTGCGTAGGCGTCGTAACGTTCAACTTGATATACCTTGCTGATAATGCAGTGATATTGTCTACCGTCGCACTATTTTTATTATCGGTTACGTTGACTGCCGTTTCCCAGTTCGCACCATCTGTGCTGACCTGGATATTATACGCCTTCGTGTTATAGAAGGTTGGCTCTCCGCCTTCCGCTGCGTGCTTGATGACAAATTGGTTCACTTGCTCAACGGAGCCGAGATCGATCTGCAGCCAACGGTTGCCGGATAAAGAGCACCATTTGCCGTTATTGGTTACGCTGCCGTCTACGGCTTTGGCCGCCGTCTCCGAGTCGTTGCACGTACTGTCCGCCTTCGCGGATTTATTTAATGCTAAGTTCGGAGAACTCACCGTTATCGTGTACGTCACCTTATTGGTACCGGTTTGCGAGGTCACGATGATCTTCATGCCCGTCGCTAGCGTCGTCGCTTTTGTTATTCCGTCTGCATTGTAGATCTCGAATGATGCATTCGCTGACGGCGTGATCGCGGCCTTCAACGCGGCTAGCTTGACGTCACTCCCGACAAGGATCGTCTCATTTACCGTCCCGCCGACGCTTACCGTACCGATCGTCGAGGTCAATGTCAATATAGCTGCGCCACACTTCGCGTCTGCACTCGAGGCCACCCATTTCGCATACAGCGTTAGGCTGCTATTAATTGGGTCTGACGCAAGGTAGGCTCGCGTTAGCGCACTGTCGTAGAACCAGCCTTTGAAGCTGTAGCACTCCTTCACCGGAGTTTGTTGAAAATATACTGTATCTCCGGGCCACACAAATTCAGGGGGAATCGTTGAGCCGCCGTTCGTATTATAAGTCACGACCTTTTGGCTATCGCTCCCTTTATCTCCGCCAGCAAATGACGAAGATCCGAATGCCATTAACGAAACGAGAAGAGCTACCACCATCAAGTAACCTCTTAACCTCGCTATATTCCTTTTCTTGCTTCGGATAATACCTAACTCTTCCAAGAATTGTGCCCCTTTCTCACTCCCTAATGATTAACGCTTTTGATACTGCGAGCTCTCCCGCAAAAGCATTCCTTAGCCTTTCGTTTGTACAACATCGTACAGCGCCTTTAACTGGCAATCGCATGAGGGGACTGGGGACGTATTCATATCATACGGCTGCTGCACCAACCATTATGTTATTCAAAATACGCGAAAGAATGTCTGCTTATTGTTACTTCTGCTGTAATAAGGTCGAAGGTCGAAATTACGCTCCTTTCCTGATTTACTTTGATATCCGATGCAATCTGAATGATGTATATTAGGATTTCGGCATTCATAATGCAAATTCCTGTAAATAAAATACTTTTTTCATAAAAATTATTGCTTTGGCGGGGTCAATGTATCGTCAACTCAACGGCATTATCGAATGCGATGAAACGCACTTTGTGCAGCCTGAAAGGGGCGCAAAAGCGTCATCCAGATCATGATAAAAGGGCGAGGATTGGTGGCATATAACCACCGGTCCTCGCCCTTTGTCTTTCCCCAAAACCATGCCCGGCAAAAGGTTTACCCAGCCCGTTGCGGAAGATCCGAAAAATTACGCCCTACTTGTGATACGGCTCTCCGCTAAGTCCATGATTAAATTAAAACATCAAACTCATTTACATAAACTGCATTACCCGTAACCTCTATCCCATTCCCGTTATCGGTCACGGACACTCGAATCTTGCCGTCCCTTCCGATCTCGTGCCCCTGCTCGATGAGAAGATCTAATGAAGGAGCGTGTTTGTTTATGTATCTAGCGTAGTAAGCGCCCATCACCCCAGACGCTGTACCAGTTACTGGGTCCTCGATGGTGCCAGAAAACGGAGAGGAAAAATGACGTGCGTGCATATGTGCATGGGGATCATAGGTTTCAATACAAAACGGATGGATAGATGCTTTAGGCATTTCCTTCAGCACATTCGGGAAAAGTTGATTGTTGGGCTGCATTCGTTTGAATGCGGCAAGGGTTCTTATTGGGATCAACAACGTCCATATACCTGTGCTTCCGTACAATGTTGGCAATTTTGACTCAATATCACTCTCTTCAATGCCCATTGAGTAAGCCAGATCTTTAAGAGAGCCTTTAAATTCTTGAAACTGGGGAACAGCTTGCTTCATGGTAATGTGAAGTCCGTCGTTTGAAGTAATTCGAATCGGCAAAACACCTGCTTTTGTTTCAATCCTAAGATCAGTATGATGACCCAGTAATCCCTTTGTTTTTAAAGCGTAGATAGTGGCCATTGTTGCGTGGCCACAAAGATTTATTTCATGGCCAGGAGTAAAAAAACGAATTCTTACATCTGCCTTATCGGATTTAAGAGGAAAAGCTGTTTCATTAAAACCTACTTTTTCTGCAATTTCCCTCATTTGTTCTTCGGTTAAAGTTTCACCATCCAATACTACTCCCGCTGGATTTCCCAAATTGGGAATACTGCTGAATGCATCGTAATGATAAACCTTTATTTTCCTCACATGTCCACCCCCATGTATTTAGATACACATATCATATTCGTGACCTAGAGCTAAGACCCTTTTTCATCTAGGGGTTATTTTCTTATTCAGGAGGTATGTAAAAATGAGAATCGTTAATACGAAGCATGACATTGTCACTTTGCGTTGTTCGGAAGTACTTCCTTCGGCGCTTGTCCTCCCGGTCGAGGACTACTTTAAACAACTGAGGGCTGAAGTGAGCGAGGAATCGGGGAGCACTTTCAGCTTGTGCCAGAAAGGCTACATCGTCCAGTGTTATCATTGCCCCGAAACCTTCACACATTTATACAAATCCATGCCCCGCAAGGAATTCCACAAAAAACTTGCCCTACTTATGATACAGCTCTCCATAACATCTAAAGAGCGAATTTTGGAGGCAGATCAGAGGATCGTATTTTAAAGCAACTTAATCAGTTCTTCTAGCTCATCAACCAATACTTTTGCAAGTTCAAAATTAGTATCTTTTAAAGCCAATTCTATTTTCATTTCAACTGCTTTTTTGTTTTGCTCCGCTTCTAAATAGTCTTTATCAAAATGTCTAGCATATATCATCTGTCTAAATTTTCGCATGCTCATTTTTCTAATCGTCTTATCGTCAATGATTAAAACATAATCCATACCATTTACAACAGAATAGAAATCATGAGATATCATGAGAATCGCACCTTTATAATCCTCAATGGCTTTTTCCAGCGCGATTTGTGTATAGGTGTCTAAATGGCTTGTAGGTTCGTCAAGAAGCAATACGTTTGCCTTACTAGCAGAAACTTTAGCCAATTGGAGTATATTTTTTTCTCCACCAGATAAAGATGCTATCTTCTGATTAACAATTTCTCCTTCAAAGCCATAGTGTGATATATACGATCTAACCTCATCATAAGTGCTAAACCCAGCATCAATGAATTCCTCTAGTATGGTATTAGAATCCTTTAACACTTCGCCTTGAAGCTGAGATAGATAAGTCACTTTAGCATCCGCATTTATTTCAATGGAATCATGATTATTGTTAAAGATATCTCGGAGTAAAGTCGTTTTTCCGGTACCGTTTGGACCGATAATGGCTACTTTATCCGTAGATTTTATCTCAAAGCTAACATTTTCTAATAGCAGCTCATCAAACGCAACACTATAATTACTGACATTTACAACAATGGTGTCTTCCATCTCATGATCAATATCAAAACGAATATTCGGTTGCTTAATATCAACAAATGGTGCTTTAATTCTACGCGCTTCCAATCTCTCTTGAAATCTAACTCGAGCTTTTAATGCTCTCCCTCTAGATGCTTCTGAATTAATAGTTGCAATAGCCCTAAGATTATCAATAATGTTATCGTATCTCTCAATTTCTTCTTGTTCAGCGACTGCGATTTCTTGCAACTCAATTTTTGTTTGAAGTAATGAGAAGTTATACTCCATATATCGCCCATCAAACTCTTGGATTTCCATGTTTTCAAGGTGAATAATTTTGTTGAAACAATGATTCAATAGATATCGGTTGTGGGTAACAACTAGCAGTATGCCTTTGTGAGAATTAATAAGATTTTTAAGCGCATTTAGGTTTTCAAAATCTAAAAATACATCGGGCTCATCCATAATCATCAAGTCGGGACTACTAAGCATCTCCTTCATCACTTGAATAAGCTTGAATTCTCCACCACTCAGCTCGGATACCCTAACATCTTTTAGCTTCATGAGGTTTGCTAAATTTAGTTTTTTATTAATGTTGCTTTCAAAATTATCGCCACCGATTGCATTAAACGCGTCTAAAGCTAATTGGTACCTTTCGAGTAACGACTCAATATCCGATGATGTTTCCATTTCAGTACAAAGAGATTGTATTTCATTTTGTATTTGAATAAATTCTTCCCCAATATATTCAAAAACGGTTGTTTCTTTCGTTCTGTCTAGTTGGGAGAACTGACTCACATACCCAATTGTGCAGGTTGGATCTATCTCTAACTTGCCCTCGAACAAATATTTTTCTGGATCCATCAGTATATCGATCAGTGTACTTTTACCACTGCCACTTGTTCCTATAAAAGCGCAATGCTGTGCCTCTTCTAACGTAAATGAAATGTTTGTGTATAGTTCTTTTTGTGGAAATGAGAAGGATAAGTTTTCAACTTTTATCATAGTACTACCTTTCTTTATAACTAAATTTGTGACTATTATTGAATGTATTGTAGAGCATAGCGTTTGAGTTTACCGTTGTTAGAGTAACACTGTTTACAACCAACTTCAATCCATTTATATTCCCATCCCTTGGGGGTCAAAGTTCCTTGTTAGTTCCTGACGAATAGCCAACGGATTAGGTCGGAAAGCTTTTGGGGAGGCTGCAGGGGTGAGCTGAATAGCCTTATGAATGCTCGGGTAAACGCCTCTTGTGATGAGAGTCCATACTTTACGGCAACGTCCAGAAGCCGCGAATCCATCGAGTCCTCAGATATATCCCGCAATGTCATCCCGGTTAATTGATTGAACTGTCCGGAACGATGTTACTTGTGATAAGGTTCACCGCGCTGGTAGAAGCGGCAAGTTTTAAAGGGGGCATGTCAATAATTTTGAGTAAACTCTTTTAAGGCCCGGGGAGCTAGCTCGTACGCTTTCTTCTACGCCTTGTAGTTTTCCACAAAAGAGGGATAAGCCCAGTCCAAATCACGGATCGAATTGATCCATGTATCGAGAAAATGGCAGAGCCAGGTGAGTACTCTATATTAGGAAATTTCGTGCTTGGTATTTGTTTCATCAATTAGTTGGCTCGTTATTGGGTTTTATGGCAGTCATTTTAATTTGGGTGAGGTTTTCTAAGTTGATTTCAATTTGTAGTTCGGTATGCTCATTAATAGCGATTAGGATTTTATCTTTAATTTCTAAGCTTTTTATAGGGTTTGAATTTTCAAAAAATATTCCCCATACCAAACGGTCTTCAGCATCCGTACAAGCAATAAATCCTTCA
This sequence comes from Paenibacillus sp. UMB4589-SE434, assembly GCF_030226685.1. NCBI lineage: Bacteria > Bacillati > Bacillota > Bacilli > Caryophanales > Paenibacillaceae > Paenibacillus > Paenibacillus sp. UMB4589-SE434. The sequence continues at coordinate 61,322 of NZ_JASOYK010000002.1, read as the reverse complement.
TTTCCCATTTGACCATCACCGCCACAGATTTTCCCGTCTTGATAATCAATACTGACCCATTCATCAACGATCGTCCAACATTCAACATTATACTTTGATATGCTTTCAATAGTTGTGTCACACAAGGGAGAGCAATAAAATTTACTTTCATTTGTGTTGGGGTTATATGCGCTGTAACAACTTAAAATTGTTACAGTGCCATTTGGAAAGATGATGCTATTAACGCCGGGCAGTTCATGCTTTTCAAGATTCCAATGTTCCGCTACAATAATATTCATAATAAATCCCCCTTTATATCTTAAGTTACTAATATATACAGCTACTTGTTGAGAACAAAAAGCTATTTAATCTAGTAATCGTTTCCTTAGAAACTTTTTCACTGTATAGGCCTTCATTTTGCTTCCAGTGTAGCAATGCCTATTAATAGAGATGACGAACTGGGAATAAGCAAGATTGTATTGAACTCCAATGCCAACTGTAGATAGTAAGCGTCGGGTGTACATACTTACAATTTGAGTAACTTCGGAACCCCGATTGTACTGCTCATAGAAATATTCCTTGATCTCACACGAGGTGTCATTACCAAAAACCTCAGCACTCCATGTTCCCATACGCTCTTCACCTATAAAAAGGTATGTGTTGGCGTATAATGATGATGAAATAAAAATATATTTCCTAACAAACTACCAATCACGTTCACGAATGGCTACTTCTGTATCTATTTCGATACCAAAAAAGGCTAAAATATCTTCAACAGTTTGTGCAATTGATTCTCTGCCAACTGTTTCAATTTCGCTGTCATTTTCGTCAAACTCTTCTGCAAGATCATTGATTGCATTGATGGCGGAATTAAGCTTTGATTGAATTTCCTCGATATCTTGATTACCTTGTTCCAAAAATTCAACAACTTTAACTAGTTCAGCTTTGACTTTATCCACAAGAAAATTAGGGAAGTATCCATCTATATACATATCTTTTAAATATTCAAAATCAGAACTTAGTTTTTTCATGAAATGATCCTCCAATAACATGGCTAGAATAGGATAACTTTACCGCCTTTACTTTATCTGTGTCAATCATAAGGAAAAGCACGTTCTATTGGCCCATCTGGATGAAATAGTAGAGGGATTGTTTGAATCAAGAATGAATTTTATCGGAGAAGTACCCTATGAAGGAGAAAAAAGAATGCGTAAAAAGGTAACACAGCTTATGGCTTGTGTTCTGGTTGTTCTGTTGATAATGACACTGCTACCTGAACTGTCTGGAGGAAAGGCTTATGCCCTACATCATCAGCACAGTGGCTGGCACAGGTGTAGATGGAAATTCGGGAGACGGGGGAGCAGCAAAGGTTTCTGCTGCGTCCATTTGTTCCATCTCCGGCGAAAATTTTTCGCCCTACTTATGGTACGGTTCAGCGAATCATCTATATGGCGAAATTTAGGGGCATCTGTTCGGGTGTCCTTTTACCACTTAATACGTTGAAAATAATTAAGTTACATAATCGATCTTTATCTGTAGATACTTCGTTATAGTATACTTTTAACTACTTCTTTTTTGAATTTTGCATACTAGACTGTGAAGAGATAAGGATTCTCACGTAATGACTTAACTACCTCGATAGACAAAAATCCACTTGTCACAAAAGTCCTCCAACACAGCAAGTCCTACTGTTTTATCTTCTACTAGGTATACTGATTTAAAGTTCTTACAGATTTTATATCGATCAGATACACTTACTTATTAAGCAAAGTTACGGCAACACATACGGCAAGCTTAGTACCACGCTTGAGGATAGTCTTAAGTAGACGATGAGCAAGACTTCTTCTGTTCCACGAGTTCTAACACCCTATAGAAGCTCGTTCCAAACATAGGCTGATGCTGTGGGGGCAATAACGTACGTTAAACATCTCTTTGGAGCCATCTTCACGAATATCTGCCAAGTTAAACAGCTTCCTTAGAGACCGTTTCACGCATAACCTAAATGTGAGTGGCATTGATATAGACACAGATGTAACGCTTAGCGAAGGAATCGATGTGTTTAACCATCTTTTTAGTCATGTTATACATGGTCTGTGGCGTACAGTGAGGACCATACTTTTTCTCAAAAGAATAACAATTTCCATCATCGTAACACCCTTTTGAAAGAAGTATAGATTCAAGAGTATCATTGGAGAAGCTTGTAGGGAACTACTGTCTGCTATTTAAACTCCTAGTTACGATCCCAAGGGATAAGGTTGCAACCCTCCGTACTCTGTATCGATATGAAGCGTACGAATGTAATCCCCGTTTTGAGAGTTACCAGAATGAAGTCCAATACAATCATATTTACATAGTCTAGGAAAGATATTAATTCCGTTTCAAGCATACGATTCATAACCAATTCCAAATGTTCACGGAAAACTTCTGTTACATACTACATTGTGACTAGAGCTTGTACCGTATCTGTTGTAAAATTATTCATAGGGAAGACCTCTTTTTTGGAATTCTTTGGGGTAATCCATTTCTACAAAAATAGGCCTTGCTTTTTCAGTTTATCTATTTACACAAAATATTTTACGATTAGAAACGATCCTAAATCATTCCCTTTTACTATGTGTTAATACGAAGGTATTATAGAAATTTAAAAATGCATTTTAATTTACAATTTTGGGGGAAATAATATGGAATATAAACATGTAATTCAAACTACAATCAAAGAAGTATATCCTAACTATTTAGTAAAAAAGTTGCTAAAAACACTTGAAGAAGAAAAAGGAATTATTAGTTACAAAGCTAACTTATTTTCACAAGATGCTTACATTTTCAGTAATGAGGATGGAAGCACGTATCATCCTAAATATGACGCTACAGAGTTATTAACCACCCTTGAACATAAAACAACTGATGTTATTTCCGTTATCCAAGATCAAGAATACGAGTCTCCGTACAGTTATTCCGTATTATTTGAAATACAAGCGGATTGGGCAAATAATTTAAAAACTGCTATTGATGAAGGTATTATTATTTCTACTGAATCGGATGATTATCTTTATGATCAATTAAGCACGAGTATTATCAACTGTAAACCCTCACATAAAAAAGTAGCTGGCTTGGATATTTTAAAATTTTCATTGCATTTAGTTGGTTATTTACCTCAAGAAAACGACAATAAACGTGAAATCGTTTATCCAATTATTTGTTTGTTGAATACTGAAACTAAAATGCTAGAAATTCGCTTTGAAAAAGTAAAAGGATATATTAGCAATGGGGAAGGCGGCTTTTACATCAAAAAAATCGAGGAAGTTAAACAAAGATTAGAAGGCCTATTAGGCATTGAGTTACTAGCAATAAATCTATCCTCTATTGTGAAATACATTAAAGAAACATTGAATGAATCTGAGGAGAATGAGGTAGCAGTATCTGCTCAAGCACTCGAATATCATACTGGCTCAAAAGCAGTATTAGATACAGGTAATAATGATAATATGATTTTACCTCTAATTGGAAACCTAAAAGATATTTTAAGGAATCATGAAGATCTCTTCGATGCAAATGATGAAACTAGACAAATACAAGAACTGCTTGAAGAAATAATTCTAGAAGCAGAGTATCTCTCTGATCATCCTTGGATAACATTAGCTTGGAAAAATGAAGTGAAAAGTAAGGTTTTGAAAGTGAAGTTCCTTTTCAACTATCACGGTCAGGATTTCAGTGTTTTACAATACTATGGCAACAATGCCGATTCGGAGAGGATGTCTTATGTTACACAATTCATTTTTGATAACAAGCAACAACTTGCCAGTCAAACTGAATAAAAAACAGCAAGCAGCTCTTACTCGCCTTTTCAAACTTTTCAAACCTGGTAACTACGTGTATCCAGGAGTTTTAATTCGTGAATTAAACATTGAAATGAAAGTAGCTTATCAAATTTTAAATTTACTTAAAGAAAACGGCTATCTTAAAGAACTGTATGAAATTTATTGTCCTAGTGAATCCAAGTCTATTGGTAAACTTTACGACAACCTTTTGGACTTATTAGGAGATGATTTAGAGCAATATTGCCCAGAATGTGGTCAAATGATTAATGTACAAGAAAATAATATTTTGATTTATCAAGTACTACATCAGGTGGAGATTACTTATGAAGAGCAAACCTGATGGTTATAATGCATTAGAATTAATATTTGAACAATGTCATAGAGAAGCTACAGAATTTCAAAAATCTTTGCTTCTTAATGATGGAAACAAAGCGTTATTATCCACTTTAATCGATAAAATAGAAACAGAGACATTCAGCACAGAGAAAGAAAAAGGCGATGCACTTGAAACATTAACTAGAGAAACATTAAAAATGTTAAAGTTTTTTGATGCACTGCCGAATATTCATACTTCAACAAACGAAATAGATTTTCTTTGTAAATTATCTACAAGTGGTACTATCGCTAAAGCAAAAGGATATTTTAATTTTGAAGATGATTTTCTTATCGAGTGTAAAAACTATGCTCGACCAGTAGATGTCACCTATGTTGGTAAGTTTGCTTGCCTACTTATAAGCCAAAATAAATCATTTGGAATTTTAGTTTCTAAGAGAGGCATTACTGGATCTAATTGGTCAGATGCTTATGGGTGGACTAAGAAGTTATTTTTAAAATGTAATGTTCTTATTATTAGCTTTACAATGAATGATTTTAGGGAGCTTATAAATAATAAATCTTTCTTCGAAATTATAGAACAAAAAAAGACGGATATCATAAACGATACAGATATTAATGGGCATCTAAAAAAACATCCAGCAATGGAATATTCCCCTCCACAATGAATTGCATCCAATTGCTAAGGGGATTTTTTATATTGTTAACTGCTTTGAATCTGATAAAAAAATTGGAAGTATTATTTACAATTCTTTTTTGCTCTTCCAGCGGGGTAATGAAATTACTGATTCAACTACTTGAAGATATTGAGGATATACTTCACCTAATAACGAAATAAAAACAATTTTCAGTCGTACAGTACCTTGATTGCGGTCTTGAAAACATGATAGCGATTTTATGGTTTGGGAGGATGAGGAAGGACCTGACTTCCTCCCGCATCCAGATTTCATAAGGCATTCTAGACTTAACTAATCCAATCTTCTCTATGCACTGTAGTAGAACTTCCCCTATCATTTAAAACAAATTTTCGACCTACTTATGATACGGTTCCCCCCGATTAATCTTCACCGCTCGGTAAATCTGCTCCACCAGCACCAGGCGCATCAACTGGTGCGGCAGCGTCATGCGCCCGAAGCTGAGCTTCGACTGCGCGCGGCGCATCACGGCTGGCGACAGGCCTACCGAGCCGCCGATAATATACACGACATGGCTCGTACCATACGTGCCGAGCTTGTCCATATGCGCCGCCAAGTCTTCGCTCGACCAGAGCTGGCCGTCGATTGCTAGCGCAACCACATGCGCCTCCGGCTTCACGTGCGCAAGAATGCGCTCGCCTTCCCGTTCCTGCACCTGCAGCAGCTCGGCGTCGCTCATATTTTCAGGTGCCTTCTCGTCAGGCACTTCGATCACCTGGAACTTCACATAAGGCGCAAGGCGTTTGCTATACTCCGCAATGCCCTGCACCAAGTATTTTTCTTTTAACTTACCTACACTGATCAATTGAATAAACATAATCACTATCCCCGTTTCGATTACAACTCACAAATAGAATAATACGGGCAAATAGCCTTCATACCTATTTAAAATGGTATGCAGCTAATCCCCTAGAGCTGCTTGCTACAAGCTAGTGTACCCGAAGGGGAACCTTCTAGTCTATGTCCACCCACTGCTTCATTTTTCAAAGTGACCACAAACAACGTCACATTTCACCCCAGTCGGACTAGAAGGTAATTATACAATAAAGAAGACAGCCTTCTTTCGAAAGCTGTCCCTGTCCTTGCACTTCCTATAAATATGAGGAGTATCCATCATCATGGCTGTTCTCACTTCTGCTTGCATCTCTACAAACAACATGATTGGCTTGCTCTTCATTTACACACCAGTCCACAGACCATCCAATGAGCGCTACATCTCCCATCCATTCACCCGAGTTAAACCCTAGCTTCCCTTCAACGCCCTTATCCCTATTTCTTAAAATACTTAGGTGCCGATACCTGATCAATATACAATATACCGTCATACTGCTCAAATGGTACGCTGCTTACAGGGGACACACCAGTGTAGTAAGAACCCATCTGCTGTCTCATCCAAGAGTTATCTGTCGTCTCTGGTTTATATCGCATGTCTACAAAGGAGTAACGATGTCCTGCCCCCTTCATCACTTCCTCGATGGAGTGCGCCATTGGTGGCAGCACATCGAAAATTTCGCCTGTCACGTGGGCATTTTTGCCGCCCCCCATATACAGACCCATCACGTAGCTTTGATCTTTGAACTTTGTCTTCTGCATCAGCTCGCCCATATGCACACGCGGCAGCGAGTTTAACTCCTTGGAATACGCCTTGGAAATGTGACCGTTGTGCGCCCACACGATCATTTTCTCTTTCGGGTACACATTCGTTGCTAGCCAGACCAAGTTGTCCGCCATCATGCGGTCACGATATTCGGAGGACTTGATAACAGATTGATAGTCCATCGACTTGCCTAACATAAATCCGGTCGAAGCAATCGTCGTCTCCATGTACTCCTTCACCACTTGGATACGGTTATCAAGTGCACGCTCGACCATCTTCACGATGTGCGGGTTGTCCGGGAATTGACGACGCAGTGCAGCGGCACGTTTAGGCGTAATCTGGCGCACTTGTTGGTACACATTTAACAGCTTCGGCTTTGCTTTGGCATAAGCAGCCAGATCCTCGCTTTGCTCCCAGCGGTCCAACTCCAGCTCGGCCTCCTGGAAGCGCTTGGCCAGCTTGGCATCCCCCATCCATTCGCCTGAGAATAATGGCCCTTGCGGCTGCATATCGAACCCAGCCAACGCCAGCGGCTTCTTCGTCTTTTGCGTATCCTGAATATATTGGAACAACGGTACCGTCTCTTCCGCCTGCCAGATGCGGAAGATGGAATCCTTCATCGTTTGTACGGGCTTCTTGGACTTCACGTTCCCGTAAGCAGAAGCGGCATTGCCGAGATTCGTCTCAAACGCAACCACATTAAAGCCCAGTTCTTGATGCATATATTGAATGAGTCGTGTCTTCACCGAATTGTATTCAGCTGCACCGTGAGAACTTTCGCCCAAGTATACGATACGTTTGTCCTTTAGCAGCGTTTTTAATGGCGCCAAGTCTTTGAATTGGTCTGCCTTGACGACTGCATTCTTTGTAGCTTCAGGCTTGATGGTTTTCAATGCAATGGCATTGCTCTTCATCCACTGCTGCCAATCTTGACGCGTTTCTGTGCTGGTTCGTGCTCCATCCTGATCTGCTGCCTTCACTTCATTTGCTTTTTGCGCTTGTGCGCCATTCTGCGCCGCTGGTTCCGCTGTCACAGCTTCCTTGCTCTCAGCAGCAGCTCCATGAACAGTCGTTGTATAGGATAATAACGTTCCCAGTGTCATGATCGTAGCGAGGAACAAGGACAAGCCCCGCTTCTTCCAAGTTAGTGATTGTGTGTTCATCCGAACATCCTCCAAGTCATATATGTAGTGGCTTATTACTAAGCACGCGTTTACCTATTTAGCCAAGCAATCATGTAACCATTTGCTAAAAAAGAAGCCTGGTTATCCTTTTCTTCATTCCATCATCTCGCATCAGATCTTCCTTATTGCACAACTACCGTTACTCTCCTACTCGATGTAATTCGATGGCTTCACTTTATCGATATACAGAATGCCATCATACTGATCGCGCGGCACAAATGTCTCTGGGTACATGCCCCAATAGTATCCGGTACGCTTCTGAGTCATCCACGAGTTACCCGGTACCTTTAACTGATGACGCATGTCCACAAACGTATACGGGCGATTAGCCGACTTTATTACCGCTTCGATCGAGTTTGGCTGCAATGCCGCGACATCGATTGGATTGCCCGTGTTGTCCGCTGTCTGACCGCTGCCCATATACAAACCAAGCGAATAGCTGTAAGGCCCAAATAACGTCTCATGCATCCGCTCACCCATTGCTTTTGCCGGGATGAACGATTGTTCTATCTTCGATTGCGCTTTGCTGATATGGGTGTTATGTCCCCAAACGATGATTTTCTCTGTCGGATAGACCTCGGTAGCCAACCAAAGCAGATTGTCGGCCATCGCTTGATCGCGCCATTCAAACGTTTTTAACATCGGCGCATAGTCAGCATTTTTAATAGCTATATTGGCGTTGATGTTCATTTCCAAATACGCTTCTACCACTCGAATCCGATCGTCCAAAGTCCGGTTAACCAGAGCAACAATATGCGGGTTGTCTGGATACTGCTCCATTAATTGTTTTTCACGTGTTGCGACCTTGCTTTTCACATCTTTGTACAGCTTCAACAGCTCGGGCTTCACCTGCTGGTAAGCTGCCAGATCTTCGGAACCAAGCCAAGAGCCCAACTTTTTATCCATCTCGGTGTACCGCTTCGCTAACTCCTCATCTCCCATCCAATCACCAGACAAGAAAGCACCCATGGATTGCATATCCACGCCCGTTAATTGCAGCGGTTGAGCCGTTGCTTGTGTATCTTTTAAATATTGAAATAATGGCAGTGTCTCTTGAGCCCACCATTGTGGGAACACAGAGCTTTTCATCATCTGTTCTGGCGTCTTGCTCTTTACGTTTCCATACCCTGTAGCCGCATTGCCCATCGGTGTTTCAAAGGCAACTACGTTAAAGCCCAGCTCTTCATGCAAAAATTGAATGATGCGTGACTTCGCCGAATTGAACTCGGCTGCTCCATGAGAGCTCTCACCGAGGTATACGATACGTTTGTCCATTAGAAGCGGCTTCAGCATATCAAGATCTGAAAAGCTGCCTTTCGCAAACTTGCCATCCTTCATCGCTGCAGGCTGAATCGTATCCAGCGAATAGGCGTATGTCTTCATCCACTTCTTCCACTGCTCCAGCTGAGCCGCAGATGTTGTATCCTTTATTTCAATAGTAGTGTTAGAGGCAGACTTGCTTGCTTCCTCTCCTTGAGCATATATAGATGTTCCAAATGAGAACATGGAACCTAATGATAGGATAGATGCAAGCGCAATCTGGATCGTGCGGCGCTTCCAATTTGTTGTGAATGTGTTTGTGCTAGTCAACTTAAACATCTCCTCTGTGTCGTCGTTCTTGATGTCCCCATCTTAACCCGCTACACATATAAAAACCTTATAATACCGCCGAATTATACCCTTTTCAGGGTTGAGTGGAGCATCTAAATGGATGAATGGAACGCTTATGAACGTTGAAGGTATACCCCCAGTATCGTAATTCCCATCCATGATCTAGTCTTATCGCTCGATGAGTTACATCTGCATACACAGCAAAAAGACGCTGCCCCATTTTCAAGAGCATACGCCTTTGACCTAGCTTGTTTTGTACCACCTGTTCTTGTTACCTTACTACTTACTTCCTCGCGTCATCGATGGACACCGTTCTTTATTTCTTTACTTTTGCTATCGCTCTGTTGACTTCGTTACTTTAGTGCCATCACAATAAGCCTGTCTGTTGTCTGCCATTCGTCTATCGATCTAACGATATTTACTCTGCAGCAGCCAATGGCTTTTTGTCACCCTTCTCTTTATCGCTCGATAAGAACCAACCGCCTACAGCAATTAATACCAGCACAACATAGAACGTAATTTTCCACGCAGAAGAATGAGCAAACGATTCTGGAATAATGGCCAACGCCGGATGAGACATCGTATATACCGCCAGCTTCACCCCGACCCAACCTACAATTGCAAAGGCCGCAACCTCTAAGCCAGGCTTACGCTCCAGCAGCTTCACAAACAACGTCGCCGCAAAGCGCATAATGACCAACCCGACAAAGCCCCCAATAAAGATCACAAGGAAGTGACCACCATCCATGCCGCCGATATTCGGCAGCTTCGTAGCCGGGAGTGCAACAGCAAGTGCAACGGCTGCTAGAATTGAATCAACAGCAAACGCAATATCCGCTACTTCGACTTTAATGACCGTTGTCCAGAAGCCTGCGCCTTTTACTTTCTTAGCGGCAGCATCCGCCTCAGCTTGCGAATCGCCATGTTTCTTGAAGATTACTTTTCTGAAAATGTGGTTCAGCGACATAAATAAGAGATATAAAGCTCCGATCGCCTGCACCTGCCATACATCTACTAGATACGAGATCGCAAACAATGAGCCGAATCGGAATACAAAAGCGCCCGCGAGTCCATAAAATAACGCTCTTTTCCGTTCTTTCTCCGGCAAATGCTTCACCATGATAGCTAGAACCAGCGCATTGTCCGCTGCCAGGAGACCTTCGATGGCAATTAAGACTAATAATACCCATCCGTACTCCATCAATAATGCAAAATCCATCTTGATCCCTCCATTGTTATCTTATTAATGCCCATTTTGTCTGCACATGATGAGTGGATTGCCGCTTTGCAGGTTGTTCGCATGTTATTACACAAAAAAGACCTTTGCCTAAATAGGCAAAGGTCTCGCTAACAACGTTACGTTGCCAATAAAGCCGGAGAAGTTCATTCTCGAAATGACGACTTTACTGTAGCAGCTACTCCCCTTTGGAGTATGTCACACACTATGAAGTTCGACTTGTTACCTTCTTGCTCTTAATGACTACGTTACAAATACGCGCGTAGACGGCAGCAGGTTTCAAAACTTTTTATATTATTTTTTTAAAATCCTAACAAACGTCTAAACCAATAAAATAAGTCTTCCGTAATAGGAACGAGGCCGAATCCATGCTTCCCAATCACTACGACACCGTAGGCCCACTCGCCAATACTCCCTACACCAAGTGCCTTCTCTGCAATCACTAACGCGCCAAGTCCCCACTCTCCGATCGCAATAGCACCAACCGCCGCTTCGCCAATCGCGATGGCACCTATAGCAAATGGCGCTAAAGCGATTGCCCCTAGTGCGAGGCCATTGCTTATAGAGATGGCGCCCACTGCCAACCACAGAGCTGCTGCTATCGCTCCGACAGAGAATAACCCCAGGCTAATAACGCCAATCGAGATCAAACCAACCGCAATATCACCGATCGCAATCAAGCCTACCGCCACTTTGGGGCGGTGAAATTTCCCTTGTCGATAGGACAAGTTGCTTCTAATACTAATGATCGGAAAGCTTGAAGAAGGCCACTGGTAATCAATTTCCCTGTCGTGTCCGCTCGCATATTCATCTGTCATCATTCGTTTGAATCGTTGATGCCATTTCATGCTAACACCCCGCTCTATTATCTTCATGTACCTCTATTGTACTTCAGCCGAAGAAAATCGTGATCAGGCCGTGACTGTACAGCAGTTCCGTCCCTAGACCGATATATGCACAACTGTAAAAGAGTATGACATGCTCCTCAAACGTTCATCCACATGTGGATAACCTCATTTTTGCTTCCAATCCGACTTATCCCCAAGCAAATAAAAGAACAAGGGCTCGGTCTTCACACCATTACCCTTGTTCTCACATTCTCATCAATATATCCACAAGCATTCGCTCTGCTACAATCAGAGCTTCATCTTCCTAATGGCGCTCCGGCCATGCTTACACAACCAGAAACTGCGCTTCCGCTTCACAGTTCATGCAGCACTTGATCGGACGCTCCCAGTCACTGAACTGCGCATCGTCCAGATTAACGATATCCGGCGCATCTTCAAATTCATCCACAAACTTATCAATGGCGAGCTCCACGTGCTCTTTACATACTACGTACATGATGTTCCCTCTTTCTTGCCTTCTTGCTGACTGTGTATACGTATAACTCTACCCCATCAGTATGATTTGTTCAAGGGTGAAGCGTCATCCCACTATGATTCTGGCTTATCCGTAAGTGTGATTGCAACTGTCATCATCTCGCCATCGCGATAGAACACGACATTCATAGAATCGCCAATCTTCTTGTTCTCATACAAATATTTACGAAGCTCAAGGGTGGAACCGATGTCCTCACTGTCAAACTTCACAATAACGTCATTCAGCTTCAGGCCCGCCGTTTCTGCAGGTCCTGTTGCTTCAAGCACGATTACACCTTGAGTAACGGAATCAGGCAGCTTCATATCCGCCCGCTGCTCCTTTGTAATCGGTGCATATGGATTGTTAAGGTCAACCGTGTATACCCCAAGGTATGGACGAACGACCTTGCCGTTCTCCATCAATTGCTCGACGATAGACGTCACTTCGTGCGATGGAATCGCAAATCCCAATCCTTCTACACCTGTCGTGGAAATCTTCATCGTATTGATGCCGATGACACGTCCGCTCAGGTCCACGAGAGCACCGCCGCTGTTGCCTTCATTGATGGCGGCATCCGTCTGAATGACACTTTGCTCCCAGTCATAGACGCCATCTGCATTCAGCGAGACTGGTATTACCCTGTTTGTGTAGCTGATAATACCGGCAGTCAAGGAGTCGCCTAGGCCGAGTGGATTGCCGATGGCAATTACCGTCTCGCCTCGGCGCAGCTTGCGGGAATCACCAAGCTCCGCAACAGCCGAAATGCCAGCGCTGTCCATCTTCAGTACAGCAATATCTGTCACTTTATCCTTGCCGACCAGTTCAGCATGCTTGCGCTGTCCATTCGCCATCACAACTTCCAATAAATCAGCACCCTGCACAACATGATCATTAGTCATCACATAAGCTTTGCCATCTTCTTGCTTAAAAATGACGCCAGAACCAAGGCTCGCCTCTTGGGGCTTGCTTTCCTGCTCCATCAGATCCTTCTGCTTGTTGACGATGCTGACGACTGTTGGGCTTACTTTCGCTGCGGCCTGCACGATCCGTTCATATGGATCATTCACATATCCCCCGCTAGCTGATGCAATCTGCTGGCTCGGAGTCCCCGTTCCCGTAAGCCAGCTATATAGAATAACCGCCATTAATGCACTGATTACAGAGCTAATGACAGCAACCTTAACGGTTGATATCTGCCGTCTGCTCCGCGCTCTGCTAAGCTTGCGCCACCCTGTACGCGGTGCCTGTTCCTCTTCCAGCCAAGCACGTTCGCGCCTGCGTGATATTTTTGGCGAATAGAAATCATCATCAAACAAGCCCATCCGCAACCAACTCCCTCTCAACCAGGGCCCTCGCCCCTCCGGTTGTTCCCAATTCGAAGCCCTCACTTGGCTCTATTTCCATTTACACATGAATGCGACTGCTTCAAACGGTTAACAATATATATTAATGCATATGACAAGCTTACAATGAACATGAAATGAAAAGAATTCTGTTTGCCCATAAACGCTGAACAATTGTCATAGACTGTCTGTCTGATTCATATTCTATCACAAGATACTTCATAGAGGGCTTGATTACGAGAAAGTATTCTCTATTATTTCATCCCATTTCGAGAGGAGAATGAGCTGTGTCACGAATATCCCCTACTTGGTCGGACATCGACCTTATCGGTAAAATTGCCGATCTCAAGCATGACAATTATCGTCTTACCTTGGCCGTCTCCACCATGATGGAGCTGTTGGTCGAGAAAGGACTGCTAACGCATGATGATATCTCACGCAAGGCAGCCGACCTAGATGCCTTCCTGCAAGTTACAGATGAAGCGCCAACTTCTGCTCGCGCACGGTATCCCATGACGTAGGACGGTCATAATACGTATCTAGAATCTTCAGTTCCGACTCTTTGTAGAAATGGCCCCGGTCCTCCATCACATTCTGGACCGTCATCTTAGCCAAGTCCTGCTGATTATGCTCACGGCTGAGATGCGCCAGATAGACACGGCGCGTGTTACCAGTCATAGCATCACATAGCGCCTCACCAGCCGCTTCATTAGATAAGTGACCCATATCGCCAAGGATGCGGCGCTTGATGTTCCAAGGATAACGGCCCATGCGGAGCATTTCCACATCGTGATTCGACTCCAGCACCATAACGTCAGAGTCTATAATGGCATCACGAACCTTGTCGCTCATGTAGCCCAGATCTGTTGTCACGCTTAGCTTTGTATCACCCTCGTGAAACGTATACGCGACTGGCTCCGCTGCATCATGTGAGATGCCAACGGATTCGACACGCAAGTCGCCAAAGTCTTTTGCCTCCCCCGTCTGCATCACAATCCGATTCTCTTCTGCAATTGTCCCAATATGCTTTTCTAGTGCTTCCCATGTCTTCTCATTGGCATAGACAGGAACGTTGTGCTTACGTGCGAATGCACCTAGCCCCTTAATATGGTCCGAGTGCTCATGCGTAACTAGAATACCGTCAATATTAGCGCCAGACAGACCCTGTTCCTTCAAAAGTTCGTCTGTCCGCTTGCAGCTTAATCCAACATCTATCATCAAGGTGGCATCGTCATTTTGAATAACCGTTGCATTCCCTGTAGAACCGCTCGACAACACGGTAAATCGTAAACTCATAGCTTGCTCTCCTTCTTTCCTACTGGCACATGCTCTACTGCTCCGTTAATCGCGTTCATATAGTACGCGTCGCCACTATCCAACAATACTCTCCAAGTAGGTGCTGCTACCTGCGTATCCGTGTTAAACAATTGCCCATGATACCCGAGCCGCACATCTCTTACGACCGCATTGGTTGGCAATATTTCAATAACCCTGCCAAGTGCTTGTGTAGCAGGGAGTATTTTCTGCTCCTGGGCATCCTTCGAATCTTCCGGCTCCGCATATTGCTGGCTGAAAGCCTTGATCTTCTGACTTTCATAATACAACTCAAGCTTTACCTCAAATAGTGGCAGTCCGTTAGCCATTTGCTGATGCAGCACAAATACACGATCATCACCGGAAAATTGATCATAGTGGTACATTTCCATATGCTCAATTTCATCATCCAACCCGCGGACAAGCTCCTTTTGTGAGAAAATAATTTTCGTATCTTCCTGCTGCTTCAAAGGTGTCTTGTACTTCCTAGTTGTAATCCGATACGTCAACTCATGCAAGGACGGCGTCTCGGACGGTATGGTCGCCAACACTTGGATCTGCTTCTTATTCATAATAAGCTGCGTCTCCGCAGACAAGGAAGTCCAATCCAGCTCAGAGTGCATCTTATCTCGCAAATCCTGCCATAACTGATAACCGAGCACTACATTAAGCAGCAGAAACGCATAAATAAGCACACTTTTGGCACGGCTCCAATCCATCCTGGACACCTCCTTTTCTCTATTAATGGGGGAAAGCTATCGGAAGGCCTTTTATCACTCATGGCCCTCCGCATCGTCCTATGGTTCCAACAGCTCGGTTGTACCATCTGTATACTTTACTTGCCATACGGGATGTAATCGAATTTGCTCTTCACTCATAGACGGTTCATATACCGGGTTTATTTCAGCAATAAGCGCGTATTTAGATAATTTCTTCAGTTGCGCAATCAGTGCCTCGCCAGCGATCAACTTCTTGATCTGCTTCTCATCCGCATGAGCACCAAGTTGTATCAATGAACGCTCATAGTTCATGACCATCCCCTGCTGCAGCGTAACCTGCACATAACCAAATCGAGTGTCCTTTGTGCTAATAATCGGGTAAGATCCCCAATATTGCTGGAACACCAGCCGATTGTGCGTTCCGCTTAGAGTAGGGATGCCCGGACTTCCTTGAGCCATGTTCTCCATCACAGACAAACGAAAGCGACCACTCCAGCCACCGCGCTGATTAATGAAGTTAACGGAGGTCATCACATCACTCGTCATGTCCGTTCGTTCCTCTGTCGGCGCAGTAGCATCTGAATACGTAATCCAAAGCTGATTTCGCTGTACTTGCAGCCCCCGTTTACCATCTGTATATATCTTAGAGCCATCATTCTCTTGAATGATCTTTGTCAGGGTAGGGTCAAAAAATAAACTCCGCTGCATCTGCTCCGGTGAAAATACCGTGTACGGCAGCTTGACCTCTACCATCTCGATCGGCTCCTGCGGTACATAAAATGTTCCGTTTACCAGTCGATAAGGTGTCCCTGAGCTCCCGAATTCTACTAGCTGCTTTACATCTTGCACGGACAAGTCCGCTCTAGTCGACTCATAAATCCGATTATCTTCCGCCGTAAAGAAGAAGACTCGTACCTCGTTTAACTCTTCTGATGCGTAAAGCCATACTTTATATATACTTTCCGTCTGGAATGCCGCATCTTCTGAAATAGGCAGCACTTTCTGCAGCAGCTTTGCCGGTACAGGTGAGTTAAAGCGCAGTTCCAAGCCTTGCTTCTTCTCCTGTATTGCGGCCCAGTCTAGATCTATCCCTGATTTTAATTGGAACCCATCGTATGAGCGTCCTTGCAGACGTTTCATAATAAAGTTAAAGAAAATCGTTCCCGGGTCCATAATCGTATGCTTGTTGCCACCAAGGTGAAGCACCATATGTTCAGGATAAATCAGATTATCCACTTTCTCTTCCGGCCCCAAAGGGTCTGCTTTAATGTACGTGCTGCCCGCTCGTTTAACGACATCGAAGTTCGGCATGCTATAAGCCAAGAGGAAGCTTTGCACCAAACTTAGCAGTACAAGCACCGCCAGTACGATTGATTTACTCCGCTCCATCATACTTCAGCTTCACTCCCCTCAGTCTCCTCCGGCTGTGCCGATGACACTGGAGCAGACAATGGCAGTGTGAATGTAACACAGGTGCCCTCATTCCATTCCGACTCGATGCCGATTGTGCCGCCGTGTGAAATTACCATTTCCCGGGCAATGGATAAACCAAGGCCTGTCCCGCCCATATTACGCGAGCGCGCCTTATCCACGCGATAGAAACGTTCAAATATTCGCTCCACATCTTTCTCCGGTATGCCCATTCCATCATCCTGCACAACAATAGCGACATACTTACAATCATCTGTAATCGATGCAGACAATGTAATCGTGCCTTGTTCCGGTGTGTACTTAAAAGCATTCGATACCAGATTATCCAGTACCTGATCAATTTGATCTCGGTCCATTGTGACTTTCGGGATACCGAACTCTATCTGAACGACAGATTGAATATGCTTATTTTGAAATTGAAACGAGAAGCGGTCGACGACCTCCTCTAGTAATTCAGAGATCTCGATAGGCTGCATACGTATCTTCGCCTGCTTCGAATCTAGACGAGACAGATGAAGCAGATCCGTAACCAACCGGATCATCCGTTCCGTCTCGTTGTGAATGACACCTACAAAGCGGCCAGCTAATTGTGGCTCGTCCAACGCACCGTCATCCAGCGCTTCGACGTAACTTTTGATCGTCGTTAACGGTGTGCGCAGCTCGTGCGACACATTTGCTACGAATTCACGGCGAGATTGATCCAACTTCTCTTGCTCTGTCACGTCTTGAAGGACGACAATCGTACCCGTAATACCTTCTCCTCTACGGTGAATCGGCGTAAACGTGACCCGCAAAATGGAATCATGATCAGCTTCTCCCTCTTCCTCTGCATGAACAGGAAGCAGCATCCAATTGGTCTTGTCCTCAACCCGCTCCCTGAGCTCTAACTCCGATAAGCCAAGCAAGGCTGATAATTGCTTGCCTTCACATGCTGCAGGACGAATCCTGAGCATCAGGCTGGCCCGCTTATTCATCACGATAACCCGTCCGTGCTCATCCGTAGCCAATACGCCGTCACTCATGTTGGTTAGAATGGAGGCCAGCTTCTCCTTTTCTTCCTCGTTGACACTAAGCGCCTCCTGAAGCCTGCGCGTCATATCGTTAAACGCTTCGCTTAATTGGCCAATTTCATCATTTCCGAGTACAGGGACCTGTCCCTCAAAGTTACCTTCAGCAACTCGAGTAGCCTGCTTCGTAATGTCCTTGATCGGCTGTGTAATCGTATGCGCCAATATAATGCCAAGCACAGCAGTAAGACCAAGTGCAATCGCCATCCCTGACAAAAAAATACGATTAATATTATCGATAGTATCGTACAAGTCTTTCATCGAGGCCACAACGTAGAGTGCTCCGAGATTTTTGGCGCCATACTGAATCGGCTGTGCCAACACCTTTTTGCGCTCATTATCCTTGCCGATAATGACTTCCTCATTGTCCCGCAGTCCCTGTAGAGCTCGGTTAACAACCGTTTCCGTATTCTTACGGCCTACGTAATTATCGTCAGGCTGGCTGGAAGTGGTAAGTACTTTACCCGTAGCGTCAAGCACTTGAATTTCGATTCCGTTCATATTAGACACACTTCGAACGATCGCATTTAAGTCTTCTCGTGAACGTTCAAAATCTGTTCCCTCGACCATATCCAGCTTCGGCCCGACTTGCATCAGAACAAAGTTGGTAGTGGTCTGCAATTCCTGTGTAAAATTGTTCGTGAGTGTATGCTTCATCGTACTGACAAAATAGACCCCGATAAGCTGCATCGCAATCAAGATCAACAGTACATAAATAATGATTAACTTGGCTTGAATCGTACGTAAAAACCGGCTGATCCACACCGCCATCACAGCCCTCCGGACTTGGGATTACGCATCATGTAGCCAAGTCCACGCCGTGTAATAATATACTCCGGTTTGCTTGGATCGTCTTCGATCTTTTCGCGCAGACGCCGTATTGTCACATCCACTGTGCGAACGTCGCCAAAATACTCATAACCCCATACTGCCTGCAGCAAATGTTCGCGAGTCATGACTTTCCCACTGCTTCGCACCAAATAATGCAGCAGCTCAAACTCGCGGTGGGTCAGATCGAGCGGTTCGCCATTCTTGTAGACAATATACATATCCGTATCAATAAGCAGCTCGTGCAGGCGGATACCCTGCTTCTCCTCTGCTGCCGCTGTCGATTCTACCTTCTGTTGACGACGGAGATGTGCTTTTACGCGGGCAAGCAGTTCACGTGTACTAAACGGTTTGGTGACATAGTCATCTGCACCCATTTCGAGACCGAGTACCTTGTCCAACTCCGTATCCTTGGCCGTAAGCATAATAATCGGCATATGCAAATGCTGCCGCACTTCACGACATACATCCATGCCATCCTTCACTGGCAGCATCAAGTCTAATAACATCAAGTCGGGCTTCTCCTGGAGCGCCAACTCCACCGCCGCGCCTCCATCAAATGCACAAACGACTTCATAGCCTTCCTTCTCCAAGTTGAACTTCAAAATATCTGCAATCGGCTGTTCATCGTCCACGACCAATATTTTGCCGTACATGAACTCCACCTCTTTTCTTATAAATCCAAATCCCATTCGTCTATTTTATCATACTTGTCGCTATACCCTGATAGTAAACGTTGGAGAGTGCACTGTCCACTTTATGCAGCCCCGTTGCCCAAGAAATGTCTAGACTCTCGCAGCCAATTAAATAAGTACTATAATCTTATACGCTGGATCTCCTTGGGTTTCATATATTCCGTTTCATGATGTTCACTGCATGCTGACGTTCTGGAAGGCCCCAATAATCTATTTCGTATATAGTCACTTACCGCACTCGGATATACATGTACAAAAAGAAGCAAGGCAACGTTTGCCCTGCTTCTCATATGGTTATAAATATTTAAGTGGATTTTCAATGTCATCGCCTTTATGGATCTCAAAGTGCAGGTGAGTTCCAGTGGAATTCCCGGTACTGCCCATCACCCCGATTGCTTGGCCTTTCTCAACAATGTCGCCCACATTAATGTTAATCTCGCTGAGATGGCCATACAACGTCTCATAGCCATTCCGATGGTTAATAATAATTGTGTTGCCGTATCCATTCTTCACGCCCGCAAAAGACACTACGCCTTCATCAGAAGCCATAATCGTCCGATCTGAAGAGACAAGATCGATCCCCTTATGCATACGTCCCCAGCGCGTGCCATAACCGCTCGTTAATTGTGCGCCGCTCACAGGATAAGCAAATGTACCTGAACCTTCGCCACGAACTACCTTCGTTCCACGAATAATAATTTCGGGAATCGTTGGTTCAATAACTTCCTGATTGATCCACTCTTCCTTCGTCAAGCGTCCATTATCCTTGATCAAGCGATAAGACATGCGCTTTAATCCTTGCTTGCCTTGACGAACTACTTTGGATTGACCCGCTTTCATCTCCGGGTCTTCTTTGATTATTTTCTGAGGCTCGGTAACCAAATACTCACTGTAAGCTTCAACCGTCTTAACTGTTATTAACGGCTTCGGCTCTGTTAAATCGAGTACTTGTCCGATCTGAATAAATTCTTCGCCTACACTCGGGTTATTGCGGTAGATCGTCTCGATAGATACCTCTTTATCACGGGCAATCGAGGATACCGTATCCCCCTTCTTTACCTCGTACTTAACCGGTCGGGTACTGCCCGTCGTTAGCATCGACATCGCTTCTACCGGCGTGAGCACCTTGTTCGGATCAATCTTCTTATCCACGGTTGCTACACGTTCACGAAGGGTAACCGATTCGACGCGAGATACCGCCTTCATCGCATGTGTCGAGCGTGTTGCCGACAAAGTACGAACTTGTCCTGCTCTCTTGCCGTGATCGGGATCGTACTTAGCCTTCGCCTGCGCCAGGATCTGATCAGCCGTCGTCTGGTCCTTCACATAACCAACGGCCTCTCCGTTAACCTTCAGCTCAATAGCAGCAGCATAGGCCGGAATCTGGCCTTTCAGTTTGGATAGCGTCTCTTCAGTCGCTGGCTCGGCTTTGTACTTAGCATCTGCAACCGTATGAATAGCAGAAGTATCAATCTCCATAATCGCATTCGGATGCTTCTCTTGTACTTCCTCAAGACGAACTGCGTACATACGCTTCAAGTCATCTTGTGTTGATACAGTACCGACTAATTCATTGCCTCTATATACGTTCAAGAATGTTATTGTATTTGCATCGACATAAGCTGTGCCGCCCCATATCGCGGCAGTCATAACAGCTACTCCAGTAACCGATAGAACGATCTGCTTACGGGATTGGCTCACCCATTGCTTCATAGTGGCGGCGTTCGCCTTGTTGCGCCATGCAGACGTCAACTTCCCCCATCGGCTAGGAGATTGAGGTCTATTCAAGCCTTCATCATGAAGGTCTTTATCGAATTGTTCCATGATACTCTCCTTATAATGATCTTGCCTAATTGTCCCTTTATCTGTTGCTGCATCTATACTTTCTGTACATAAGTTGCCCCTAGTACAACATCTCATGCGACAAAAGTTAACGTTTTGTCACCTTTTTTACTGTAACACAAGTCGAAGAAGAGATGCAACTGACGCATTCAGCCAAAAAAACAAGAAAAAAGGCCCCTCTATGAGAGGCAGCCATTTTACATTATCGTTTGATTTTATTGTATTTTGTATTTCTCCATCAAGGTTGTGTCTTAGGGTCAGTGCCTGTAAGCAGCTGCCGCATCTCTTTATATTGCTCATCATCTAAGTGTTTAGCTAGTATTTGTTCGACCTCTGTCATTTCAGATGAAGTTAATCCACCCTCCATTAGAGTCGAAATCCGCTGCCATCCCTCCTGCGGCAGCTTCTTCATTAAGGTGGTGAATACTTTATTTTTGGCTTCCGCTGACAATTGATCTTTATTCTGTGTCAAAGCCTCTGGCGACATCACAACCTCTTCTTGATTACCCAACTGGGATGATTGTCCGTTCGCCTCTTCTGTAGATACTGAGCCCCATACCGGAAGTGCACCATCTTTCTCTTGTGGAGTTGTTGATTTCTGACCATCTTCTCCACTAGTCCGATTACTTTGCCCCAACTTATCACCTTGAGATGATGCACCTAAGTCCGAATGGCCCTGTTGTGTATTCGTGTTTGCGTCATTGGTTCTACTTTCATTAGCGTCATCTGCCTTAGAGATATCCTTAGCCTGCTCATTAGTGGAAGAGGAAGTCGTATTATTTGGTCCAGTGCTGGAACTTGCCGCCTCTTTATGATGCTCACCACCCCACAAGGAAGCCCACATCGTCATCACCGTCATAGATTGACGCTGTATAGGGATATTGTATTGTGAAATAGCAGACTGAATATACCGATCAACAACGAGTGCTGTTGTGCCTATCGTCAACAAGCTTGAGATAATGCCTACAATAACAATGATTGCAGTCATCTGGAAAATGCGAAGAAACCATCGCATAGTAATGTTGCCTCCTTTTGCATCTATGGAATTTTCTAAGTGACATGACGTTCGATTTATTTGCGTTCGACTAGTTTTTTACTTCTCAGTATTTCCGGTTGAGTTAAGATTCATGCAGGGATTAACTAAATCATTGAGGATCAATACATCAAGCGTGGAATCGTATTTTAAAGTTGTAAAACACAACAGAAACTTTCAAGTGCAAGCAGTGTGTTAGGGGGCGGATTTGTCCACTGCTGCCAGAACAACAAAAAGCGTCCTAACCTGAGCATACAGGCTAGAACGCTTTTGTTCGGGACTTTAAGGAGTCCCTATGCTAGAATGCCGCTCCAATCGATTAACGATAGATGGAACGCACTTGATTGGTTTGTTCACGGTTACGGCCTACAGAGAAGATCGACACCGGAATTCCAGTCAGTTCAGATACACGTGTCAAATAGTTGCGTGTTGTCTCAGGAAGCTCATCAAGTGACTTACACTGTGTGATATCTTCTGACCAGCCTGGCATTTCCTCATAGATAGCTTCGCATTCAGCGAGCATCTTCAGGTTAGCCGGGTAATAATCAATAACCTCATCGCGGAACTTGTATGCCGTACAAATCTTAACTGAATCCAGTCCAGTTAATACGTCAAGCGAGTTCAAGGACAAACCCGTAATACCACTTACACGACGAGCATGGCGTACGACCACACTGTCGAACCAGCCAACGCGACGTGCGCGGCCTGTCGTTGTGCCATACTCATGACCCGCTTCACGAATGAATTCACCAATCTCATTGTTCAGCTCAGTTGGGAACGGACCATCGCCAACACGAGTCGTATAGGACTTCGCAACACCAATAACTTCTTCGATCTTGGATGGGCCTACACCCGAACCAATACATACGCCGCCCGCTGTCGGGTTCGACGATGTAACATAAGGATAAGTACCTTGATCGATATCAAGCATTACGCCTTGCGCGCCTTCGAAGAGTACTTTCTTGTTGTCATCGATTGCATCGTTAAGTACAACGGAAGTATCTACTACATAATGACGAATGTACTCAGCGTAAGCCAAGTATTCCTTCAACATCGCTTCGATATCAAGCGGTTGACCTCCGTACATCTTAATGAGCTCATTCTTTTCATTAGCAATATGACGGAGTTTCTTTGTGAACTCTTCTTCATCAAGAAGATCAGCAATACGAATACCGATACGAGCAGCTTTATCCATATAAGCAGGACCGATACCTTTACGTGTTGTGCCGATCTTATTCGGACCTTTACGTTCTTCCTCAAGTTCATCCTGAACCATGTGGTAAGGAAGAATAACGTGAGCACGATCACTTATACGCAGGTTATCCGTCTTGAATCCATTTTCATGAATATACTCAATCTCTTCGATTAAAGCTTTCGGATTGATCACCATGCCGTTACCGATGACACACAACTTGTTATCGTAAAAAATACCGGATGGAATCAAATGCAGCTTGTATTTCTTGTTGTCGATTAGAATTGTGTGTCCCGCGTTGTTACCACCTTGGTAACGCGCTACGACGTCAGCGCTCTCAGCGAGAAAGTCTGTAATCTTACCTTTCCCCTCGTCGCCCCATTGGGTTCCTACAACAACTACTGTAGACATAACTTATACCCCCATCGGGTGTTCAACACACCAATATTGGCCGCCCTCCGGGTGAAAGGCAGCACTCCAAGTTTATCAGCCTTAACTGGCAAAGTCAATCAAATGGCGAACAATAAATAAGCCCCCATATGGAATGTTCGGGATCATGTTCAACGTTTAGCCACTTTCCTGTAAATAGAAGCTTTGTATAAGCTTTTTGTAAACGTAACCTTGTGTCTCATTCATTCCTTTGCACAGAATCTGACATAGAACTATGCTGCTGAGAAAAATAGAGCAGCAGCGTGTATCCCTCTTTATGTCCACTTATGGACTGTCATGTGGGTCACGCTGCTTGTGCTCGTTAAGGCTATTATCCCGCATGCGGGTCTGCATGATTCCGTTCGTAACTTACGAATTTATTGAAATTTTTGAGAAAGACAAGTTCAACCGTACCTACGGGTCCGTTACGCTGTTTAGCAATAATGATCTCGATAATGTTCTTCTTCTCCGACTCTTTGTCATAATAATCGTCGCGGTACAGGAAGGCAACAATATCCGCATCTTGCTCAATCGATCCAGATTCCCGAAGGTCAGACATCATCGGTCTTTTATCTTGACGTTGTTCTACCCCACGGCTTAACTGTGACAACGCAATTACCGGAACCTCCAGCTCACGCGCAATCTGCTTCAATGTACGGGATATCTCCGATACTTCCTGCTGACGGTTCTCGCCGGCTTTGCCGCGTCCATGAATAAGCTGCAAGTAATCGATCAGGATCATACCTAGACCGCGCTCCTTCTTCAAGCGGCGGCACTTGGCTCGAATATCAGCTACTGTAACACCTGGCGTATCGTCGATGTAGATCTGCGCTTCAGATAATGAAGCAATCGACATCGTCAGCTTCTCCCAATCGTCATCCTCAAGATGGCCGGTACGCAGACGAGTAGCATCTACATTTGATTCTGCACATATCATCCGCTGAACGAGCTGTGCTGCTGACATCTCCAAACTGAAGATGGCAACTGTTTCTTTGGCTCGAACGCCTACGTTCTGGGCTATGTTGAGGGCAAAAGCCGTCTTGCCGACAGAGGGGCGCGCCGCAACGATGATCAAGTCACTACGTTGAAAGCCTGCCGTCATCTTATCTAAGTCCGTGAAGCCTGACGGTATGCCTGTCGTCCCACCCTTATTCTCGTGCAAGTTCTCGACTTTCTCAAAAACTTCCATCAGGACGTCTTTAATCGCAATAAAGCCGCTGGAAGAACGGCGATTGGATATTTCAAGGATACGACGCTCAGCATCACTCAGCAGCGCGCCTACATCATCGTCTCCAGCATAACCCTCGCTGACAATCTGCGTAGCCGTGTTGATCAAACGCCTAATCATTGATTTCTCTTCAATAATTTGCGCGTAATAGTCCACGTTAGCCGCAGTGGGGACTGCATTGGCAAGCTTGGCCAAATACGATACGCCGCCAACGTCATCCAGCTGCTTCTTAACCTGCAGCTTGGCCGTCAACGTGATCATGTCAATTGGCTGGCCTTCCTCACCCAACTCGATCATCGCTTCATATATAAACTGATGAGCGGGCAGGTAGAAATCTACCGCTTGCACCCGCTCCATCGCTGTTATTAACGCTTCAGATTGCAGCAGAATCGCGCCAAGTACAGCTGCCTCGGCCTCAGAACTCTGCGGGGGAACACGATCGACAAACATGTCGTTCATCTTATTCCTCCGTTACATGGACCTTAACCGTCGCACGAACCTCTGGATGAAGCTTAATACTTACATTTGTATAACCAAGTGAACGAATTGGCTCTTGCAGCTCAATCTTACGTTTATCAAGCTTCAAATTTACTTTGGCTAGTGCCTCTGCAATTTGTTTGGTCGTTACCGCTCCGAACAAACGTCCACCCTCGCCGGCTTTGGTCTTTACTTCAATAGTGGTTTCGCCTAATGTTGCAGCTAACGCTTCAGCATCTGCTTTCTCTTGTTCTTTACGCTTCAACTCAGCTTTGTCCTGCTGTTCGAGCGTTTTCAGATTGCCGTCGGTCGCTGGACGCGCCAGGTTGCGTGGAAATAAAAAGTTAGAAGCGTACCCTTCGGAAACTTCTTTTATTTGTCCTTTTTTACCTTGTCCTTTGACATCTTGCAGCAAGATGACTTTCATTCGAACAACCCCTCTTCTGCATCAATTTCTGCGAGCACTTGCTTTAGCTTAGTCTCGGCTTCTTTCAGCGTACTGGTCAACTGTGCAGCCGCATTTGTGAGATGCCCACCGCCGCCCAATCGCTCCATGACCAGCTGAACGTTCATCTGGCCGAGCGAACGAGCACTAATACCAATAAAACCATCTGGCCGTTCACTAATTACAAACGAAGCAAGTACGCCCGTCATATTTAACAGCGTATCAGCAACCTGAGCGATGAGCAACTGTGAAAATTTGCGCTCCGGCTCCGTTACCGCAATCGCTATGTGCTCATAAACCATTTCCGTATGGCGGATTACTTCTGCTTTCTGGACATATTCACTTAAGTCTTCTTTAAGCATCTTCTGAATCAGCGACGTATCCGCCCCATGACGACGCAAGAAGCTGGCCGCATCAAACGTTCTCGAGCCTGTACGCAGCGTAAAATGCTTCGTATCTACTGTCATACCTGCAAGTAAACAAGTAGCCTCAAGCACACTCAGACTTAACTTATTGTGAATGTATTGCAGAAGCTCCGTCACCAATTCGCAGGCAGATGACGCATACGGTTCCAAATAAATTAATACCGCATCAGAAATAAATTCCTCGCCCCTACGATGATGGTCAATTAATACGATCCGATTGGTCGTTTGTAACAGACGAGGCTCCTCAACCATTGAGGCCTTATGGGTATCTACTACGACCACAAGGCTGTCTTCACTTGCCATTTCCAACGCCTCGTTATGAGAAATAAATCGTGACCATAACAATTCATCCTTCTTCAGCATCGCCACTAAGCGGTCAATTGAAGGATTGCTCTCTTCAAGTACAATGTACGCCTCTACACCCAACATACGACACGCGTTCAGTACGCCAATGGCTGCTCCAATCGCATCCGTATCGGGTATGCGATGCCCCATAATAATGACGCAATCGCTTTGCTGGATAAAGTCACGCAGTGCATGGGCAATTACACGAGCTCGCACACGTGTGCGCTTCTCAACTGCATTGGACTTGCCACCGTAGAACGACAATCGTTGCCCGACACGTACCGCTACTTGATCGCCGCCGCGTCCAAGTGCGATGTCTAAGCTGGATTGTGCGAGCTGCCCCAGTTCCATAATCGACTCAGCACCAGCAGCAAAACCCATGCTTAGGGTTACAGGCAGTTTATTATCGACCTTCATTTCCCTGACTTCATCTAAGATGATAAATCGAGTCTGCTCAAGCAGCTTTAACGTTTGTACATCCATCACCATAAACTGCCGCTCTGAGGATAAGCGTTTCATTAACACACCGTTCTCAGCCGCCCATTCAGTCAAGTGGCCCGTAACACGGGACAACAATGCTGAACGTTGCTGATCGTCAAGTCCCTGGGTGGATTCCTCCAGATTATCAAGAACAACGATTCCAACGGCCATCCGTTCTTCATCATAACGCTTTCGCAGCGCAGCAATCTCTGAAATATCGGTAAAGTAAATTAAACGTTCTTCCGATATAATTTGGGCCTGAATCATACGTTCGTCGAGTTCCAGCTCCAGTAAGCCGTCCTTTTCCTTGCCTGTAAGCAACTGAGGGAAGAGGTCATTGACCTTCTCCCCAATTAAGCTGTCTTGGTTCGTCATCCCGCTCACATAACGATTGGTCCATTCGACGATATTCTGTTCATTGTACAACAAGATCCCATAAGGCAGTTCTATAATCGCATCATCTGTCGCATGCTTGATACGATGCCCAAGCGTAGCCAGATACGCTTCCACCTCGGCACGGAAATTACGCTCGGCCATCAGGCTGATAACAAACAGCGCAATGAGTCCGACCAGAGCCAAGATTCCTAATATTAAGTTGTAAAAAGCTACAACAACTGTAAGCACAAGCATAAATACGAGCGCCCAGCTTGTATTTCTTGCATACCATCGCTGGAACCACAATTTTGGCATATCTGCTCACCCTATTGTTTTGGTTTAAATACCATTTTTCGCAGTGGAAATGCCAGATCGAAAAGCCCCACATAACGTACAAGCACATGCAGAAATGGCACAAAAAGCATCACAATTGTCAATATTACCGGAATTGTCTTGTTCCATCCTTTAGCGTCACTTAAGAAGAACAGGAATGAAATGCCTTGCACAATAAACGCAAGCTGCAGCAGTGGCAATAAATTCAATAAAATGAGATTGATAAAGCTGCCTGAGTTCTTCGTTATAACCAATTCAAGGATTAGTGTGACCAAGTAATATAACAGAAATGACTTCGGCAGCATCCAATGCTTTATCGATTTCATCTTGTTCACTTCGACGCCTTGAGCTGTCAACAATCTCCGACTGATAGCATATGTAATCGTACCCATATACAACGAACTCATAATTAACATAAGCGGTATCATTGAGCTGATTGTTCTTACAAACGTATCCGTCATATCCGTGGTCCACTCAGACGAAATAGCGGTTGTGTCTTTGAGTGTCTGTAAGCTTTCATTAATCTGTGAGGTTAGGAAGTCGGCCATGTTAAACTTCATTACAAGCGTTGCAACTGCAAGTAATATTAAAG
Source organism: Paenibacillus sp. UMB4589-SE434 (assembly GCF_030226685.1). Taxonomy (NCBI): domain Bacteria; kingdom Bacillati; phylum Bacillota; class Bacilli; order Caryophanales; family Paenibacillaceae; genus Paenibacillus; species Paenibacillus sp. UMB4589-SE434. The sequence continues at coordinate 32,913 of NZ_JASOYK010000002.1, read as the reverse complement.
ATTCCACGAGGAATGTTAATGTGCCTGCGCTAAATACGTTCCAACCAGGCCTTTTTCGTTTGAACATGTAGCCCATAACGATTCCCGGAATAATAAAGTAGAACGATGTCAGCACCACAATCGATCCGAGCTGGCCAAATAACAAGAATGCGATAACCAGCAGCGGTGCCACATGCATAACAAAAGCTCTCACAGAGAGCGTCGTAAACAAAATAACAAATGGAACCGCGATGAAGCTCATCGTCAATATTTGTACTTGGTTGCCGATCGAAAGCAGCAGCACAAGCGCAGCGGCCGCCCATGCTAATGATGCCCAACGTTTATTCAATATGTTCACCTCTTGCGTAAATGTTCATCCAGCGCTGAAAAATCTTAATACCCGTCCTCAAGCTGGTGTTCTTCTTGTTTGGATTGATGTAGTCTGTCTAGGATGCTGTCGTCAAGCTCACGGGACTTAAGATATAGCTGCTTACAGTGAGGCTCACTGAGGTGCCTACAGCGCTTAGTGTGCTGCCTTCCTATAAGGGATCAATCATCCAGGCTACGTATTCGTTACCTCCGCATTAACCTCTCCGCGATCTTGGCATGCTTAGCAATAGCCAATTCCCTCTGCATCGCTAGATATTCCACATCCTTTCCGAACATGCATTATTCTTCATTATAACATAATTAGTGCGCGTCTATAGCCTTCATCACGTACTGCTCGCAATATTCAATGATCTGGCTCCGTCTCACAATTCCGATAAAACGGTTCCGATCATCGACTACCGGAACAAAGTTCTGCACCTTGGCTAGATTGATCAAATCTTCCATGTTGGAATCTATCCTTACGGATTGAATTCTCATATTTAATTGTACATCCTTCAACGTAAACTTAGCCGCATTTTCAAACGAGATCTCGCCGTTAGAGTTCTTCATATGCCAGAGCAGATCGCCTTCTGTGACGGTACCTACGTATTCCCCTTGATCATTAATGATTGGCACTGCCGTATAACGATGATACTCCATACGCTCAAGTGTTTGCCGCAGTGTGGCCTGATCGCTTACGCAAACAACTTCAACTTTTGGCAGCAAGAAAAAAGCAATGTTCATTCCTTCGTTCTCCTCCTCAATTCATAAGCCGAACCTACTTATACTTTTCCCTACCCTTAAATTAACACATTTTGAGGTTTAAAAACAAAAGTCAGCCGCAAGAGCTGCGGCTGACCTGTAAACTTCATCCTTATTCTTCTTTCATCTTGCGAGGTATCATCAATTGAGCCGACTCTGTCTTAGGGTCCATCCAATTCGTAATTAAACTCTTGATGTATGTGAGATCTTCTTCATTCGGAAGATAGTACCACACACCATCAATCCGTTTACCTTCGCCATGCAGCATATAACTATTAATGGTCGGCGCCCCATCCATTTGGAACATCTGTTTCGCCAAGTCAATCATATAACGAGGCCTCATATCTGTCGTAAAATTCTTGCCCATAATGTCCATCAGGCTTGGAATTTTAGTAATCTGGTCCATCTCAATAGCCCGATCCATGATTGCCTTCAAGAAGATACGATGGCGCTCCGTTCGATTCATGTCCGAATCCTCACGGTAGCGTACAAAGTAAAGTGCTTCTTGACCACTGTAAATTGGCTTATTTGCCTCTATACGGAACTTCTCATGCTCTGCTGCCTTATTGACGATATCCTCTTTAATCGGCAGCTTCACACCGCCCACGGCATCAACTACGTCTTTAAGCCCCTCGAAGTTAATCGTTGCATAATGATTAATCTCATGATCCAACAAATTACCGACTGTATCCATACTCATTTTTGGACCGCCAATCTCCTTATTAGCGCTACCGAAAGCAAAGGCATGGTTGATCTTGTCTGACGATCCGTGTCCTATAATCTCGGTGTACGTATCACGCGGTATTGAGACGAGCAATACTTTGTTGTCCTTCGGGCGCACAACTGAGAAAATGATCGTATCTGATCGTCCAATTTCATGATCCCGCTGATCGACTCCAAGAAGAAGAGCAGAGAACGGCTCTGTAATTTCTCGATTGACTTCAGGCTTGCCTTTAATTGGCTTATAAGAATCTGACAGCTTATCTTCCACTGATCCGGATAAAAATACATCAAATGCAAAAATGGCTAGTTGCTTCCGGAAAATAAAACCGCTAAGTCCAAGAATAAGTACAACACCTAATATGATCCACCATTTCCTAGCTGTGTTTTTACCTTTTTTCTTTTTTCTCTTTTCCATTTTTTCCACTTGTTCCACTTCTTCCCCTGAGATTATTGAATCCATCCCGTTAATATCCCAATTGACTTAAGCTCAATCCTATTGTTCATCCGCACACCGCGTGATCTGCTTCGACCACATGTTATTTTTATTTGATTCGGTGTGCACGCTTGAGCTTTTTCGGTTGATTAAATAAATCAATAAATAATTGAAAATTAGAATTGACCTCAACAATAAATACATCGTGTTCGTGCAGTCCCCGTTTGTATAACTCCATCCGCAGCCACGATGCATCCTTGCCGATACGATACAGCTCCTGCTCCAAAATTGATCCGTCCATCAGCACGATGACTGGCTCGTGCTCGGCTATCAACTCCTTATGGAAATGCCTTAACGTAATCGGCTGATGTTCCCTTTTTAACAACACGTTAATTTCACCGCTTGGTTCCATAATGGCAAATTCAACGTCAGCCAAGTGAAAAGCGTTACGATTGCGCAGCTGCGTCATCATTTCATCAATCGTCAGACGTTCTTTACGCATGTTTTGTTCCAGAATACGACCATTCTGGATCAGTACTGTCCCGCTGCTGTGCACGACGTCACGGAATCGCTTGCTCTTCAGCTGCAGCCATTCAATCCCCAGCAAAGTAAATACCCATACCAATAAAGATAAGACCCCTAGAACCCATTGGCCATCCGTATTTAATGAAATATATACGACTAGACCACCAATCGTTAAACCCGTCATATACTCAAATAAGGACAGCTGCGATACCTGCCGCTTACCAAGCAGCTTTGTCATTATAAATAACACAGCCATCGCCAACCAAGTTCGTCCTGCAACCGCGAGCCAATCCTCCATGGCACACCCTCCTCCATTAACGTTTAGGATGAGCATGGCCTCCGCTTTTTATCTGTCTAGGCGGTATTGTAAAGAATGACTATTTAGGTGCGTATACAACGATTCATTTTGCATAGATATGTGTACATATGACATTTCATACATGCAAGTACTAGCAAAACAATATGTCTATTTTACTAGGTCGACAGCAAAAAATAAAATACCAAATTGTCTCCACGTTAATTTTTTCAGAAAATGGAATGAAAATCTTAAAGAAAATTCCAGTTACGACCTTATATTGAGACAATTTTTACAATATTGTGGCGTAATTAGCCAATATATATTTAAAATTTAACTAATGTTACAGTAGTTAACTGTAATTATTTTCTACTAGTTTTTGAGGGATATTAAAATGTCGTCGTGTGACAAAGTTTGGATGTAATCCATATTTGAGGAATTTATAACTAGCTCATTATCTGCCGCCTTGGTTGATCTTCAACAACTGGTTAACGATAACCTTAACAAGGCCATAGTCCTGCTCCATAGCTCCATAGCTCCATATTCCAGGTATCGTGGAATGCTATCAGGTAATCAGGTAATTGATGTAATCAATAACACAAAGAGGCTGTCCTCTGTCATACGAAATGACGAGAGAACAGCCTTCTGTGCAGGAGTAAGAACTACTCCGTAGTGTATGGCAACAACGCTACTTGACGGGAACGCTTGATTGCGATTGTCAACGCACGTTGGTACTTTGCACTTGTACCTGTTACACGACGTGGCAAGATTTTGCCGCGCTCGCTGATGAATTTCTTCAACAGGTCGATATCTTTATAATCGATGTGTTTGATCTTGTTAGCAGTAAAGAAGCACACTTTACGGCGCTTGTTACGGCCACGACGTCCGCCGAATTTACGTTCGCCGCGTTCGCCGCCATCATTTTGCTTAAAGCTCATTCTGTCCAACTCCTTCTCTTAAAATTCCGCTCCAGTTGCTGCTAGCAGCATCTTAGAATGGCAAATCATCATCCGATATGTCGATCGGTTTGCCGTCGTCGGAGAATGGATCCGCTGATGGACCGCGATTATAGCTGGAATTGTTACCGCTGCGTGGCTGGGAGAATTGCTGTTGCTGTTGGTTAGGCGCTGGTGCGCTGTAACCTCCACCCATATCATCGCTGCGAGAACCGCCGCTATCGCGATTGGATTCCAAGAAACGTACATTATCAGCAATAACTTCCGTCACGTATACACGTTTACCTTCGTTATTCTCATAATTACGTACTTGAATGCGTCCTTCTACCGCGGTTAGCCGACCTTTACGCAAATAATTTGCACATGTCTCTGCTAACTGCCGCCAAGTGACGACAGGAATAAAGTCCGCTTCACGTTCGCCGCCCTGACTAGAAAACGGTCGATCTACTGCAATGGTAAATTGCGTTACCGCAACACCCGCAGGCGTGTAGCGTAATTCAGGGTCTCTTGTCAGACGACCAATCAAAATGACGCGATTTAACATCGTATCCCTCCTTCAACAGCTTGTTTACGAATCAGACAAGATTCATGGTTGGCATTAAGCCACATCGTTTACGACGAGATGACGGATAACATCGTCAGAAATCTTCAACTGACGATCCAATTCCGCAACAACTGCAGGTTCTGCTGTGAAGTTAACCAACACATAGACACCATCACGGAATTTCTTGATCTCGTACGCAAGACGGCGTTTACCCATTACATCGTGCTTCGTAATTTCACCGCCGTTAGAGATGACGCCCTGGAATTTTTCGACAGCAGCTTGAACAGCTTCTTGCTCGATGTCCGGACGAATGATGTACATCAATTCGTACTTGCGCATATATTTCACCTCCTTATGGACTTTGGCCCCTGGATTTGCGCCAGGAACAAGGAGTACGAGTCAGTAAAACTCGCACTAAATTAATATATCAAATACAGGCGATTAACGCAACTGGAAGCTTGTTTCCATGACGACAAAACGCATTGAAAGTGCTCGTCGGTAACTTGGAAAAGCATTTTCTTTAAACCAATGTTAAATTACATCCGATTCCCACTCATTGAATATCTCGTTCAGTCGCATAATACGGAGTGCCTCAACAATTACGATGAATGGAGGAAAGTACAATGGGTGAACGTACCGAATACAATCCAGGCGATAGAGCCCCCAATGATGGCATCTACATGGAGGTTGGCGAAGTAAGCTTCCATACGGAGATTCAGAATCCTAAGCAAATCAAGTTAGCCAAAGGTGAAAAATTTCCGGATACCACTAACAAAGATCGCAAGTGGAAGAAGAAGTCCCATGCAATGGTTCATTAATTTTTTGTAAATAACGATGTATAATAATTTGAATGGTGGTCATAATAATTACTGACGGTGCAAAGCGAGGTGTGGTTCCATTGAACAATGGAGCAGTTGAACCAGAGCAGGCTTGTCTTATACAACAATGAAGAGAAGCGAGGGGTTGTGCTAAAGACTATTAAGTCCCAAACACAAAGCAAGTGTGGCTAAATACCATGCATGTTCCAAGCGATCAGACGTGAAGTATTCGAATAGTCCCAATAAAGCACCGTCACCAGAAAGAGACCTTATGCAAATAAGGTCTCTTCATTTATGATTATTTTAACTTAGGTCTTGATAAAAGTCGGATTAACTGTGCTCCAACCCCTAGAAATATCAGACTCCCCGCAACAGCCAAATTCCACTCACCATCTACTGCACAAATAATGGTGAACTGATAACTGATCAAGGTGGCAACTGCAGTTACGGCGATCTGAATAGCTCTCTTATGAGTTGCCTGATTATCTAACAGCTCTTTAAACACTGGCATCGATAATAACAGTGACAACAGCAGACACGAAGCAGCCGGATAAACTAGAACATGAGCTATCCATCCATCACCAAGGGTATTAGATACAAAAGCGAGCAGCAGCCCTGCAAATAGAAAATAAATGTTTCCCTTCATTGTAATCCTCCTGACATGCATAACATATAGGTCAGCCCATATTATGAATATGCACGGGAAGAGGCAGCGGTTACGAGTACCACACATGTCAGTTTTAATGACCTTATGTGACTTTACATCTTAGATGTGAAAATGTAGATTTATAAATTGTCCACGCTATATTGAATTCTCATTAACGGTACGATGTGGCAGATACATCGCACGCTCCTTGTCCCTTTCATGCCCTAAAACGCAAAAATACCCCTCACGTAGTAACGTAAGAAGGTATCGTCAATTCATTATGTATCCATGATTCGATCGTGGATGTCATCCAGATCAAAAAATATGGTGGCGGAAAGGGTGGGATTCGAACCCACGCACGCCTCGCGACGCCTAGTTGATTTCGAGTCAACCCCCTTGGGCCTCTTGGGTACCTTTCCACAGCATAAGTGATTGTACCATATTAACAAGCAGGATGCAATAGCATAGTCACTTTTTTTGGAAAATAACCGACATTTCCTTTATCCGTCTCCTATCGTTCAAACGGATAAATCATAATTACCACATCCTGCTGCTTGTTTAATGGCTTATCACTTAATAAATACTATTTTCATCGTCTTTAATAGAATCGCGCGGCGCGGCTTGGAGCACTTTTTTCATGCTTTTTTCGAACTTGGCACGAGGAATCATCACACTATGCTTGCATCCTACACATTTAATTCGAATATCCATTCCCATACGGATAATTTCCATTTCATTTGTACCGCATGGATGAGGCTTCTTCATTTGCACAATATCACCAAGCCCAAACACCTTACGCTCCATAATTGATTCCTCCCTGTTCTTGTCTATGTAATGTCACTACACGTGGATATGGAATTTCAATTCCGTGCTCATCAAGTGCTTTCTTAAGTTCCTTATTGATATGACGGGCAACAGAAGCTTGGGTTGATGGTCGGCATTCCGTAATTATTCGAATAATAATCTCTGAAGCACCCAGCTGCTGTACACCAAGAACCTGCGGCACGTTTACAACATTATCATCGCGTTCAGGCATATCTGCCAACGTATTTTTCATAACTTCCGTGGCTTTCTCTATATTTTCTTCGTACGCAATTGAGATATCGACAACGGCTATCGAGTTATTTAATGAGAAATTAGTCACATCTGTGATATTACCGTTTGGAATAATAAATACTTCGCCTGTCCAGCTATGAATACGAGTCGACCGCAGTCCAATCATCTCAACTGTACCTTGGAACTGACCTACCTTAATCACATCGCCAACAGCAAACTGGTCCTCAAAGATGATAAAAAATCCTGTCATCACATCTTTGACTAGGCTCTGTGCGCCAAAGCCGATCGCAAGACCGATGACTCCAGCCCCTGCTAATAGAGGTGCCAAATTAATGTGGAACACAGATAAAATAAACATAATCATAATAAAATTCATGGCTAACGATGTAACATTTTTGAGCAGCTTGCCCACGGTAACCAAGCGTCGCGGGTTTACTGTCACTCGGCTCTGCTCCTTAGCCGACATGGCATGATTAATCATACGGTGCACGACCTTGATCGCAATTCGTGTAAGCACCACAATTAGTAATATCTTTACTGTATTAATAAATAACAATTCCCATGTTGCACTATCAGTTAACCATTTGAACGTTGTATCCTTCCATTTTTCAAATACATTTAAGGTTTGTTCAATACTCTCCTCAGTCTCGCCTTGTGCTGCTAGTAGATATGACCTCATTATTCTATTCCCCCATCTTCAGGCCATACGCAGATATATCCTTCTCCCACTGGTTCGAATATGCCACGTATGACCACACTTTCTGTCGTTATCAACTTTGTGACATCCTCTAGTATTGCAGCCGGAAATCGTATAGATAATGCGCATCCTGCTGTGATCTCCTTTGGTGTTGGGTAAGTATCTACGTCCATGTCCATATATTCCATAAGCATCTCAGCACGTAATGCCTGCTGTGTCGAATCAAATGCCATCACAAGCCACTGGTTAGCTGACACTTTAGCTTCTTCCTCTCACTGCTGCAAGATTTGTAGAGTTAATCATTTTCCATCAATGAAATTGCTTCATTTCATGTCTGATACAAGTATAAAACAAGCCTCTCATCCATATACTAAATACTACCATTCATAGAAACGGAGGCTATTACCCATGAATTTTCCCTTATTTCGTCCACTATCTACTCCAGATCCTGTTGCCGCTAAAATTGCACATGACAAGCCGAATGCACAACAATCCATCGTGCAAGCATGCACTGATCATCTCCGCCTTCGTTCGCATCATCAACCTGTAACTGTCATCTGTATCGGCACCGATCGTTCTACGGGCGATTGTCTGGGTCCATTAGTGGGAAGTCGGTTAACGAGATATAGCAGCAATCAATACGCAACACTAGGTACACTTTCCAATCCTGTCCATGCAATGAATCTTCAAGATACGCTTGATCAGCTGCATCTCCAGCATCCGGACAGCTTTATCATCGCCATTGATGCATGCCTGGGTCAAAGCAGCAGCGTTGGACATATTCAAGTCCAATCGGGACCTGTTCGACCTGGTGCTGGTGTAAATAAACAATTACCTCCGGTTGGCGACATGCACATTACAGGCATTGTCAACATCGGAGGCTTCATGGAATACTTTGTACTGCAAAATACAAGGCTTCATCTTGTTATGAGTATGGCGGATATGATTGCTGACTCTCTGCACGACTCCCTGCTTCGTGCTAATCCATCAACTTAGCATTGGTGCTTGAAGCCCAATGCCTAGTTACTTACCCAGTTGACGGTTAGCTGCAACTTCAACTGCCTGTTTCTCTTCTGGCGATAACGCATAAGCAGACTGGCCTTTTTCAAGCGGCTTGGCATAGACGTACGTATGCTCGCGCCCATGAATGCCTGTAAATACAAGACCATCTCGCTCATCGTCAATAAGCGCAATCGAGAAGCTGAGATCATTCCCATGTTCTCCAAATGCATTATAGCGATGCACCGCTATATGTCCTGTATGCTTGCGAAGTTTATCCTTCAACGCTTGAAGTTTTTCGGAATGTTCTTCCGTACGAACTTGCATGCTCTCCATATCGAGATGGATTTGAGTTAATACGGACTCTAAATCGTTAACACCATTGCCGTTCATTACACCCTCATAACTACGACGAAGCTTCTTCAGCTTAGATCCTTGCACCATAACCATAATAAATAAAATGATACATAGCACTGCCGTTACCAATACCATAACTGGCAATCCCTGATTTAACGTTTCATTCATTGATGTTCGCTCTCCTGCCTTATCGAGTGTTCTGTTATATTCTGTATTGCATCTAACACCGTATCAATGTCATCATCGGTCGTATTCCATCCTACACTGACACGTACGGCGCCAGTTGCGGTTGTCCCTGCTGCTTGATGCGCTAGCGGTGTGCAGTGATATCCCGCCCTAACAGCAATTCCATACTCTCGATCCAATCGAAAGGCAAATTCAGCGCTATCCATAGTCGAAGAAATAAAGGATACAATCCCCGTACGAGGCTCACCTAGCTGTGGCCCTAAAATATGCAATGTATCTATGGATTGAAGGCCCTCCATCAATCGCTGCGCCAGTGTCCACTCTTTATTATAAAGTTTCTCAACTGTTTCATGCAGCACTGTGTTAACCCCCGCTTCTAACCCTGCAATTCCCATCGTATTTGGCGTCCCCGCTTCATATCGATCAGGTCTAGTTGCGGGTTGCAGCGGCTCGTCAGAATGGCTGCCCGTACCCCCTTGAATAATAGGTTGTACATCCAGTTCTGGATCGATATACAATCCCCCTGTCCCCGTAGGTCCAAGCAACCCTTTATGTCCCGGAAATGCCAGCATATCAATCCCCATCTTACGAACATCAATAGGCAGCAGTCCAGCCGATTGTGCTCCATCAACAAGTAATTTCGCACCTTTCTTATGCGCAATCATTGCGATCTCCTCTATGGGAAGAATGGACCCCAGCAGATTAGAACTATGATTGCAGACGACCAATCTCGTATTGTCAGTCACTGCATCTTGTAATTGGTTCAAATTCAAGCTGCCATACGGATCTGTATCGATATAGGTGACACGAACATCTCGATGTATCTTCAACCATTCAAGAGGCCGTCGTACCGAATTATGCTCAACGGCAGTAGCTACCACATGATCTCCCGGTCTAACATAACCGTGTATAGCCATGTTTAAGGCCATTGTTGCATTTAGTGTAAATGCTATGTCAGTTGGATTCGCAATACCAAACAGCTTCGCTAACGCCATTCGTGCTCGCATGAGACGTTTCCCAGCTTGGACAGCCATCCAATGGCCTCCCCTGCCTGGATTAGCCCCTTCCTCCAGCATCGCTTTAACGATTGCTTCCTGAACAGCAGCAGGCTTGGGCCAAGAAGTAGCCGCGTGGTCCATATATATAACGGAACGATGCTGTCCCATTGCGGTGCTTCCCCCTTATTACTTTGTGTTTATTATTAACGTTTACGAATGAAGGACGTTTCATGACTTTACATTAAAAGTTGCACATTTGCAGGTTAGAACGGAAATATGGACTTCATGATTTGACTATATAGTAACTCACAGGGTATACAAACGTGGTTAAAACAATGTAACAAAATACTTTTTTATCTGTAAATCGATCTCCTGTATTTACATATTGCACCACAGGACTCATAATATTTTTTTCTATAATATACCATAATCAATAAAAGAAAAAGATTAGCATTCTTAGTTTAATCCTTCTCACAACGGATGACAACCAAGCTTGCTAATCTTTTATTAGACTTTTCTTAAACCTCTTATACAAGGGACTATTTAGCCGCCGATTGAAGCAATTCTAACAAGCGTTCCAAATCCTGCTGGCTAAAATATGAAATTTCGATTTTGCCTTTGTTTTTGCTCGATTTAATCTTAACTGTAGTACGGAATTGTTCCCGTAACGACTCTTCTAGCTGATCCAGATAAGGGTCTTTGCTGATTGATTTCTTCTTTTCTCCAGCCTTACCTTTTCGATGCATCAATTGAATCGCTTCTTCTAACTGACGAACACTCCACTCTTGATCAATGGTTGATTTTGCCAACTGCTTCACAATTACAGTATCTTTAACCCCTGCAATTGCCCTGGCATGTCCCATAGATAGTGTTCCACGTGAAACATAATCTTTTACTTCATCTGGAAGCTGCAACAATCTTAAAAAGTTAGCAATATGTGATCGTGACTTCCCTACTTTTACAGATAATTCCTCCTGTGTCATAGAGAGCTGATCCATTAAATTTTGATAAGCTTGCGCAAGCTCAATAGCATTAAGGTTTTCTCGCTGCAAATTCTCAATAAGCGCAATTTCCATTGCTTGCTCATCTGTAAAGTTACGAACAACAGCGGGGATATGCTCTAGGCCAAGCAACTGGGATGCGCGAAATCTTCGTTCACCTGCAATAATTTCATGTCCCTTTAATACACTGCGTACAATAATTGGCTGAATAACTCCATGCTGTTTAATGGATTCAGCTAATTCTTGAATAGATGTATCGTCAAAATGTTTACGCGGCTGATATGGATTAGGTCTTATTTGTTTGAGCGGAATTTCAATGACCTTATCATCATCTTGAACAGCTAACGATGGAATCAGTGCATCTAGTCCACGCCCTAAACGTTTACTCATATGAAACCACTTCCTTCGCAAGCTCCAGGTACACTTCTGCACCTTTCGATTTGGGATCGTAAGTCATAATCGATTGACCGTGCGATGGTGCTTCACTCAACCGAATATTCCGAGGAATAATGGTTTGATACACCTTTTGTTGAAAGTACTTCTTCACTTCTTCGATAACCTGTATACCCAGATTCGTACGCGCATCCAGCATCGTTAATAATACACCTTCAATTTGCAGCGCAGTATTTAGATGCTTCTGTACCAGACGAACTGTGTTTAGCAATTGGCTCAACCCTTCGAGCGCGTAATATTCACATTGAATGGGAATAATGACCGAATGAGCAGCCGTTAACGAATTAATCGTTAATATTCCTAACGATGGCGGGCAATCAATCAATATATAGTCATACTGATGCGCAACAAGCTGAAGGGACTTCTTTAACCTTACTTCACGTGATATCGTTGGTACCAACTCAATCTCAGCGCCTGCCAATTGAATGGTAGCCGGAATGATATGAAGATTTTCAATATCCGTTTTCATAATGGCTTCTTGTGGATGAATATCATTAATGATGACATCATAAATACAATTCGTCACATCAGCTTTATTTACACCAATGCCGCTTGTTGTATTTCCTTGAGGATCGATATCCACAAGCAGTACTCGTTTACCAACTAATGCTAAGCCTGCACCCAAATTGACGGTTGTTGTTGTCTTCCCCACACCGCCCTTTTGGTTGGTAATGGCAATTACTTTGGCCATTCCTATTCACCCCAATGCCCTTTCTACTTGTCCATCTAGCTGCTCTTCGCTGCTTAACCTCATAATTCTAAACACTAAAAGGATTATTTCATCCTCAAGCAACCAACTCACACTTTGTCATTATACATTTGTATCCGCATACACTCTACCTGAATCTGTTCGAAAAAAAGAGCGGCATAAGAAGCCGCTTCATTTATCGGCAAAGCGCATCTGTGAGGATAGACTTAGCTGTTTGAGCACTTTCGCCTCTTTATCGTTTCGGAATACGAATAACAATTTCGTAATGATCTTCGTGATCCCGTTCATCCGTCTTGATGGCTAATCCTGAACCGGATACCATATCTATAGATTGGCGAATCGTGTTTAATGCCAGACGAACATCCTTTGTAAAGGATACACGTTTGGATTTTTTAGATTTATTCACTTCTTTATAAAATGCAACTCTTGCTTCTGTTTGTTTTACGTTAAGCTCTTTCGAAATGATTTCTTCCAACAGCTTTAGTTGCAGCTCTTGTGAATCCAGCCCGAGTAGCGCCCTTGCGTGCCGCTCCGTCACCTTTCGTTCCATCAGCGCCTGCTTCACTTCATCAGGCAGCTGCAGCAGACGAATTTTATTTGCAATCGTCGATTGGCTCTTACCAAGACGCTGCGCTAAACTTTCCTGCGTCAGGTCATGCAAGTCAATTAGCTTTTGGTAGGCGATCGCTTCTTCAATAGACGTTAGCCCTTCACGCTGCAAATTTTCAATAAGTGCAATTGATGCGGCCTGGGAATCGTTAATTTCACGGATAATGCCAGGAATGGTATCCATACCAAGCTTCATCACCGCACGATATCGGCGTTCACCTGCAATTATTTCATATTTACCATTGCGCTGACGAACAACGATAGGTTGAATGACACCATGCGTCTTTATCGTTTGGGCTAATTCCTCAATCCGATCATCATCAAATACGGTACGTGGCTGATAGGGACTCATAACGATCTCATCAACAGGGAGCTGCTTGACCTCATCCTGCGCCGGACGATCCGCAAAACCAAATAACCGGGACAATTGTTCTTTCATCTGTGAGTCATACCACCTAACTTCATAGTAATGCCAGGCAAGTCAAATGAGTTGTCAAGGATGACCTTTCACTCTAAATGAACATAGAGACGTTGACAGCTTTCTTCGGAAAGCGCCCTTTACGAAGCAACGCAAGTTGCGTTGTGACAGGAAAAACTTTTATCCCATAAAAAGAGACAGCCATCTCCTCAATTAAAACAACATGCTGATTTGTTTAACGCGAAGGATGCCTCGATACATAATTATTCTCCAGTCGCTCGCCTTTTTCCTGCCTTCTGGTAACTAGCGTAATAAAAACTTATGAACATAACATCTTTAAATCCTTATCACCTTAAAAGTGGTTCCAATTTCAATTTTGTTCAAATCAAAATCGTGCCCTACCCTCTTGAGTCTATCTTTTGCTTAATTAACGATCACAAAAAACAGCCCCATACTGGTAATTATAAACAAACAAATAGTAGACTTAAGCCTGTTTCACGTGGAACAATTCACCAATTATGGTCGCTACTTATCTTCTTATCCTACCATAAATATGACGTTTAAAGATGATAAAATCCCCTTAAACTCAAAAATAAATCTCTAAAAAGATAGTTATTAGAGTATAAGACTGTACTCTTATCTTATTTTTACATTACAATTAATTCCATAAAATTGAGATAGCTATCTCCTATCCTCTTTAAAACCTATATGCAGCCATTTATACAAAAAAACTTCTGTCCTCTTTTGCATTCACAAAAAAGGACAGAAGTTCAAGCTTACAACCATGTATTACGTTTAGATAATAGGCGTCCTAATCGGAGTTCCCGGTTTTCGTGGATACGCTTTGGGAGTAAGACCTGTCTTCTCCAATACAACAATATGACGCTCAGATTGCTCAACTGGCAGCATCAATTTATGATCTCCCGCCAGCTTGGCTTGCAGCACTTGCATGCTGCGTGCAGCTTCTGCAATCTCATCTGTAGGATTGGACCCCTTCATAGCTGCAAATACTCCGCCCTTTCGTGTAAACGGCAAGCAGAACTCATTCAGTACGTTTAAGCGGGCTACTGCTCGCGCAGTAACCAGATCGTAGTTATCACGGTGCTCTGGCTTACGAGCTGCTTCTTCAGCCCGCGCATGCACACAAGTAACCCCTTCAAGTTCTAACGAACCTGCCAGGTGCTCCAAAAATTGAATCCGTTTATTTAAAGAATCAATAATCGTAAGCTGAATATGAGGAAACAGAATCTTTAGCGGAATACCAGGAAACCCCGCACCAGAACCGATATCTGCCATCTTTTGCACACTCATCATTGGTACATGAAACGAAAGTGTAATAGAATCATAAAAATGCTTCTCATACACAGCTGATCGTTCCGTAATACCTGTTAAATTCATTCTTTCATTCCAATCCGCAAGCACTTCCACGTAACGGTCCAATTGTTCAAATTGTCTCTCCGAGACGGACAAACCATACGGTTCCAGCCAGCCTGCAAATTGCTGTTGTACGTTATCCATGTATATCGTTCCCCACTATATAAGTTCCGTTAGCCTGCATCAGAGTTTGCATGCTTTTGTGCAGTAACACGGTTATAATGCTCCAGATAAACAAGCAAAATTGAGATATCTGCCGGCGTAACCCCAGAGATACGAGTTGCTTGACCAATCGAGAGTGGACGGATCTTCGCCAACTTCTGTTTGGCTTCCATAGCCAGTCCATGCACATCCTCATATTGTAAGTCATCCGGAATTCGTTTCTTCTCCATCTTTTGCAGACGTTCTACCTGAATTAACTGCTTCTCGATATAACCGGCATACTTAATCTGAATTTCCACCTGCTCCTTCATCTCTTCATCTAAAGGAAGATCGGATGGAAATAACTTTTCCACATGTGCATAACTTATTTCCGGTCGTCTGAGCAGCGTTAATGCATCGATACCAT
Source organism: Paenibacillus sp. UMB4589-SE434 (assembly GCF_030226685.1). NCBI lineage: Bacteria > Bacillati > Bacillota > Bacilli > Caryophanales > Paenibacillaceae > Paenibacillus > Paenibacillus sp. UMB4589-SE434. The sequence continues at coordinate 17,438 of NZ_JASOYK010000002.1, read as the reverse complement.
TTGTCAACGGCGCTGATCCAGCCTCAGCAAGCATCCCTTGTACGGCTTCGTCAGGACGCACTTTTGTCGCTTTTAAACGCTCCATCTCCTGACGCACAAGCTCTACTTTTTGTTCAAATGCAGCAAATCGTTCGCCCGTAATTAATCCAATGTCATACCCAATCGGTGTCAATCTCAGATCCGCATTGTCATGACGCAGCAGCAGACGATATTCGGCCCGAGAGGTCAATAGACGATAAGGTTCATTCGTCCCCTTTGTGACTAGATCATCAATAAGTACACCAATATATCCTTGTGATCGATCCAATACGACAGGCTCATTGCCTTGTACCTTGCGTGCGGCATTAATGCCAGCCATCAGGCCTTGGCCTGCTGCTTCTTCATAACCCGAAGTACCGTTGATCTGGCCAGCTGTAAATAGACCTTCCACCTTTTTAGTCTCCAAAGAAGGCCATAACTGGGTAGGAACGATCGCATCATACTCAATTGCATAACCCGTCCGCATCATTTCCACTTTTTCGAGGCCTGGGACTGACCGCAGTATACTTAACTGTACGTCCTCCGGCATACTAGTGGACAGACCTTGAACATAATATTCTTTCGTGTTCTTACCTTCTGGTTCTAGAAAAATTTGATGCTTGGACTTATCCGCAAAGCGTACAATTTTGTCTTCTATGGAAGGACAGTATCGCGGACCCGTTCCTTCAATTACACCAGAAAACATCGGTGCACGATGTAAGTTGTCATTGATAATACGATGAGTATCTTCTGATGTATAGGTTAACCAACAAGGCAGCTGCTCATTGTCGGAATGCTTTGTTTCATATGAGAAAAATTTCGGGTTGTTGTCTCCCGGCTGGATCTCTGTCTTGGTAAAATCAATTGTATCTCCATGTACACGAGGAGGTGTCCCTGTTTTAAAGCGTACAAGCTCAAAACCAAGCTGCTTCAGGCTATCCGACAACTTCAGGGATGGTTGCTGATTATTGGGTCCGCTCTCATACAGCAGCTCGCCCATAATAATTTTGCCTCGAAGATAAGTACCTGTCGTAACAACAACTGCTTTTGCACGATATTGAGCGCCACTTTTCGTTTCTACACCTACACATTTTCCTTCTTCAACAAGCAGCTCTTCAACCATTCCTTGACGTAAGGTTAAGTTAGGTGTACTTTCTATTGTTTCTTTCATTGTTTGCTGATATAGAAATTTATCCGCTTGCGCGCGAAGTGCATGAACTGCCGGGCCTTTACCGGTATTAAGCATGCGCATTTGAATAAATGTCTTGTCTATATTGCGTCCCATTTCGCCGCCCAGTGCATCAATTTCTCGTACGACGTGTCCCTTTGCCGGTCCGCCGACAGATGGATTGCAGGGCATAAATGCAACCATATCTAAATTAATCGTCAGCAACAACGTATTACTGCCCATACGTGCTGAAGCAAGTGCCGCTTCGCAGCCTGCATGCCCCGCTCCGATGACGATTACCTCATACTCACCTGCTACAAATGGCATCTAATTCCCTCCTTTGCTTTCTTCTATTCCAAAAGCATATCCCTAATCATATTACAATTTTAATTGAAAATTAAGCAATATTGCGGTGCTTTATTTACCCAGACAAAATTGCGAGAATATTTGGTCAATCAGTGACTCACCTACTGCATCACCGATAATTTCACCAAGCTGCTCCCATGCAGCACGTACATCTATCTGGATAATATCGATGGGAACGCCTTGGTGTACAGCAGCAACTGCATCTTCCAAAGATAGCCTTGTCTTGTGAAGCAAGCCAATGTGACGTACATTGCTGACATACGTTACATCCTGGGATTCAATCTTGCCAGTGAAGAACAAGTCTGATATTGCTTCCTCAAGCGCATCAATTCCCTCTTGCAGCATTGCTGACATCTGTACGACACGAACGGTACCCTTCAGCGTCTCCAGCTCCGCCATATCCAATCGATTAGATAGATCCATCTTATTTACGATTACAATCACTTGTCTGCCCTGCATTTGTGCAAGCATTGCCCGCTCATCCTCATGCAGCGGCTCATTGTTGTTCACAACGAACAAGATCAGATCAGCATCTTGCAGCGCAGTACGCGAGCGTTCCACTCCGATTCGTTCTACAACGTCTGACGTCTCACGTATACCAGCCGTGTCCAACAAACGGAGTGGAATTCCATTGATCGTAATCATCTCTTCAATGACATCGCGAGTTGTCCCAGGGATATCCGTCACAATTGCTTTGTTATCTTGTGCTAGTGCGTTCAACAATGACGATTTCCCAACATTGGGGCGTCCAACTATCGCTGTTATGATGCCCTCTCTTAATATTTTACCTTCCGAAGCCGTTTTCAGTAATTTTTCGATATCCTTCAGAACGGTTCCGCACTGTGATTGAATATAGTTACTCGTCAGCTCTTCCACATCATGTTCGGGGTAATCAATATTAACTTCTATATGGGCAAGTGTCTCTATAAGCGTTTGTCGTAAGGCTTTAATACGAGTTGATAGCTGGCCTTGGGCCTGCTTCATCGCAACATCAAACGCACGATCTGACTTGGAACGGATTAGGTCCATAACCGCCTCCGCCTGCGACAAGTCAATACGCCCGTTCAAAAATGCGCGCTTTGTGAATTCCCCTGGCTCAGCTACTCGTATATTTTGCTGCAGCAGCAGCTCCATTACCCGCTTCATGGACACAACGCCACCATGAGTGTTTATTTCCACGACATCTTCCGTTGTATAAGAACGCGGACCTTTCATCACGGATACGAGCACTTCTTCGATGTGCTCATCCGTCTTCGGATCTGCGATATAGCCATATTGAATTGTATGCGATGCCGCCTCCGTCAACCTTGTCTTGGAACGGAATATGCGCTCTACTTCCTTTAACGCATCGTCTCCACTCACCCGGATGATCGCGATCCCGCCTTCACCAAGCGGCGTCGATATTGCAGCAATCGTATCTGTTATCATCGTTCTTCCCTCCATATAAGAGCCTATAAGTCGGATTTTCATCGCTTGGATGGCGGAATCCCAGCCCATATGCCTATTCAATTGTATCAGAAAATCGGTTCTTTTTAGAAAAAAAGCAATGACTGCCTCTGAAATACAGAGACAATCATTGCGTTATACACGTCTATGTGAGCAACGTTCTATTCTACATGAACATAATTTATGATTTCAAAGTGATGACGATACGCCGATTAGGCTCTTCACCCTTGCTGTACGTCTTCACCTTTGGATGATCCTGCAGCTTCGCATGAATAATCTTGCGCTCTTGCGGGGACATCGGTTCGAGCATTAACTCCTTACGTGTGCGAATTACCTTGTTCGCCAGTCGTTCGGATAAAGATTCTAAGGTTTGTTTCCGGCGTTCACGGAATTGCTCTGCATCAAGTACAATACGCAGATGGTGATCAGAATATCGATTTGCGACCAAATTGGTCAAGTATTGCAAGGAGTCAAGCGTTTGACCGCGGCGACCGATAATGAGACCTAAATCTGAACCTGCAATATCAAACATAATGTTATCTTTGCGCTTGTCCACATGAATCTCAACTTCAAGTCCCATCGATCGAGCTACATCCAAAACGAATTGCTTCGCTTCTTCAATACCATCGATTTGAGGACTTCCTCCATTACTTGCTGCTTCTTCGTGTGCATGCTTGCCTGCCTGCTGCGGCTTATGCGCGGATACGGAGTCCGCTACAGACACGCTGGACAGATGAGCGGATGGATCTGCCTTACGAATGGCTGATTGTTCTATAGCCTTAGCCGGTGCCTCTTGAAGCGTTAGCTCCACCTTGGCAGCACGAACACCTATAAGTCCAAACAACCCCCGCGACGGCTGATCGATTACGCGGACCGTAACTTGGTCCTTCGTCGCTTCAAGCTGTGCCAATCCTTTCTGAACGGCATCTTCGATTGTCTTCCCTGATACAATCAATGTGATCATTTCGCCGGTAGTACCTCCTTATCTTTGTTTCGATAAAGGAAATAGTTCTGCACAATCGTAAAGATATTGCTGTATACCCAGTATAACGGCAGCGCTGCCGGGAAGTTGATCGACATGACGAAGATCAGAACCGGGAATACTAACAGCATAAATTGCATCGAAGAAGCCATCTGTGCAGACATCATCTTCGATTGAATAAACGTCGTCAAAGCCGCAACTACAGGCAAGACATAGTAAGGATCCGGCGTTCCGAGCTGCAGCCACAAAAATTGGTGGTCACGGACGGCGGAATTCATATAGATGGCGTTATACAACGCAATAAACACTGGCATCTGGATTAACATCGGCAAGCAGCCTGCTAGTGGATTGACGTTGTGCTGTTGGAACAGTTTCATCGTCTCCTCTTGCTGCTTTTGCGGATTGTCTTTATGCTTTTTCTTCAGCTCAGCCAACTGCGGCTGCAGCTTTTGCATAGCCTTTGAACTCTTCATCTGCTTTATCGTAAGCGGCAGGATAGCCGAACGTACAATAATGGTGATCATGAGGATCGCAATTCCGTACGCTCCATTAAACCACCCTGCAAACGTATCCAACGTTAATGAAAAATAATAAACAACATTCTTCTCCCAGAAGTTTCCCTGCAGCAGGTCTTCGGTCTTCATCGTTCCATGGTTAGTGGTACATCCGGAAAGCACCATAATCAGCACTAGGGATAACGCCACCAAGAGCCATTTACGGTTAGTAAGCAACTTCTTAAGCGACAATAGCAAAACTCCTCTCTAAAACCATCCGATTCCAAAGTAAATATATCACATTTCAGGTTTCAAAGGAAACGGTCCAAGCCCTATGACCATTACGTATTTCACAAGTTTAACTTATTTTAATACGGAGGCCTTTCGGCAAACATGAAGCACACTCTTGCGGAGCTGCTCATAATCCATATCAACTGCGCCTTTACGCACGATAAATACAAGATCAACATGGCTAATTACACGATCAGAATTAAGACGGACTACTTCTTTAATGACACGTCTCATCCTATTGCGGACAACCGCATTTCCTATTTTCTTGCTGGTGGAGACCCCAACACGGAATCTTTCTACAGCTGGACGAGGAAACACATACAGCACAAGCTGATGGTTCGCCCATGATCGTCCATATCGATAGACTCGGCTGAAATCCGCACGATCCTTTAGACGGTATTGTTTTTGCACGATTGTACTCCTGCCTAATCCCGACTCTTGTATATGTCCCAAGTATGTACGTGAGCCGGAGAGAATAAACGTCTAGCCTGTATACAAAAAGAAAAAAAGACCACCGCGGGTGGTCTTGCATTCACGCTCTTATGCGCTCAATACTTTACGGCCTTTAAGACGACGAGCAGCCAATACCTTGCGGCCATTTTTAGTGCTCATACGTGTACGGAAACCGTGAACCTTTTTACGTTTGCTTACATTTGGTTTAAATGTAGGTCTCATTTCAGCTTGCACCTCCTTAAAACACAATTATTCATGTAGAACCAGTCCATTGCACTGTTTATATGTTCGCGCAAAACGCCTTTATACATTTAATCAAAAACGTCATAAAAAGTCAATGGCGCGAGTCCCTCTTCTCTCTTCCTCTTTTTGTGATCTCACTATTTGTTCACATGTATAGACCCTCTTTTTGTTTGCCAAACTATCCACAACCCCATTGAGTTCACATTGCTTATTATTTTAAATAAGAAGTTATTCACATGTGCAAAAGTTTTAGAGATAAGAACATCTTTAATTCGATCTCTGTGTATAACGTTCGACACCATAATTCCCCTTTTTGTCGAATTGACACAAGTTATAAACAATATCTTGTGGTGTATATAATTTTTGTACACAAGTTATTGAATTTGTGGATAAAATACCTGCTATCGTTGAAATATAAGGGCTCATCTGCTATGATTATATTGTTTTTCGGTTGTGCATAGTTATTAACAATCCTATTTTATACACAGGCTGTGGATAAAGTTGTGAACAACTTATTTTATACTGTGCCTAACCTACATTGTTCGTTGTTGTTAGTGTGGATAATTAATGTCAGAATGTACGGTATATTTCGACATGTACGTTTCATGTCACAACATAGACCCCGACAAAGCGCCCTACTAAGCAGAGGGCTTTCTGTGCCTTTGGAGAGCCTCTTCTTAAATAAAGCGCGTTGTCGGGGAACTTGTCCTTTTAGGCGACTTTGCCGGAAAGCGCGTTCTAATGACGACGCAACAGGTTTGAAGGAGTGAAACCATCTGTGGATCGCCAAGTAAATGAACATTGGCAGGAAGTACTTACCGTTATCCAGACGAAGCTGAGCAAACCAAGCTTTGATACCTGGTTTAAAGCTACAAAGGCGGTTAAGTATACCGACACCCAACTTATAATTACAGCACCGACCACATTTGCTGTCGAATGGCTGGAGAGTCGCTACACGAAGCTCGTTAGTTCCACAATATTCGAAATGGCCGGCAAGCAAGTGGACGTTAAATTCATCATTGAGGAAGCAGCTCAAGCTGAACCGGAGTTAATGCAGCCGCCGACAACTATTCCTCGTGCAGTGTCACAAGAGGAACCCGTATCGAACATTTTGAATCCGAAGTACACGTTTGATACGTTTGTTATCGGTTCTAACAACCGATTTGCGCATGCGGCATCGTTGGCTGTTGCTGAAGCACCAGCCAAAGCGTATAATCCACTGTTCTTGTACGGAGGAGTCGGACTTGGTAAGACACACTTAATGCACGCGATTGGGCATTATATATTGGAGCACAATCCGAATAGTCGAGTTGTCTATACGACGTCTGAGAAGTTTATGAATGAGTTTATTAATGCTATTCGTGACAATCGCGGCGAAAGCTTCCGCAATAAGTATCGAACCATTGATATTCTGCTCATTGACGACATTCAGTTTCTGGCAGGCAAAGAGTCAACACAGGAAGAGTTCTTCCATACGTTTAATGCGCTGCATACCGAGAATAAGCAGATTGTCATCTCAAGTGATCGTCCACCGAAGGAAATTGAAACATTGGAAGAGCGACTTCGCTCCCGCTTTGAATGGGGACTAATTACAGACATTCAACCGCCTGATCTGGAGACACGTATCGCAATTTTGCGCAAAAAAGCGAAGGCTGACAATTTGGATATCCCGAATGAAGCTATGGTCTACATCGCGAATCAGATCAACACAAACATTCGTGAGCTTGAAGGCGCCCTAACCCGCGTAGTTGCGTACTCTACGATGACCAATCAGGATATTACAACACATTTGACTGCCGAAGCACTAAAAGATATCATTCCGACAAGTCGTCCCAAGATCATTACGATTCAAGACATCCAGCATCGAGTCGGTGAATTTTATGGCTTGCGCCTAGAGGATTTTAAAGCACGGAAGCGTACGAAAGCAGTCGCTTTTCCGCGCCAGATTGCGATGTATTTGTCGCGTGAATTAACCGACTACTCCTTGCCTAAGATTGGCGAAGCCTTCGGAGGGCGTGACCATACAACTGTCATTCACGCACACGAAAAGATCACGAATAATATCGAACAGGATCAAGAATTATACAAAGTCATTCAAAGTTTAATCGATAAAATTAAAAATCCGACCCTGTGAACAAAATGATAAGCCTATACACAAACTATACACATGTGGATAGGCTTTATCTTATGCTGTTATAATAGGGTTATCCACATATTCAGGGCCCCTACTATTACTACTATCTTTTTAAATAAAGATCATCTTATAAAATATAAGAAAAACTTATAATCGACATCATCAGATACAACGCAAATTTGCGTTAAGGAGTGAAAGCATGAAGTTAACTATTCTCAAAAATGAACTGAACGAAGCGATACAAAATGTGTCTAAAGCTATTTCAAGCCGAACCACAATACCTATTTTGACAGGCATTAAGATGGACGTTACCTTTCAAGGCGTCACACTTACAGCAAGCGACACGGATATTTCCATTCAAAGCTTTATCCCTGTTGAAGATGATCGACAAACAATTGCTCAAGTAGAACGCCCAGGAAGTGTAGTATTGCCTGCTAAGTTTTTTGTCGAGATCATTAAGAAGCTGCCATCGCAGAACATCGAGATCGAAGTGAAGGAACAGTTTCAGACCTTTTTGCGAGCTGGAGCAACAGATATCCAAATGGTCGGACTTGATCCTGAGGAATATCCAGTGCTGCCAAACATCGAAGAAAATCAAGTGGTTACAGTGAATGGTGATTTGCTGAAGACGATGATTAAACAGACGGCATTTGCCATTTCCTCCAATGAGACGACTCCTATTTTGACAGGTGTATTGTGGAATTTGCAGGACAGTGAGCTTAAGTTTGTAGCTACTGATCGTCATCGCTTGGCAAGCCGCCTTGCGGATATACAGGTAGATTCTTCTTTGCGTTTTCAAAATATCGTGATTTCTGGAAAAACGTTAAATGAATTGAGTAAAATTATTCCAGATCAAAACACAATGGTTGATATTGTCGTTGCGGAAAATCAAGTGTTATTCAAAATTGATCGTGTTTTGTTCTATTCCCGTATATTGGACGGAACTTATCCTGACACTTCTAAGATTATTCCGACTAACTACAAAACAGAACTCGTACTCGATACAAAAAAATTAACGGAAGCAATTGATCGTGCCTATTTGTTGTCTCGTGAAGAGAAAACCAACATTGTGCGCTTGCAAACGAAAGAGGATGGGACCATTGAAATATCATCCAGTTCTTCTGAGCTCGGACGCGTACAAGAACAACTTGAAGTCAAACAATTTAATGGCGAGCCTTTACGAATTGCTTTTAACTCGAAATATATGCTTGATGTACTTAAGGTCGTGGAATGTGAGCATATTTTCATTGGGTTTACCGGAGCGATGAGTCCAATTATTATAAAGCCTACTGAACGTGTAAACAGTTTGCATTTGATTCTTCCATACCGGACAACCAACTAATTTGCACTTTTAAAGCAGCTCGTGAATGAAGCCAGGAGGAATAACGATGAAAGAAGTGTCCATTCGGACGGATTACATTACATTAGGGCAGGCACTGAAGCTTGCTGATATTGCTTCGACAGGTGGACATGCCAAAGTACTGCTTCAAGAGCAGGCAGTACTCGTTAACGGTGAAATAGATGAGCGCAGAGGCCGCAAGTTGTATGATGGCGACAAGGTTGAAGTGAAGAGTGAAGGTTCCTTCCGCATTGTCAAGTCACAGGAGGCTTAGCGGGTGCTTGTCCGATCATTAGCCCTTGGAAACTATCGCAATTATGAATCATTGGAGCTTGATACGAACCATAAGGTTAATATATTTGTAGGCCGCAATGCGCAAGGGAAGACGAATCTCTTAGAAGCTATATTTGTACTTGCTCTGACGAAATCGCACCGGACCTCCAAAGATAAAGAGCTTATCGGATGGGAAGACAACACCGCTCAGCTTAAAGCTGTCGTGGAGCGCAAGTATGGACCCTGCACGTTGGATCTGTCCATATCTCGACAAGGGAAGAAAGCTAAGCTTAATGGACTAGAACAGCGTAAGCTAAGTGGCTTTATCGGTTCGCTGAACGTGGTGATGTTTGCGCCAGAAGACCTGGAGATTGTCAAAGGCGGACCAAGTGTGCGTCGTCGTTTTCTTGATATGGAGATCGGGCAGGTGCAGCCTAGCTATTTATACCACCTGCAGCAGTATCAGAAGGTGCTTGTGCAGCGTAATAATTTGTTGAAGCAGATGTGGAATGAGAAAGGCAAACAATCTCATGCCATGTTGGAAATATGGAACGAGCAATTGGCTGATAATGGTGTTAAAATTGTAAAGAAACGGAAACAATATTTAAAGAAGCTGCAGATTTGGGCGGAACATATTCATGCCGGCATTACGAATGGTCAGGAGCAGCTTAGCATAGAGTATGTACCTTCCTTCACGGCGCCGGTCGATGACGATGCTGTCTTATTTGAGCAATTTATGTTAAAGTTAACACAAATGAATGATCAGGAAGTGCGGCGTGGTATGACGCTAGTCGGCCCGCACAGGGATGATTTGACCTTTTTTATTAACGGTAAAGAAGTGCAAACATATGGCTCCCAGGGGCAGCAGCGCACAACAGCATTATCGCTCAAGCTTGCTGAAATCGAATTGATGCATGAAGAAATCGGCGAATATCCTGTGTTGTTACTTGATGACGTCTTATCAGAGCTGGATGCGTATCGGCAGACTCAGCTTATTGAGACGTTTCAGGATAAGGTGCAGACCTTTATCACAACAACCGGCATAGAAGGAATTCATACGAATAAACTGCAAGATGCTAATGTATTTCATGTTGAGAGCGGGCAAGTGAAGCGCTAAGGGGTGATTGTGTTGTATATTCACTTAGGTGGCGAAAAGGTTATCCGCTCTTCGGAGCTGGTTGCTATTTTCGATATTTCAATCGAGAAATCATCCAAGCTGTCCAAACAGTTTGTGGCTCATTCACATAAACGGAAAAATGTGGAGTCGATCGGCGAGGAAGAAGCCAAATCTATTGTCGTGACAAAAGGGAAAGTGTATTATTCTCCGATCTCATCGACAACGTTGAAGAAGCGTTCGCATCTTTTGCCGCGGATGGATGAAGCTTAGACGGAACTGAAATTTGAGAAGTGGGTGAAGGGCATGTCTTTGAATCAGCATACTTATGATGAGAACCAGATCCAGGTGTTGGAAGGCCTTGAAGCCGTTCGGAAACGGCCAGGTATGTATATCGGCTCTACCAGCGCTAAGGGGCTTCATCATCTGGTGTGGGAAGTTGTCGACAACAGTATAGACGAAGCACTGGCAGGCTTCTGTACACGTATTGAAGTAATTGTACATGAAGACAACAGCGTTTCTGTCATTGATAACGGTCGCGGAATTCCTGTCGGAGAACATGCAAAGATGAAACGCTCGACGGTGGAAGTTGTCATGACGGTACTTCATGCTGGCGGTAAATTTGGCGGCGATGGTTATAAAGTATCTGGCGGCTTGCACGGTGTTGGTGTATCGGTAGTAAACGCATTGTCTGAGTTGCTTATCGTAACGGTCAAACGGGACGGACATATCCACCAACAAGAATATCGTCGTGGCGCTCCGCAATACGATCTAAAAGTGGTCGGTGATACGGATGAGACAGGAACGACGGTTACATTTAAGCCGGATCATGAAGTGTTTACGGAAACGGTAATCTTTGAATACGATATTTTGACCTCTCGTATACGCGAGTTGGCATTTTTGAATAAAGGCATCGAACTTGTATTGACGGATGAACGTCCTGGTCAGGAACAGTCGCAAACGTTTAAGTACGATGGGGGCATTATTGAGTTCGTCGAATATTTGAACCGCAATCGTGAGAAGGTTCATGAGCCACCTATTTATGTGGAGGGCTTAAAAGATAACATTTCGTGTGAAGTAGCACTACAGTATAATGACAGTTACTCAGAGCATATCTACTCATTTGCGAACAATATTCATACGCATGAGGGCGGAACGCATGAATCCGGCTTTAAGAGTGCCTTGACACGGATCATTAACGACTATGCGCGCAAGATGAACTTGATGAAGGATAACGATTCGAACCTAAGTGGGGACGACGTGCGTGAGGGCTTAACGACTATTATTTCAGTTAAGATTCCAGATCCACAGTTCGAAGGACAGACGAAGACGAAGCTTGGCAACAGCGAGGTTCGCGGAATTGTTGAGTCTATGTTCGCCGAGAAGTTTTTGCAATTTTTAAATGAAAACCCTGCAATATCCCGAAAAATTGTAGAAAAAGGTACGCAGGCTGCACGCGCTCGCGAAGCCGCTCGTCGTGCGCGTGAATTGACACGCCGCAAGAGTGCGCTAGAAGTAAGCTCGCTGCCCGGCAAATTAGCTGACTGCTCGTCCAAAGATCCATCCATTAGCGAATTGTATATCGTTGAGGGTGACTCTGCAGGCGGTTCCGCAAAGCAAGGACGCGATCGCCATTTTCAAGCCATTCTGCCGCTGCGCGGTAAGATTCTGAACGTAGAAAAGTCTCGTTTGGATAAGATCCTGTCTAATGCAGAGATTCGTGCAATCATAACGGCACTTGGAACGGGTATCGGTGAAGATTTTGACCTAGCCAAAGCTCGCTACCACAAGATCGTGATCATGACTGATGCCGACGTTGACGGTGCGCATATTCGAACGCTGTTGCTTACGTTCTTCTATCGTTACATGAGACAATTGGTGGAGGCTGGATACGTGTATATTGCCCAACCACCGCTCTTCAAAGTCGAAAGAAACAAAGTGGTTCGTTATGCAGATAGTGAGAAAATGCGTGACGAGATTATTGCTGAGTTTGGTGAAGGCATGAAGATCAACGTTCAGCGCTATAAAGGTCTCGGCGAGATGAATGCTATTCAGCTTTGGGAAACGACTATGGACCCTGAAAGTCGTACGATGCTTCAAGTGTCGGTAGATGATGCTAAGCTGGCTGATGAGATATTTGATACCCTTATGGGGGATCAAGTTGAACCTCGTCGCGATTACATTATCAAACACGCCAAGTTCGTTAAGAATTTGGATATTTAATACATCCAATCTTTGGTCCCCTGTCTAGCCAGATGGGGGACTTTTAATAATATTAAAGAGACTGTTTGCGTATTTCTTCTTACGTCATCTTTTCCGTGGCACAAGCAGTAACGTTTAAAAACATTCTAATTGTTTCACATGAAACAATAGGGACAGTAAGACTATTATTATTTTTGTTTTGTTGTAATTAAGCCTGACAAGTTTGACGCTCGTCTAACAATTGATGTCTGGCCACATACTTGTTTGGTTTAAGCACCTAGAAGTATAGAATGACGGTCTATTTCAACGTTTATCCTTTGGGAATACGGATATATAACATGTTTTTAGTACAGTATAGGGCCGCATTCATGGTATAATAGAGAATAGTATGAATACCCATCCGCGTGGGAAAGGAACAAACACCTAATTGCGTTAGCCTAATGTTCGGAACTAGCCGCTGTTGATGAGAACGTTTAATTGTTTCTCATTTGTGAAAGTAATATAATATAAATAGCGTATTAATGGGCAAGACGACAGATGATCAAGAGGAAGACGGTGCTGTTTCCTATGAGGGAATCATGCCGTTTTTTCGTGTGATGACATACGTTCGTCTTGTAGAGACATATGTCCTAAGAGAGTCCAAATGGATAATATCCTCCCATTTGCTGAGCAATTATAGGGCTATCACCACACCAATGCGGACGCTGTTAATGAAATATTAGAAGGAGGTCCAGCATGGCGGAAGAAAAACACTCGCAAGTCAAGGACCGCGACATTGGAACGGAGATGCGGGAATCCTTTCTTGACTATGCGATGAGCATCATCGTTAGTCGTGCGCTGCCAGATGTGCGCGATGGTTTGAAGCCGGTTCATCGCCGTATCTTGTATGCGATGTCGGAACTCGGAATGGCGCCAGACAAGCCACATAAAAAATCGGCGAGAATCGTCGGTGAAGTAATCGGTAAGTATCATCCTCACGGGGATTCTGCCGTATATGAGACGATGGTCCGTATGGCGCAGGACTTTTCACTGCGGTATATGTTGATCGATGGACATGGCAACTTTGGTTCAATCGATGGTGACATGGCGGCAGCTATGCGTTATACAGAAGCACGTCTATCCAAGATTGCAACAGAGATGCTGCGTGATCTGAACAAAGAAACGGTCGACTTTGCACCTAACTATGATGGTGAAGAGAAGGAACCGGTCGTGCTGCCAGCACGTTTCCCGAACTTACTCGTTAATGGTTTGTCAGGTATTGCCGTAGGTATGGCGACCAATATACCACCACATAATTTGACTGAGGTCATTAACGGGGTTCAAGCGTTGATCCACAACCCGGATCTAACGCCGCTTGATCTCATGGAATATATTAAAGGACCAGACTTCCCGACATCCGGTCTTATTTTAGGCCGTGAGGGGATCCGTCAGGCTTATATGACGGGGCGAGGTTCAGTAATGATGCGCGCAAGAGCCGAGATTGAGGAGAATGGCGGCAAGGCACGTATCGTCGTACAGGAACTTCCTTATCAGGTAAACAAAGCACGTCTCGTTGAGAAGATTGCCGAGCTTGTTCGTGAGAAGAAGATTGACGGTATTACTGATCTTCGTGATGAGTCGGACCGCAACGGAATGCGAATCGTAATTGAGCTGCGTCGTGACGTTACACCAAGTGTTGTATTAAATAACCTGTATCGTCATACACAGATGCAATCCAACTTTGGTGTGAACATGCTGGCGCTTGTAAATCAAGAGCCGCGTGTGTTGAACTTGCGCGAAGTGCTGCATTATTATATTCAGCACCAAATAGAGGTTATTCGTCGTCGTACAGAGTATGACTTGAAGAAGGCGGAAGCACGCGCTCACATTCTGGAAGGCTTGCGCATTGCGCTTGATCATCTGGATGAGATCATTGCACTTATCCGTGCTTCGCGTAATGACGAAGAAGCACGGAATGGCTTGATTGAACGCTTTAGCTTATCTTATGAGCAAGCACAAGCAATCCTTGATATGCGTTTGCGTCGTCTCACAGGTCTGGAACGTGAGAAGATCGAAGAAGAGTACAACGAAATCATGAAGAAGATTGCAGAGTACCGCGAAATTTTAGCTAGCGAGCAGCTTGTTCTTAATATCATTCACGATGAGCTTGAAGAAGTGAAGGAGAAATACGGGGACGAGCGTCGTACTGAAATTACGTTTGGTGATGATATCTTAGACGAGGATCTAATTCCACGTGAAGATGTTATTATTACCATTACGCATAGCGGATACATTAAGCGATTGCCTGCTACCACTTACCGCAGCCAGAAGCGTGGTGGTCGTGGCGTAGTCGGCATGGGGACAAAGGATGATGACTTTGTTGAACATTTATTTGTCACAAACTCACATCACTATCTCATGTTCTTCACCGATAAGGGTAAAGTGTACCGTATCAAAGCTTATGAGATTCCGGACTTGAGCCGCACAGCAAGAGGAACGCCAATTATCAATCTAATTCAGATTGAACAAGGTGAGACCATTAATGCGGTTATTCCAGTGGAAGAATTCGATGCAGACACGTATCTGTTCTTTGCTACCCGTCAAGGAATCGTGAAGAAGACGCCGCTCGATGATTATGTCAACATTCGTAAGGGCGGTTTGATTGCGATTAACCTGCGTGACGATGATGACTTGATTGGCGTTCGCTTAACCGATGGTAACCAACAGATCATAATGGGTACGAGCACAGGTATGTCGATTCGATTTAATGAGCAGGACGTAAGGTCAATGGGACGTTCGGCTACTGGAGTTAAGGGGATTTCCTTGGACAATAACGATAAGGTTATTGATATGGATGTTATTGATCCAGCCAATGATGTTCTCATTGTCACGGCTAAAGGCTACGGCAAGCGTACTCCGACTACAGAATATCGTTCGCAGACACGTGGTGGTAAAGGAATCAAGACCATTAACGTTACCGACAAAAACGGTGCGGTTGTTGGCCTGAAGGTAGTCAGTGATGATGATGATCTCATGGTAATTACCGAATCGGGTACGATTATCCGTACGAGCATTGCCGGCATCTCGCAAATGGGCCGTTACGCACAAGGTGTGAAGATTATTAATATTCGCGACGAGGATGCTGTATCCACAGTAACCCGTTGCAGCAAAAACGAAGAAGATGACGCTGAAGAGGTATTGGAAGAGTCACCCTCAGACAACGAATAAAATGATAAATGTGTGTATGCCTAGTCATTCGACGGAGATTATACAACACCATCAAGAATAGATATAAGGGCGCACAGTTAAAGTTGCGCCCTTATTTTTAACTTCATACGAGTATAAGACGACTGAGAGAATGATACTTACACCTGCACTAGATACTAATTGGGGTAGGAGCGTGTAATTTTCATGGTTATGATTCCTCTTGCGCAAACGAAACCTGGAGATCGTCTCAACCAGGATATCCATACTTCGTTAGGGGGGCTGCTGATGCTTAAGGGCAGACAGTTGTCTCCACGTGATCTGAATGTGCTTCAAGCCTTTATGGTTAAGCATATCGATATAGATCGTTCATCTGGCGGGGGGAGTCACATTGAAATGGCGTCAATAGCAGCCGCTGTGGAGCAAACTTCAAATTCTACAGAAACTGCAGTATTGGACCAAGAAAATGCAAAAGATGAGGAACAGTTTATCCAGGCGTGGCTGTCGCTTGCTAAATATATGTCAAAAATGCTAGCTACAGCAGCTCTCAACCGGCTTCCTATTCTGGAACTGCGTCAAGTCT
Source organism: Paenibacillus sp. UMB4589-SE434 (assembly GCF_030226685.1). Classification (NCBI taxonomy): domain Bacteria; kingdom Bacillati; phylum Bacillota; class Bacilli; order Caryophanales; family Paenibacillaceae; genus Paenibacillus; species Paenibacillus sp. UMB4589-SE434. Next base: position 1,149 of record NZ_JASOYK010000002.1, on the reverse strand, counting down.
TGGAGCAACTTCTTGCTAACATATCCAGTTATCGGCCAATGTCTGTCAAATCACAAATAGTAGAGCTCCTAAAAGAAGATGCATCCGACTATTTAATTAATAAATCAATAGCAGTATGTCTAACTTCTTATCTTATTGGCCAGTGGTGTGATTATCCTTCCAAGGAAGGAATGCAGATTGCAATGGCAGGCCTGCTTCACGATATCGGCATGATTAAAATAGATGAAGATATATTGTATAAGAAAACATATCTTAGCGAGTCCGAGAAAGCAGAAATGAAGCGTCATCCTCAGTATGGATATGAAATTCTGCGCAATGTGCCGGCAATTAATGATGGAGTTAAACTTGCAGCACTGCAACATCATGAACGATTAGATGGAAGTGGTTATCCATTACGCGTGAAAGCTGACAAAATTCACTCGTATGCTAAGATTGTTGCGATAGCAGATATGTTCCATGCTATGACACAAGACCGTGTTTATAAACGAGCAGAGTCACCTTATGTTGCACTGGAGCATTTACATGAGGCTTCATTTGGCAAGCTGGAGCCGCTTATGGTTCAAACCTTCATTCAGAAAATGACACAACTTGCTCAGGGAACTGTCGTTAAGCTTAATGATGGTCGAATTGGTCGTATTGTAGTTATAGACGCCAATAATCCAACAAGACCTATAGTGTCTATTAATGGTGAGATGGTACATCTAGATCAGGATAAGAAGTTATGGATAGTCTCGGTCGTTCAGGCTTAGAAAAATAGAGCATATACATTATATTTTTAAAATAAGTACCGAGGTAATATGCAATGATAAAGGCCAGAATCACCTTTATCATTGCATGATTATGATGGATAACGATAAAGTTTTAGCATTTTTTAAATTAGGGGTTGCGTTTGTATAGGCGTTATGATATATTAATTAGGTCGCCGCTGAGCGACACGGTGAAACGAAGCGAAACGGTGCTTCAGTAATCACACATTGTTCCTTGAAAACTGAACAACGAGCAACGTTGAATGAAGGACATGATCTTGATCATGAAGCGCATTGAACGGGAATGTTAAGAATCACGAGATTTATCTCGTCAGCAATACAATGAGCAAGTCAAACACTTTAATGGAGAGTTTGATCCTGGCTCAGGACGAACGCTGGCGGC
>NZ_JASOYK010000029.1:0-347 GCF_030226685.1 Paenibacillus sp. UMB4589-SE434 | reverse complement strand
AGAGCAATGGTTAAGCTATTAAGAGCACACGGAGGATGCCTAGGCGCCAGGAGCCGACGAAGGACGTGGCGAACAACGAAATGCCTCGGGGAGCAGTAAGCATGCATCGATCCGGGGATGTCCGAATGGGGAAACCCAGCTGTCGTAATGGGCAGTTACTCATGACTGAATACATAGGTCATGGAGAGGCATACCAAGGGAACTGAAACATCTAAGTACCTTGAGGAAGAGAAAACAATAGTGATTCCGTCAGTAGCGGCGAGCGAAAGCGGAACAGCCTAAACCAAAGAGCTTGCTCTTTGGGGTTGTGGGACGTCTCACTAGGAGTAAGAAAAGCGATTGTTAGA
>NZ_JASOYK010000028.1:0-350 GCF_030226685.1 Paenibacillus sp. UMB4589-SE434 | reverse complement strand
GGCTGGAAGCTTTGCGGCACTACATTTTGGTGCGCGCCATGTGTCTGTGCCGTGATGCTTTGCACTTGGCCGTACGGTTGGAAGCTTTGCGGCACTACATTTTGGTGGGCGCCATGTGTCTGCGCCGTGATGCTTTGCACTTGGCCGTACGGTTGGAAGCTTTGCGGCACTACATTTTGGTGGGCGCCATGTGTCTGTGCCGTGATGCTTTGTACTTGGCCGTACGGCTGGAAGCTTTGCGGCACTACATTTTGGTGCGCGCCATGTGTCTGTGCCGTGATGCTTTGCACTTGGCCGTACGGCTGGAAGCTTTGCGGCACTACATTTTGGTGCGCGCCATGTGTCTGTGC
>NZ_JASOYK010000027.1:0-356 GCF_030226685.1 Paenibacillus sp. UMB4589-SE434 | reverse complement strand
TCCCCAGCAGTTACGATACAAGTGACTACCGACAGTGGAAGTGTGCCAGACGTGACACCGCCAACGGCGCCAACTAATGTCACTGTCGTATCCAAGACGTCAAACAGCGTGAATTTGAGCTGGACGGCATCGACAGACAATGTAGGGGTAACGGGCTATACGGTCACATATGGCCCGACTACAGTGACTGCTGCTGGAACAAGCGCAGCAATAACAGGTTTAAGCGCAAATACAGCTTATACATTTGCAATTGCAGCGAAGGATGCGGCAGGTAACGTTTCCCCAGCAGTTACGATACAAGTGACTACCGACAGTGGAAGTGTGCCAGACGTGACACCGCCAACGGCGCCAACTAA
>NZ_JASOYK010000026.1:0-393 GCF_030226685.1 Paenibacillus sp. UMB4589-SE434 | reverse complement strand
CTGTGGTGTAGAGGCCTAACATGCCTGCCTGTCACGCAGGAGACCGCGGGTTCGAATCCCGTCAGCTCCGCCATTTTCTTTACAAAGAAGTTGAGGATGAAGTTCCAATACTTATTTGTACTCATAACTGCATATAACATGGCTCGGTAGCTCAGTCGGTAGAGCAGAGGACTGAAAATCCTCGTGTCGGCGGTTCGATTCCGTCCCGAGCCACCATGTAAATTTGGAGGATTAGCGAAGTGGCCAAACGCATCAGACTGTAAATCTGCTCCCGTCCGGGTTCGGTGGTTCGAATCCATCATCCTCCACCATTTACGAGCCATTAGCTCAGTTGGTAGAGCACCTGACTTTTAATCAGGGTGTCGAAGGTTCGAGTCCTTCATGGCTCACCAG
>NZ_JASOYK010000025.1:0-441 GCF_030226685.1 Paenibacillus sp. UMB4589-SE434 | reverse complement strand
ATGGTGGACGCTGACGGGATCGAACCGCCGACCCTCTGCTTGTAAGGCAGATGCTCTCCCAGCTGAGCTAAGCGTCCTGGTTTGTTGCGATAAAAAAGATATGGTAGCGGCGAAGGGGATCGAACCCCCGACCTCACGGGTATGAACCGTACGCTCTAGCCAGCTGAGCTACACCGCCACATCAAATTAAAACTTCTTCAGTTAAGAAAAACACTGGCGGAGAGAGAGGGATTCGAACCCTCGCGGCTGTAACACCCTAACGCTTTAGCAAAGCGTCCCCTTCGGCCTCTTGGGTATCTCCCCGTAACATTAGGCGAACGCTTCAAGCTTGTCCACCGTATTATACGTGCTTCTTAGCCGAAAATCAAAGCTTGCACTTTGAAAACTGAATGCGAAGTGTACATGCTCTACTTAGAATGATTAGGATAAGCCCTCGACCGA
>NZ_JASOYK010000024.1:0-465 GCF_030226685.1 Paenibacillus sp. UMB4589-SE434 | reverse complement strand
GTCCATCCCGGTCCTCTCGTACTAAGGACAGCTCCTCTCAAATTTCCTACGCCCGCGACAGATAGGGACCGAACTGTCTCACGACGTTCTGAACCCAGCTCGCGTACCGCTTTAATGGGCGAACAGCCCAACCCTTGGGACCTACTTCAGCCCCAGGATGCGATGAGCCGACATCGAGGTGCCAAACCTCCCCGTCGATGTGGACTCTTGGGGGAGATAAGCCTGTTATCCCCAGGGTAGCTTTTATCCGTTGAGCGATGGCCCTTCCATGCGGAACCACCGGATCACTAAGCCCGACTTTCGTCCCTGCTCGACTTGTAGGTCTCGCAGTCAAGCTCCCTTATGCCTTTGCACTCTTCGAATGATTTCCAACCATTCTGAGGGAACCTTGGGGCGCCTCCGTTACACTTTAGGAGGCGACCGCCCCAGTCAAACTACCCACCTGACACTGTCCCCGAACCGGGT
>NZ_JASOYK010000023.1:0-517 GCF_030226685.1 Paenibacillus sp. UMB4589-SE434 | reverse complement strand
GGAACAGCCTAAACCAAAGAGCTTGCTCTTTGGGGTTGTGGGACGTCTCACTAGGAGTAAGAAAAGCGATTGTTAGATGAAGAGGTCTGGAAAGGCCCGCCATAGAAGGTAACAGCCCTGTAATTAAAAGTGATTGCTCTCCGAGACGGATCCCGAGTACCGCGGGTCACGTGAAACCCCGTGGGAATCTGGCAGGACCATCTGCTAAGGCTAAATACTACCTGGCGACCGATAGTGAAGCAGTACCGTGAGGGAAAGGTGAAAAGCACCCCGGAAGGGGAGTGAAAAAGATCCTGAAACCGTGTGCTTACAAAAAGTCAGAGCCCTTTTTATGGGTGATGGCGTGCCTTTTGTAGAATGAACCGGCGAGTTACGTTTGCGTGCAAGGTTAAGGTGGAAAGCCGTAGCCGAAGCGAAAGCGAGTCTGAATAGGGCGCTTAAGTACGTAGACGTAGACCCGAAACCGTGTGATCTACCCCTGTCCAGGGTGAAGGTGCGGTAACACGCACTGGAGGCC
>NZ_JASOYK010000022.1:0-690 GCF_030226685.1 Paenibacillus sp. UMB4589-SE434 | reverse complement strand
ACGGTCCTAGGTTAGAACTCCGATACGAACAGGGTGGTATCCCAACGGCGCCTCCACCTAAGCTGGCGCTCAGGCTTCTCAGGCTCCCACCTATCCTGTACAGTCCGTACCAAAGTCCAATATCAAGCTGTAGTAAAGCTCCATGGGGTCTTTCCGTCTTGTCGCGGGTAACCTGCATCTTCACAGGTATTAAAATTTCACCGGATCTCTCGTTGAGACAGCGCCCAAGTCGTTACGCCATTCGTGCGGGTCAGAATTTACCTGACAAGGAATTTCGCTACCTTAGGACCGTTATAGTTACGGCCGCCGTTTACTGGGGCTTCGGTTCATAGCTTCGCCTTGCGGCTAACCACTCCCCTTAACCTTCCAGCACCGGGCAGGCGTCAGCCCGTATACTTCGCCTTGCGGCTTCGCACAGACCTGTGTTTTTGCTAAACAGTCGCTTGGGCCTTTTCACTGCGGCCCCCTCGGGCTATTCACCCTACCGAGGCACCCCTTCTCCCTAAGTTACGGGGTCATTTTGCCGAGTTCCTTAACGAGAGTTCTTCCGCGCGCCTTAGAATACTCATCTCGCCTACCTGTGTCGGTTTGCGGTACGGGCACCATCACCTGGCTAGAGGCTTTTCTCGGCAGCCTGAAATCAAGACCTTCGGTACTATAAATTTCCCTCCCCATCACAGCCCAGCCTTA
>NZ_JASOYK010000021.1:0-706 GCF_030226685.1 Paenibacillus sp. UMB4589-SE434 | reverse complement strand
AACAAGGTAGCCGTATCGGAAGGTGCGGCTGGATCACCTCCTTTCTAAGGATTTACGTCTCCTGTGACGGAGACATACAGGAAGCATAAGCTTCCACCCTTAACATTCCGCTCGTTTTCAGTTTTGAAAGAGCAATCTTTCAACCGCATAAAGCCTTTGTTTGGTGGCGATGGCGGAGGGGTTCCACGCGTACCCATCCCGAACACGACCGTTAAGCCCTCCAGCGCCGATGGTACTTGGACCGCAGGGTCCTGGGAGAGTAGGACGTTGCCAAGCAGAGCAAATTGCTCATCAGTTCTTTATGAACTAATGAGGGCCCTTAGCTCAGCTGGTTAGAGCGCACCCCTGATAAGGGTGAGGTCGGTGGTTCGAGTCCACTAGGGCCCACCATTTTAATTTTATATTCCATTATGGGGCCATAGCTCAGCTGGGAGAGCGCCTGCCTTGCAAGCAGGAGGTCAGCGGTTCGATCCCGCTTGGCTCCACCATAACTTTCATTAACTTGTACCTTGAAAACTGAATTGCGAAGCAAGTTGAATGTGCAGCGCAGCTTATGGCTGTGAACACAATCAACGTAAGAAATGCGACTTAGAATAATCCTCATCTTTATAGATGATTAGCTGCTCGAGAGAGCAATGGTTAAGCTATTAAGAGCACACGGAGGATGCCTAGGCGCCAGGAGCCGACGAAGGACGTGGCGAACAAC